>NZ_CABVPR010000082.1 GCF_902499135.1 Burkholderia dolosa
TTCCTTGCGTTTGCGTGGCATAAAGTGGCTCCTTGGCCATCAGTTTATGCCTCACACACAAAAGATCGGATAGGCTCCGTTGCAGACGGCACACTTGAGTCACGGCACCCGGCACCCGGCACCCGGCACCCAAGCCGAAGTCGAAGTCGAAGTCGACGAAATCGCCACGCGGCGCACGCGAACGACCGCGATGAGCTACCCAACGACGCCGGCTTCGCCGAAACCGACTCGACCCGCGCACGCCCGAGCCTCAACCCGATCAAACCGCCACTTCCGGCGGCGCCTGTCGAAATAGCCGCGTCATCCAGCCCAGATACACGAGCCCGAGCACGAACCACGCGGCGCCGAGCACGAGCGCCGTCTTCTCAAGGCTGACGAGCAGCCAGACGTCCGATACCGCGCCGATCAGCGGACATACGAGCCCGCCGAGCATCCCGATCCTGCGCTCGCCATGATTGCCGGAAAAATACAGCCGAATCACGCACAGATTGACGGCCGTAAAGGCAAGGAAAGCGCCGAAGTTGATGAACGACGTCGACGTTGCGACGTCCAGCTTCAGCGCGATCAATCCGACCGCGCCGGCCAGCACGATGTTGATCGCCGGCGTCTTGAAGCGCGGGTGAACGAAACCGAAGATCCGTTTCGGCAGGATTTCATCGCGACCCATCGCATAAAGCAGCCGCCCGACGCTCGCTTGCGCCGAAATTCCCGACGCGAACTGCGCGAGAATCAGCCCCGCGAGAAACACCGTGACGAACAAGTCGCCGCCGATCATCTTCGCCACTTCGAACGCGGCCGAATCCGTATCCTTGAAGCCGACGCCGGGATGCGCAAGCTGCATCGTGTATGCCGCGATCACGAAGATTCCGCCGCCGATCAGCGCAATCAGCAGGATCGCGCGCGGCATGTTCCGTTTCGGATCGATCGTTTCCTCGGTCAGCGTCGACACGGCGTCGAAGCCGAGATACGAATAGGCGGCGATCGCGGCACCAGCCATCGTCGCGCCGAACGGCACGTGCGGCTTGAAAAACGGTTCGGCCATCGCGATACCGCCCTCGCCCGCCGCGGCCGACGCATAGTGCCAGCACAGCACGACGAACATCGCGACGATCGCCAGCTGAACGATCATCAGCACGATGTTGAAGCGCGCGGCGAGTTCGATGCCGACGACGTTCAGGCCGCTCGTCAGCACGATGAACGCGACGATCCAGACCCACGTCGGCACGTGTGGAAATGCGGCGTTCAGATACGCGGCGCCGATCAGCCAGATCACCATCGGCAGGAAGAAATAGTCGAGCAGCGTCGCCCAGCCGATCATGAAGCCCACGTGCGGGTTGAACGTCCTGCGCGTGTACGTATACGCGGAACCGGCAGCGGGATGGAGCCGCGCGAGCTTGCCGTAGCTGAGCGCGGTGAACGCGATGGCGACCAGCGCGAGCAGATACGCGAGCGCTGCCGTGTCGTCGCTGGCCTTGGCGAGCACGCCGTAGGTCCCGTAGACGATCAGCGGCGCCATATACGCGAGACCGAACAACAGGACGGACGGCAGGCCGAGCGTGCGCTTCAGGCGTGCCGGTTCATGGGGTGACGACGCTTGCATGTTATCTCCTGGGCCTTGGCGGCCGATGCGAATGCCTTTGTGCGATCGGGCCGGCATTTCGATGTGAAGGCCGGCATCTGCGGCGCGCAATGCGCGATGCGCTGCACATGCCGTGCACGGAATGCGGATACGGCTACCGCTACCACTACCGCGCGCGCTGCCCGCGCGCGTCGATCGTGACCGCCCGATTGGCGCCCGTCTGTTCGACCGGCGCGAGACCGAGCGTTACGCGCGCGTCGTGCAGATAGTTGTAGTGTTCGCGGCTCGCTTCGATGCGCGCGAGATCGATGCTTGCCGGCACGACCATCTCGTCGCGGCCGAGCTCCGTGACGATTTCGCCGAACGGATCGACGAGCGCGGACAGGCCGGCGAACGTCAGGTCGTCGTCGCCGGAACCGCAGCGATTGACCATCACCGCGAACATCTGGTTTTCCATCGCACGCGCGGCGATCGCGCGGCGGTGTACGGGGCCGAACGGATCCATGTTGCCGTTGGTGACGATCAGCAGATCGGCATCGAGCGAGCCGACCGCACGCGCCGTTTCCGGGAATTCGATGTCGTAGCAGATCAGCAGGCCGACCGTCAGGCCGTTCCACACGCACGTCTCGAAACGGTCGCCGGGCGTGAATACGCCGACGTCCGACGCCCACAGATGCGTCTTCCGATAGCGCAGCACGATGTCGCCGTTCTTGTCCACGAGCACCGTGGTGTTGTAGAACCGTTCGCCGTCGCGCTCCGCGAAGCCCAGCGCGACGGCGACGCCCTTTTGCCGCGCCGCGTCGCGCACCGCCGACACTGCGCGGCCGTCGATCGGCTGCGCGACGTCGGCGACGTTCTCGCGCGTCGGAAACCCGGACAGCGTCGTCTCGGGGAACACGACGAGCTTCGTGCCGCCGGCCACGTCGGCACGCGCGATCGTGTCGATCGTCTTGCGGGTGTTGTGCGCGACGTCGGCGTCGACGAGCGAAAGTTGCGCGAGTTCTACCTGCATCCATCCATCTCCTTCAATAGCCTTTCGATTGCGCGACGCCGGCGCTGCACGTGTCGCGCGTGCGGTTCGGCCCGGTTCGTCGCGCGAAGCGGTGCACGCGGCGCCGCTTCCGGTCGACGTCGATTATCGGGGTATTATTTTTGACCTCAAATTCCCCGGCAGGGTTACCCTCACTGGAGGACAGGATGGACTTCGAATGGCGGGATCTCGCTTTTCACAGGGAGATCGGCTCGGCCATCGACGCCCTCGATGGCCCGCATTTCTGGGCACGCCTCACGCGCGTGCTCGAGCGGCATCTCGGTTTCGACAACTGGGTCGCGCTGCGCTTTGCGCGCGATGCCGCACCGCTCGTGCTGGCCGAACAGGCGATGCCGGACGGCAAGGCCGACCTGATGTTTCAGGACTATCTGGCGGCGCTCTATCAGCTGGATCCGTTCTATCTCGCCGCGTTCGAAACGCAGGCGTCGGGCTTCTACACGCTTGCCGACGTCGCGCCGGACAACTTCCGGATGACCGAGTATTACCAGCGCTATTTCAAGAAGAACATCGTCGGCGACGAAGTGCATTTCAACGTCGTGATCGATCGCGATCACACGCTCGGCTTTTCGCTCGGCAAGACAAGCCAGTACGACGAGCGCGAGCTGGCGCTGCTGACGCTGTACGCGCCGTGGGTGCTTGCGCTGATGCAGCAACGCCTGCGCTTCGAGACGTTCGCGGCGAAGGCGCCGCCGCGCGCGTCCGCAGGCCACGCGACCGATCCGCACGCCCGCTTCGGCACGCTGACCGACAAGAACGGGCGCGGCGCGCTGACCGCGCGTGAAATCGAAGTCGCGATGCTGTCGTTGAGCGGATTCTCGTCGCGTGCGATCGCGGACAAACTGTCGATCTCGTTCGAAACCGTGCGCGCACACAAAAAGCACATCTACGCGAAGCTCGGCATCGGCTCGCAGTCGGAACTGTTCGCGCTGTTCTACGACCGCGGCGCGACGGGCGAGCCGGCCTGACGGATCGCGGCGTTCCTGCACCGCACGGCACGATGCGGCGCGGCACGGCGCGACGATCGCCGCGCCCCCGCGCCGGCGCTCCCCCCTTCCCCGCATTTGTTCCTGCCGCGCAAGACTGTTGCTCCATGGTGGGTGTTCGAACGCCGGGCCGACGCGCCTACAGTCTCGTCCATCGGATTCATCGATCCGGTCGGCACGAAAGCCGGAATCCTTCACCTGTCGAGGCATACCATGAGCACATCCAAAGTCGTCATCGTCACCGGCGCGTCGCAAGGCATCGGCGCGGAAACGGTCAACGCATTCCGTGCACGCGGCCATCGCGTCGTCGCGACTTCCCGTTCGATCGGCGCGTCGAACGATCCGGACGTCGCGACCGTTGCCGGCGACATCGGCGATCCGGCCGTCGCGCAGCGCGTCGTCGAAGCCGCGCTCGAGCGCTTCGGCCGGGTCGATACGCTGGTCAACAACGCGGGCATCTTCATCGCGAAGCCGTTCACGCAGTACACGGCGGACGACTATGCGGCCGTCAACCGCGTCAATCTGGACGGCTTCTTCTACGTCACGCAGCGCGCAATCGACGCGATGCAGCGGCACGGCAGCGGCCACGTGGTCACGATCACGACGAGCCTCGTCGATCACGCGAACAGCAACGTGCCGTCGGTGCTCGCGTCGCTGACGAAAGGCGGGCTGAACGCCGCGACGAAATCGCTCGCGATCGAATATGCGAAGGCCGGCATCCGCGTCAATGCGGTGTCGCCGGGGATCATCAAGTCGCCGATGCATGCGCCCGAAACGCATGCGACGCTCGCGTCGCTGCACCCGGTCGGCCGCATGGGCGACATGACCGACATCGTCGATGCGATCCTGTATCTCGATTCGGCGTCGTTCGTCACCGGCGAGATCCTGCACGTCGACGGCGGACAGAGCGCCGGGCATTGAGCGGCGACGCGCGCGCGAGGACGCCGAAATGCGAGCGGCGAACCTGCAGCTAGCGCGCCTTCCTTCCGGGCGCGCGGTTCAAATGCTCGACGAGATAGTCGACGAACACGCGCACGCGCGACGACAGGTAGCGAGCATGCGGATACAGCAGCATGAACGGCCGCGAGCGGCCGCCGAACCCGGTCAGCACCTCGACCAGCGTGCCGTCGCGCAGATCGCGTTCGACGATGAAGCGATACGTCTGGAACAGGCCGGCGCCGCTGCGCGCGAGCGTGACGCCGGCGAGCACGTCGCCGGACGTGCCGTAGCTGCCGGTCGTCGCGACGTCGAGTTCGTCGGCGGCGTCGGCGAACAGCCACGGAATCGGCCGCCCGCTGCTCGGCAGCTCGAACTGGATGCATTCGTGCGCATGCAGGTCGCCGACGGCGGTCGGCGTGCCGGCACGCTTCAGATAGCCGGGCGCCGCCACGACGACGAGTTCCGCATCCTCGAGCTTGCGCGCGACCAGGCTCGAATCGGCCGGCGCGCGGCCGCGGATCGCAAGATCGAAGCCTTCCTCCGCGAAGTCGATGTTGCGGTTGCTCAGATGCGTTTCGACGCGGACGTCCGGATACCGCTCGCGAAACGCCGGCAGCAGCGGCAGCACGCGGTAGTGTCCGTACGGCGTCGGCATGCTGATGCGCAGCACGCCGGCGGGCGTCGCCTGCTGGCCGGTCGCTTCGCGTTCCGCATCGACGAGTTGCGACAGCGCGTCGCGGCATTGCTCGAAGTAGCGTCGCCCGGAATCGGTCAGGCGGATCTGGCGCGTCGTACGCACGAACAGCCGCACGCCGAGGCGCTCTTCGAGCCGCGCGACCGATCGGCTCACGGCCGCCGGCGTCACGCTCGCCGCGGTGGCCGCGAGCGTGAAGCTGCCGAGCTCGGCGGCCAGACAGAACAGCTCGATGCTGCCGAGCAGCAAATCGTCGAATTTTCGTTGCATGACGCGGTTCCTGCCGTATCCGGTGCGTGGCGATCGCGGCCGGCGTGCCGCCTTGCCCGCGATGCCCGTTATGCGCGGCTGCCGTGCGGTTCGGCGGCAGCCGCGGCGCATGAAGCGACGAGTGTGCACGAATATCACCCTGAAAGGAGCACGACATGACGATCGAACGAAAACTGGCCGAACTCGGCCTCGCCCTTCCCGACCCGCCGCAACCGCTCGGCAGCTATACGGCCGTCAGCGAAGCCGGCAACCTGCTGTTCGTGTCCGGACAATTGCCGCTCGTCGACGGCAAGCTCGCGTACGCGGGCCGCGTCGGCGAACGGTTGAGCGTCGACGAAGGACGGCACGCAGCGCAGCTTGCCGCGCTGAACGTGCTCGCGCAGATCCGCGCGCATCTGGGCGGGTTCGACCGCCTGCACCATATCGTGCGCGTCGAAGGACACGTCGCGTCGGCCGACGGCTTTTTCGGGCAGCCGGCCGTGATCGACGGCGCGTCCGACCTGTTCGCCGCGGTGCTCGGCGACAAGGCGGGCCATGCGCGTTCCGCGTTCTCGCAGCGCCAACTGCCGGCGGACGCGGCCGTCGTCCTCGTCGTGATCGCCGAAATCCTTCCGGCGTGATGCGCGGCGCGCGCGACGGTGACCGCCCCGATCCGGCACGCGTGCCCGTCGCCGCACGAATTTCCGCTTTGCGTCGGCATGCCGATATCGCGGCTCGATCGGCGGCGAGCCTTGTCGTGCAAGGCCGTGCGCGTTTCAGATACATTGAAATACAAAATATCGCGTGCGATTCAATCGAATACGCTTGACGCCGCGGGTCGTCTCGACGAAACTCCATCGCATGCGATCGAATCGCATCTGAGAAAACCTTCCAAACCGACGGAGTGAACGATGAGCAAGATCGAAAAAGTGCTGTACACGGGCAAGACGCATACGACTTCGGGCGGCCGCGACGGCGCGGCGCGCAGCACCGACGGCCGCCTCGACATCCAGTTGTCGTCGCCCGGCAGCGCCGGCAACGGCACCAATCCGGAGCAGCTGTTCGCGGCCGGCTGGTCGGCCTGCTTCATCGGCGCGATGCAGCTTGCCGCACGTGCGTCGAAGGTGACGCTGCCGGCCGATCTTGCGGTCGACACCGAAGTCGATCTGGGGATGACCGGCAACGCGTACTTCCTGCAGGCCCGCCTGAACGTGAGCGTGCCGGGCCTCGATCGCGAAGTCGCGCAACGCATCGTCGACACCGCGCATCAGACCTGCCCGTATTCGAAGGCGACGCGCGGCAACATCGACGTCGAGATCCGTATCGTCTGAAGTCTGAACGCTGTCCGGGCGGCACGTCGCCGCCTGCCGAACCCTTACTTTCCTGTCGAGGTGAATGATGAAAACCCGTTTGATCGCAGCCGTTCTCGTTGCCGTTTCGGCGTCCGTTGCCGCGCCGGCGTTTGCCGACGAAGCCGTCGTCACGCGTGCGCAGGTGCGCGCGGAGCTCGTGCAGCTCGAGAAAGCCGGCTACGTGCCCGGCCGTGCGAACGATCCACACTATCCGGACGACCTGCAAGCCGCGCTCGCGCGTATCGATGCGCGTACCGCAGCGGCGGCCGACACGTCGACGTCCGGCTATGGCCGCGACGCGGCGGCCGGCACGCAGTCCGGCGCCCGTCAGCATGTCGCGCGCGTCGCCGAACGCTCGATCTACTTCGGCCATTGAATGCCTGCACCGGGCGCCGGCTGCCGGCGCACGATGCGCAACCCGTAATACCTGTTCTTTCCTTCGAGGTGAACGATGAAGACCCAACTGATCGCCGTGCTGCTCGCCGCCGTGTCGGCTGCCGCTACCGCTCCCGCATTCGCAGCGGAAAGCCCCGTCACGCGTGCGCAGGTCCGCGCGGAACTGGCCGCGCTCGAGAAGGCCGGTTATCTGCCGAACCGCCCGAACGATCCGCACTATCCGGACAACCTGCAGGCGGCACTGAACCGCGTTCGCGACAATGCCGCGCAGGTCGCCGATACGCAGACGTCCGGATACGGAAACGACGCCGCCGGCGCGACGCAGTCCGGCATTCGCACCGTCACGCGCGTGACCGAGCGCTCGATCTACTTCGGTCATTGAGCGCGCGCGACGATACGGTCGTCGATTCCCGGCAAATAAAGCACATGCGATGTAATCGCATGCGCTTTTGGTTTTGAACTGAACAAGTTGGCGGCTGGGAGCCGCAATGCGGATACGGAAGTCGATGCAAATAAACGCCGATCGCCGCGATGCACGTTACACGCCGTTTCGTATGCACGATGCCGACCACCGGCAAAGCGAAACGGTCGATGATCTTGTGCCGGAATCGATGCGGGATCGGTCGATGCCGGCTCCCGCATTCGCAATGGAAGCACGCACGAGAACGCCGGTTCGTCACGATCGAAGAACGACGCGAACCTTCGGCGCTGTGTCGTTCACGTCGTAACCGTGCAAGATCCGGCGCGCTGCCGATTGGAACGGGGAAGATTCGATGCGTTGCTGATCGCGCACCGGTTGCAGCGCGCATCGCACACATTCGATGAACAGCCGCCAGCGACGCCGGCGGCCCACGAACAACGATTGGCAAAACGGTGCACGCCGGCGACACTTGCGTCGCCGGCCCGCGATCACGATTGCTGCGCTTCGGTCGAACGCAGCAGATTGCCGCGCAGCGTGACGATCGCCTTCTGCACCTTCGCGAATTCATCGGGCTTCAGGCCGGTGGCTTCGACGAGATCCATGTCGAGCCCCTTCTCGCGTACGCGCCGGCCGCTTTTCGTCAGGCTCACGACGACCTGGCGCTCGTCCGACGGATCGCGATGCCGTTCGAGATAACCCATCGCTTCGAGCTTCTTCAGGATCGGCGTCAGCGTGTTCGATTCGAGGAACAGCTTCTCGCCGAGCTGGCCGACCGTCTGGTTGTCCTCCTCCCACAGCGCAATGATCGTGATGTATTGCGTGTACGTGAGGCCCAGTTCTTCGAGGATCGGCTTGTAGGCCTTGCCGAACGCGAGGTTCGTCGAATAGATCGCAAAGCACAGGAATTCGGACAGCTTCGGCGTGGCGGGCGATGGTGCGTCGGTCGTCTTCATGAACTTCCTCCAGCGGCGCGGGAACGGCCGCAGATGCATCGATTATATATCGCATGCGATCTTATCGGAAGCATGAAAATCGTTGCCGATCAACAGGATGCGGAAACGCAGACCGTGTCGCGAGCGCGACTGGCCGGCGCGCGAAACCGCGTTCATCCGTGCCGTTCGCGGCCGCCCCGTTCGTCCCGCTCGCGACGAGGACCGACCCGCAGCCGGCTTTCCGACAGCAGCGAGCATTGCACCGGATGCGCGATTTCGGTCGCGAGGCCGCCCGCGGCGAACAGCAGGATCATCAGCCAGCGTTTCATGCGTCCTCCACGACGGACAGGCTCGCGCCGTCGGCGACCGTCGCGTCGAGCGCGTACGGATCGATACCGTCCAGGCAGCCCAGATTGACGCGCCAGCGCGCCGGATCCTTGCGCGTCTGGTGGAACGGATAGACGCCGCAACGGCTGCAGAAATAGTGGCGCGCCACCAGCGTGTTGAAGCGGTAGCACGTGAGCGCGTCGTCGCCTGCGACGATCTTCAGCTCGTGCGCGTCGAACATCGGGCTCATCAGCGCGCCGCGACGCCGGCAGAGGCTGCAGTTGCAGCGGACCGCCGGCTCGACGGCGGTGCGGACTTCGAACTTGACGGCCCCGCAATGGCAGGACCCTTTGAACCAGGCGGCGGACATGCAGTGCTCCGGAAGGAAGAGGTCATGCCTGCGTTATAGCGAACGCGCACGAAGCCGTTGTATCGCAACGTATCCGCGCGCGGCGCGGATACGGAACATTGCAATTCCCGCTCGCGCCGTGCGTCGCGCGGACGTCAGTCCAGCGCGTGCCGCAACCGTTCGATCGCCGCGCGCGTTTCGCTCTCGAGCGTCGCGAACAGTTCGGCGGCCGGCAGCGAACGGACGAGCGGCGCGGCCTGCCCGGCCCATTGCGCGCCGTAGCCGAACTCGCCCTTCGCCTTCGCGGCCGCATGCAGCGCCTTGCCCGCGTCGTACGCGATCGGGTAAGCCGGCACCGCGGGCGCGCGCGGATCGTCGCCGAGCGCGGTCAGCCGGTTCGCGAGGCCGCGCGCGACACGGCCCGAGATCGCAGCCGTGAATGTAGTGCGATACGTGTCGTCGCCGAGGATCGCGCGCCGGTAGCCGTCGTCGATCGACGTCTCGGGACACGCGACGAACGCGGTGCCGAGTTGCGCGGCCTGCGCGCCGAGCGCGAGCGCGGCCGCGATGCCGTCGCCGTCCATGATGCCGCCCGCCGCGATGACCGGCAGCGCGCATTCGCGCGCGATCAGCCGCGTCAGCGCGAACGTGCCGAGGCGGTCGTCGCGGACGGTCGTATCGAACACGCCGCGGTGTCCGCCGGCTTCGATCCCTTGCGCGACGATCGCGTCGACGCCGGCCGCGGCGACCTGCCGCGCCTCGTCGACGTTCGTCGCGGACGCGAACAACGTGATGCCCGCACGCTTGAGCGCGGCGATCACGTCGGCCGACGGCAATCCGAAATGGAAGCTGACGACGGCCGGCTTTTCTTCGACGAGCATCGCCTGCATCGCGTCGTCGGCGACGAAGCTCGTATAGATCTCCGCCAGCGATGCGGGCGGCGTCGCACCGTATTCGCGGAACACGGGCGCGAGCCAGTCGAGCCACGCGCGTTCGACCGCCGCGTCCGCGCGCGCCGGCCGGTGGCAGAACACGTTGATGTTGAACGGCCGGTCGGTGAGCGCGCGCGTGTCGCGGATCATCTTGCGCGCGCCGTCGGCGTTCGTCGCGCCGACGCCGAGCGAGCCGAGCCCGCCCGCGTTCGACACCGCGGCCGCGAGCGCCGGCGTGCTGACGCCGGCCATCGGCGCCTGGATGATCGGTGCACGGATGCCGAGCATGCGCAGCAGCGTGCGGTTTTCGGTCGATCGATTCATGTCGTTTGTCTCCTGCAACATCGACGTTCGGAATGCTTCGCCGTTGCGCCGGCAAAGCGCGTTGCGTGGTTCGTGCGCGCTGCGATTCGGCGCCGCCGCAGCCTGCGCGGACTCGCGTACCGGCCGGCGCGCGGGCTGCGGTGCTCATCGTACGCCACGCCGCTGCCGCGCACGAGCGCCTGGCGGCTCCGGACCCGATACACGAGCGCCGCGCTGGCGGCCGGCAGCGCACCGGTGACGAAAACACCGAATGCAGCGCCGGTGCGATGCGCGGTGACCGGCCGCCCGGCAAGCGTTGCGGGCTGAACGGACGGTGCGCGCGGCGACGCTCACCGCGTGCGCGCGTTCGCCGTCACGATCAGGTCGACCGCGAACGCGATCGCGAGCGCGGCGGCGCCGACCGCGAACAGCACGTCGTAGCGGCCGCCGCTCGATGCGAACAGGTACGACAGCCCGTAAGCGGCGAGCGCCTGCATGATCGCGAAACTGGTCGTCGCGCTGCGCCACGCGTGCTTCGCGTCCGCCGCGCGATGCGCGAGCAGTTCGTTGACGCGGCCGAGCGCGAGCGGCACGATGCCGGGCGTCAATGCGCCGATCACGACGCTCGACACGATCAGCGCGGCCGGCCCGAGGCCGAGCAGCGGCAGCACCGCCGCGGCCGCCTCGATCGCGAACGCGATGCGCAGCGCGCGGCCGAACCCGGCGCGGTCGGCCAGATGTCCGCACGCGAGCGGCCCGACGATCGCGCCGAGGCCGTACAGCACCCAGTATTGCGCGCCCGCGTCGACGCCCTTGCCGAGCCCGCGCGCGACGTAGTCGACGAGGAAGATCATGTGCGGGACGAGCCCGACCGCGTTCAGCCCGTATGCGACGTACAGCGCGCGCAGGCGGCCGGCGGGCAGCGGGCGCGCGGATGCGTCGTGCGACCGCGCATTCGCGGCCGGCGGCGCGCCGTCCGCCGGCCAGCCGCGCCACGCGACCACCGTCAGCAGCAGCGACACGGCGGCCAACCCGAGCCACGCCGCGGTCAGTCCCTGCCGCAGCAGGATCGGCACGATCGTGCCGGACGCCGCGATGCCGAGGCCGATTCCGGTGAAGATGCCGCCGCTCGCGAAGCCGCGCCGGGCGGCCGGCACGTGCGCGAGGACGGTCGGCGCGGCGAGCACCATCAATGCGCCGCCCGACAGCCCGGACGCGAAACGCCAGACGAAAAACCACAGGAACGACACGGGCGCCGCGCACGCGACGAACGCCAGCGTCGCGACCAGCATCATCGCGCGCAGCACGCCGACCGGGCCGAGCCGGCGCGCGAGCGTACCGGCGACGAGCGCGCCGGCCAGATAGCCGCCGAGATTGGCCGCGCCGAGATAGGCGGCGCTCGATGCGGGAAACCAGTGCGCGCCGATGATCGCCGGCAGCAGCGGCGTGTACGCGAAGCGCGCGAGGCCGATGCCGATCAGGCTGGCGCTCGCGCCGGACACCGTGCCGCGCCATACGTTGAACGCCGGCGCGCGCGGCAGATTGGGAAGCGCTTGCTGCATGTTGGGCTCCATTCGGACGATCGGCGCGAACGCGCGCCGGTCGATGGGAGCCAGTCTAGATTGGATCGATAAACGGGAGAATCGGCGTCGTACGGAAGATATTCTTCCGCGCCGCGGTTCAATCGTCGTCCGTGATCTGCGACAGTCGCGCGAAATGCTCGCGCAGCCGCGGCGCGGCGAAATCGACGAACGCTCGCACTTTCGGCACGGACAGGCGGCCGTACGGCGTCAGCAGATGAACGGGCAGCGGCGCGTGCTCGCTGTCGCGCAGCACGATGCGCAGCGCGCCGTCCTTCACCGCGTCGGCGACGTGATACGAGAACAGCCGTGTGACGCCGTGACCGGCGACGGCCGACGCGATCGCCGCGCGGATCGTATTGACGATGAAGCGCGGTGCGAACTGCACGACCTGCGGCAGCGCCGACTGCCCGGACGGCGGGAAGCTCCACGAGTCGAGCCCGAAATGCGTCATCGAGATGACCCGGTGCTGCGCGAGATCGGCCGGCGTCTCGATCGGCGGATGCGCGGCGAGATAGCCGGGCGACGCGACGACCACGCGCCGCACCGCGCCGACCGGCACGGCGACCAGCGTCGAATCGGCGAGATGCGCGATGCGCAGCGCGACGTCGATCCCTTCGTCGATCAGGCTGACCGGCCGATCGAGCAGTTGCAGCCGGATCGACACGGCCGGATGACGGTCGATGAATTCGTCGAGCAGCGCGCGCAGCAGGTCCTCGCCGGCGGCGACCGGCGCGGTGATCGTCAGCAGCCCGCGCGGCGCCGAGCGCTCGTCGGCGACCAGCATGTCGGCTTCCTCGAGATCGGCGAGGATCCGCCGGCATGCGGCCGCGTAGCGTTCGCCGGCTTCGCTCAGGCGGATCGTGCGGGTCGTCCGGTACAGCAGCGCGGTGCCCGTGTGCGCCTCGAGGAACGCGATCGCGCGGCTGACGGCGGCCGGCGAGCGGCCGAGCCGCCGCCCCGCTCCCGCGAGGCTGCCCTCGTCGAGCGTGGCGACGAACACCTTCATCGCATCGATTCGGTCCATGGCGGGTCGGCGGGTCAGCGCTCGTGTGGGGGGCAGTGGCGGGAAACGAGCGTGAAGTCTACCGCACGCGTCGGCGGCGGCCGCGCATGCCGGTCGGCGCGCGGGAAAGCCCGGCGGAGCGATTCGGCGTCGCGCCGCGCATCGCCGCAAGGCGGCGGGGCGTTGCGTCGGGCGCGACGTGCAATCAGGGGGCGACGAGCGTCGGCGTCGCGACGGGCCGGGCCGGTGGATGCGCGTCGCGTGCGGCGCCGCACGCCGCTCCGCCCGCCCGCACGCCGCAGCCTTTCTGCACGGGAAAGGATGCTTGAAGCATCCGCAATTATCGAGTGCGGCGAATTCGCGGACCATGGTGTCGGGCCGTCCGCGCGCAGCCCGTGCATGCGGCGCGACGCGAACGCGGCATGCACGCCGTTGCGACGTGCGAACGCGCGCGTCGCCGCAGTGCCGCGATGCCGCGCGCGACGGCCCCGCATCCCTATTCCGACAAATCTGGAGACACGATGAACAGCCAATCCCTCGACCTTGGCGGGCGCGCGGACGACCGCGCGTCCGCACTGCCGTGCGCGGCGCGAACCGGCGCCGATGCGCCGCCTCTCTCCGCCCACGGCGTCACGCTCGGCGACTTCATGGACGACATGCCGGTCGGCGCATTGCACCGGTTCGTCGTGTGGGTGATCGGCATCGGGCTGTTCTTCGACATGTACGAGATCTTCCTGGTCAGCACGATCGGCTCGGCGCTGCAGAACGAATACGGGCTGAGCCGGCAAAGCACCGATTTCAAGCTGCTGCTCGCGTCGGCATTCATCGGCATGTTCGTCGGCGCGATGTGCCTCGGCAGCCTCGCCGATCGCATCGGCCGGCGCAACGCGTTCCTGCTGACGCTCGTGTGGTACAGCGCGTTCTCACTGATCGGCGCGTTTTCGGTGAACGCCGACATGCTCGTCGCGTGCCGCTTTCTGACCGGCATCGGCGTCGGTGCGATCTATCCGGTCGCCGACAGCTTCCTGTCCGAAATCCTGCCGAAGGACAAGCGCGGGCGCCTCGCCGCGTGGGCGTATACGACCTCGTACGTCGCGGTGCCGCTCGTCGGCTTCCTCGCGCTATGGCTGAACCCGCTGCACGTCGGCGGCGTGGCCGGCTGGCGGATCGTCCTCGCGCTCGGCAGTCTCGGCGCGGTATATGTGCTGCTCGTTCAGCACCGGCTGCCGGAAAGCCCGCGCTGGCTGCTCGCGCAAGGGCGCACCGCCGACGCGCACGCAGCGCTGCGACGCTTCGCGGACGGCGCCGGCGTGCGCATGCCCGAACAGTTCGCGCCGCCGGCCGAGCCGCAGCGGCCGCACGGGCTGCGCGAGCGGATCGCATTGCTGCGCCGCCGGCCGTACCGCGCGCGCTACCTGATGCTTGTGATCTTCCATCTGCTGCAGGGCTTCGGCTATTACGGCTTCGGTACGCTCGCGGGCACGGTCGTCAAGAGCCGCGGCTTCGACGTGACGGACAGCACGCTGTTCATCGCGCTGTCGTTCGTCGGCTATCCGATCGGCTCGCTGCTGTCGATTCCGCTGCTGAACCGGATCGAGCGCCGCACGCTCGTGATCGCGTCGATCCTGTCGGTCGCCGCGTTCGGGCTCTGCTTCGCGTATTCGGGCAACACGGTGCTGATCGTCTGCTTCGGCGTGTTGACGACCTGCGCGTCGAATGTGTTCAGCAACGCGTATCACGTGTACCAGGCCGAGATTTTTCCCGCACGCGTGCGCTCGACGGCGATCGGCAGCACGTATGCGCTGTCGCGCATCGTCAGCGGCGCGCTGCCGTTCGTGCTGCTGCCGGTGCTCGTCGACTACGGCGCCGGCGCGATGTTCGGCACGATCTCGGTCGCGCTCGGCATCGTCGCGGTTACGCTGCGTGTATTGGGGCCGCTGACCACGCGCCGCAGCCAGGACGAAATCAATCCGGTGTGATCGGCGCGAATTGGGTCGCCCGTCCGATGGCGCACCGTGCGCGCGAACGCGCGCCGGTGCGTTTGCGCGTCGACGCGCGGAACGTGCCTGAACGCGTCCGACGCGCTCAACGCGCCGACATGAAATCGAACAGCTTCGCGACGTCGCTGCTGAGCGCGGCGCCGGCCTTCACGCCGACCCACAGCGTGCGCGTCGCCCACGTGTCGTCGAGCTTCACGACGCCGAGCCGCGACGCGCGCTCGCCGGTCACCGCATCGCGCGGCAGCACGCCGATGCCGAGCCCGGCCTCGATCATCCGGCTCACGCCGTCGAAATTCGATACCTGGATCCGCAGCTTCAGCGAGCGCTCGGCCGCGAACGCCGCGTCGGTCATCCGCGCGAGCAGCGAACTGCCGTCGCTGAGGCCGACGTAGTCCTCGTCGAGCGTGTCCGCGAAGCGGATGCTGTCGCGCGCGGCGAAGCGATGCGCGCGCGGCACCAGCAGCACGAGTTCGTCGCGCCGGTACACGCGGCGCTCGATGCCGGGCGCCGGCACGTTGTCCGCGAACACGCCGACGTCGGCCTTGCCGGCCGCGAGCGCATCGACGATCTCGTGGCTCAGCCGCTCCTCGAGACTGACCTTGATGCCCGGATTGACGGTGAGGAATGCGGCGAGATCGGCGGGCAGGAACTGCACGATCGCGGACGTGTTCGTCCATACGTGAATATGGCCGCGCACGCCGGCGACGTAATCGCTCATCTCGTGCGCCATCCGGTTGACCTGCTCGATCACCTTCGCCGCATGGTCGAGCAAAGCGCGGCCGGCGGGCGTCAGCTCGACGCCGCGCGCATGCCGGACGAACAGTGCGCTGCCGGTCACGCTCTCGAGTTCGGCGATGCGCTTGCTGACGGCCGACAACGTGAGCTGGCCGTGTTCGGCCGCCTTGGTCAGACTGCCGTGCTCGGCGACGAGCGCGAACACGCGCAGCGACTGCAGATCGAAATGAAGCGGATTCACCATGTCGCGGGTCCTGGGAAGAAGCCGGGCGATGGCCGGCCGGTACGTGCGCGTGCCGGATCGCCGGCGCGGCGCGATGCCGATCATACGCGCGGCCGCGCGCGTGCGATACGGTGGGTCGGGCGTGCGGCCGGCGCGGTGCGAGCGCGTGGCATGCGGCACGCGTTTCGCCGTCGCGTTTCGGCCGGGATTCGCGACACCGGCCGCGTGCTGCAACGCGCCGCGTGTCGGGCAACGTCGAGCGACCGCGGCTGCTTGCGCGGAAGAATCGGCCGTGCGCTTACCGCGCCCGAGCCGCCTGCAGCGGCTCCGAAATCTCGATCAGGTTCAGATCGGGATCGCGCACGTAGATCGAGCGCAGCTTCTGCGTGGCGCCGGTGCGCTCGACCGGGCCTTCGACGATCGGCCAGCCGACGCGCGCGAGATGCGCGATCACGTCGTCGAGCGGCACCGACGCGACGAAGCACAGATCGAGCGCGCCGGGCACCGGCAAATGCGCTTTCGGTTCGAATTCCGCGCCGCGCACGTGCAGGTTGATCTTCTGGTTGCCGAAGCGGAACGCGAGCCGCCCGGCGCCGAACGTGTCGAGCTGCATCTGCAGCACGTCGGTGTAGAAACGCGTGGTCCGCTCCGGATCGACGCAGGTCAGTACAAGATGGTCGAGACGATCGACCAGCGCCATGAAGTCCGCTCCTTGTCTACCTGAAAGCGCGTTGCGCCGGCGTTGCCGCTGCATCGGCGGGCGGCGGCGGATGAAGGTCCGACCGGCGTCCGGCCTTCAGCAGCCGGCTCGGCACGTCGTGCCCGACCAGCGCGGGCAGCGTCGCGGCGGCCGCCAGCACGGCCGCGAGATCGACACCGGTGTCGTAGCCGTCGAGCGCGAGCATGTGCACGAGTTCCTCGGTGCACGCGTTGCCGGTTGCGCCCGGCGCGTACGGACAGCCGCCGAGCCCGCCGAGCGACGCGTCGAAGCGGTCGATCCCCGCGTCGAGCGCGGCAAGCGTGTTCGCGAGCGCCATTGCGCGCGTGTCGTGAAAGTGAAGCGTGAGCTGCAGCGTGCCGAAGCGCGCGCGGGCGCGCTCGCACAGGTCGCGCACCTGCGACGGAAACGCCATCCCGGTCGTGTCGCACAGCGTGAAGCCGTCGACGCCGAGCGCCGCGAACCGCTGCATCCATGCGAGCACGGTCTCGGCCGGTACGTCGCCTTCCATCGGGCAGCCCATCGCGGTCGACAGCGACACGTTGATCGCGACGCCGCTGCCGCGCAGCGCGCCGATCACGTCGCGCAGCTGCGCGAACGACTGCTCGCGCGTCATCCGCAGGTTCGCGCGATTGTGGCTTTCGCTCGTCGACATCACGAGATTCACTTCGTCGACGCCGCACGACAGCGCACGCTCGGCGCCGCGCACGTTCGGCACGAGCGCCGTATAGACGACGCCCGGCGCGCGCGCGATCCCGTGCATCACGGCTTCGGCGTCGCGCAGCGCGGGAATCGCGTTCGGCGACGTGAACGACGTGACCTCGATCTTCGCGTAGCCGCACGCGCTCAGCGCATCGACGAGCGCGATCTTCGCGTCGGTATCGACGAACGCCGCTTCGTTCTGGAAACCGTCGCGCGTCGCGACTTCGTGGATGTAGGTCCGTTTGCCCGGAGCATGCATGACGTCGCCTCCGTTTCAGATCACGCCGCGCGCGCGCCAGTCGTCGCGCGTCGCCGCATCGATGCCGATCGATTCGAGCACCGCATCGGTATGCGCGCCGAGCGCGGGCGCCGGCCGTTCGATGCGTCCCGGCGTCGCGTCGAGCTTCGGCACGATGCCGGGTACGAGCACCGGCGTGCCGTCCGGCAGCGCGGCGTCGACGATCATGTCGCGCGCGCGGTAGTGCGGATCGGCCGCGATATCGGCGACGTCGTAGATGCGGCCCGACGGAATGCGCGCTTCGTTCAGCGCGGCGAGCACGTCGTCGCGATCGTGGCGCGCGGTCCATTCGCCGATCGCCGCATCGATGCGCTCGACCTGCGCGACGCGTCCGTCGTTGTGCGCGAGTGCGGGATCGCGGCCGAGGTCCGGCCGCCCGATCAGCTCCATCAGCCGGCGGAAGATGCTGTCGCCGTTGCCGGCGATCAGCGCGTAGCGGCCGTCGCGGCACCGGTACGCATTGCTCGGCGCGATGCCCGGCAGGCTGCTGCCGGCCGGCTGACGCACCGCGCCGAACGCCGAGTATTCGGGCAGCAGGCTCTCCATCATGTTGAAGACCGACTCGTACAGCGCGACGTCGACGACCTGCCCTTTGCCGCCCTGCTGCTCGCGGTGCCGCAGCGCGAGCAGCACGCCGATCACGCCGTGCAGCGCCGACAGCGAATCGCCGAGCGACACGCCGACGCGCACCGGCGTGCGGCCCGGTTCGCCGGTCAGGTGGCGCAGCCCGCCCATCGCTTCGGCGATCACGCCGAAGCCGGGACGGTCGCGGTACGGGCCGGTCTGCCCGAAGCCGGACACGCGCAGCATCACGAGCCGCGGATTGATCGCGGACAGCGCGTCCCAGCCGAGGCCCCAGCCTTCGAGCGTGCCGGGGCGGAAGTTCTCGATCAGCACGTCGGTGTCGGCGACGAGGCGACGCACGACGTCCTGCCCTTCCGGCGTGCGCAGGTCGAGCGTGACCGACGTCTTGTTGCGCGACTGCGCGGCCCACCAGACCGACGTGCCGTCGTGCAGCAGCCGCCATTTGCGCAGCGGATCGCCGACGCCGGGCGGCTCGATCTTGATCACGTCCGCGCCGAATTCGGCGAGCATCCGGCCCGCGAACGGGCCCGCGATCAGTTGCCCGAGCTCCAGCACGCGGATGCCGTCGAGGGGTCTCGTCATGACTGTCTCCGATGAAATCGTGTTGTCGATGACGGCGATCATGACGGCGTTCGCGCGCGGCGAAAATCGATCGATGCTCAACCAGCCTTTCCCGAACGGAAAGGCATCCGTCGGTGCCGCGCGACGCTGCGCGGCGCTTTGCCGGTTATGGCCGCGACGAGCCTTTCCGTTCCGGAAAACGCGCGCGGGCGCCGCACGCGGCCGCGATGGGCGCCAACCCGCGCCGCTCAGCGTGCCGCGCCATCGCGCTCGCGGACAGCCGATGCGCCCGCCCGCACTGCATGCCGCGCATGCGCGAACGCGCCGCCCGTCGCATGCGGCTGCATGCAGTTCGCGGCTTGCGCGGGATCGAGCGCGCACAGCACGCTCGCGCGCCCGCCGTCGTCGTCCGGCAGTTCGGGCTGCCCGCGGGCGAATGCGGGCGCGACCGCCGCCGCGAGCAGCGCGGCGATCGCGAACCGGAACGCGGCCGTCACCGCACCCGGCCGCCGCATCATTGCACGCTCGCGGTCGACATCGACGTCGCCGCGCCCGCTGTCGCCGCACCCTGCTCGTGGTGCGCGATCGCATACAGTTCGCGATTGCGCGCGACCGCGTCCGCGCTCGGCGGATAGTCGGAGTTCGGTGCCGGCACCGTGCCGTCGCGCTGCGCCTGGATCAGCTGCGCGATCACGTCGGCACGCGTGAGCGCGTGCGGCGACGTCTGCGCGAAAGCGGCGATCGGCGTGCCGATCACGACGGCGAGCAGCGCGCTCGCTGCGATCAGTCTGCGGTTCATGATGAAACTCTCCTGAAGGATTCGACAAGGGCGCATCGGCGATGCGCCGCCGGCAGCATCGCGGTGCGACCGGCTGCCTGACGTGATCCATTGTCGGCAGCGCACCTGCCTGCGACGCTGACCGCCGGATGACAAATTCGAAATCTGCGGCGGCGTGCGCAGATAACGACTTCGTAATCTTCGGGTCAGCAGCGGGTCAACGCGGCGGCGGCAGACTGCACGCTCGTCGCATCGAACGCGAATCGAACGCGACATCCGTGCCCTGCTTCGAGGAACAACATCATGTGGATCGTCCGGCTGGCATTGCGCAGGCCCTACACGTTCGTCGTACTCGCGCTGCTGATCTTCATCGCGGGCCCGCTCGCGCTGCTGCGCACCCCGACCGACATCTTTCCGAGCATCGACATTCCGGTGGTCAGCATCGTGTGGTCGTACAACGGCTTCTCCGCGGAGGACATGGCGAAGCGGATCACGTCGAACTACGAGCGCGCGCTCACGTCCGACGTCGACGACATCGAGCACATCGAGTCGCAGTCGCTGAACGGCGTGTCGGTCGTGAAGATCTTTTTCCATCCCGGCGCCGACATCAACCGCGCGATCGCGGAAGCCGCGAGCAACGCCGCGTCGATCCTGCGCATCCTGCCGCCCGGCACGCTGCCGCCGAACATCATCACGTACAACGCGTCGACGGTGCCGATCCTGCAGCTCGGGCTGTCGAGCAAGACGCTCGCCGAGCAGCAGCTGTACGACCTCGGCAACAGCTTCATCCGCACGCAGCTCGCGACGGTCCAGGGCGCCGCGGTGCCGCTGCCGTTCGGCGGCAAGATCCGGCAGATCGTCGTCGATCTCGATACGCGTGCGCTGCAGGCGAAGGGGCTCGCGCCGATCGACGTCGTCAACGCGATCAATGCGCAGAACCTGATCCTGCCGGGCGGCACCGCGAAGATCGGCACGCGCGAGTACGACGTGCAGATGAACGGCAGCACGCAGACGGTCGCCGCGCTGAACGACCTGCCGGTGAAGACGATCGGCGGCAACGTCGTGTACGTGCGCGACGTCGCGCACGTGCGTGACGGCTACGCGCCGCAGACCAACATCGTGCGCGCGGACGGCCGGCGTGCGGCGCTGCTGACGGTCGAAAAGACCGGCAGCGCGTCGACGCTGACGATCATCGACCAGGTGAAGGCGATGCTGCCGAAGATCGAAGCCGGGCTGCCGAAGGCGCTGCACATCGCGGCGCTCGACGATCAGTCGGTGTTCGTGAAGGCGGCGGTCCACGGCGTCGTGCGCGAAGCGCTGATCGCCGCGTGTCTGACCGCATTGATGATCCTGCTGTTTCTCGGCAGCTGGCGCGCGACGCTGATCATCGCGGTGTCGATCCCGCTCGCGGTGCTGACGTCGCTGCTCGCGCTGTCCGCGCTCGGCCAGACGATCAACATCATGACGCTCGGCGGCCTCGCGCTCGCGGTCGGGATCCTCGTCGACGACGCGACCGTCGCGATCGAGAACATCACGCATCACCTCGAACGCGGCGCGCCGCTCGAAGACGCGATCCTGACCGGCGCCGGCGAGATCGCGGTGCCGACCTTCGTGTCGACGCTGTCGATCTGCATCGTGTTCGTGCCGATGTTCCTGTTGACGGGCGTCGCGCGCTACCTGTTCGTGCCGCTCGCGGAAGCCGTGATCTTCGCGATGGTCGCGTCGTACTTCTTCTCGCGCACGCTGGTGCCGACGCTCGCGATGGCGCTGATGCGCGCGAAGGGACAAGGCCGCCCGCCGCGCGGCGCGTTCGCGCGCATCGCGCGGTTCCAGGCCGCGTTCGAGCATCGCTTCGAAGCCGTGCGGCTGCGCTACCGTGCGCTGCTGTCCGCGGCGATCGCGCGGCGCCGCCGCTTCGCGGCCGCGTTCCTGCTCGCGTGCGTCGCGTCGGCCGGCCTGTTCGCGTTCGCCGGCGAGGACTTCTTCCCGTCGGTCGACACCGGCGAGATCCGGCTGCATCTGCGCGCGCCGACCGGCACGCGGATCGAGGAAACCGCGCGGCTGACCGACGAAGTCGAAGCGAAGATCCGCACCGTGATTCCGGCGAACGAGCTCGCGGGCGTGCTCGACAACATCGGCGTGCCGGTGAGCGGGATCAACCTCACGTACGACTCGTCCGACCCGATCGGCACCGAGGACGCCGACGTGATGATCACGCTGAAGCCGAACCATGCGTCGACCGCCGCGTACGTCGCGAAGCTGCGCAACGTGCTCGCGCAGGCGTTTCCCGGCGTGACGTTCGCGTTCCTGCCGGCCGACATCGTCAGCCAGATCCTCAACTTCGGGCTGCCGGCGCCGATCGACATCCAGATCGTCGGGAACAAGCTCGATCAGAACCGTGCGGTCGCCAATGCGCTGCTCGCGAAGCTGCGCGGCGTGCGCGGGCTCGTCGACGCGCGTATCCAGCAGCCCGGCGACGAACCGGCGATCGACGTGAACGTGGACCGCACGAAGGCGATCCAGGCCGGCCTTGAACAGCGCGACGTCGCGCAGAACCTGCTGATCGCGCTGTCCGGCAGCTCGCAGACGACGCCGAACTTCTGGCTTGATCCGCACAACGGCGTCAGCTATCCGGTGCTGGTGCAGACGCCGCAATACACGGTGAATTCGCTGCAGGCGCTCGCGAACGTGCCGCTGCCGACCGGCGCCGCACGCTCGCCGCAGACGCCGGCCGGCGGCCCGGCCGCCGGTGCGCCCGCACAGAACCTGCTCGGCTCGCTCGGCACGTTCTCGCGCTCGACGCAGCAGGCGGTGGTGTCGCACTACAACGTGCAGCCGGTGCTCGACATCTTCGCGTCGGTGCAGGGGCGCGACCTCGGCGGCGTCACGGCCGACGTGACGAAGCTCGTCGACGACGCGCGTGCGCAGCTGCCGCCCGGTTCGTCGATCGTGCTGCGCGGCCAGGTGCAGGCGATGCACGAATCGTTCGCGGGCCTGCTCGGCGGTCTCGCGCTCGCGATCGCGCTCGTCTACCTGCTGATGGTCGTGAATTTCCAGTCGTGGCTCGATCCGCTCGTGATCGTCGGCGGGCTGCCCGCATCGCTCGCCGGCATCGCGTGGATGCTGTTCGTCACGCGGACCACGCTGTCGGTGCCCGCGCTGACCGGCACGATCCTGTGCATCGGCATCGCGACCGCGAACAGCATTCTGGTCGTGAACGCGGCGCGCGAGCACCTCGCGAGCGGCGAACCGCCGTGGCAGGCCGCGCTCGATGCGGGCTTCGACCGCTTCCGCCCGGTCGTGATGACCGCGCTCGCGATGCTGATCGGCATGCTGCCGATGGCGCTCGGCTTGGGCGACGGCGGCGAGCAGAACGCGCCGCTCGGCCGTGCGGTGATCGGCGGGCTCGCGTTCGGCACGGTCTCCACGCTGCTGTTCGTGCCGGTGCTGTTCGGCTTCGTGCACGCGTGGCTCCAGCGGCGCCGCGACGCGGCCGCCGCGCGCCACGCGCCCGACACGCCGGTGCTGCGCTGAATCCGGATTTCCGTCCCTTTCATTCGATTCGCTCGACCTCGGACCCATCATGAACGACCCGACCATCGAACCGCTCGCCCCGCCGCCCGCCGATCCGGCCGGGCCTTCCACCGCCGCGCGCGGCACGACGCCGCCAGCGCCGCC
>NZ_CABVPR010000083.1 GCF_902499135.1 Burkholderia dolosa
CGCGCCCAGAAGCCTTCGTAATCGCGCTCGGCTTCCGCGACGAGCGCGCGATAGGCCGGCATGCCGGAAATGGTCGCCGCCTTCGCGAGCGCCTCGGGGGGCGCAAACTGGCGGCTTTCGTGAAGAACCGATTCAATCGCAGACATCGACAACCCCTTGGTGAACATGAATCCTCTGCATGGCGGCGCGATCGTGCGCGCCGCGCGTCTTGGCCGGCGCATGCGCGCCGCTGTCTCCCACTCGCCCCGCGCGCAGCCGCAGGACTGCGCGCGATGCTGCGCCGCACCACGTGATTCGACGATGGTCGAACGGCTCGGCGGTTTCCACGATAAGCGCTCGAACTTACCCGTCACTTACGTGGCAACGCCGATTCGCGTGCCGGGCGGCGCTTTACGCTGTTATAAACGCGACCCTACAATCCTAACTGAACTCGCCTCACGGATTCCAGCTTGAATCGCTACGCGCTCTTTCTCATCCTGTCGATGCTGTTCGTCGGCAGCAACGTCGGTATCGGCAAGTCCATCGTCGTCTTCGTTCCCGTCGCCATCCTCGCCACGCTGCGCTTCGTGATCGCGATCGCCGTGCTGTGGCCGCTGTTCAGCCCGGTGAAGATGCGCGCGGTCAGACGCGGCGAATGGCTGAACCTGTTCCTGCAGGCATTCTTCGGCACCTTCATGTTCACGCTGCTGATGCTCAACGGCGTGCAGCGCACGAGCGCGGTCGCGGCCGGCGTGATCACCAGCACGATCCCCGCGATCGTCGCGCTGTTCGCGTGGCTGATCCTGCGCGAAAAACCGAACGGCCGCGCGCTCGTGTCGATCGCGCTCGCAATCGCCGGCGTCGTGACGATCAACCTCGCGAACGGCAGCGCCGGCGCACACGATGCCGGCCGCGCATCGGCCGGTTCGCTGAGCGGCAATCTGCTGATCCTCGGCGCGGTTTGCTGCGAATCGATCTACGTGATCCTGTCGCGCCGGCTCACGCAGACGCTCGCGCCGATCGACATCTGCGCGTATACGCATCTGTTCGGGCTGTTCCTGATGCTGCCGCTCGGCGCGACCGCGCTGTGGCATTTCGATTACGCGAGCGTGCCGGCCGGCACGTGGGCGCTCGTCGTGTGGTACGGGCTGTCGGCCAGCATTTTCTCGTTCTGGCTGTGGATGAAGGGCATCCGGCACGTGCCGGGCAGTCTCGCCGGCGTGTTCAGCGCGGTGCTGCCCGTCGCCGCGGCCGCATACGGGATCGCGTTCCTCGGCGAGCGCCCGACGCTCGCGCACGGCGTTGCGCTCGCGTGCGTCGTGGCCGGCATCGTGCTCGCGAGCCTGCGCGTGAAGCGCGCGCCGGCCGCGGCGTCCTGATCCGTCCCCGCGAGCGGCCGCGCGTCGCTGCAGCGGCGTCGGCCGACGCGTTACAATAGCGCGCCTTTTCGAAACCACCCCCGATACCCGCGCACCGCGCCCGTACCTCCGATCATGTCCGCCCCGCATACGCCCGGCCATCCCGCTCCTCGTCCGCTGCGCCCGCTTCCCGCATTGATCTTCATGAGCCGCTGGCTTCAGGTGCCGCTTTATCTGGGCCTGATCGTCGCGCAGGCCATCTATGTATTCCTGTTCCTGAAGGAAGTCTGGCACCTGCTGTCGCATGCGACCGGCCTCGACGAGATCAGCGTGATGCTCGCGGTGCTCGGCCTGATCGACGTGGTGATGATCTCGAACCTGCTGATCATGGTGATCGTCGGCGGGTACGAAACGTTCGTGTCGCGCCTCGGCATCGAAGGGCATCCGGACGAGCCCGAGTGGCTCGACCACGTGAATGCGGGCGTGCTGAAGGTCAAGCTGTCGATGGCGCTGATCAGCATTTCGTCGATCCATCTGCTGAAGACGTTCATCAACCCGGATCAACACACGACGCACGCGATCATGTGGCAAGTCATCATCCACGTCGCGTTCCTCGTGTCGGCGCTCGTGATGGCGTGGGTCGACCGCCTGACGACGCACACGCACCCTGCCCATTTCGACGAGGCGCAAGCGCCCGCGGCGTCCCGGACGGCGGCCTGAAACGCCGCCCACGCATTCCCCACAGTCCTCACAGAGTCTCAGCCATGACCGTCATCAAACAGGAAGACCTGATCCAGAGCATCGCGGATTCGCTGCAGTACATCAGCTACTACCACCCGCTCGACTACATCCAGGCGCTCGGCCGCGCGTACGAGCTGGAAGAGAGCCCGGCCGCGAAGGACGCGATCGCGCAGATCCTGACGAACAGCCGCATGTGCGCGGAAGGCCGCCGGCCGATCTGCCAGGACACCGGCATCGTCACGATCTTCGTGAAGGTCGGCATGGATGTGCGCTGGGACGGTGCGACGATGGGCGTCACCGACATGATCAACGAAGGCGTGCGCCGCGGTTACACGCATCCGGACAACGTGCTGCGCGCGTCGATCGTCAATCCGCCGGAAGGGGCGCGCAAGAACACGAAGGACAACACGCCGGCCGTGATCCACTACGAGATCGTGCCGGGCGACAAGGTCGACGTGCAGGTCGCGGCGAAGGGCGGCGGCTCGGAGAACAAGTCGAAGTTCGTGATGCTGAACCCGTCCGACTCGATCGTCGACTGGGTGCTGAAGACGGTGCCGACGATGGGCGCCGGTTGGTGCCCGCCCGGCATGCTCGGGATCGGTATCGGCGGCACCGCCGAGAAGGCGATGCTGATGGCGAAGGAATCGCTGATGGAGCCGATCGACATTCAGGAAATCATCGCGCGCGGCCCGAAGGACTGGATCGAGGAACTGCGTGTCGAACTGCACGAAAAGGTCAACGCGCTCGGCATTGGCGCGCAGGGCCTGGGCGGCCTGTCGACCGTGCTCGACGTGAAGATCATGGCCGCGCCGACGCACGCCGCGTCGAAGCCGGTCGCGCTGATCCCGAACTGCGCGGCCACGCGCCACGCGCATTTCGTGCTCGACGGCTCGGGCCCCGCGAAACTCGAAGCGCCGTCGCTCGACGCCTGGCCGAAGGTTCAGTGGGAACCCAATACGGAAACCAGCAAGCGCGTCGATCTGAACACGCTGACGCCGGAAGAAGTCGCGAGCTGGAAACCGGGCCAGACGCTGCTGCTGTCGGGCAAGATGCTGACCGGTCGCGACGCGGCGCACAAGCGCATCGCGGACATGCTCGCGAAGGGCGAGAAGCTGCCGGTCGACTTCACGAACCGCGTGATCTACTACGTCGGCCCGGTCGATCCGGTGCGCGACGAAGTGGTCGGCCCGGCCGGCCCGACGACCGCGACGCGGATGGACAAATTCACCGAGACGATGCTCGCGCAGACCGGCCTGATCTCGATGATCGGCAAGGCCGAACGCGGCCCTGTCGCGATCGACGCGATCAAGAAGCACAAGGCGGCCTATCTGATGGCGGTCGGCGGCGCCGCGTATCTCGTGTCGAAGGCGATCCGCGACGCGAAGGTGCTCGCGTTCGAAGATCTCGGGATGGAAGCGATCTACGAATTCGACGTGAAGGACATGCCTGTAACAGTTGCTGTCGATTCGTCGGGCACGTCGGTGCATCAGACCGGTCCGAAGGAATGGCAGGCCAAGATCGGCAAGATCCCGGTCGCTGCCGCGTGAGCGATCGAACGAAAGGCCGGACGGTGTCCGGCCTTTTTACTTCTCATTCTCATTGTCGTGTGCGGACCGCCGTTCGCGGCTGATTCTCATTACACGCAAAAGGCGCGCCCGGCATCGTATCGACGCTTGGCTTTTCGGATTCGAGCGATTATCGTTCGGTTTCTGAAGCCCCACTGAACAAGGAACAGCCATGCAAGGCGACAAGAAAGTCATCGAATATCTGAACGCCCAACTGAAGAACGAACTCACGGCGATCAACCAGTACTTCCTGCATGCCCGCATGTACAAGCACTGGGGCCTCGACAAGCTCGGCAAGCACGAATACGACGAATCGATCGGCGAAATGAAACATGCCGACTGGCTGATCGAGCGCGTCTTCATGCTCGACGGTCTGCCGAATCTGCAGGATCTGCACAAGCTCCTCGTCGGCGAGGAAACCGAGGAAATCCTGAAGTGCGACCTGAAGCTCGAGCAGATCTCGCAGGCCACGTGCAAGGAAGCGATCGCCTACTGCGAATCGGTGCGCGACTACGTGTCGCGCGAGATCTTCGAAAAGATTCTCGACGACACCGAAGAGCACATCGACTGGCTCGAAACGCAGATCGACCTGATCGCGAAGGTCGGCCTGCAGAACTACCAGCAGTCGATGATGGGTTCGCCCGAGTAAGCATCGAGCCGCCACGATTCCCGCTCCCCTCGCCATCGCGATGATGACCCGCCCGACCGCCGCCGCGACGCACGCCGCCGCTCCGATCGGAATCTTCGATTCCGGGCTCGGCGGCCTTTCCGTGCTGCGTGCGGTGCGCGCGCATCTGCCCGGCGAATCGTTCATTTACGTCGCCGATGCGCGCTACGTCCCATACGGCGAGCGCGACGATGCGTTCATCACGGAGCGCACGATCGCGATCGGCGAATGGCTGGTCGGACAACGCGCGAAAGCGCTCGTCATCGCATGCAACACGGCCACCGCCCAGTCGATTGCCGCGGCGCGCGAGCGCCTCGCGATTCCGGTGGTCGGCGTCGAACCGGGCATCAAGCCGGCCGTCCAGCAGTCGGCAAGCGGCGTCGCCGGCGTGCTCGCCACGCAGTCGACGCTGCGCAGCGCACGCTTTCAGGCACTGCTCGAACGCCACGGCGCCGGGTGCCGATTCATCTGCCAGCCCGGACACGGCCTCGTGCAGGCAATCGAGCGCGGCGACACGGGCTCCCCCGCGCTGCGCGCGCTGCTCGCCGACTATCTGCACCGGATGCTCGACGAAGGCGCCGATACGGTCGTCCTTGGCTGCACGCACTATCCGTTTCTGATCGCGACGATTCGCGACATCGTCGGCGACCGCCTGTCGATCGTCGATACGAGCGATGCGATCGCCCGCCAACTGGTCCGCGTGCTCGATCAGCACGACCTGCGCGCGCCGGACGACACGCGCGCGGCACCGCCTCGCTTCTGTTCGACCGGCGAAGGCCGGCAACTGCAGGCGCTGGCGTCGACGTTGCTCGCTCTCGACGCGCCCGTCGAATCCATCATTGTGCCGTCGCCGAGCGCGCACGCCTGCACGCCTGCCTGACAGCGCCGTTCGCCCGTCTCGTTGCTGGCCGCCGACTCTTCTTCAAGGGTCTGATCGCCTAAAAAAACCCGGCCCACGCTTGTCAACCTCCGCAAATTTAATGATAATAATTCGCATTAACGTTAGCTATCGCACTCATCATGATCGTCTGCGTGTGCAAGTCTGTATCGGATCGCAAGATTCGCGCGTCGCTCGCCGAGGGCGTCGACTCTTTCGATGAACTCCAGTTCGAACTCGGCGTAGCTACGTGCTGCGGCAAGTGCGAGGAGTCCGTACGCGACCTCATGGCCGAGCATGGCGTCTGCGCGAGCCGTTGCGGCGTCGAGCATCATGCTCACCCGATCCCGGTAACGTTCTACGAACGCAAGGCGGCCTGATCGGCGCCGAATGTGCGCGTGCGGCCGCAGCCGCATTTTTTGCATCGACCGTCAGCAAGCCATCGTCTGCGCGAGCCAGCGGCTTACCCGCCAAGGAGCCTGTGATGGAATTGCTGATCGGATTCGTAACCACCGTGTGCATCTCGCTGCTGATCTTCCGCAAGTGATGCCAATTCACCCGCCGCGCCCCGGGTGCGACGTCGTTCTTTCAAGCTAACATGCAGGCTTCGCATTCCGCCCCTGCCGGCGCCCTGCCGGCCGCTCCACGTATGAATCCCCGAGTCGTCGCCGTCGCGGTCGGCGTGCTTGCCGCACACGCGATCATGCTGGCGGCAGCGTGGCTCCATCGCAGTGCGCCGCCGCCCAAATCGGTGGAAGTCCAGTCGATCACCGCGCAACTGATCGCGCCTGCGCCGATCGCGCAGCCGGTCGCGGCCGAATCGATTCCTCAACCCGCTCCACCGAAGCCGACGCCGCGCGTGAAACCGAAGGTCGAGCCGAAGCCGGTGCCGAAGGCAGTCAAGCCAACGCCTCAGCCGCTTGCGCCGTCGCCCGAACCGTCGCCGACGCCCGCGCCCGCCGCCGATCCGACGCCTGCTCCGGCCGCGCCCGCTGCCGCGGCGCCGGCCGCCGCGCCGGGGCCCGCGCGCGAAACGATGCAGGTCAGCGCGCCGAAAAACGTGCCGACGCTCCAGTGCAATTTCGTCAAGCCCGACTACCCGTCGATGTCGCGCCGTCGCGGAGAATCGGGCACCGCTTATGTGCATTTCGTGGTCGGCGTGACCGGCAAGATCGAAAGCATCGAGTTGCAGAAGAGCAGCGGCTATCCGCGCCTCGACGATGCCGCGCTCGACGCGATGCGTGCGACGACCTGCCGTCCGTATATCGAGAACGGTCAGGCGATCCGCGCCGCCCGCACACAGCCATACAGCTTCGGGCTTACCGACTAACCTGCCTTATCCGGAAGATTCAAAGGGAAACAAAAATGCAAAGCTACGGTATCGCGCACGTCTGGGCGCAAGGTGATTTCGTCACACGCGCCATTGCGATCACGCTGCTCTTGATGTCGGTCCTGTCGTGGATCGTGATCATCGTCAAGGGCTGGAACGTCGTTCGCCTGAACCGCCTCACGAAGAATGCCGAACAGGCGTTCTGGCATTCCGACGACTTCGACGACGGCATCAAGAAGCTGGGCCAGGCCGCGTCGACGCCGAGCGACAATCCGTTCCTCGCGCTCGCACTGTCCGGCAAGGAGGCCGCCGATCATCATCATCAGACGCAACCGCACCTGCACGACCGGATGGACGTATCCGACTGGATCACGCGCTGCCTCAAGGACACGATGGACGAAGGCATTTCGCGCATGCAGAGCGGCCTCGCGATCCTCGCGTCGATCGGCAGCACGGCGCCGTTCGTCGGCTTGTTCGGCACGGTGTGGGGCATCTACCACGCGCTGCTCGTGATCGGCGCAACCGGTCAGACGTCGATCGACCAGGTCGCGGGCCCGGTCGGCGAATCGCTGATCATGACGGCGTTCGGACTGTTCGTCGCGATCCCGGCCGTGCTCGGCTATAACGCGCTGACGCGCGCGAACAAGGGTGTCGTCAGCAAGCTGCGCCGCTTCGCGCACGGCCTGCATGCCTATTTCGTGACGGGTGCGCGCCTCGCGTCGTCGTCGACGCGCGACGGCCTGCGTCTCGCGACGCGTGCCAGCTGAAGCGGGGTGAACCATGGCGATGAATACCGGTTTCAGCGACGATGACGACGATGGCGTGATGAGCGAGATCAACATGACGCCGCTCGTCGACGTCATGCTGGTCCTTCTGATCATTTTCCTCGTGACGATTCCGGCGATGCAGCATGCGGTGAAGATCGATCTGCCGCACGCGAGCAGCCAGCCCGTCGACGAAAAACCGCAGACGGTCGACGTCGCAATCCAAGGCAACGGTACGATCCTGTGGAACGATCAGGCCGTCACGCGCGAGCAGTTGCAGGCGCACATCGCGGAAGCGGCCAAGCAGCAGCCGCAACCGGAATTGCACCTGCGCGCGGACCGCAAGATCGCATACGAGCGCGTGGCCGAAGTCATGTCGGACGCGCAAGCCGGCGGGCTGACGAAACTCGGTTTCGTGACCGAGCCGAGCACGAAAGCGAAGTAACGCACACGCGTTTCTCGCTGGCGGCCCCGCAAAGTAAAAGGCCTTCATCGCCAGATGAAGGCCTTTTTTCATGCGCACGCGGGCGCCTTCGGGCGGCGGGCTCTTCGGCGGTATCGGTTACGCCTCGAGCAACGCAAATGCGACTACCGTGGTCTGCACGGACTGCGCGTTCTGCCCTATCTGGCTCGCAATATATGCGGCCACCTGATTCCGCTCAGAACTTCCTTCGCGAAATGGGATTTCAATATAGGCTCGGCCGAGTACGCATTCAAGGCCCCCGCCGATTGAAACTTGCGATTGCGGACGACGCTTCAATGACAAAACAAATCCGCCACGCTGCGCATGCCGTGTTCAAGGAGATGCCGCGTCGGCTGCCGCTGTCGCTGCCGCGCGCTCGGGACAGCTCGGTTGCTGATATTCGCCGTGGTCGAGCTTTTCGACCAGATAGTCGACGAACGCACGCACTGCGGGCGGCATCCCTTGCCGCGACACGAATACCGCATAAAGCTGCGGCACCGGCAATGTCCAGCCCGGCATCACCGGCGACAGTTGGCCGGCCCGCAATGCATTGCCATACATCATCTCAGGCAGCGCGGCGATGCCAAGCCCGTCGAGCACGGCCTCGCGGATCGTCATCAGATCGGCCGTCACGAGCCGCGGATCGTGCTCGTGCAAATGGCGCGTGCCGTCCGGCGCAATCAGGTTGAATACATGGCGCCCGTCGACGCTTGGCGTATCGAGCGTCTCGAACTTTGCAAGATCGTCCGGCACGAGCGGCGGCGCGTTCTGGTTCAGCAGGCTCGGCGCGCCGACCAGCATCTGCTCGGTTCGCCATAGCGGCCGCACGACGATGTTTGCGTTTTGCGGCGGCTCCGAGCGCACGCGCAGTGCGACGTCGATCGAATCCTCGAACAGGTCGATCACGCGATTGGTCACACGGATGTGCACCTTGACCTCGGGATAGCGACGCAGGAATTCGGGCAGGATGCGCGACAACATCGTCTGGGACAGCGTAACCGGCACGCTGACGCGCACGGAGCCGCGCGGCGACGCGCGCAGCTGCTGCACCGCGTTCATCGCCGCCCGCGCCTCGGCGAGCATCGCCTGGCAGTGTTGATAGAACAGCTCGCCGGCCTCGGTGAGTGCAAGCTTGCGGGTCGAGCGCTGCAGCAGGCGTACGCCGAGCGCCGCTTCAAGCTCCGTCAGGCGTCGTGACAGGCGCGATTTCGAGATGCCCAGCACGCGCTCCGCAGCCGAGAATCCCCCGTGCTCGACGACCTGCGAAAAATACATGAGGTCGTTGAGGTTATGTGCATCGATATTCATGTCATCGTTCCAATTTCAGAACAATCCATTGCGACCTGTCGCCAATCCACCGGTAAAACGCTCAATATAATAGCGCTATGTTTCAAAAATAACGCTATTCCGATGATCTCGAGGGCTTATCGATGACGACTGCTCGCTCGCTTGACCGCACGTACCCCGCCCTTCGCACAACTGAAGGCGGCGGGTTCGTGGTTCATCGGCCGTTCCCCACGCGGCTGTTGATGGATTTCGATCCGTTCCTGCTGCTCGACGAAATGGGCCCCATCGACTACGCGCCCGGCGACGCGAAGGGCGCCCCGGACCACCCGCACCGCGGCTTCGAGACCGTCACTTACGTGCTCGACGGGCGCTTTCACCACCGCGACTCCGCCGGCCATGCCGGTACGCTCGGCCCGGGCGACGTGCAGTGGATGACGGCTGGCGCCGGCGTCGTGCACAGCGAGATGCCGGACCCGGCGTTCGCACAATCGGGCGGCCGCTCGCACGGCTTTCAGCTGTGGGTCAATCTTCCGCGTCGAGACAAACTCGTCGCCCCTCGCTATCAAGAGATCGCCGCCGACAGAATCCCCGATGCGACCTCGCCGGACGGGCGCGCGCGTGTGAGGGTGATCGCGGGCGAAGCGTTCGGCGCGCGGGCTGCGATCGAGACGCGCACGCCGATCCTCTATCTGCACTTCACGCTGCAAGCCGGCGCGTCCGTCGCGCAACCCGTGCCCGCGGGCTACCGCGTGTTCGCGTATCCGATCGACGGCGCGGGCCGCTACGGGCCGGACAAGCAGCGCATCGAGGCGCGCCACATGATCGTGTACGGCGACGATGGCGACATCGTTACGTTCGAAGCGGACGACACGCCGCTCGACCTGCTGCTGATCGGGGGCGTGCCGCTCAACGAGCCGATCGTCCGCTACGGTCCGTTCGTGATGAATACCGAAGAGGAGATCCGGCAAGCGGTCGTCGATTATCAAACCGGTCGCATGGGTCGCATCGAGTCGTAATGCCGACGCCGCGCGAGTGCCGCGAAGCGCTCCATTTTGCGTCACAATAGCTTCTTGAATCACGCGGCTCCCAGCCGCCAGAAGGAACCCGTCCCCTTGAACTTCGAACATCTGATCCAGATCAACACCGACGATCCCGACGTGCCGAACCTCACTCGCGACCAGTTGTGGGAAGGCTTGGTACTGCGTGCCGAACAGCCGCAACTGTTCGTGATTGGACTCGATAGCTGTGTCGTTCGCGAACGGACGGACACGACGCTGGAGCGCGAGCTGCACTACGGTCACGCGACGGTACGCGACCGCGTAACGTTCACGCCGAACCGCCAGGTTCGCTACGACGTCCACGCAGCGGACGGCGAGATCGGCGGTTCGCTCACGATGACGATCGAGGAGCGCGACGATCGGCAATTGTTCCTGCGCTTCGAATACCGCACGACGCTGACGGTCACGGACGATAGCGAGGAAGCGCGGCAGACGCACGGCATCGTCAAGGAGGCATATCGCACGTCCGATATCGATACCGTGCGTCTGATTCGCGAATATGCGCAGGGCCGCAAAGACCCGGATCCGCTGCATTGACGTCGTCGGCGGCCTCGAGCCGCCTCTTTGATTCAGGCTATCGCCGCCTCTGTTTCCATCGATAAAGAGTCTTTGTAAATGGGAATGGTTATCATTTAGAATTCATTCCATCGTATCGACAGTCACCGATCAACCGAATGACCGACACCATGCGCCCGACCACGCTGACTTTGCGCCGCACCAGCAGCACTGCAAGCAGCAGCCGTCAAAAGACGGCAGCGGTCACCACGCCGGCGAAACCGGCCGGCAACCGCGACGCAGGCACACGGGTCCTCAGCAGCGATGCGCTGCTGCAAGGCCATAGCCATATCAGCATCGCGCACAACGGAGAGACTTATCAGCTGCGTGCCACACGGCTCGGCAAGCTGATCCTGACGAAGTAACGACAGAGTATTGTGGGGACCACCTCCCTGAGAGGTGTTGGGCATTAGCCAGCTTAACGGCTTGCACGCGAGATCTAGACCCCTTCGTGCAAACACACTCAAGCAGCCGTTGCAGCAAGCCAAGCCACTTTTTTGGTTCTCGCACAAAGAAAGAAAGCGACACGTCGAAGGACGTGTCGCTTTTTGTTTGGACGGACGAAAGTTGCGTAGCGCCGCAGCGCATCGTGCGCACGCTTCACTGTTGCTTCAACGCATTCGAAGGTCGGCTGGGAAGTCGTCGTCAAGACTGCCTCTGAAGGCGACCGCCACAGCCAACACTAACGGCCGTCAGAAACCCCAGAACATCAGCCACCACGCGCTGTCGATAACGGCGAGCGCGGCAGCGAACCACACCAGCGCCGCCATCCGGCGCGACAAAGCCGCGTAACGCCCCGCCACCTTCCACGCGAGCCACGCGCTCCATGCGTTTGCCCCGACCAGTATCGCGATGCGCACGTCCGTCGCCCAACCGAGCGGTACATGTTCGGCACGCAGCAGCGACAACGTCGTCGCGGATAGCCCGAGAAACACGCCGGCGCCCGCGATCGGAATCAGCGCCTGCGCGAGATGATGCAGTCGCACGCGTTCGAAGCGGCCGAGCATCAGCGTCGCGCCGGCGAGCAACACGAGTAACGCGGTACCGTATACGAGCCCCGTACCGACGATGTAGCTGACGATCAGCCCGCCGTCGAGCCACGAGAATACGTCGTTGCGGTCCGGATAATGCGTGAGCAGGAACCACGGCGCGTTCGTTTGGAGCGGCCAGGTGATGTCTCGATCGAGCAGCCAGCCTGCGAGCCATTGCTTGATCTGCACGAACCACGGACTGACGGTCCAGTGGAACGCGCCGATCGCGACACCGAGCAAGCCGTACAGGATTAGCGCGGTGTCCCACGGGTTCGCTTGCTGCGCGCCGAGATTCACGACTTCGTCCGATGGCGAGCGCCACGACAGTGCAATCGCGTCGCGATGGCCGCTGCAGCGGCCGCACATGTGGCATGCAGCGGCACCCTTCATGTTTCGCAGCGGCACGAGCGGCGCACAGTTGATCGGGATGACTCGATGCCCGTGTTCGCCGTTCTTGTACGAGCGGCGCCACGCGTCCTCGTCGACCTTGTAGCGCATCGGCGCAAGCCGCGCGAGCAGTCCGAATACGCCATTGACCGGGCACAGGTACTTGCACCACACGCGTTTCTCTCGACCGTACAGCAAGCCGATCACGATCGCCGCGGCCGTCGAACCGCCGAGCACGAGCAGCACCGCGAGCGGATATTGATACACGCTGACCATTTGCCCGTAGATGGTCGTGATCCCGAATGCGACGAATGGCCAGCCGCCCCACCGCATCCAGCGGGGAATCGCGCGACCGCGGCCGAACGTGCTTGCGAACTCGGCGAGCGCGCCTTCGGGGCACAGCGCGCCGCACCACACACGGCCGAGCATCACCATCGACAGCAGCACGAAAGGCCACCATATGCCCCAGAACACGAATTCGGCGGCAAGCGTCAGATTGCTCCACAAATGCGCGGAATCGTCCGGCAGCGGCATCACGGCCGGCACGATGATCAGGAACGCGTAGACGGCTACGACGACCCATTGGATCCCGCGGATCAGCGCACCATGGCGCTGCATCCACTGGCCGGCCTGCGCAAGCCGGCCCGGTTTGGCTGCGGCGACAACGCTCATGCCGCGCGGCCCGCTGCAACAGCCGGACGGCGGTTCGCGCGCTTCATCAGCAGCCACACGACGGCCCAATACGCGACGTACGCGATCAGGTTCGTCAACGCCGGGTGAGCACGGTATCCGGTGAGTGTCGCGACGAGCGAACCGAACGTGCCGGAGTCGTCGAGCAACGCGGACGTGTCCCACAGCTGCGAAATGCCGAGCGGCAGGATCTCCTTGTCGATTAGCTTGTCGACACCGGTCTCGAACAGGCCCGCCCCGAGGAACAGGAGCATCACCTCAGTGACGCGGAAGAAATGCCGCCACGAGAAGTACTTGCCGCCGAGTTGCAGCAGATAGAACGTCAGGAACGCCAGCCCGAGCCCGATCACGACCGCGAGCATCTGGCTGCCGTCGACATGCCCCGACTGCCCGAACCCGAGGCCGTACAGAAAGATCACCGTCTCGCTGCCTTCGCGCGCAATCGCGAGCGCGACCAGCACCGCGACACCCCACCAGTTCGAGTCGCGCGTGCTCTGCTGCAGCGACTGCTCCATATCGCGCTTCAGCGTGCGGCCGTGTCGACGCATCCATAGCACCATCTGCACGATCAGCACACAGGCGATCAGCACCATCGCCGTCTGGAAATAGTCCTGCGCGTCGCCGGACAGCACTTCAGTGAAACCGACCAGCGCGGCGCCCAGCCCGACGGCCATCAGCAGACCGACGGCGACACCCGTCCACAGGAACGGCAGGCCGCGGCGCGCATCGTCGTCGCCGTTCTTCAGCCATGCATAGAGGATGCCGACGACGAGCAGCGCTTCGACGCTCTCCCGCCAGACGATGAACAAGATCTGACCCATTGAATCCTCCTGACATGCGGGCAGCGCCCTCGCGCACCCGCACGCAGATAAAGCACGTTACTTCGCGACGATCACGCCCTGCGCCTGCTGGTGAAAATCGTCGAAAAACTTGTATTCGCCCGGCGACAGCGGCGCAACGACGACGAACGAATCGGCGCCCGGCGCGAGCACCTTCTCCTTGCGCAACTGCACGCTCTCGAATTCGGCGGCACCCTTGCCGGTGTTTTTGATCTCGATCTTGAAGCGCTGGCCGGCCGGCACCTCGATGCGGGCCGGATTCAGCTTGCCGTCCGCCATCTCGAGCTTGAACGTCGGCAGGTCGGCGCCCTGCGCGGCGCCGGCAAGCCACAACGCGGCAGCCGCTACAGCAATTTTCTGGGGAAATTTCATCCTGGGCTCTCTACGCGGACGGCGCGCCGAAGCGCGCCGTTCGTGATGCAACCGATCAGTACCCGCCCTTCTTGCCGATGCCGGCGAACGGGAAGTCGTATTCGAGGGTAATGGGCTTGAACCACGGACCGACGCCGGTTTCCTTGTCGACGTGGCGGCCGAACGCCATGTGGCCCGACTGCATCGGCGGCTTCACGATCAGCGTCAGGTGGTACTTGCCCGGCCCGTTCAGCTTCACGTTGTCGCCGTAATGCGGACCGTCGCTCGCGACCATGCCCATCAGATCGCCTTCGGCCTTCCACTTCGTGTCGCCCTGCTTCGTCAGCTTGTATGCGACCTGCAGGTACGGCATCCAGTCGCCTTCGGCGAAACCCGTCGGATTGTTCTTGACCGCGTGGATGTCGGCCTCGAGGTGAATGTCGGAATCCGACGCCTTGCGCATCATCCCTTCCGGGTCCATCGTGATCGGCTGCAAATAGACCGCGCCGATCTCCATGCCGCCCTGAATCTGCTGCTTGCCGATCGGATACTCGGCAGCCGAGGCCGACATCGCGGCAAATGCCGCCGCTACCGCAACCGACGTGCGGATGAACGAAGAACCCAACATGGACACTCCTTGTTATTTGTCTGACAGCATGCGAGCCGCCCGCCGGGACGGCTCGCCGGAAACACTAACGCAACGAAGAACGTTAATGCGAACTATTCTCAATAATTGCGGAGTTTAGCACCGAACCTGTTGCGGAACAAACGAGAACGCCGGTAAACCCCTGATCCGACAAGGCTTACAGGCGCGTTACCGAATCGTTGCGTAACCCTTGGAAAGATTTATCGTCCAGTGTCGACGTGGTCGCCGACGTTCGCGCCGAACACGCGCTCGCGCAGCAGCGCGAGCTGATCGCGGGTCGCCGCCGCTTTTTCGAACTCGAGGTTCTTCGCGTAGTCGGCCATCTGCTTTTCGAGGCGCTTGATTTCCTTCGCGATCTGCTTTTCCGACATGTCCTCGAATTTCGCGCGCTGCTGCGCCTCCTTCAGTTCCGCACGCGCGTCGTCCGGGTTGTAGACGCCGTCGATGATGTCCTTGATGCGCTTCACGACGCCGCGCGGCGTGATGCCCATCTTCTCGTTGTACGCGATCTGTTTCGCGCGACGTCGCTCGGTCTCGCCGATCGCGCGCTTCATCGACTCCGTCATCGTGTCGGCATAGAGAATCGCCTTGCCGTTCACGTTTCGTGCAGCGCGCCCGATCGTCTGGATCAGCGAACGCTCGGCGCGCAGGAAACCTTCCTTGTCCGCATCGAGGATCGCGACCAGCGACACCTCGGGAATGTCGAGCCCCTCGCGCAGCAGGTTGATGCCGACCAGCACGTCGAACGTACCGAGCCGCAGATCGCGAATGATCTCGACACGCTCGACCGTGTCGATGTCGCTGTGCAGATAGCGCACCTTGATGCCGTGGTCGGCCAGAAACTCGGTGAGCTGCTCGGCCATCCGTTTCGTCAGCACGGTGATCAGCACGCGCTCGCCGGCCGTCACGCGCGCGTTGATCTCGGTCAGCACGTCGTCGACCTGCGTGCTGGCCGGCCGCACTTCGATCTCGGGATCGACGAGCCCCGTGGGCCGTACGACCTGCTCGGCGATCTGTCCGGTCACGCGCTGCTCGTAGTCAGCAGGCGTCGCCGACACAAACACCACCTGACGCATCTTGCGCTCGAACTCGTGGAACTTGAGCGGCCGGTTGTCGAGCGCCGACGGCAGCCGGAACCCGTAATTCACGAGGTTTTCCTTGCGCGCGCGGTCGCCGTTGTACATGCCGTTCAGCTGGCCGATCAGCACATGCGACTCGTCGAGGAACATCACTGCATCGGGCGGCAGGTAGTCGACGAGCGTCGGCGGCGGTTCACCGGGCGCGGCACCGGAAAAGTGCCTCGAGTAGTTCTCGATGCCCTTGCAGAAGCCGAGCTCCTGCAACATCTCGAGGTCGAATCGCGTGCGCTGCTCGAGACGCTGCGCTTCGACGAGCTTGCCTTCGCGATGGAAGAATTCGAGCCGCTCGCGCAGTTCCTCCTTGATCGTCTCGACCGCGCGCATCACCGTGTCGCGCGGCGTCACGTAGTGCGACGACGGATACACGGTAAAGCGCGGGATCTTCTGCCGCACGCGGCCGGTCAGCGGATCGAACAGCTGCAGCGTCTCGACCTCGTCGTCGAACAGCTCCACGCGCACGGCCATCTCCGCATGTTCGGCCGGGAAGATGTCGATCGTGTCGCCGCGCACGCGGAACGTGCCGCGCTGGAAGTCCTGTTCGTTGCGCGTGTACTGCATCGCGATCAGCCGCGCGATCACTTCGCGCTGGCCGAGCTTGTCGCCGCTGCGCAGCGTCAGGATCATCTGGTGGTATTCGGACGGGTTGCCGATACCGTAGATCGCCGACACCGTCGCGACGATCACCACGTCGCGACGCTCCATCAGGCTCTTCGTCGCCGACAGTCGCATCTGCTCGATGTGCTCGTTGATCGACGAATCCTTCTCGATGAACAGGTCGCGCTGCGGCACGTAGGCCTCAGGCTGGTAGTAGTCGTAGTACGACACGAAATACTCGACTGCGTTGCGCGGGAAGAACTCCCGGAACTCCGCATAGAGCTGCGCGGCGAGCGTCTTGTTCGGTGCGAACACGATCGCCGGCCGGCCGAGCCGCGCGATGGTGTTCGCCATCGTGAAAGTCTTGCCCGAACCGGTCACGCCGAGGAGCGTCTGGAAGGACAGGCCGTCGTGGACGCCCTCGACGAGCGTGTCGATCGCGGTCGGCTGATCCCCTGCGGGCGGATACGGTTGATACAGCTGGAACGGGGACCCTTCGAAGGTCACGAATTTCGATTCGTCGAGCGCGTCGCCGACTTCGGCATGATGTTCGGACATGGAATACGGCTGGGGCAAAGGCAAAGAAACCATTCTAGCGCTTCGCGGGGCGTCGAACTGCTGTCGCCTGCCGACACGCGGCGAGCGTCCGGATCGCCGGTTCACCGTCGAATCGCCGCCCCGTGCGCGTCGAATTCGCTACAATGTCAGGCTGCTGCGCTCGCCGGCGTCGTAGCTGTCCGCGCGCATTCGCTGCGCCGCTCCGCCGGCTGAAAGCCTGACCCTCTTTTCACAACTGCCGAATCATCATGTCGCTCTTCTCCGCTGTCCAGCTTGCTCCCCGCGACCCGATCCTGGGCCTGAACGAAGCCTTCAATGCCGATACGCGTCCGACCAAGGTCAATCTCGGCGTCGGCGTGTACACGAACGAAGAAGGCAAGATCCCGCTGCTGCGCGCGGTTCGCGAAGCGGAGAAGGCACGCGTCGAAGCCGGACTGCCGCGCGGCTATCTGCCGATCGACGGGATCGCCGCCTATGACGCGGCCGTGCAGAAGCTGCTGCTCGGCAACGATTCGCCGCTGATCGCCGCCGGCCGCGTGGTCACGGCCCAGGCGCTGGGCGGCACGGGCGCATTGAAGATCGGCGCGGATTTCCTGCGCACCGTCAACCCGAACGTGAAGGTCGCGATCAGCGACCCGAGCTGGGAAAACCATCGCGCGCTGTTCGAGGCCGCGGGCTTCGACGTGGTCTCGTACCCGTACTACGACGCTGCAACGAACGGCGTGAACTTCGACGGCATGTTGTCGGCCCTGAACGGCTACGGGCCCGGCACGATCGTCGTGCTCCACGCGTGCTGCCACAACCCGACCGGCGTCGATCTGACCGAAGCGCAGTGGCAGCAAGTCGTCGAAGTCGTGAAGGCACGCAATCTCGTGCCGTTCCTCGACATCGCGTATCAAGGCTTCGGCGAAAGCATCGAAGCGGACGCAGCGGCCGTGCGGCTCTTTGCTGCGGCCGATCTGAACGCGTTCGTGTCGTCGTCGTTCTCGAAGTCGTTCTCGCTGTATGGCGAGCGCGTCGGCGCGCTGTCGATCATCACGTCGAGCAAGGACGAAGCGGCGCGCGTGCTGTCGCAGCTCAAGCGCGTGATTCGCACGAACTACTCGAATCCGCCGACGCACGGCGGTGCGGTCGTCGCAGCCGTGCTCGCGTCGCCGGAACTGCATGCGGCCTGGGTGCAGGAACTCGGCGAAATGCGTGATCGTATCCGCGCGATGCGCAACGGTCTGGTCGAGCGCCTGAAGGCGAGCGGCGTCGATCGCGACTTCAGCTTCATCAAGGCGCAGCGCGGGATGTTCTCGTATTCGGGCCTGACGGCTGCGCAAGTCGATCGCCTGCGCGAAGAATTCGGCATTTATGCGGTCAGCACCGGCCGGATCTGTGTCGCAGCGCTGAACACGCGCAACCTCGATGCGGTCGCCGCCGCGGTCGCCGCTGTTCTGAAGTAAATCGACGCGGCTTCGCCACAGTGAAAAACGCGCTCTTCCGAGCGCGTTTTTTTATGCCGCCGCCGATGGACGGCAGCACCGGCGCGTCGCTCGGCGGCCCGCGTCGGCGCGGTTACTGCATGAACCAGCCGTGGCTGACGACGAACGATTGACCGGTGAGCGCCGCGCTCGGGAACGCCGACAGGAACAGCACCGTCTGCGCGACGTCCTGCACCGTCGTGAACACGCCGTCCACCGTATTGCCGAGCATCACCTTCTTCACCACTTCCTCTTCGCTGATCCCCAGCTCCTTCGCCTGCTCCGGAATCTGCTTGTCGACCAGCGGCGTGCGCACGAAGCCCGGACACACGACGTGCGAACGCACGTTGTGCTTCGCACCCTCTTTCGCGAGCACGCGCGCCAGACCGAGCAGCCCGTGCTTGGCCGTCACGTACGCGGACTTCAGCGGCGACGCCTCGTGCGAATGCACCGAACCCATGTAGATCACAACGCCGCCGCGATCGTCCTTGTACATGTGCTTGAGCGCGGCCTTGGTCGTCAGGAACGCGCCGTCGACGTGAATCGCCTGCATCTTCTTCCAGTCGGCGAACGAGTAGTTCTCGATCGGGTTGACGATCTGGATGCCCGCATTCGACACGAGGATGTCGACCGAGCCGAACGTCGCGGCAACCTTGTCGATCCCGCTGTTCACCGCTTCCTCGCTGGTCACGTCCATCGCGACGCCGATCGCCTTGCCGCCCGCGGCGTTGATCTCGGCGGCGACTGCGTTCGCGCCGTCCTGGTTCAGGTCGGCGATCGCCACCGCCGCGCCCGCCTTCGCGAGCTCCAGCGCGATTTCCTTGCCGATGCCGCTCGCGGCGCCCGTGACGACGGCGGTCTTGCCGCTCAGATTTGCTGCCATGCCCGTCTCCTTCTGTTGTTGGGTCGATAATGCGCCGCCCGTCGCATGCCGCGCTGATTGCACAGTCGTGCCGGCAGGCCAGGCAATATTGTGCACGATCGGCGCCGCCGTTCGCGTGCAAAACGTCTAAGCTTAATGACTGTTCTGCCTTGCAGGAGATTTCACATGGAGTATCGACGGCTGGGCCGCTCCGGCCTGCAAATCAGCGCGCTCTCGCTCGGCTCGTGGGTCACGTACGGTAATCAGGTCGATCAGCGGGTGGCGCGCGAATGTCTCGCCGCAGCGCGCGACGCAGGCGTCAATTTCTTCGACAACGCCGAGGTCTACGCGAGCGGCAAATCCGAGGAAATCATGGGCCACGCATTGAAGTCGCTCGGCTGGCCGCGCATCAGCTACATCGTATCGACAAAATTCTTCTGGGGACTCGCCGAAGCGCCGAATCAATATCACACGCTGAACCGAAAGTATCTGCTGAATGCGATCGACGGTTCGTTGCGTCGGCTGCAGCTCGATTACGTCGACCTCGTTTACTGCCACCGGCCCGATCCCCATACGCCGATCGACGAAACCGTCTGGGCCATGAGCGACATCATCGCGCGCGGTAAAGCGCTGTACTGGGGCACGTCCGAATGGAGCGCCGACGAGATTCGCGCAGCGTACGAGATCGCCGAGCGGCATCATCTGCACAAGCCGGTGGTCGAGCAGCCTCAATACAACCTTTTCCACCGCACGCGGGTCGAGCAGGAGTACGCGCGTCTCTATGACGATTACGGCCTCGGTTTGACGACCTGGAGCCCGCTGGCCTCCGGCTTGCTGACCGGCAAATACCGCAACGGCGTGCCGGAGGGCAGCCGCGCACAGGTGCACGGCTACGACTGGTTGCGAGATCGTCTGACCGATCCGGCCAGCAACGCTATCGTCGAGCGGCTTGGCGATATCGCGGCCGAGCTCGGCTGCAGCACGGGTCAGCTCGCGATTGCGTGGGTGCTCGCCAACCCGCGCGTGAGTTCCGTCATTACAGGCGCGTCGCGGATCGAGCAGATCGGCGACAACATGCGCGCGCTCGACGTCGCCGCGAAGCTGACGCCGGATCTGAAGCAACGCATCGAGGAGGAGGTCGGCGACGCTTACGAGTGAGGCGAGCTGCGATCACTCGCGTACAATACGGCCCCTCATCGGCACTCGGCCCGTTCGCTGCGCGGCCGGTCCTATCGATTCATCTTCCGTTTCCAGGCAGCCGCCATGCTCAGCTATCGTCACGGTTTTCACGCAGGCAACCACGCGGACGTACTCAAGCACACCGTCGTCGTTCAACTGCTGCGCTACCTGAACAAGAAAGACAAGTCGTACTGGTACATCGACACGCATGCGGGCGCCGGCGTGTATTCGCTGCGCGACGGCTATGCGGCGAAGACGGCGGAATTCGAAACGGGCGTTGGCCCGCTGTGGAACGACCGAGACCTGCCGGCAGCGCTTGCCGATTACGTCGACGAAGTACGCGCACTGAACGACGACGGCGAATTGCGCTACTACCCCGGCTCACCGTATCTGGCGTGGCGATTGATGCGCGAACAGGATCGAATGCGCCTGTTCGAATTGCATACGACGGAAATCGACGTGCTTCGCCACAACTTCCGCGATGCGGGCCGACGCGCGATGATCTTCGCCGGCGACGGCTTCGACGGCATCAAGGCCCTGCTGCCACCACCGCCTCGGCGTGCGCTCGTATTGATCGACCCGTCTTACGAGGACAAGAAGGACTATGCGCGGACCCTCGCGTGCGTGACCGAAAGCCTGAAGCGTTTTGCGACCGGCTGCTACGCGATTTGGTATCCGCAAGTCGCGCGAGTGGAATCGCAGCGTTTTCCGGAGCAGCTCAAGCGGCTGCAGCCGGACAATTGGCTCCATCTGACATTGACGGTATCGAATCCGCCGACGGACGGACTGGGCCTCTACGGAAGCGGGATGTTCATTCTGAATCCTCCGTACACCCTCGCGCAGAGCATGAACGAAGCACTGCCCTATCTGGTGGAACGGCTGGGACAGTACAGCGGCGCGCGCTTCCAGGTCGAGCAGCGCGGCAACTGACCGAGCGGATCGCTACGGCTGCAACGGCTGCGATCGCGGCATGGGCCGGGGACGGTTCGGCGACGAACCATCCCAGCCCGGGACGTTGATATACGGTGCGACAAACAGCGGGACGGATTGACTCAACGGCTGCCCGGCCGGCATCCGAATGCCCGCCGGTTCGACAATCGGCTCGGGCGACAGCGGCGCAGTCTGCAACACCAAGCCACCCTTGCCGTCCTGAATGCCGCGTTGCGTGTCGAGTATCAGCGGCTTCGACGAAGTCGCGGCGCCGGCCGTTAGACCATGAATCAGCATCGCCGCCCCGAAAACGAGACGCGCGCGGGAAATGCAGCGCACATCGAGACGTCCACGCATGGTCATATCCTTCTTGTTGAAAAGCAGGTCCATAACATAGCGCCGCGTCGGCGAATTCGCCAGATCCCGCGTACAAAAAAAGCCCCGTCGATACGGGGCTTGTTTTCTTTCGGTGCCGAGCGGCACCTGACGGGCACTCCGATTACAGCGAGTAGCCCTTGGTCTCGAGCGAGCGAATGCGTTGCTCGAGCTGGACAATGTCCGACGACGTGGCGAGGTAGGCCTCACGGCGCTCGCGCTCCGCAGATTCGAACCAGTTGCTCAGCTTTTCGACGATGTAGGCGATCATGGTGTTCTCCAAGGAAGAGGGACCCCTGGCGAATCGAGATTCAGGGATTTCCCGTATAGGGTTATCCCGAATTATAGCGACGTCGCACCCGGATGCCAGTGAAATGCGCGCATGGGGGTCATTCCGATTTGGAATGGAGACATCCGTCATGAATGCAACTATTTGATTTTTAATCGATTTTTCTGTAGCATCATTCTGGACCTCGAATGAACGCACTAATCTGGGTCACTGGACGTATCGGCCAAGCGCGCCAAAATCGGGCATTCCGGGCGAGCGTCACCCTGACAGTGCGCGGCCAGATCGGCTAGCGTGTTGCGCATGTCGGTCAATTCGGCAATGCGCTCGTCGAGTTCGGCCACATGCTCCAACGCGATCGACTTTACTTCGGCACTGGCGCGCAACCGGTCTTGCCACAGCGTCAGCAGTTTCCGGATGTCCTCGACGAGAAAACCAAGTCTCCGCGCCTGTCGGATGAATCGGAGAATGTGAATTTCGTCCGACCCGTAGATCCTGTAGCCCGCGTCGCTACGCTTGCTCGGTGCGAGAAGACCGACCTGCTCGTAGTAACGGATCATCTTTGCGCTGACGCCCGATGCGCGCGAAGCGTCGCCGATATTCATTCCTCTGCCCTCTCCATCAAGCCTCAGTTTTCGAAGAAACGTCGACGCACTCAGTCGCCGACGATGTTTCGATCGTACCAAACCGAGCCGTTCTATATGTGCGGCACGATCCGCCGGCATCAACACGGGGAAGTGCGTCGTAGGCGTTGGTGCGGACCCTCGCGACGCCGCCACGCGAGCGTAGCAAGCGCCCGGATGTTTTTACGTCGCGCAAACGCAAAAACCCCCGCCGATTGGGCGGGGGTTTGCGCGGCAAGGGGAGCCTGACGATTACCTACTTTCACACGGGAATCCGCACTATCATCGGCGTAGA
>NZ_CABVPR010000084.1 GCF_902499135.1 Burkholderia dolosa
CGGACGGTGCGGCCGAGGAAACGCTCGATGCGGTGATCGATTGGGGGCGTTACGGCGAGATCTTCTCGTACAACGACAAGACGGAGGTGTTCAGTCTCGAGGATGTCGAAAACTGATCGATTGCATCACGCGTTGCGTCGCGCGAACCACGCGCGACCGCGTCGTCCTGTCGTCGCGCGTTTATGCCGGCCGTGTGAACGGCCGTCGTTGTTCGCCCGCCGGTCGGCGGGCGAACAGTGAACGCCTTCCATTCACTCGGGCCGCGCGCGGTCGATCCTTCTGAGCGACGTCAGACAATCGCGCGCAAGATCCTGGTAGATCTCCGTGCCCGCGCGCTTGGCAGCGATTTCATCCGGATCGAGTGAGCGCGCGACGCGGGCGGGTGATCCGATCACCAGCACGCCCGGCGGAATTTGCCGTCCGGCCGTGACCATCGCGCCGGCACCGACGATGGTGGTGTCGCCGATCACGACGCCGTCCATGATGACCGAGTTCATGCCGATCAGCACGTCGCGCCCGATATGCGCACCATGAACGATCGCGCCATGCCCGATGTGGCTGTTCGGTTCGAGCCGGCAAACTTCTCGGGGCGCGACGTGCAGCACACAGCTCTCCTGCACGTTACTGCCGGCGCCGATTTCGATGCGGCCGAAGTCGCCGCGCAAGCTGGCGAACGGGCCGATGTAGCAGCCGGGGCCGATGTGGACGTCCCCGATCACCGCAGCCATCTCGTGAACGAACGCCGTCGCATCGATTCGCGGCCGTTTTTCCAGAAATTCATAGAGTGCCATTGTGCGGATCCTGACGACGGTCGAGGTTCGCGAGCGCAGGCACTGCGTCGCGTTCGGCGAATACTTCCTTGGCAATGAAGAGCGCATTCAATGCGACGGGTACGCCCGCATAGAACGCCAGCTGCATCAGCACCTCGACGATTTCCTGTCGCGTGCAGCCGACGTTCAGCGCGCCGTGCAGATGTACCTTCAACTGAGGCGCGACGCTTCCGAGCGTGGCCAGCGCGGTGACCACCGAGATCTCGCGCACCCGATCGTCGAGCCCGGCTCTCAGATAGACGTCGCCGAACGATTCGACTACGTATTTGGCGAAGTCGGGCGCGATTTCTTCGACGCTCGTGATAACGTTGTCGCCAATTGCGCCATAGACGGATCGCAGCTTTCCTATTCCTGCTCGATAGCGTTCGCTTTCCATTCAAAATTTCTCGAGAAATACGTTTCGGGTTGAGTGAGATGCAATAAAAATCCGGATGCGCGTTTTCGGTCAGCTTGAATCGATCGGAATGAGTCAGACGCAGTTTTGAAAATCGATTACCGCTTGCTTGAATGTGTCCGGTATCGGAATCGGCGTGCCGCTTTCGTAATCGAATGTGACATGCGAAGACTGTCCGACCGCGATCAATTTGTCCGCGTTTTCGTCCAATTCCATCAAATATTCGATGTCGAAACTCTTCGTGCCGAACCGCGTGACGCGGCATTTAACGTTGATTGTATCTCCATACCGCGCGGGCCGCCGGTATTCGCAGGAAGTTTTCCCGATAATATGAGGTATCTTCTCCGCCGCTGGAATGTCGAGCAGGTCATGCATGAAAGCGAGGTAGGCATGCAGCATGTAGTCGTAGTAAACGGGCGCGGCGACGTGGCCCATCGAGTCGGTGTCGCGATATCGGACATCGATAGTCGTTGCGAAATAGCGCTTTTCCATGGGGGGCTCGAATTTCTATTTTTGATGTAAAGATGCTCATCGTTGGTGAGGTCGATTTAAGGATATTTATTAAGATTTATCCAATAGGAATTATCAATCGTCAACAGTGCGAGACCGGCGCCGATCGGTGGAACGCGTATGCATTGCCGAAAAGCGGAATTATCGGCCGCAATGTTGCTCGATATGGCTTCGCTACCAATGCGAAGGTGAAACGGCAACTGTCCGTGCGATATCGCCGTTATATGCGGATATCGGCGGCGGCCGTGCAGGCAGGTATTGCCGGATGTCGTCGTGTCGCGGATCTCGTGGAACACGGGCGCGAGACGATCGACCGGATGCCGCGACGCGCAGCCGGCGCGCGTCTGCTTGCTGATCGTCGAAAAGTGGCGCGCGGGCGCGTGACGGGACGAGCCGCCCGGTCCACGAACACGTACACGTCCAGCACACGTCCGACGACGCTCGCACCCGATTCGATAGCCGACGACCGAGACCGGCTGTAAGCCAATCGTATAATGCGGGCCGCCGCTGGACTGGGCATCAATCGTCTGACGATTTCGTCTCTGAGTCAGCGTGTCCGTGCGCGGACGCCGGGGCTGCAGCGCTCGCCCGCCGGCACGGCGGCGCTGCGGGCAAGCGGTGCCGCCCGCCGTTTCGCTTATATCGAATTTTGATATGAACGAGCGGATATTCACGGCAGTCTGGAGCCTGGCGGCATGGCAGCGTTTGCGCACGCCGTCCTTTCAATTTTTCACGTATATCGAATCTGGAAATGAACAAACGAGTGTCCGCGGCAGTCTGGATCCTGCTCGCGATGGCGGCCGGCATCTTCATTGGCTACCTGATCTACACGCAGTTCCCGGACAAGCAGTCCGCCGCCGAGATCGCCGGCTACATCTCGCTCGTCTCCGACGTGTTCCTGCGGCTGATCAAGATGGTGATCGGCCCGCTCGTGTTCTCGACGCTCGTCGTCGGCATCGCGCACATGGGCGATGCGTCGTCGGTCGGGCGCGTGTTCGTGAAGGCGTTCGGCTGGTTCGTCACCGCGTCGCTGATCTCGCTGCTGCTCGGCATGCTGATGGCGAACGTGCTGCGGCCCGGCGAGAATCTCGGGCTGCCGCTGCCGGACGTCGGCGAGTCAGCGCATCTCGCGACGTCGAAATTCACGCTGAAGGATTTCGTCGGCCACATGGTGCCGAAGTCGATCGCGGAAGCGATGGCGAACAACGAGATCCTGCAGATCGTCGTGTTCTCGATGTTCTTCGGCGTCGCACTCGCGGCGCTCGGCGAGCGCGGCAAGATTCTCGTCGCGGCGATCGACCAGCTCGCGCACGTGATGCTGAAGATCACCGGCTACGTGATGAAGCTCGCGCCGCTCGCGGTGCTCGCGGCGATGGCGTCGACCGTTGCGATCAACGGGCTGTCGATCCTGCTGAAATTCGCGATGTTCATGGGTCACTTCTACGTGAGCCTGTCGCTGCTGTGGGCGACGCTCGTCGCGGCCGGCCTGCTGTTCCTCGGCCGCCGCGTGTTCAAGCTGCTCGTGCTGATCAAGGAAGCGTTCATGCTGTCGTTCGCGACGGCGAGCTCCGAAGCCGCGTATCCGAAGATCCTCGATGCGCTCGACCGCTTCGGCGTACGCCGCAAGATCTCGAGCTTCGTGATGCCGATGGGCTATTCGTTCAACCTCGACGGCTCGATGATGTACTGCACGTTCGCGTCGCTGTTCATCGCGCAGGCTTACGGAATTCACCTGTCTCTCGGCACGCAGGTCACGATGCTGCTCGTGCTGATGCTGACGTCGAAGGGGATGGCCGGCGTGCCGCGCGCATCGCTCGTCGTGATCGCCGCGACGCTGCATCAGTTCAATATTCCCGAAGCGGGGCTGCTGCTGATTCTCGGCGTCGATACGTTCCTCGACATGGGCCGCTCGGCGACCAATGCGGTCGGCAACTCGATCGCGAGCGCGGTGGTCGCGAAGTGGGAAGGCGAGCTGATGTCGGAGTCCGACGCAAACGCGCATGCCGCGCGTCTGGACGCCGAACTGGAGCGGCAGGCCAACGACCGTGCGTATGGCGCCGGTCGTACGTCGCCGGTCTGACGTCGAGCGGCGCGTCGATCGACGAGGCATGCAGCCGGCCCGGTCGCGGCCTCATTGCCGCGGCGCCGAGCCGTGCATAGGCGGCGCGCACACGCGGCCGCCGATTTCGATTCCATTGACCGGCCCCGCGGCGTACCCGATACGCGGCTACTTCGCGGCCGCGAGCCGCAGTTCGCGCACCGCGTCGCGCGCGGTCTCGCGCAGCGCATCGACGAGCGGCGACGGCGTCCGATAGGCGATCGCCAGCTCGTACGCGAGCGGGCTCCCCGCACCCTTTAGTTCGCGGAATGTCACGCCTTGGGGCTGCATCGCGACGAACAGGCTCGGCATTAGCGCGACACCGATTCCGCCTGCAACGAGCCCGGCCGTCGTCTGCATCTGGCGCGGTTGCTGGACCGCGCGTGGCGCGAAACCGGCCTGCGCGCACGCCGGCACGATGCGCGCGTGCATGCCGGGCCCGTGGTGCGCGGCAAACAGCACCCACGGTTCGTGCGCTAGCTCGGCGAGCGCGAGGCGTCGGCGGCGCGCGAGCGGATGACCGGCCGGCAGCGCGACGACCATCCGGTCGCGCAGCAAAGGCTCGATATGCAGATCGTCGGCATCGGGAATGGGCAGCACGACGATACCGACGTCCATTTGATCCTGCCGTAGCGCTAGCACCTGTTCGGCGGGCGTGCCTTCGTCGAGCTGGAAGTCGACGTCCGGATGCCGCTCCTGAAACGTGCGCAGCGTCAATGGCAGCAGCGCGTTGACCGTGCTGTCGACGAAGCGCAGCCGCAGCGTGCCGCCGAGGCCCGCACCGGCACGCCGCGCAGCGGCCATCGCGCGCTCGGCCTGTTCGAGCGCACGGCGCGCTTCGAGGTGGAACGCGTTGCCGGCCGGCGTCAGCGCGGTGCCGCGATTGTCGCGCTCGAACAACGCGACGCCGAGTTCGTCCTCCAGCTTTCGGATCGCTGCACTCAGCGGCGGCTGCGCCATGTGCAGGCGCTCGGCTGCGCGCCGGAAGCTCAGCGTTTCGGCCACGGCAATGAATTGCCTGAACTGGCGTAGGTCGGCCATGCGATATCTTCCTCGTATCAATAGGTCACAGAATTCGTATTTTATCTATCGGCATGCGTCGCCCACACTTGTTGCATGACTAACAGGAAGAGACAGGAGACAACGGATGACAGGTAACGAATGGCAGCGAACCGCAGTCGTCACCGGCGGATCCACAGGGGTCGGCCTCGCGATCGCGAGCCGGCTGGTGGAGGATGGATATCGCGTCGCGATCGTCGCGCGGGACAAGCAACGGCTCCAGGCCGCGATCGCGCAGCTCGGCGAAGGGACGATCGGCTACGCGGCCGACCTGGGCGTGCGCTGCGATGTGGAGGCTGCGGTTGCCGCGATTGTCGCGCAATGGCCGCGCATCGACGTACTGGTAAACAACGCGGGGCGGACCCGTTGCGTCAACGCGCAGACCGACGCGGCGCTGGCCGAGGCGGCATGGGACGCGGTACTCGACGCAAACCTGAAGAGCATGTTCCTGATGACGATGGCCATGCTGCCGCACCTGTCCGAGCGCGCGGCGCGGATCGTGAACGTCGGGTCCATTGCTTCACGCGGCGGGAACCTGCTGCCGGGCGGCCTCGCATATGCCGCTGCGAAGACCGGTGTGGAAGGTCTCACCGTTGCGCTCGCGCGCGAACTCGGACCGTGCGGAGTGACCGTCAATATGGTGGCGTCCGGCCACAACGTCGATACGCATTTCTTGAGCGACAGGGGCGTCGCACTCGACATCGCGGCGACGATCCGCGATCAGACGCCGGCCGGCCGTGCCGGGCATCCGGACGACGTCGCGGATGCCGTCGCGTGGCTTGCCGGACCGCGCGCGTCGTTCGTCACCGGCGCGACGGTCGCGGTAAACGTCGGCTGGCGCGTCGGGTGACGCACGCGCGGCGCACGAACGGCGGATCCGCTGTTCGCCTTCGTCACGCGCTCGCGCGTCAATCGACGTCGGCGGGCGGCGGATCGCCGAGCCAGCGCCGCGCGCCGGGCCCGTTGCGGCCCGCGCGATCCTCGGGATTGGTCAGCTTGCAGCGCTTCAGCGACAGGCAGCCGCAGCCGATGCATTCGTCGAGGTTGATGTAGAGCCGCTGCAGTTCCTCGATGCGGCTCGCGACGCGCTGCTTCCAGCCGCGCGACAGCCGCTGCCAGTCCTTGTTGGTCGGCGCGGTGTCCTCGGGCAGGCTGACGAGCTGCTCGGCGATTTCGTCGAGCGAATAGCCGATCTTCTGCGCGAACACGATGAACGCGATCAGCCGCAGCACCGTGCGCGAATAATGCCGATGGCTCGATCCGTTCCGATGCGACTTGATGAGCCCGCGCGCCTCGTAGAAGCGCAGCGTCGACGCCGGCACGCCGCTGCGCGCGGCCACTTCGCGGATCGACATCAGCGGCCACTGCGCGGTTTCGTCGATACCCATGACGCCCTCCGGGAAAGCTTGACTTGAAGTTAACTTCAACTTTTATGCTACGCGGCAGTTTAACCCGTCGCGAGGCATCATGCTCTCCTTGTCCCTACGCAGGATGCCGCCGCTCGGCGCGGCCTGCGCTTTGTTGCTGGCGTTGTCGGGCTGTCACGACGGCCCGCGCGAATCGTCCGCTCATCCGCTGCCCGAAGTCGGCGTCGTCACCGTCGCGCCGCGCACGATCCGCGTCGCGGACGAATTCAACGGACGCGTCGAAGCGGTCGACGCTGTCGAGCTGCGGCCGCGCGTCAGCGGCTATCTGCAGCGCGTTGCATACAAGGAGGGCGATCTCGTCGCGCAGGGCGCGGTGCTGTTCGAGATCGATCCGCGCCCGTACCGGATCGCGCTCGATCGCGCGAGCGCGCAGCAGCAGCGGGCGCGCGCGGCCGCGCACCTCGCGAACGTGCAGCTCAAGCGCGTGCAGACGCTGATCGATGCGCACGCAACGTCGCAGGAAGAGCTCGACAATGCACGCGCGGCCGCCGAGCAGGCGCGCGCGGATCTGCAGGCGGCCGATGCGGCCGTCGCCGACGCGAAGCTCAATCTCGGCTTCACCGAAGTGCGCGCGCCGATCGCGGGCCGCGTCGGCCGCGCGCTCGCGACGGCCGGCAACCTCGCGCGCGCCGACGACACGCTGCTGACGACGGTCGTCTCGCAAGATCCCGTCTACGTGTATTTCGACTGCGACGAGCAGAGCTATCTGCGCTACAACGCACGCCGTGCGGACCGCGCTCATCGCGCGATCGGCGCCGATCCCGTGCGCGTGGGGCTGGCGAACGAAAGCGGTTTTCCGCATGCGGGCACCGTCGATTTCCTCGACAACCGGCTCGATCCGCAGACGGGCACGATCCGCGCGCGCGTACGGCTGTCGAACGCCGACCACACGTTCACGCCGGGCCTCTATGCGCGCGTGCAGCTCGTCAGCGGGCGCCCACAGGATGCGCTGCTCGTCGACGGCAAGGCCGTGCTGACCGATCAGGATCGCCAGTACGTGTACGTGATCGGTCCCAGCGACAAGGCGCTGCGCCGCGACGTGACGCTCGGCCGTGAACTGGACGGACAGCGGATCGTCGAGAAGGGGCTGAATGCGGGCGATCGTGTGGTCGTCGACGGTGTGCAGCGAATCTACTATCCGGGCGCGCAGGTGAAGCCGAAGGCGCTGCCGGCGCGCGCACAAGCCGGCGATGCCGCAGGCGGCGGCATGCCGGCGACGGCCGACGCCGGCACGTCGGCCGCGCACTGACGGGAGAACGACGATGGATTTCTCCCGATTCTTCATCGACCGGCCGATCTTCGCGGTCGTGCTGTCGATCGTGATCTTCGCGATCGGCCTGATCGCGATTCCAATGCTGCCCGCCGGCGAGTATCCGGAAGTCGTGCCGCCGAGCGTCGTCGTGCGCGCGACGTATCCGGGCGCGAACCCGAAGGAGATCGCCGAATCGGTCGCCGAGCCGCTCGAGGAAGCGATCAACGGCGTCGAAGGGATCATGTACATGAAGTCGGTCGCCGGTTCGGACGGCAGCCTGCAGGTCGTCGTCACGTTCCTGCAGGGCGTCGATCCCGACACGGCCGCCGTGCGCGTGCAGAACCGCGTGAGCCAGGCGCTGTCGCGTCTGCCGGAAGAGGTGCGGCAGTACGGCGTGACCACGCAGAAGCAGTCGCCGACGCCGCTGATGTACGTGAGCCTCTATTCGCCGGACAACAGCCGCGATTCGCTGTACCTGCGCAACTATCTGACGCTGCACGTGAAGGACGAGCTGTCGCGGCTGACCGGCATCGGCGACGTCGGCGTGTACGGGTCCGGCGACTACGCGATGCGCATCTGGCTCGACCCGAACCGGCTCGCGTCGCGCGGGCTGACCGCGAGCGACGTGATCGCCGCCGTGCGCGAGCAGAACGTGCAGGTGTCGGCCGGCCAGCTCGGCGCGGAGCCGTCGCCGAAGGCGAACGATTTTCTGGTGTCGATCAACGTGCGCGGCCGGCTGCGCACCGTACAGGAGTTCGGCGACATCGTGCTGCGCAACGGCGACGACGGTCAGGTCGTGAAGCTGTCCGACGTCGCACGCGTCGAACTCGGCGCCGGCGACTACACGCTGCGTTCCTATTTCAACGACAGGCATTCGGCCGTGGTCGGCATCTTCCTGTCGCCGGGCGCAAACGCGCTCGACGTCGCGAAGGCCGTGTACGCGAAGCTCGACGAGCTGTCGAAGCGCTTTCCGCCCGGCGTCGCGTATCGGCCCGTATGGGATCCGACGGTGTTCGTGCGCGAGTCGATCCGCGCGGTCCAGCACACGCTGATCGAGGCCGTCGTGCTGGTCGTGCTCGTCGTGATCCTGTTCCTGCAGACGTGGCGCGCGTCGATCATTCCGCTCGTCGCGGTGCCGGTGTCGGTGGTCGGCACGTTCGCGTGGCTCTATCTGCTCGGCTATTCGATCAATACGCTGACGCTGTTCGGGCTCGTGCTGGCGATCGGGATCGTCGTCGACGATGCGATCGTCGTCGTCGAGAACGTCGAGCGCAACATCGCGCAAGGGCTGAGCCCGCGCGATGCCGCGCATCAGGCGATGCGCGAGGTGTCGGGGCCGATCGTCGCGATCGCGCTCGTGCTGTGCGCGGTGTTCGTGCCGATGGCGTTCATGTCGGGCGTGACCGGCCAGTTCTACAGGCAGTTCGCGGTGACGATCGCGATTTCGACCGTGATCTCGGCCGTCAATTCGCTGACGCTGTCGCCGGCGCTCGCCGCGAAGCTGCTGCGGCCGCACGGCGCGCCGAAGGATGCGCTCACGCGCGCGCTCGACCGCGCGTTCGGCTGGCTGTTTCGTCCGTTCAACCGTTTCTTCGAGCGTAGTTCCGGTCGCTATCACGGCGTCGTCGCGCGCACGCTGAAGCGGCGCGGCGCGGTGTTCGCCGTGTATGCGGCGCTGCTCGCCGCGACCGCGCTGCTGTTCAACGCGGTGCCGGGCGGCTTCATCCCGGTGCAGGACAAGCTGTACCTGTTCGCGGGCGCGAAGCTGCCGGAAGGCGCGTCGCTCGCGCGGACCAGCGCGGTCACCGAGCAGATGACGAAGATCGCGCTGAGCACCGACGGCGTCGAGATGGTGCCCGCGTTCGCCGGACTGAACGCGCTGCAGGGCGTGAATACGCCGAACATCACGAACTCGTACGTGATCCTGAAACCGTTCGACCGGCGCCATCGCAGCGCCGCGCAGATCAACGCCGAACTGAACGCGCGCTTCGCGACCATCGACGGCGGCATCACGTACGCGCTGATGCCGCCGCCGATCCAGGGACTCGGCAACGGATCCGGCTACGCGCTGTATCTGGAGGATCGCGCGGGTCTCGGCTACGGCGCGCTGCAGAACGCGCTCGCCGCATTCCAGGCGGCGGTCGCGAAGACGCCCGGGATGAGCTATCCCGTCAGCGCGTACCAGGCGAACATTCCGCAGCTCGAGGTGAAGGTCGACCGGCTGAAGGCGAAGGCGCAGGGCGTCGCGCTGACCGATCTGTTCAACACGCTGCAGGTCTATCTCGGCTCGATGTACGTGAACGACTTCAACGCATTCGGCCGCGTGTATCGCGTGATGGCGCAGGCGGACGCCGGCCATCGGCAGACGCCGGCCGACATCGCGAATCTGCGCACGCGCAACGCGAAGGGCGAGATGGTGCCGATCGGCTCGATGGTCACGGTCGCCCCTGCGTACGGACCCGATCCGGTGGTTCGCTACAACGGCTTTCCGGCCGCGGACCTGATCGGCGACGCCGATCCGAACGTGATGTCGTCGTCGCAGGCGATCGCGAAGCTCGAGCAGATCGCGAAGGACGTGCTGCCGCCGGGGATCGTGCTCGAGTGGACCGATCTCAGCTATCAGCAGGTCACGCAGCGCAACGCGGCGATCGTCGTGTTTCCGCTTGCGGTGATGCTCGTGTTTCTCGTGCTCGCATCGCTGTACGAGAGCTGGACGCTGCCGCTCGCGGTGATCCTGATCGTGCCGGTCTGCATGTGCGCGGCGCTGTTCGGCGTGTGGCTGTCGGGCGGCGACAACAACGTGTTCGTGCAGGTCGGTCTCGTCGTGCTGATGGGGCTCGCGTGCAAGAACGCGATCCTGATCGTCGAATTCGCACGCGAGCTCGAAATCCAGGGCAGCGGCCCGATCGACGCGGCGCTCGAAGCGTGCCGGCTGCGGCTGCGGCCGATCGTGATGACGTCGGTCGCGTTCATTGCCGGATCGGTGCCGCTGCTGATCGGCAGCGGCGCGGGCAGCGAAGTGCGCGCGGCCACCGGCGTCACCGTGTTCGCCGGGATGCTCGGCGTGACGCTGTTCGGGCTGTTCCTCACGCCCGTGTTCTACGTCGCGATCCGCAAGCTCGCGGGCGGCACGCCGGCTGTCTGGAGCGAACAGCACGGCACGCTCGAAGGAGAAAAACGATGAGCGCCGCATTCCGTGTTTCCGCGCTCGCGATGGCCGCGATGCTCGCCGCGTGTGCGGTCGGCCCCGATTTCAGCCGTCCGGAAACGGCGACGGCCGCCCGGTTCGCGCGCGACGAACATCCGGCGACGCAGCGCGACGCGTCGCCGCCCGGCGCGTCGGCGGATGCAGATGCCGCGTTCTGGCGCGGCTTCGGCGACCCGGCGCTGACGCGTCTGATCGACGCGGCGCTCGCGGCGAATCAGGATCTGCAGCTGGCCGTATCGCGCTACGACGCGTCGAACGCGCTGCTGTCGCAGGCGAGCTTCGACCGCTATCCGACGATTACCGCGAGCGGCCAGATCGGCCATCAGCTGACGAGCAAGGATCAGGCGTTCGGCGCGCCGCGCAGCCAGCGCGACACGCCGGTTTCGAGCGTCGGGATCGACGCGGCGTGGGAGCTGGACCTGTTCGGCCGCGTGCGGCGCTCGATCGAATCGCAGCGCGCCGAAACGGCGGCGAGCGCAGCCGACGTGCGCGCGGTGCGCGTCGCGATCGCAGCCGAAGTCGCGAGCACGTACGTCGATCTGCGCGGCTCGCAGGAGCGGCTGCGGATCGCGCGCGAGAATGCCGACAACCAGCGGCAGACGCTCGCGCTGATCGACGCGCGCGTCGCCGCGGGGCGCGGCTCCGAACTCGATGCGGCACGGGCACGCGCGCAGTACGAATCGACGACGTCGCGCATCGCCGTGTACGAAGCCGCGATCGGCGTCGACGAGCATCGCCTCGCGGTGCTGACCGGACAGACGCCGGACGCGCTGATCGGCCGCTTCGACACGCGGAACGCCGCGCCCGTGCCGTTGCCGGCGCTCGCCGCGGACGTCGATCCGGGCACGCCGGGCGACCTGCTGCGCCGACGTCCCGATATCGCGGCCGCCGAGGCGAGGCTGCACGCGGCGACCGCGCGCGTCGGCGTCGCGACGGCCGACCTGTTTCCGCGCTTCACGCTGTCCGGACTGCTCGGCAGCGCGACGAGCAGTTACGGGTTCTTCCGCGCGGGCAGCGACACGAACCTGATCGCGCTCGGCATCGACTGGTCGTTCCTCGACGTCGGCCGCGTGCGCGCGCGAATCGCGGCCAGCGACGCGCAGGCGGCGGGCGAGCTCGCGCAATACCGGCAAACCGTGCTGCGCGCGTTGGAAGAAACGGAGAACGCACTGCTGCGCGTTGCGCGCACGCGTGACGAAACCGCCCATCTCGTGCGGGCCGCGGACGATAGCGCGCGCGCCGCGCAGCTCGCTCAGGCGCGGTTCTCGGCCGGCGCGATCGACTACTACGAAGTGCTCGACGCGCAACGGACGCTGCTGCAGGCGCAGGATGCGGCGGCCGATGCGCGAATGCGCAGCGCCGCATCGACGGTCGCGCTGTACAAGGCGCTCGCCGGCGGCTGGCCGCCGGCACGCGAGCAGCAAGCGCAGCGTTCGCCGGCTGCGGACGGGTCGTAGCCGACGCACGGCGCGGCGGCGGTCTCGCGTGCCGCTGCCGCACGGCGGGCGCCGTCTCGCCCGGCCGCCCGGTCGCTCGGACAGGGGCGCGCATCGTCGCCGGTCCGTGCCGCCGGCCGGCGCGCGTCTGCGCATCTGCCGAAACCGGCACGCCGTTCGCCGACCGGCGGAAAACATCGCTCGTCATCGTCGTAAACGTCTCGAATGCGTGATATTTGCGCGCGTCGATCTGCTTTAGAGTGGCCGCGAATGAATGACGATGCGCCGTGCGGCCGCACTCGCGGGCCGCGCCGGCGCACAGAGGAGCGGAGACAAATGAGTGAAGGCAGGATCACGCAGATCGAGTCGTTCGGCTTCGAGCGCATTCCCGACGCATCGCGCGATGCACGGCCGATCGATCTGTTCCGGCTGCTGTTCGGCGGCTGCAATACGTTTTCGACGTCCGTGCTCGGCAGTTTTCCGGTGCTCGTCGGGTTGTCGTTCAGGGACGGCATGTGCGCGATCGTGCTGGGCGTGCTGGCCGGCACCTGCATACTCGCGCCGATGAGCCTGTTCGGCCCGCGCAACGGCACGAGCGATCCCGTGTCGTCCGGCGCGCATTTCGGCATTCACGGCCGCATCGTCGGCTCGTTCCTCGCGCTGCTCACGTCGATCGCCTTCTTCTCGCTCGCGGTGTGGAGCTCCGGCGATGCGCTGGTCGGCGGCGTGCATGACATGCTCGGCGTGCCGGTCAACGGCTTCACGCTCGGCAGCGCATATCTGGTGTTCGCGGTGCTCGTGCTGATCGTCTGCATCTACGGCTTCCGATTCATGCTGTGGGTCAACAAGATCGCCGTGTGGGCGGCGAGCGCGCTGTTCGTCACCGGGCTGTTCGCGTTCGCCGGGCTATTCGACATCCATTACGCCGGCACGCTGCATCGAGGCAGCGCCGGCTTCTGGGCCGCGTTCGTCGGCGCGGCGATGGTGGCGCTGAGCAATCCGGTGTCGTTCGCGTCGACGCTCGGCGACTGGGCGCGCTACATTCCGCAGCACACGCCGAGGCACCGCGTGCTCGGTGCGGTTTTCGCCGCGCAGTTCGCGACGTTCGTGCCGTTTTTCTTCGGGCTCGCGACCGCGACGATCATCGCGTCGAAGGCGCCGGCGTTCATCGCATCGAACGATTACGTCGGCGGGCTGCTCGCGGTGTCGCCGCGCTGGTTTCTGTTGCCGATGTGCGTGATCGCGATCATCGGCGGCATGTCGACCGGCACGACCGCGTTGTACGGCACCGGCCTCGACGTGTCGAGCATGTTCCCGCGTCTGCTGAACCGCGTTCGCGCGACGCTGCTGATCGGCACGATCGCGATCGCGTTCATTTTCGTCGGCCGCTTCGCGTTCAATCTGGTCGAAAGCGTCGCGACGTTCTCGACGCTGATCGATACGTTCAGCTGCCCGTGGATGGCGATCATGGTGATCGGCTACGTGACGCGCCGCGGCTTCTATCTCGCCGACGATCTGCAGGTGTTCAACCGCGGGCTGCGCGGCGGCCATTACTGGTTCGCGCACGGCTGGAACCTGCGTGCGATGGGGGCGTGGCTGCCTGCCGCGTTCGTCGGCCTGTCGTTCGTGAATCTGCCGGGACAGCTCGTCGGACCGTTCGGAAGTGTGGCCGGCGGGCTCGATCTGAGCGTGCCGGTGTCGCTCGCGCTCGGCGGCGTACTGTATGTGTTGCTGCTGACGCTGTTTCCGGAGCCGGACGGCGTGTACGGCCCGCACGGTCGCCGCTTCGTGCGCAGCGGCAGGCGCACGTCCGCGCGGCTCGGCGCGCCGGCGATTCAGCCGAAGGGGTATTGAGCGTCGCGCGGCGTCGGCCTGCGTTCGTCGGCGGCCGTCGTGGGGTGGAGAAAAGCGAGCGGTCGTCTTCGACACATTCGAGTTGGCCCGATTCTGTCGGACGTTGTCCCGCGGGCCGCTGTCGCGCGAAGCCGCGCGGCCCGACACTGGCGCGTCGCGCTCGGCGGCGGCCCGTCATCGACGGATCGGCCGCCGAGCGTGTCCGGCGGAGGCGGGCAGCCGCTCCGCCGTTCCGTTGATAAGCCAACCGAGAGAACGACACATGCAACATCCGACCATCCGTACGCTGGCAGGCGCGACGCCGCCGAAGACGATCGCCGCCGCCCGCACCGCACTGCTGGTGATCGATTTCCAGAACGAATATTTCGGCGGCCGCCTGCCGATTCCGGACGGCGCACGCGCGCTGCGCAACGCGCAGCGCGTGATCGCGTTTGCCGACCGCGCGCGCATGCCGGTATTCCACGTTCAGCACGTCGGCGCCGTCGACGGTCCGCTCTTCGCTGAAGGCAGCGAGAACCATCGTTTTCATCCCGACCTGCAGCCGGCGCAGCATCATGCGGTCGTGCGGAAGACGTCGGTCAGCGTGTTTCCGACGACCGACATACATGCACGGCTGCAGGCTGCCGGCATCGACACGCTGATCGTCACGGGGCTGATGACGCACGCGTGCGTGGCCGGCGCGGCGCGCGACGCGGTGCCGCTCGGGTATTCGGTGATCGTCGTCGACGATGCGTGTGCGACGCGCGATCTCGATCTCGGGGACGGCGATACGGTGTCGCACCGCGATCTGCACCGCGCGACGCTCGCTGCGCTGTCCGATACGTTCGGCGACGTGCTGACCACCGAGCAATTGTTGACGCTCGCCGTCGATTGATTGCGGTCCGGTCGGCCTTCGGGCCGACTTCGCGGGGGCGGCCGCGCGCGCCGATCGGAGGCGGCGGGAGCTGAGCCGGCCGGAGCTGACCGGAGCTCGGGCTCCACGCGCCGACGCCCATATGGTCGTGCAGAGGCCGGCGCCGCCGGCCGACCGTCTAGCGCCAGACTCCGTCGACGTAAATCCAGACAGAGCCCTGCCGGCGCCAGTAGCCGGGAACCCAGCGATGCCCCGGACGTCGCGCCACCCACCGACCGGGTATCCATATATAGCGGCCGTGCTGCCAGCGCCAATGACCATCGGTCCAGATGTAGCCGTGCGGCCGCGGCGGCGGAGGGCGGCGATCATGCCTCGGTGCCGGCGGCGCAAAGCGCGGACGATCGTCGTGGCCGGGCCTGCCGTGCCCGTGGTTCGGCGCGGGCCGCCCGTACGCGGGTTCGGCTGCCGCGGCGCGCAGCCAGCCGCTCGTGCCGACGAAGGCGGCGGCGACGCCGATGGTGCGCAGCAGTGAGCGTCGATTCATCGTGTGTTCCGATCCCTGGTAGAAACGGCCTTACATTAGCCGGACGATCCGCCGGTCGGGTTACGGGAGTCGCGACGCGTGTTACCGAATGTCACCGTTGCACGGATTCGCCCCGATGGACGTATGGCGCGGGACGTTTTCGAACCGCCCACAGCGGCGGCGGTTCCCTCGCCGTTTCTCGCGCAGCGCAGCGGTTTCGGCGTGGACGTCGTGCATATTTGAGATTTGATCGGGTAAAAATTGCCGAATTCGATGTGTCGGCACGGATCCGTTTGTTGTTTCTATGCAACCGTCAAGACGATGACACGAAAGAATGGTGGGATAAAAGCCGCCAAAAAGCCTGCGTCAAGAAGTCAAAAACAAACGTCAAAACAAATACTTATAACTCGTCCCCACTTTCATTATTTCTAGTTCTGGAAAAGCTTATTTCTTTAATTGCGGATCGCTCCCCTAGGGTACACCCCTAAACTCACGGTTCCCAAACGGGCAACTATCCGGGCGCGGCCAGCAGGACCGATGGCGTTCCCGGGCGGTTGAGACCGTAAATGAAACAAGGTCGCGAGACCTGCCTCTTTTTAGAAGGGAGCTCCACGAATGAACAAGACTCTGATCGTTGCAGCAGCTGCAGCATCGTTCGCAACCGTCGCTCACGCGCAAAGCAGCGTCACGCTGTACGGCGTGCTGGACGCAGGCATCACGTACCAAAGCAACGTTCAGCCGGCTCTGGGCCAGGCTGGCAAGTCGCTGTGGCGCATGGGCGCGGGCATTGACCAGAGCCGCTTCGGCCTGCGTGGTTCGGAAGACCTCGGTGGTGGCCTGAAGGCAATCTTCACGTTGGAAAGCGGCTTCGACATCGGTAACGGCCGTTTCCAAAACAACGGCGGCATGTTCAACCGTCAGGCATTCGTTGGCCTGTCGAGCCAGTACGGCACGGTTACGCTGGGCAAGCAGTATGACTCCGTTCAAGACTACCTGGCTCCGCTGACCGCAACGGGCAGCTGGGGTGGTACGTACTTCGCTCACGTTGGCAACTTCGACAACCTGAGCACGAACGGTGGCTACTCGCCGAACAACAGCATCAAGTTCACGAGCGCTAACTACGCTGGCCTGCAATTCGGTGGCACGTACTCGTTCTCGAACAACACGAACTTCGGCAACAACCGTGCATACAGCGGCGGCGTTTCGTACCAGTTCCAAGGCCTGAAGCTGGCAGGTGCATACTCGCAGCTGAACAACCCGGGTCAAACGACCGGCGGCGCAATCGACAGCGCAATCGGAACGCAAGGCCGCGTCCGTACGTACGGCGCAGCAGCAGCATACGCGTTCGGTCCGGCACAAGTCGGCGCAGCATGGACGCAAGCACGTGTTGACAACAGCACGGCACTGGGCACGTCGGTTCGCGTTGACAACTACGAAGTCAACGGCAAGTACAACCTGACGCCGGCACTGGGTCTGGGTGTTGCTTACACGTACACGAACGGTCGTCTGGGCCAAGACAGCGCTCACTGGCACCAAGTTGGCGTGCAAGCTGACTACGCACTGTCGAAGCGCACCGACGTTTACGCACAGGCTGTGTACCAGCGTGCAAGCGGCGCGAACGCATCGATCTACAACGGCGACATCACCACGCTGCCGAGCTCGTCGATCAACCAAACCGCAGCAACGGTTGGTCTGCGTCACCGCTTCTAAGCATGACGGCTGGGTAACCAGCTTCGAAAAAGGCGCCTTCGGGCGCCTTTTTTTGTTCGTCGGATGCGACGGGCGACCGGTGGATCCGGTGTGCTGCTCACGGTTCGGGCGTAAAAAAAGCGAGGCCGTTACCTCGCTTTTTACGTTTGACGCCGTGCGGCCGTCCGACGACCCTAGCGCGTATATTCGCCGTTCGCTTCCGGCTGAAACACGATTTCAGCAACCTTCATCAGCTTCTCGATACCGCTCGGCTGCATCACTTTGACCATCTGACCGCGCTGCGTGCCGAGCAGCGCCATGCCGACCGGCGAGAAGACATTCAGGCGCCCCAGTTCGAGATTGGCGGCGTCCGGATAAACGATCGTCCACGTCGCTTGTTCCTGCGTTGCTTCGTCGACTAGCGTGATCTGCGAATTCATCGTGACGACGTTGGCCTTGATGGCGTCCGGCCGGACGATATCGGCGCGCTCGAGCAACGTGTCGAGCATCGCCTGGAATCGCGGGTTGTGTTCGGCGTGCTTCTCGAGGCGAGCGACGTCGAGTTCGGTCAACTGGTAAAGGCGTTGTTTCATGAGACTGTTCTCCAAATGATCGGCAGGGCAGGCGTGGCATGCCTGTGAAGATCGCCCGGAGCCTGTCTGATCTGGCTCCGGAAGGAGACCGAGCCGTCAGGTCAGGCGCCGGGCAGAGGCGAGCGGCGCCGCGGCCGTGCGTCGAGCGAGTGGCTGCGCCGGATAGCGGACGTGCGCGCGCACGTCGGCCAAGCCGGACGGCGAAACCGAAGCGAACATGTGCGCGTGCATGGTGACAAGATATCGATCGAAGAACGAAGCTTACGATTCTACAACACAACCTTCCGCACGGGCGATCTGTGTGTCGGCGATCCGTCAGCGATTGTTCTGAAAACGTAGCAAGTTTCGATGATGGAGTGCGCGAACACGCGCAGATACTTGCCGAAATCGCAACGCTGTATATTCAAACCAAGGGTTTTCCCTTGGTTCTCCGAGAACTACACTGGACTCAATCGCTTCAGACAATTGCTTGCCGGAAGCGACGTCAAAAGAGAACACATTTCGGAGGTAATCATGAAGTCGATCATCTACGCAGCAGTCGCTGCAGCTGTCGTTGCCACCCCGGTCGCATCGTTCGCACAGTCCGAACAGGGCTTGACGCGCGAGCAGGTCCGGGCCGAGCTCGTGCAACTCGAACAAAACGGCTATAAGCCGCTCGCGAGCGACTCGCAATATCCGAGCGACATCCAGGCAGCCGAACAACGGATCCAGCCCAATCAGCCGATGCTCGCGCGTGCCGATACCAGCGGCTACGGTGCGACGGCTGCGGGCGGCGCGCAGTCGGGCCGGCGTGTCACGCGCGAAGCGCCGAATCCCGTGAACTCGGTCTACTTCGGCAACTGAGCGCCCGCCGCGCGAGCGACAAGATAACCGACGACACGCGCGCGATACGCGTGCGTCGTCGTCTGCGGAGCAGAACCTCCGTCGCCGCATTCCGGCGGCTTTCAGCCCAGACGCTCGCGCGTTTGGGCCTTTTTCGTGGCTGGTCAGGTCGAGGTGACGGTCGGAATGCCGTGAATGTAGTGCTCGAGCTGGCTGATCGTGAATTGCTGATCCGCAATCACGCTCTTCACGAGGTCGCCGATCGAGATGAGGCCGATCAGCTTGCCGTTGTCCAGCACGGGCAGGTGGCGCATCCGGTGCTCGGTCATCAGCGCCATGCACTCGTCGGTGGATTGCGACGGTTCGACGTAGCGCACCTTGGCCGTCATGATCTCCTCGACGCGGGTCGCCCTAGACGAACGTTCCTGCAGCACGACTTTGCGTGCGTAGTCGCGCTCGGTGACGATGCCGGCGATGTCGTCGCCATCCATGACGAGCAACGCGCCGATTCCCTTTTCGGCCATCAGCTTGATGGCGTCGTAGACGAGATCGGTTTTCCTGACGGAATAAATGGTGCGGCCCGAGTCAGGCTTGGCCTTGAGAATCTGCGCGACGGTCGTGCTCATTTGCGTTCTCCATGTGCAGGGCGATACAGGGAGGCAGGCGTGATGCGCGTTACCCGACGAGTTCAGTATAGCCGGGGCGGCGCCCGCAGTCTCGTGGGGTTTCCCGATTAGCGGTAAACTCCCGTCACGCTCTATCCACACCATTCCTACGTTCTTGATCGTTTCACTGAATTCATGAAGTCTTCGCGTCCCCAATCGCCCTTGCCGGGCAATAGCCAGGCCGACGAGTGTGTGACGCTCGTCGCTACGGCGTCGCTGCCCACGCGCTACGGCACGTTTACGTCGTACGCGTTTCGCGTATCGGGCAGCGATGCCGAACATCTCGCGCTCGTAATGGGCGAGGTCGCGGGCGACCACTCCGTGCTGACGCGACTCCATTCGGAATGCCTGACCGGCGACGTATTCGGCTCATACCGCTGTGATTGCGGCGAGCAGCTGGATCTGGCGTTGCGCTACATTGCGGCGGAAGGCCGTGGCGTGCTGCTGTATCTTCGCGGGCACGAGGGACGCGGCATCGGGCTGAGCAACAAGATCCGCGCATACGCGCTGCAGGAGCAGGGGCGCGATACGGTCGAGGCGAACCTGGACCTTGGTTTGCCCGACGATGCACGCGAATACGACTCGGCGGCTGCGATTCTTCGGATTCTCGGCGTAACGTCCGTGCGACTGATGAGCAACAACCCGAAGAAGTTCGACACGCTCGTGAAGCACGGCATTCCCGTCTGCGAACGTGTGGCGCTCGCGGTGCCCGTGCGCGAGGAGAACGAGCGCTATATCCGAACCAAGCAGGTGAAGTTCGGGCATTACTTCGAAGAAAACGAGTAACGAAAACAAGGGGCTCTGCGGAGCCCGTTGCTCCATCTGGCTCTCGCACCTCGCAGCCTTTATGGTAAAGGGTTTGAGCCGAAAGTTGCGTTTGTCAGGTGCCTTGTCTGCACTTGACGAAATAGGCGAAAACTTGGCACTCTGGCGTAACATTTTCCTACGCCAGACCGAAAAGCTACGCTGCGGTCCCGGCCCACAACAAAAACCTACGCCGACCGCTGATGAGATTCGACGCACGAACCGCGAGCAAGCTGCCTGCGGGCCAGCACATGACCTTTGACGGATTCCCGGGACTCCGCTTTCAGGCCAGCGAGAGCCGTCGCTCCTGGATCTACCGATACAAATCCCCCATTGACGACCGGATGCGTCAGGTGAAGCTCGGCGAGTGGCCGGCCATGGGGTTTCCCGCCGCGATTTCCGCATGGGAGCAAAGGCGAGCGGAGCGCGATGCCGGGGCCGATCCTGCTGCTGCAAAGCGCGAGAAGCGCGCTGCGGTTGCCCATTCACGCGCTGTCGACGCATACACCGTCAAGCAGGTGTGCTTCGACTATATGGGCGGCTATCTGGAGCCGAACCGCAAGGACAAGGGCGTGATCGAGGTTAGGCGGATGTTCAAGGCGATGCTCAGCCCGATCGAGAGCGTTCCGGCTGCGTCGATAACTCGTGCGCAGGCGTTCGAATTCTTGAATTCCTATCGTGCCACGCCGGCACTCGCTGCGCGCCTCCGCATGGAGTTGGGCGGAGCATGGGACTATGCGATGGACGCTGGGAGGCTGCCTGACGGCACGCCGAACTGGTGGCGAATGATCCTGCGCGGCAAGCTTCGCAGTAAGGGGCGCACGATCGACGGCGTCGTCATGGGCACGAAAAAGCGGGTATTGAGCGAGGATGAGATCGGCACGCTGCTCCGCTGGCTGCCGAATATGAGCCTAACGGTTTCCGACGCGATCACGTTGTATCTGTGGACGGGCGCCCGTGGCGGCGAAATCATTTCGATGGAGTCGCACGAAATCGCCGACGAGGCGGACGGCCTATGGTGGACCGTGCCGAAGGAAAAAACCAAGAACTCGTGGCGCGCGAAAGCAGGGGATTTGCGGGTGCCGCTCGTTGGTCGAGCCGAGGCCGTTGTCCGTCGACGCAAGGACCTGGCCGTGAACGGCTTTCTGTTCCCGACGTCGACCGGCGAGATGATGAAGCAGACCGTCATTTCGCACGGCATTTACTATCATCAGCCGTACTGTAAGCAGGCACCGAATCATAATCGGCCACGGCTACCTGTCACGCATTGGTCGCCTCACGATTTGCGGAGGACCGCCCGAACTATGCTTGCCGCACTTGGGTGCCCGCATGATGTCGCGGAGGCGGTACTTGGTCATATTCAGCCCGGTGTCGCCGGCGTGTATAACCGGCACCACTACGATCAGGAGCGTCGAGAGTGGCTCACGCGCCTGTCGCAGTGCCTTGATGGACTCGCGCTGCGATATCCGACTAAGTAATCTGCTGTATAACGCGAGGTAGACCAAACGGACAGCGTCAGATCGTCTGGCGCAGTTCGGCCACGAAACGACATTCGCCCGCAACGTTGACCATACATCCGGACGTCGAACCCGCTAACCCTGCCGCCGCCCGTGCTATTCCCGTTCTCCCCGGTCATCCAGACTCGAACGTGAGTGGTTCCGCAACAAGCAGCGCGAGCGGGCGCGCAAGAAACCTTGCGCAAAGCCATGCGGAACGCGCAGTCGACTGCGCGCCTTAACGCTGGAGCTTTTCGACCTCTGATCCGCTTGGGTTTCCCGTGACCTTACCCCGCCGAGTACACCATTCGTAATTTAGTGGGCTCGCCGGTTTTCGGTTGATGCAGTTGCCGGAATTG
>NZ_CABVPR010000085.1 GCF_902499135.1 Burkholderia dolosa
GGCACCCGCGCCGGCCGCACCGACGCCGGCCGCCGCACCCACGGCCGCGCCTGCACCCGCGGCCGCACCGGCACCGGTCGCCGAGCCCGTGAAGGCGCCGGCGCCCGAGCTGCGCGAAGCGAGCCCGCAGGCGGCACTGCAGCTGCTCGGCCTGCTGCAGCGCGACGCGCGCTTCATCGATTTCGTCGAGGAAGACATCGCCGGCTATACGGACGCCGACATCGGCGCGGCCGCGCGGCTCGTGCACGACGGTTGCCGCGCTGCGCTGCGCGAGCACTTCACGATCGTGCCGGTGCGCGACGAAGCCGAAGGCAGCCGCGTGACGCTGCCGGCCGGCTTCGATGCGACGGCCGTGCGCGTGACCGGCAACGTCGTCGGCACCGCGCCGTTTACCGGCACGATCAGCCATCGCGGCTGGCGTGTCGCCGACGTGCGCCTGCCGAAGCTGACCGGCAGCCACGACGCGTCCGTGATCGCGCCGGCGGAGGTGGAACTGTGAGCGATCCGCGTTATTCGATCGGCATCGACCTCGGTACGACGCATTGCGCGCTGTCGTACGTCGACAGCGCCGCGAGCGACGGCGAGAAGATCGCGCAGCAGGTGCTGCCGATTCCGCAGCTCACCGCACCCGGCGCGATCGAGTCGCGCACGCTGCTGCCGTCGTTCCTCTATTTGCCGCATCCGAGCGAGCTCACGCAGGGCGACCTGACGCTGCCGTGGACGGCGTCGCGCGACTTCGCGGTCGGCGAGATGGCGCGCAGCCGCGGTGCGGGCACGCCGATCCGTCTCGTATCGAGCGCGAAGAGCTGGCTGTGCCATCCGGGCGTCGACCGCCGCGCGGCGATCCTGCCGAGCGACGCGCCGCCGGAAGTCGCGCGCGTGTCGCCGCTCGAAAGCTCGATCCGCTATCTGACGCACCTTCGCGAAGCGTGGGACCACGCGCATCCGGATGCGCCGTTCGTCGAGCAGGACGTGACGGTCACGATCCCCGCATCGTTCGATCCGGCCGCACGCGAACTGACGGCCGAGGCCGCCCGCGCGGCCGGCTATACGCGGATGACGCTGCTCGAAGAGCCGCAGGCCGCGCTGTACAGCTGGATCCAGAAGAGCGAAGGCGGCTGGCGCAAGCAGGTGCAGGTCGGCGATCTGATCCTGTGCGTCGACGTCGGCGGCGGCACGACCGACCTGTCGCTGATCGCGGTGGTCGAGCGCGACGGAAATCTCGAGCTGCATCGCGTCGCGGTCGGCGAGCACATCCTGCTCGGCGGCGACAACATGGACCTCGCGCTCGCGCACGTGGTCGCGCGCAAGCTCGCGCAGCAGGGCACGCAGGCCGATCCGTGGCAGCTGCGCGCGCTCACGTACGCATGCCGCTCCGCGAAGGAAACGCTGCTGTCCGACCCGAGCGTCGATGCGGTGCCGCTCGTCGTGCCGAGCCGCGGCTCGAAGCTGATCGGCGGGTCGATTCGCACCGAGCTGACGCGCGCCGAGCTCACGCAGACGATCCTCGAAGGCTTCTTCCCGCAGGTCGACGCGGCCGCGCGTCCGGTCAGCCGCGCACGCGTGGGCCTCACGCAGCTCGGCCTGCCGTATGCGCAGGATGCGGGCATCACGCGCCATCTCGCGGCGTTCCTCGGCCGCCAGATCGCGGCGCTCGACGCGCTCGACGGCGTGCAGCGCACGCTGCCGCCGGGCGCGACGTTCCTGCATCCGACAGCTGTGCTGTTCAACGGCGGCGTGTTCAAGTCGTCGCTGCTCACGCAGCGTGTGGTCGACACGCTGAACGGCTGGCTGGCCGCCGAAGGCGCGCCGCCCGCGCGTCTGCTCGAAGGCGCGGATCTCGATCTCGCGGTCGCGCGCGGCGCCGCGTACTACGGCTACGTGAAGCGCGGCCGCGGCGTGCGGATCCGCGGCGGCACCGCGCGTGCGTACTACGTCGCGGTCGAATCGGCGATGCCCGCGGTGCCGGGGCTCGAGCCGCCGGTGCAGGCGCTGTGCGTCGCGCCGTTCGGAATGGAAGAGGGCACCAGCGCGGCGCTGCCGCCGCAGGAGTTCGGCCTCGTCGTCGGCGAGCCGGTGCAGTTCCGCTTCTTCGGTTCGTCGGTGCGCCGCCAGGATCAGGTCGGCACGCTGCTCGACTACTGGTCGCCGGAAGAGCTGCAGGAACTCGACGAGATCCAGGCGACGCTGCCGGCCGAAGGCCGCACCGTCGGCGAAGTCGTGCCGGTGAAGCTGCACGCGCGCGTGACCGAGGCCGGCACGCTCGAACTCGAGGCGATTCCGAGCGGCACGGACGAGCGCTGGAAGGTCGAGTTCGACGTGCGCGGCGCCGCCTGAGCACGATGAAGCGCTACACGGTCGGCATCGACCTCGGCACGAGCAATACGGTCGTCGCATACGTCGAGGCCGGCTCCGACGCGATTCGCGTATTCGACGTCGAGCAGCTCGTCGGCCCCGGCGCGGTTGCCGCGCAGCCGCTGCTGCCGTCGGTGCGCTATCACCCGGCGCCCGGCGAACTGCCGGCGGATGCGTTGCGGCTCCCGTGGCACGTGTCCGGCGCGGCGGCACGCGCGGGACGCGGCGAAGGTCGGACGGCCCGCGATGCCGGCGACGGCGATAACGAGGGCGACGGCAGCGGCTCGCCGCCGCCGGTGATCGGCCGCTACGCGCGCACGCTCGGCGCGCAGGTGCCCGGCCGGCTCGTGACGAGCGCGAAGAGCTGGCTGTCGCACGCGGCGGTCGACCGGCTCGCGCCGATCCTGCCGTGGGGCGCGGCCGACGGCGTCGACAAGGTGTCGCCGGTCGATGCGAGCGCGAGCTATCTCGCGCACGTGCGCGACGCGTGGGACGCGCGGTTTCCCGATGCGCCGCTCGCGCAACAGCACGTGATCCTGACGGTGCCCGCATCGTTCGACGACGGCGCGCGCGCGTTGACGCTCGAGGCCGCGCGGCGCGCGAAGCTGCCCGCGCTGCGGCTGCTCGAGGAGCCGCAGGCGGCGTTCTACGACTGGCTGTACGGCCAGCGCGCGACGCTGCGCGATACGTTCGCCAGCGCGCGTCGCGTGCTGATCTGCGACGTCGGCGGCGGCACGACCGACCTCACGCTCGTCGACGTCGCGCCGGGCGACGACGGCGAGCCGGTGTTCACGCGGGTCGGCGTCGGCAATCATCTGATGCTCGGCGGCGACAACATGGATCTCGCGCTCGCGCGGCTCGTCGAGACGCGGCTGACCGAGCCCGGCACGCGGCTGTCCGCCGCAAGCCTGTCGCAGCTCGTCGAGCGTTGCCGCGCGGCGAAGGAGCGGCTGCTCGGCGACGACGCGCCGGCTTCGGTCACCGTGACGCTGCTCGGCGCGGGCAGCAAGCTCGTCGGCGGCGCGCGCTCCGCCGAGCTCACGCGGCAGGAAGTCGAGCAGATCGTCGTCGACGGATTCTTCCCGAAGGTTGCAGCGGACGAACTGCCGCGGCGCACGCGTGCCGCGATCGTCGAATTCGGTTTGCCGTATGCGAGCGATGCGGCCGTCACGCGGCACGTCGCCGCGTTCCTGCACCGTCATGCGGAAGGCCCGCTGCCCGACACGCTGCTGCTGAACGGCGGCGTGTTCCGTGCCGGCGCGCTGGCCGGCCGTCTCGCGCAGACGCTCGGTGCGTGGCGCGGCGCGCCGCTCGACGTATTGCACAACGCGCATCCGGACGTCGCGGTCGCACGCGGCGCGGTCGCGTACGGCCTCGCGCGCGCCGGGCATGCGCCGCGGATCGGTGGCGGGTCCGCGCGCAGCTACTTCCTCGTGCTGGACGACGACTCGGGCGATACGGCCGCGCGCGGTGTCTGCCTGCTGCCGCGCGGCGCCGAAGAGGGCCGCGAAATCCGGCTCGAAGATCGCACGTTCGCGCTGCAGCTCGGGCAGCCGGTGCGTTTCCATCTGGTGTCGACGGTGGCCGACACCGCATACCGGCCCGGCGATCTGATCGCGCTGGACGGCGGCGATTTCGTGCGGCTGCCGCCGATCGCGACGGTCGTCGGCCGCCACGCCGGCAGCGATGCGCGCGAGACGCCGGTGAAGCTGACGGCGTCGCTGACGGAGGTCGGCACGCTCGAGATGCATTGCATCGCGACCGACGATGCGACGCGGCGCTGGCGGCTCGAATTCCAGCTGCGCGGCGACGCGCCGGCGCCGCACGACGACGCGACGTCGGCGCGCCATCCGCGTATCGATCAGGCGCTCGAGCTGATCGACCGCTCGTTCGGCAGCCGCGCGTCCGGCGTGACGCCGAAGGACACGCGCCGTCTGCGCGCGCAGCTCGAACAGGTGCTCGGCCCGCGCGACGAATGGGATCTGGCGCTCGCACGCGAACTGTTCGACGCGCTGCTTGCGCGCGCACGGCGGCGTCGCCGCTCGGCCGATCACGAGCGTGCGTGGCTGAACCTTGCCGGCTATTGTCTGCGCCCGGGCTTCGGCCATCCGCTCGATGCGTGGCGGATCGAGCAGCTGTGGCCGCTGTTCGATGACGGAATCCAGTACGTGAACGACGCGCAGGTGTGGTCCGAATGGTGGACGCTGTGGCGCCGCGCGGCCGGCGGCCTGAACGACGATGCGCAGATGCAGGTGCGCGACGCGATCGCGTTCCTCGAGCCGGCCGCGGACGGCAAGCGTCGCAAGCTGCCGTTCGATCCGGACAAGGTCGGCGCGGCGGACATGACGCGGCTGTCGGCTTCGCTCGAGCGGTTGCCGGTCGAACGCAAGATCGAGCTGGCGGAACGGCTGATCGTGCAACTGCAGAAGCCGGCGGAGCGTGCGCTGTGCGCATGGGCGCTCGGGCGGATCGGCGCGCGGCGGCCGTTCTACGGCAGCGCGCACGGCGTCGTACCGGCCGACGTCGCGAGCGGCTGGCTCGACGCGCTGTTCGCACTCGACTGGAAGCAGGTGGAGCCTGCGGCGTTCGCGGCCGCGCAGATCGCGCGGATGACCGGCGACCGCTCGCGCGACCTGCCGGCCGCTACGCGCGATGCGGTGATTCGCCGGCTCGCGGCCGCCCATGCGTCGCCGACGTGGATCGACATGGTGCGCGAGGCGATCGCGTTCGACGAGGCCGACACGGTGCGCGTGTTCGGCGAAACGCTGCCGGCGGGGTTGAAGCTGATCGGCGATTGAGCGAAACGCGGCGTGCGTGGTCGTTCGATGCGGGAGCGTGAATCGCATCCGACGGGAGCGCTTGCGGCAACCCGTGCCGCGCCGCAGGTGACGGCGACGGACGACGTCGCCGCGAGCATCGCCGCGTGTGCCGGGTTCAGCTGCGCGTTACCGCCGTATCGTCGTTGCCGCCCGTTCGTTCGGCCGCGCGCGGAAACGTCAGCACCACCGCAAACCCGCCGCCGTCCGGAAACGCGAAGCCGACGCGCCCGCCGTGCGCCTTCATCACTTCCTGCACGATCGCAAGCCCGAGCCCGGAGCCGGTGCGCCGCTCGGTGCCGTCCGCGGCAATCCGCACGAACGGCCGCAGCGCGGCGTCCCAATGCTCGCGCGGCATGCCGCGGCCGTTGTCGGTGACGGTCAGCGTCACCGCGTCGCCGGCGTTGCCGCGCGTCGCGACCGATACGACGATGTCGTCCGCGCCGCCGTGCAGCAGCGCGTTGTGCAGCACGTTCGACAGCGCTTCCTGCAGGCTGATCGCGTCGCCGTCGATCCACGCGTGCGGCGCATCGCTCGCGAACGCGACCGCGACGTCGCGCTCGCCGGCGAGCGGTATCGTGCGGCCGAGCACTTCCTTCGCGAGCGCGACGAGTTCGACCGGCTGCAGCGGCACGACTTCGGTGCGATGGATCACCATCGCGTGATTGAGCAATTGCCCGGTGAGCCGGCCGACGTCCGCGCAGGTCGCGCGCAGCGCGTCGAGCCGTGCCGCGCGGCGCGCGGCATCGGCTTCGCCGTCGAGCAGCTCGATCTGCGCGTCGAGCCGCGCGAGCGGCGTGCGCATCTGGTGCGCGGCATCGGCGATGAAGCGCTGCATCGCGTTGATCCGCTCGGCAAGCCGGCGCATCAGTCCGTTGATCGCGCCGATGATCGCGTCGATCTCGCTCGGCGTGTCGGCGGCCACCGGCCTCAGGTCGGCCGGGTCGCGCGCGGCGATGATCGCGCCGATCTGCGCGAGCGGGCGCAGCCCGCGACGGATCGCGAGGCCGCTCGCGCCGATCGCGAGCACGCTCATCAGCACGATCAGCGTCCATACCTTGACGCTCATGTCGTTGGTCAGCTGCTGCCGCGCGTTGGTTGTCTGCGCAACGGTGACGAGCGCCCAGCCGGGCGTTCGTTCCTCGGGCATGTAGCGCGCGATGGTCGCGGTGCGGACGCGGTGTCCCTGGTAGACGGCGTTCGCGAACGCGGGGCCCTGCTTCGCGGCGGCGAGCGTGACCGGACTCGCGAGATCGTTGTAGCCGGCGACCACGATCCCGCGCGAATCGACGACCTTGTAGTAGACGAGGTCGTAGCGCGACAGCGTGGACAGCGCGGCGACCGGCGGATTCAGCGCGAGCACGCCGCCCTGCACGTAGAGGTTCTCGGCGACCTGGATCGACGCGCCGGCGAGCAGCTGGTCGTACGCGCGTTCGGCGGCAACGCCCGCGTAGTAGCGCGCGATCGCCGCGAGTGCGAGCGCGCCGGTCGCGACGACGAGCGCGATGAACAGCAGCGTGCGGCCGAACAGCGTCTTCGGAAACCAGTCAATGCGTGCCAATCTGATATCCCATTCCGCGCACGGTGCGGATTTCGACCGAGCTGCCGGCCAGCTTGCGGCGCACGCGCGTCACGTACTGCTCGACCGCGTTCGCGGTCGGCTCGTTGCCGAAGCTGAACAGCTGGTTCAGCAGCTCTTCTTTCGAGAAGATCCGTTGCGGACGGCTCGCGAGGATTTCGAGCAGCGCGAATTCCTGCCGCGACAGCGACAGCGGCTTGCCGTCGAGTTCCGCGAGGCGGCTGCTGCGATCGATCGCGAGGCCGCCGAGCGTCAGCACGTCGTTCGCGTGGCCGCTGTTGCGACGCAGGAGCGCCTGCACGCGCGCGTCGAGCTCGCGGTAGTCGAACGGCTTCACCAGATAGTCGTCGGCGCCGAGGCCGAGCCCGCTCACGCGATCGTCGATCGCCGAGCGCGCGGTGACGAGCAGCACGGGCGTCGTGCTGCCGGACGCGCGCAGGTTGCGCAGCACGGTGAAGCCGTCCATGCCGGGCAGGTTCGCATCGAGCACGACGAGATCGAATCGTTCGACGCGCAGCAGCCCGTGCGCGGTCGCACCGTCCGCTTCGAGGTCCACCGCGTGGCCGAGCCGTGCGAGCCGGCTGCGGATCGCCGCGCCGATTTCGGCATCGTCTTCGACGACGAGTATGCGCATGGTGCCGTTGTGCAGATGTGGGGGTTACGGGTTTTCCCGGGGCCGGGATGTCAGCATTTTCTCAGACTCGGTCGATAACCTGTGTCGAGCCGGAAGCAGTATGCAAGGACGGCATTAATACCAGAAATACGGAAGGAGACGGCAACATGCAGCAACCGACGGGCACGACGCACCCGCACGCAGGCACGACGCCGCGCTGCGCATCGCCGCGTGCCGCGGGCTGCGCGCAGGAGCGCGCATGACGACGTCGCTGCGCCGCCGCGCGCTGATCGCCGCGAGTCTCGGCGCGCTCGCCGCGCCGTCGCTCGTGCGCGCGAAGCCGCGCACGGTGCGGATCTCGAAAGGCTATGGCGTGCTGTATCTGCCGCTGCTCGTGATGGAGAAGCAGCGGCTGTTCGAGCGTCATGCGGCGCGGCACGGCGTGCGCGACGTCGCGGTCGACTGGGTGCTGCTCGACGGCGGCAATTCGGTCAACGACGCGATGATGGCCGGCACGCTCGATTTCGCGGGCGCCGGCGCGCCGGGCTTCATCGAGCTGTGGGCGCGGGCGCGCGGCATTCCGAACGTCGAGGTGATCGGCATCAGCGGGCTGTCGACGACGTCGCTGTCGCTGAACGCGAATCGTCCGGGCCTCGCGTCGCTGCGCGACTTCACGCCGTCCGACCGCATCGCGGTGCCGGGCATTCGCACGTCGCTGTCGGCCGTCGTGCTGCAGATGGTCGCGAGCCGCCAGCTCGGCCGCGCGCATTTCGCGCAGCTCGATTCGATCACGGTGAACCTGCCGCATCCGCAGGCGATGCAGGCGCTGATCCGCCGCGAGAACGGCGTGACGGCGCACTTCACGTCGCCGCCGTTCTCGACGCTCGAGCTGCGCGAGCCGGGCATTCGCCGCGTCGTGAACTCGGTCGACGTGCTCGGCCCGATGACGCTCGACGTCGTGTTCGCGCCGAAGCGGCTCGTCGATGCGGAGCCCGCGCTCGCATCGGCGTTTCTCGGCGCGCTCGACGAAGCGAACCGGCTGATCGCGCAGGACCCGCGCGCGGCGGCCGCGCTGTATGCGGCGTCGTCCGGCGTCGGCGTGTCGCACGACGACGTGATGCGGATGCTCGCCGCACCCGACACGCGCTTCTCGGTGCGCCCCACCCAGCTGATGGACTACGTCGAGTTCCTGTATTTCGCCGGCACGATCAAGGCGAAGCCGCGCACGTGGCGCGACATGTTCGCGCCGATGCTGGACGACTACCGCTCCGGCTGAGCGCGGCGGCGTCGCGCACCCACACACCCGAGCGTTCGGCACGCGCATCCGCGTCGCGCCGATTCAACCGATACGCAATCGATTCACGGAGGAACCCGCAGTGAATGCCACCGAAACCCTGGACCCCGCGTCCGCCGAAGAGCGGCGCATCATGTCGAAGATGGCGCGGCGCCTGCTGCCGATCCTCGTCGTGATGTTCCTGATCGCGTTCATCGACCGGCAGAACGTCGGCTTCGCGAAACTGCAGATGGTGCACAGCCTCGGGATGACGGAGGCCGCGTTCGGGCTCGCGTCGTCGCTGTTCTTCATCGGCTACCTGCTGTTCGAGGTACCGAGCACGCTCGCGCTGCATCGCTACGGCGCACGCGTATGGCTCGCGCGGATCATGCTGACGTGGGGCCTCATCACGGTGCTGATGGGCTTCACGACGTCGATGCCGGTGTTCTGCTCGCTGCGCTTCCTGCTCGGTATCGCCGAAGCGGGCTTCTATCCGGGCGTGATCTACTACCTGACGCTGTGGTTTCCGCAGAGCTATCGCGCGAAGGTGCTCGGCATCTTCACGCTCGGCAGCGCGCTCGCGAACATGCTCGGCTCGCTGGTCGGCGGCGTGCTGCTGAGCCTGAACGGCGTATGGGGGCTCGCGGGCTGGCAATGGGTGTTCGTCGCGACGGGCGTGCCGGCCGTCGTCGTCGCGCTCGTCGTGTTCCGCGTGCTGCCCGCGTCGTTCCGCGACGCGCGGTTCCTCGATGCGCGCGAGAAGCAGATCGTCGCCGCCGCGCTCGAGCGCGAGAAGCCCGCGCAAGCGGAACATGCGCAGCCGTGGAAGGCGCTGCTCGATCCGCGCGTGATGCTGTTCGCGGCGACCTACATGCTGATGTCGACGTCGCTGTACGGCGTCACGTACTGGCTGCCGACGCTCGTGAAATCGTTCGGCGTGTCGAGCAGCACGAACGGTCTGCTGAGCATGCTGCCGTGGGCGCTCGCGGTGCTGCTGCTGCTGTGGCTGCCGTCGAAGCTGCGCCGCGCGGGCAGCATCCTGCGCACGATCGCGATCGTCGCGGCGCTCGGCGCGCTCGGCTTCCTGCTGAGTCTCGTGCTGCCGTCGACGCCGCTGCGCTTCGTCGCGCTCGTGCTCGGCGGCGCGTGCATTCCGCTGCTGTATCCGTGCTTCTGGTCGATGCCGCCGCGCTACTTCACCGGCGCGCGGGCCGCGGCGAGCGTGGCCGCGATCAACTCGATCGGCAACCTCGGCGGCTTCTTCAGCCAGAACCTGATGCCGTTCGCCGGCAAGGTGACGGGCACCGCGTTCGGGCCGATGATCGTGCCGATCGTGTGCCTCGCGCTGCTCGGCACCGGCGCGCTGGTCGCGTGGACGCGCGCGGAGCGCAGGATGGTGGCGGCGCAAGCTTGATGCGGCGTGCGGCCGTGCCGGGCGGCGGCCGTGCGCGTGCGCGGTCGGTATGCGCCGCACATCGTCGATGAGCATGCGCGGCCGCGCGCCGCGCACAGCGTGTCGTTCGTTCTACATGCGTGCGAAGAACGCGGGTGCGATCGACGGCGGATCGTGCGGCGTTCGCTCGGTCCGGCCTGCATGCGGCCGGCTTGGTCGGCATCGTCTTGGACGGCGGCTGCCGGCCACGCCGCGCGTGGCGCGAACCGTCCCGATTCAGGGCTAAACTGGTGCCGGGTTGAACCGCGCCAGAGGAGCCCGACGATGATCGATCCTGCCGACATCCTGCCGTCCGCGCTGCCCGACGCCGCCGCGTCGGCCGACGCACAGGCGGCGCGCGGGCTCGCGCACCGCGCACCGCCGATGCCCGTGCAGACCGACGACGCGCACGGTCGGCGTCGTGCAGCCGGAGCGCGGCGGCGTCGTGATCGCCGAGCGGCTACCGTTCCTCGATATCGCATCGCTTGCCGCGATCGCGCGCGACACGGGCCCGCCGGCGCGCGGCACGATCGGCGTCACGTTCGGTCGCGCGGTGCTCGTGCTGCGCGGCCACGCCACGCGACGCGTGCTGACCCACGAATTTCGCCGCATGCGCCGGTACGAAGCCGCCGGTTCGACGGGCACGTTCATCGCGCGCCATCTGCGCGAGATCGCGGCTGCCGGCGATCGCGCCGCGCCGCTCGAAGCCGATGCGCGCCGGTACGAATTCGACTGATGCCGCCGGCCGGCCACGCCGCGCGCCTGCATCGATGAACCGTCTGCCGACGATCGTGTTCGCACGGCGCGCGTTGGGCGCCGTCGCGCGGCGGAGCATCCGATGAGCGACGCGATCCACGCATGGCTCGCCACGATCGGTGCGCATCCGCTGCTGGTGCTCGCGATCGTGTTCGCCGCCGCGTGCGCGGAAGCGATCGCGCTGATCGGCACCGTCGTGCCGGCCGGCGCCGTGATGTTCGCGGCCGGCACGCTGATCGGCGCCGGCGCGCTCGACGGCTGGACGACGATCGGCGTGGCGGCCGCCGGCGCGGTCGTCGGCGACGGAATCAGCTACGAACTTGGCCGCCGCTATCGCGGGATGATCCGCGACTGGTGGACGCGCGTCGGCTATGCGGCCGTCTACGCGCGCGGCGAGGAGTTCGTGCTGCGCCACGGGATGAAGAGCGTCGTGCTCGCGCGTTTTCTGGCGCCGGTGCGTGCAGTCGTGCCGGTCGTCGTCGGATGCGCGACGCTGCCGCGCCGCTCGTTCTACCCGGTCAATATCGTGTCCGCGCTCGTCTGGGCGCCCGCGCACGTCGCGCCGGGCATCGTGTTCGGCGCGTCGGCCGCGCTTGCTGCGGCGATCAGCGTGCGTGTCGCCGCGATCCTGCTGGTCGTCGCCGCGCTGGTCGCGCTCGTATGGATCGGCGTGCGCGTCGCGCTGCAGCGCGGCTGGCCGCTGCTGTGCCGCGCGGCAAGCGCGACGCTGCATGCGTGCGTGCGCCGCTGGCCGAGCGTCGGCGCGCGACTGCATCGCACGGTCGATACGCTGCGCGCGCTGCCGGGCGCCGTGCCGGTGCTCGCGCTGCTGTTCGTCGGTTGCGTATGGCTGTTCGCGGGCGTCGTGCAGCACGTCGTCGCGAACGATCCGCTGATGCACGCCGACGTCGCGCTGTACGCGTTCCTGCAGAACCTGCGCACGCCGCCGGTCGATGCCGCGATGCGCGCGCTCGCCGTGCTGCACGGCCGCGACACCGGGCTGATCGTCGCGGCCGCGTTCCTCGTCTGGCTGCTGATTCATCGCTGCTGGCTGACGGCCGCGTGGTGGCTCGCGGCAGTCGGCATCGCGGTCGTGCTCGTGCCGGTGTTCGGCGCGGCCGCGCCCGGGGCGACGCCCGCGAGCGTGCCGCCCGGCGCCGTGCACGTGCCGCTGCCCGACGCCGATGCGGCGTTCGCGATTCTCGCGAGCAGCGGGCTCGGCTGGCTGCTCGCGCGCGACCGGCCCGCGCCGTGGCGCATTCCGGTCGTCACGGCGGTCGTGCTGTGGATCGTGCTCGGCGGCTTTGCGCGGTTGTACGTCGGCGATACGTGGCTGTCGGGGCTGCTCGGCGGATGGAGCCTCGGGCTTGCATGGTTCGCGGTGCTCGCGGCGACGTATTCGTACTGGCGCGTGCGCGAGCACGTGCAGCCGAGGGGCGCGCTCGTCGCGGTGATCGTCGTGCTCGCGACGGCCGGCGTGTGGACGATACCCGCGCAATGGGCGCTCGATCGCGCGACGCGGCCGCACGCCGGCGACGTGGTCGCGATGACCGTCGATCAATGGCTGCACGGCGGCTGGCAGCGCGTGCCGACCCGGCGTAGCGAAATCGGCGGCGACCGCGAGGAGTATCTGTCGCTGCAATGGTGCGCGACGTCGGACACGCTCGACCGTCATCTCGCGCAGGCCGGCTGGCAGCGCGCGACGCCGTGGTCGCCCGCGACCGCGTTGCGCTGGCTGACGCCGCAGGCGCCGCCCGATACGCTGCCGGTGCTGCCGCGCTATACGCACGGCGAAAGCACGCGTCGCGTGTTCGTCCGCGTCGACCCGGCGCAACCGGAAAGCCGTTTCGTGCTGCGGCTGTGGCGCTATCCGTACGTGCTGCAGGACGCGCTCGGCACGCGGCCGCTGTGGTACGGCGCGCTGTATCGCGAGACGCTGCATCGGCCGATGCGCGTAATGACGATCGTGCGCACGACGCCGCTCGACGATTCCGCGACGATCGCACGAATGCTCGCGATCGACCCGAAGATCGAGCATCCGCCGCCGGGAACCGGCAGGGCGCCGGCCGACATGCTGCTCGTGTGGATGGTGCGGCCGTGAACGGCCGATGTGCGGCTCACGCGTGCGCGGGCTCCGCCGGCACGACCGACAGGCGCAGCCCGACGGTTTTGAGTACGGCGAGCAGGGTTTTCAGCGTCGGGTTGCCGTTCGGCGACAGCGTTCGATACAGCGATTCGCGGCTGATGCCCGCTTCGGCCGCCACGGCGCCGAGCCCGCCGTACGCTTCGGCGACCGTGCGCAGCGCAAGCAGCGCGGCTGCGCGATTGTCGGGATCGTCGAGCGATTCCATCGCGACGCGCAGGTATGCGACCGCGAGCTCGCGATCGGCGCCCAGTTCGGCGACTTCCGCGTCGTGGTGCGACACGGCCCCTTTGAGCTTGCTCACATCTGCCTCCGTTTCCAGTTCGTCCAGTGTTCCTTCGCGCGCTTGATGTCGTCGGGCTGGCTGCACTTGTCGCCGCCGGACAGCAGCAGCACGAGCGTGCCGCCGTGCCGGCCGAAGTACACGCGGTAGCCGGCGCCGACGTGGATGCGCAGTTCGATCACGCCTTCGCCGACCGGCACGCAATCGCCGAAGTTGCCAGTCTGCACGCGACGCAGGCGTTCGCGGATCCGAGCCTGCGCGAACTTGTCGCGCACGGCATTCAGCCACTCGGTGAAAGGCTCGCGACCGTCGTCACGCTGATAGCGAAGCAGTTCGAACTTGGGTGTCATTGTAACTTATAGGCTACAAAATGGGTGAAGGCGATGCGCATCATGCGGTTCGTTTCCGGAAGCGAAAGGCGCGACGCATGGGTGCGCGGAATGCGCGCGTGTGCGTCGCAGTCGCGGCGCGCGCGATGAACGCGTGCCGAAGCCGGCATGCGGGACGTGCAGCCGCCCGGTGTGTCGGACGCGGCACGCGCCCGCTGCCGAATGCGACGGTCATTCTTTCACCCGGTGCGGGCGGTCGCGATTCGGCCGAACGGCCAGGCTCCGCACTGCGCGGCCGCGATGCGGGCACGCTGCGCAAGCACAGTAGCGAACGCCCGACGTGCGCAGCCCGAAGTTCTGGCACCATCGCGTGATCCGCGGCGCGTGCAGCGCCTGTCCGCTGCCGCGTCGCCATCCGATCCGTTACGCATACCTTCGCAAGGACCGCGCATGATCACGCTACGCCCGATGAACGACGACGATTTCCCCCGGTTCTGGCCGATCTATCAGGCGATCGTCGCCGCCCAGGAGACCTACGCGTTCGACCCTGCGCCGACGCGCGAAGCCGCGCGTGCGCAGTGGCTCGACGCGCCGCTCTGCACGTGGGTCGCCGAAGAGGACGGCGTGCTGCTCGGTTCGTATTACCTGAAGGCGAACGCGGCGGGGCCCGGCAATCACGTGTGCAATTGCGGCTACATGGTCGGCGAGGCCGCGCGCGGCCGCGGCGTCGCGCGTCTGATGTGCGAGCACTCGCAGCAGGTCGCGCGCGAGCGCGGCTTTCTCGCGATGCAGTTCAATTCGGTGGTCGCGACGAACGAGGTCGCGGTCGCGCTGTGGCAGAAGCTCGGATTCGACGTCGTCGGCCGGCTGCCGCGCGCGTACCGCCACGCGCGGCTCGGGTTCGTCGACTGCCTGGTGATGTACAAGTGGCTCGGCGACATGGCTGCCGCCGAAGCCTGAGCGCCGGATGCCGTCGTCAGACGGCGAACGCGCCGTCGAACACGATCCGCTCGTCGAGCGCGAGCGTGCCGCGCGCGAAGATCAGGTCGAGATGGTGGCTGCCGTGCTCGCCGCCGCCGAGGCCGAGATGCAGGCCCGGATGGCGTTCCTCGAATCCGGCGTTGCGTCCGTAGAGCCCGCGGATGCCTAGGTTCGTGCCGATCCCGAATTCCTCGATGCGGCGGTGATTCGCGTGGCGGTCCAGATACGCGGCGAAGTCGCGCCGGAAGCCCGGATCGTCGCTGTCGAAATCGACGATCGTGCTGTGCTCGACGTGCAGCGTCGCCAGCCGCTCCGCGACCTTGTACTTGATCGCGAACGGCACGGTGCCGAGAAACGTGCCGCTGAACACGATCGACCCGTGCAGGTCGGTCACGTGCGTCGCGATTTCGCCGGGCACGACGTCGAGATTGCCCATGCCGTCCACGCTGGTCCATTTCTGGTCGCGCGCGAGCGAGCCGGTCAGCGTGTTGCCGGCTTCGTCGATGAAGCGGATCTGCGACGCGCGCGCGGCCGCGTCGATCAGCCTGCCGTTGCGTGCCGCGATGTCGTCGAGCGATTCGGCGAACGCTTCGTCGAGGTGCGGGCCGTAATCCTTGAACAGCACCGACTTGCTCCAGTGCTCGACGATCGCGGGACGGATCGCCGCGAGGAACGGCGGCCCGCTCGGCGACGGCGTCGGCAGGCACGACGAGTCGTACAGCAGCACGAACAGGTCCGCACGCTCGAGCGCGGCAGCGATATCGTCGGGCGGCGTGCTTTCGAGGCAGAGGGTTGTGGCGTCGAGCGAATCGGGGAGGGTGGAAAACGCGCGCAGCGCGGTGTCGCGGTTGCGCGTGTCGTAGCCGACCAGCAGTTGTCCCGTCTCGCCGCGTGAGAGCTTGTCGCGCAGCGCCGGATGAAAGCCGAGCGCGCGGTGCAGGTTCAGCATGCGTGTCTCCGGAAGCGGCGGAAGGGCCGAAGCCCTTCCGCGTGAACGGGCGGCCCGCTCAGACCGGCCAGAGCGCGGTGCCGAACGGCACCACGGCGTCCTCGACCATCATGTCGACGGCCTCGGGGTGCGTGTCTTCCTGCATCCAGTCGAGCAATTCGATTTGCTGAGTGTCCTGCATGTCAATTCTCCTGTGGTGAACATGAGCGATTCAACATGAAAGCGCGGGAAAAGCATTTCCGCTCCTCATCCGGCATTTTTTGAATATCGGATGAGTGGCGTCGATATTAGTCGGATGATTTAACGAATGCAATGCGTGCCCGAGTTTTTAGCTGGAAGCCGCTAAACACAGGGCTTTTTCGCGTGATGCAGCGGCAAATCGTCGATTAAAGGACAACGGAAATCACCGATTTTTCCAGATATCGGGATCGATACCGATTAAACGATTCGGATCATTTTGCATTTGATAATTCAATTCGGCGGATAATTTCGCATTTCATTATTTATCGAATATTCCGGGGGCGCGAAGCGGGCGCCGCGAGCGACGGATCGGCCCGTGTCGCGCGGCGCACGGCGGTGGCCCCGATTTTCTGGCACCATCTGTCGATCCCCGCGCGCCGGTTGAATCCGCGCGCCCCGCCGTCGCGGCGGCAACGATTCGAACGACGATGGAGACGACCCGATGTGCGCAGCGCCGCCACCGGAGCGCGCCGGCCGACCGCGGCCGCGCGCCGGCGTAACGGACTCGAACGGGAACACGAACGCCGATCCGGCCCGCATCGCTGCGTGGCGAACCGCGATCGGCCTGTCGTTCGGCAGCGCGATCGCGCTCGGTCTCGCGCGTTTCTCGTACGCGCTGCTGCTGCCGCCGATGAAGGCCGATCTCGGCTGGACGTTCGCGCAGGCCGGCGCGCTGAACACCGCGAACGCGGCCGGCTACCTGATCGGCGCGCTCGCGTTTCCGTTGCTGTCGCGGCGCTGGCGTACCGGCGCGCTGCTGGCTGCCGGCTGCGCGCTGACCGCCGTGCTGATGGCCGCGTGCGGGCTCACGTCCGGCATGGACGCGCTGCTCGTCCAGCGGCTCGCGACCGGCATCGGCAGCGCGCTGATCTTCATCAGCGGCGGCGTGCTCGCCGCGCGGCTCGCGTCCGCGTCGCCGCGCGATGCGGGCCTGCTGCTCGGGCTCTATTACGGCGGAACCGGCTGGGGCATCGTCGCGGCGTCACTGCTGGTGCCGGCGACGCTCGCGCGCACCGTGCATGGCTGGCAGCCCGCATGGTTCGCGCTCGCGCTCGCGTGCGCGCTGTTTTCCGCAGTTGCCGTCGCCGCTGCGCGGCGCATCGAGCGCGCGCATACCGCACAAGCCGCTGCGCGCGACGACGCCGCAGCGCCGGCGTCCGCCGCGAGCCCCGCACGATTTGCGTTCGCGCTTGCGGGCTACGGGCTCTTCGGCGTCGGCTATATCGGCTACATGACGTTCATCGTCGCGCTGCTGCGCGGCGCCGGAATGAGCGGCACGGTGGTCGCCGCGTTCTACCTGGTGCTCGGCGTCGCGACGGTCGTGTCGGCGCGGCTGTGGTCGACGCTGCTCGACCGGATGCGCGGCGGCCGGGCGCTGGCGGTGCTGAACGCATTGCTCGGCGTCGCGACGCTGATGCCTGCGGTGTTCGTGCATCCGGCCGCCGCATTCGCATCGGGCGTGCTGTTCGGTGCGACGTTCCTGTCGGCCGTCGCGTCGACGACCGCATTCGTGCGGCACAACCTGCCGCCCGACGGCTGGGCGAAGGGCATCAGCGCGTTCACGACGATCTTCGCGTTCGGGCAGATCGCGGGCCCGGTCGCGATCGGCTGGGTATCCGACAGCGCGGGGCTCGCACGCGGGCTCGTCTATTCGGCGCTGACGCTGTTCGCGGGCGCGGCGCTCGCCGCCGCGCAGCGTGCGTTGCGCGCACCCGCGTAGCGCGGCGGCCGCCTATCGCTCGATCTGCCGGTTCCAGCGCGTATCCCATTGCGCGCGGCGCGCGTTGATCGCGGTCCAGTCGACCACCGTCACCTTGTGCACGAGCTCGTCGACGTTGCCGAGGCTCTGCTGCATCGCGGCCGGCATCTTCGCGAGCCGGTTCGTCGGGATCTGCTTGCCGGCTTCCGCGGCCTTGGTCTGCGCAGGCGCGGACAGCAGGAACTGCGCGAGCTTCTGCGCAAGCTGCGGATCGGGATTGTTCGCGACGACGCACAGGTCGACGAGCAGCAGCACCGGGCCTTCCTTCGGATTCGCGTACGCGACCGGAATCCCCTTGTCCTGCAGATCGCCGACGGCGGTCGGCGTCAGCGGAAACAAGCCGGCTTCGCCGGTCTGCACCATCTCGGAGATCTTCGCCGAGTTCGGGATGTATTCGACGACGTTCGGCCCGACCGTGCTCGCCCACTTGCTGAATGCCGGCTCGACGTTCTGCTCGTTGCCGCCGAGCAGGCGGTTGATTGCGAGGAAGCCGTGCAGCCCGAACGTGCTGCTCGACGCCGACTGGAACACGACCTTGCCCTTGTATTTCGGGTCGGCGAAATCCATCCACGACGTCGGCGGCGCCCAGCCCTTCTCGGCGAACAGCTTCTTGTTGTAAGCGAGGCCGGTCATCCCGAGCTGCACGCCGGCGCCGACGTCGTCCTTCATCCGCGCGAACGGATACAGCTCCTTCAGCACCGGCGAATCGTCGAGCTTCTGGCACACGCCGAGGCTCACCGCGCGCGCCATCACGCCGTCGTCGAGAAACGCGACGTGGATCTGCGGCTTGCTGCGGTTCGCGAGCAGCTTCGCGAGCACGTCGGACGACGTGCCCGGCACGACGACCACCTTCACGTTGTTCGCCTTCTCGAAGTCGGGCAGCACCTGGCTCGTGTACGCCTTCTCCATCGGTCCGCCGTTCATGCCGACGTACAGCGTCCTGGTTTGCGCGAACGCGGGCGCACAGGCGCTCGCGCTCGCGATGCACAGCGCGGCGGCGGCCGCGATCGTTGCGGGCAGTTTCATCGTTGGGTCTCCTCGTGGGGGAAAGGAACGGTCGGCGCGGTGTGCGGTGCGAAGCGGCCGATCGAGAACGCATCGAGCGGCGTGGCGGTTTCGCCGGCCGTGACGAGATCGGCGAGCACGTCGCCGACGCCCGGCGCGAGCAGGAAGCCTCCGCCGGAAAAACCGAATGCATGCAGCAGGCGCGGCGTCGTGCGGCTCGCGCCGATGATCGGGTTGTGGTCCGGCGTGCAGCCTTCGACGCCGCTCCACGTGCGGATCAGCAGCGCATCGCGCAGCGCGGGCAGCAGCGCGCACGCATCGCGCATCACCGCGCGCGTCGTGTCGACCGACGGCTGGCCGAACTCGCCGTCGCCGCGGCCGCGCCCGCCGCCGATCACGCAGTTGCCGCGCGCGACCTGCCGCGCATAGACGCCGCCGCCGTAGACGCCGAGGTTGTGCGCGATGAACGGCGGCAGCGGTTCGGTCACCCACATGTTCGGATAGATCGCCTCCATCGGCACGGCTTCGCCGAAGCGCTGCGCGATCGCATTCGCCCACGCGCCGGCCGAATTGATCAGCCAGGTCGCCGTGTACGCGCGGCCGCCCGCCCGCAACTGGAAGCGCACGCCGTCGTGCGCGACGTCGTCGACGCTCGTGTGCTCGAACACGTCCGCGCCGGCCGCGCGCGCCGCGCGCGCGAACGCGGGCGACACGACGCGCGGGTTCGCGTGGCCGTCGGTCGCGCACAGCGATCCGCCGCGCGCCGCGCGCCCGAGCCACGGATAGCGGCGGCGGAACGCGTCGCCGCGCATCACCTGCACCGGCAGCCCATGCTCGGCGGCGACGATCGCATATGCGTCGAGCGCGTCGAGATCGGCGTCGCTGCGCGCGAGCCGCAAATGACCGGACACGACGAATTCGCCGTCGATGCCGATCAGCTCCGGCAGCCGGTCCCAGATGCGCCGCGCGCGCAGCGCGAGCGGCAGCTGTTCGGCGGGGCGGCCCTGGCAGCGCACGCCGCCGTAGTTCACGCCGCTCGCCTGTGCGCCGCAGTCGCGCCGCTCGAACAGGCCGACGCGCAGCCCGCGCCGCGTCAGCGCGAGCGCGGCCGACGCGCCGACGAGCCCGCCGCCGACGATCGCGACGTCGTAATGCCGGCGCTCACTCATCGCGCGCCTCGTCGGGAATCGCCGCGACGTCGTCGCCGGCGAGCGCGGCCGCGATCGGAAACGGCTTCACCGGCGGTTGCGCGCGCAACCGGCCGACGTCGGCCGGCGAACGCCCGGTTTCCGCGGCGAGCACGAGCGCGGCCGCGTCGCCGCACATGCGGCCCTGGCAGCGGCCCATGCCGACGCGCGTCAGCGCCTTCAGCCGGTTGATCTCGGCGGCCTGGCCGCCGCGGATGCAGCGGCGCAGCGTGCCCGCGTCGATTTCCTCGCAGCGGCACACGATCGTGTCGTCGGCGCACTGTGCGGCGAGCTCGGCCGGCGGCGCGAAAGCGGCTTCGAGGCCCGCGCGGAACGCGCCGATGCGCGCGAGCGTGCGTTCGAGCGATCGCGCATCGGGCTTGCCGGCCGGCGGCGGCGACACGACGCCCGCGTCGTCGAGCAG
>NZ_CABVPR010000086.1 GCF_902499135.1 Burkholderia dolosa
AGGCGATCGGCGCCCGGTGCGCGCGCGGCGGCGACCCACTGCTGCCACGCGCGCGGCGCGCGCATGCGCGATCCGGCGAACAGACCGCGCATCTCGCGCGCGGACGTCAGGAACAGCCCGCGCAACACGACGCCCGCGACGCGCGAAGGATGCTGCCCGGCATATGCGAGCGCGAGCGCAGCGCCCCACGAGCCGCCGACGACGCCCCAGCGCGCGATCCCGAGATGCGCGCGCAGCGCATCGAGATCGCCGACCAGCCGCGCGGTGTCGTTGTGGCGCAGGCTGCCGCGCGGCGTCGACGCACCGGCGCCGCGCTGGTCGACCAGCACGACATGGGTTCGCGCGAGATCGAAGCCGCGCAGCATCGCGGGCCCGCAGCCGCTGCCGGGCCCGCCGTGCAGCACGACGACGGGCTGACCGAGCGGGTTGCCGGCTTCGAGCCACGCGATCGTGCATCCGTCGCGGGACAGGCGCCGGCGAACGGCGGTCGATGACGATCGGTCTGCTGGCTGCGTCATGTCGGTCGGAACGAAGTCGATGATAGACGGAATGCCGGAGAGGGCCGGCCGCGCAGCGAGCACGCGCGACGCGGCCGGACCCCGACGCGCGATGAAGCCAGAATCGCGCCAGCGACGATCGCGGTCGCGGACCGCCGCGCGGACGCGACCGCGATCGAGCGAGCGCGTCCACACGAACGCTGCCGCGTCATCGTTCTTGCAATTGCCTTTCGGTTGCGTGCCGCACGTACCGAAAGCACGTGAACTCGGCGCACCGCGGCGCTGATGGCCCGATGCTTGCTTATATAAACGGACAAAGTGTCCGGCGACCGACCGGAAAGGACCCCGGAGGAGACAATGCGCGATGACGTTCATCCGACGGCCGACGCACGAGCCCCGCAGGCGCCGGGCTGGCCGACACCGACGATCCAGAAGTCCCATCAGCGCTCGGAGACGTTCGGGCTGCACGCGTCCGCACGTCCCGACTACGACGTGCTGTCCGGCCCTGAGCTTGCGCTCAAGCGCGAGCAGAACCGCGTGCTGTGCGTGCACGCGATGCCGGTGATGGAGACGCTGCACGAGCAGATCGTCAATACGCAGAGCATGATCGTGCTGACCGATGCGGAAGGATTGATCCTGCATTCGATCGGCGACGACGACTTTTTGCGGCGCGCCGAGCGCGTCGCGCTGCGCCCCGGCGCGAACTGGGCCGAGAACCGGCAGGGCACCAACGCGATCGGCACCGCGCTCGCGGAGCTGTGTCCGATGGTCGTGCACGGCGATCAGCACTTTCTCGCGGCGAACCATTTCCTGACCTGTTCGAGCGTGCCGATCCTCGATCCTTACGGCGACGCGATCGGCGTGCTGGACGTGACCGGCGACCATCGCAGCTACCACCAGCACACGATGGCGCTCGCGAAGATGTCGGTGCAGATGATCGAGAACCATCTGTTCACGACGACGTTCCAGGAGACGCTGCAGGTGTCGTTCCACGGCCGCCCCGAATTCCTCGGCACGCTGATGGAAGGGATCGTCGCGTTCACGGCCGACGGCCGCTTCCTGTCGGCGAACCGCAGCGCGCAATTCCAGCTCGGAATGCCGCTGTCCGCGCTGCGCGCGCACACGCTGGCGTCGCTGTTCGACGTGACGAGCGCGCAGTTGATCGACCGCATGCGCGCAAGCACGGAGCCGCACGTGACGCTGAACCTCGGCAACGGCGCCGTCGTATGCGCGCGCGTGCAGTTCCGGCGCGCGTTGCGCGCGGAAGGCAGCCGTCCGGCCGAAGTGCACGACGGCGCCGCGCCGGCTGCGCGCGCGCCGGCCGCGCCGGGCTCGGCGACGCTGTCGCGGCTCAGCTATCTCGACACCGGCGATCCGCAGGTCGCCGCGGTGATCGCAAAGGTGCGCAAGGTGATCGGCAAGGACATTCCGGTGCTGATCACCGGCGAGACCGGCACCGGCAAGGAGCTGCTCGCGCAGGCGATCCACAACGATTCGCCGCGCCGCGACGGGCCCTTTGTTGCGGTCAACTGCGCATCGATACCGGAGACGCTGATCGAATCCGAGCTGTTCGGCTACGAGGAGGGCGCGTTTACCGGCGCGCGCCGCAAGGGCGCGACCGGCAAGCTGCTGCAGGCGAACGGCGGCACGCTGTTTCTCGACGAGATCGGCGACATGCCGTATCCGCTGCAGGTGCGGCTGCTGCGCGTGCTGCAGGAGCGCATCGTCAACCCGCTCGGCTCGACGAAGGCGATCGGCGTCGACATCGCGATCATCTGCGCGACGCACCGCGATCTGCGCGACATGATCGCGCAGAACCGCTTCCGCGAAGACTTGTACTACCGGCTCAACGGCCTCGTCGTGCGGCTGCCGCCGCTGCGCGACCGCACCGACCTCGCGGTCGTCGTGCAGAAGATGCTGCAGCGCGAGACGCTGTCGGGGCCGGGCCGCCGCCCGCTGAGCGTCGCGCCCGACGTGATGGCGCTGTTCGAGCGCTGCGCGTGGCCCGGCAACTTTCGGCAGCTCGCGAACCTGCTGCGTACCGCGGCCGCGATGGTCGACGACGACAGCGAAATCCGCCGCGAGCATCTGCCCGACGACTTCTTCGACGATCTGCGGCGCGACGATGCGACGGCCGAGGCCCGCGGCCACGTGCCGCGCCTGCCCGCCGCCGACGTGCCGATCGCGGCCGATGCGCGTCTGCAGGACGTGGCGGCGTCCGCGATCGCGGCGGCACTCGCGCGGCACGGCGGCAACGTATCGGCGGCGGCGCGCGCGCTCGGCGTGTCGCGCAACACGATCTACCGGAAGATGCCGGCCGCCGGGCCCGATGCGTGCCACACGGACGAACGCTGACGAGCGTGCTGCTGTGACACCGGTGTGTCAGCTTGCAACACCGGGTGTTCAAGGATTCAACAGTCGGGCCGTCGCGCCCGCGCCGCTCGGGTTGCCGTGTGGCGTTTCATGAAAGCTTTATGTACGGCATTCGTAAGGATGGGCGCGAAACCGCGACGCGGCCGGCGTCGCAGCGACGCGCGAACGTGCGTCGTCAACCCGGCATGCTCCTTGCTGAATGGTAGCGACCGCTCGATCGACGCGGTTCTTTCGACTCACGTACTCGACAAGGAGACACATCATGCAGTGGACGACCCCCGCCTATACCGACCTGCGCTTCGGCTTCGAAATCACGATGTACATCGCCAACCGCTGATCGCCCGTGCGACACCGCCCGCGTCGACATAGCCGGCGCGGGCGGCACCGGGAGCACACGCAGATGAAGATCAAGATACTCGGCTCGGGCGCCGGCGGCGGCTTGCCGCAGTGGAACTGCAATTGCGGCAATTGCCGGCGCGCGCGTGCCGGCACGGACGGCATCGTGCCGCGCACGCAGTCGTCGATCGCGGTCAGCGCGAACGGCGCGGACTGGGTGCTGATCAACGCGTCGCCGGATCTTCTCGCGCAGCTGCGCGCGGTGCCCGAGTTGCAGCCTGCGCGTGCGATCCGCGACAGCGGCATCGTCGCGGTCGTGCTGTGCGACGCGCAGATCGATCACGTGACCGGCCTGCTGATGCTGCGCGAGCGCACCGCGCCGCTGCCGCTGTATGCGAGCGAGCCGGTGCTCGACGACCTGTCGACCGGGCTGCCGCTCGTGCCGCTGCTCGGCCACTACTGCGGCGTCGACACGCACGCGATCGCGCTCGGCGAGCCGTTCTCGATACCGGGCGCGGACGGCATCGGCTTTACCGCGGTGCCGGTCGACAGCAGGCCGCCGCCTTATTCGCCGCGCCGCGCGGCCGCGACGGCCGGCGACAACATCGCGCTGCTGATCGAGGATGCGGCGAGCGGGCGCGCGGCGTTCTATGCGCCCGGCCTCGCGGCCGTCGACGACACCGTGCAGGCCGCGATGCGCGACGCGGATCTCGTGCTGGTCGACGGCACGTTCTGGACGGCCACGGAGATGATCGACCTCGGTCTGTCGTCGAAGCGCGCGGCCGACATGGGCCATCTCGCGCAGTGCGGCGACGGAGTCCGGCCCGGCATGATCGACCGGCTCGCCGCGCTGCCCGCGCGCACGCGCAAGGTCCTCACGCACATCAACAACACGAACCCGATTCTCGACCCCGATTCCGCGCCGCGCATGCAGTTGCGCGCGCACGGAATCGACGTCGCGTACGACGGTATGCAACTCGAGGTATGACCACGATGAACGCACCGCTTCCCGCTACCGCGCTGCACGCGACGCCCTGGAGCGCGCAGGAGTTCGAGGCGCACCTGCGCGCGCTCGAATCGCGCTATCACATTCATCATCCGTTCAACCGGCGGCTGAACTCGGGCGCGTGCTCGCCCGAGCAGATCCGCGGCTGGGTCGCGAACCGCTTCTACTACCAGATCAGCATTCCGCTGAAGGACGCGGCGATCCTGTCGAATTGTCCGGACCGCGACACGCGCCGACTGTGGGTGCAGCGGATTCTCGATCACGACGGACACGGCGGCGACGCAGGCGGAATCGAAGCGTGGGCGCGGCTCGGCGAAGCGGTCGGCATCCCGCGCTCGCAACTGTGGTCGCTCGAACGCGTGCTGCCCGGCGTGCGCTTCGCGGTCGATGCGTATGTGAACTTCGCGCGCCGCGCGCCGTGGCAGGAAGCCGTGTGCTCGTCGCTGACGGAGATGTTCGCGCCGCAGATCCACCTCGACCGGCTCGCGGGCTGGCCGTCGCACTACCCGTGGATCGACGCGGACGGGCTGCAGTATTTCCGCAGCCGCGTGCCGCTCGCGCAGCGCGACGTCGAGCACGGGCTCGCGGTGACGCTGCGCCATTTCACGACACCGGAAGCGCAACGACGAGCGCTCGACATCCTGTCGTTCAAGCTGGATGTCCTGTGGTCGATCCTCGATGCAATCGAAAAGGCGTATCCCGCATGAACTCCACCGACGCCGTCAGCGGCGTGCCGCTGCGCCCCTCGCTGAGGGGCATGTACCGCCTGCAGTGGGAGGCGGCCCAGGATGCGTACGTGCTGTTGTATCCGGAAGGGATGGTCAAACTCAATCCGAGCGCCGGCGAGATTCTCGCGCGCTGCGACGGCACGCGCGAGCTCGACGACATCATCGGCGAACTCGAGCGGTTGTTCAGCACGTCGGACCTCGCGTCGGACGTGTACCGCTTCCTCGATCACGCGCGGCTGCGCGGCTGGCTCGACTGACATGGCAGCCGATCCTACCCGGCCGTCGCCGTCCGTTTCGCCGCCGTTGTGGCTGCTCGCCGAGCTCACGTATCGGTGCCCGCTGCATTGCGCGTTCTGCTACAACCCGGTCGATTTCGCGTCGCACGGCGCCGAGCTCGATACCGGCACGTGGCGCACGGTGATTCGCGATGCGCGCGCGCTCGGCGCCGCGCAGATCGGCTTTTCCGGCGGCGAGCCGCTGCAGCGCGGCGACCTCGAGGCGCTGGTCGAGCATGCGCGTGCGCTCGGCTTCTACACGAATCTGATCACGTCGGGCATCGGGCTGAACGTCGCGCGCATCGGCCGGCTCAAGGCGGCGGGACTCGATCACATTCAGCTGTCGCTGCAGGACTCGACCCGCGAGCTGAACGACTTCCTGACCAGCACGCGCACGTTCGAACTGAAGCGCGACGTCGCGCGGCTGATCAAGTCGCACGGCTATCCGATGGTGCTGAACTGCGTGCTGCATCGCTACAACCTGCCGCACGTCGGCCAGATCATCGAGATGGCGCTCGATCTCGGCGCGGATTTTCTCGAACTGGCCAATACGCAGTACTACGGCTGGGCGATGCTGAATCGCGACCAGCTGATGCCGACTGCCGAGCAGCTGCGCGAAGCGGAGGAAACGGTCAACCGCTACCGCAAGCTCGTCGGCGACCGATGCAAGATCCTGTTCGTCGTGCCCGACTACTTCGAGCAGCGGCCGAAGGCCTGCATGAACGGCTGGGGTTCGGTGTTCCTCGGCGTCGCGCCGGATGGCACCGCGCTGCCGTGCCATGCGGCGCGCTCGCTGCCCGGCCTCGCGCTGCCGAACGTGCGCGACCGGTCGCTGAAGGAGATCTGGTACGACAGCGATGCGTTCAACGCGTTTCGCGGCGACGGCTGGATGCGCGATCCGTGCCGCACGTGCGACGAGCGGCACACGGATCACGGCGGCTGCCGCTGCCAGGCGTACATGCTGGCCGGCGATCCGGCGCAGGCCGATCCGGTGTGTGCGAAGTCCGCGCATCACGGCCGCGTCGAGCAGGTCGTGCAATTCGCGCGACGCACCGAGCGGCGCGACGAGCGGCCGCTGATCTTCCGCAGCGCGGCGAACTCGATCGCGTCGTGACCGGGCGCGCGCCGCGCCGCCAGCGCGAGCAACGCGGCGAACGCCGCTTCGTCCACGCGCAGACCTCGCGGCGTGCGCAGCACCTCGAGCGTATCGAGCGTGCCCGACTCGAATGCGTCGAGCACGGCCGGATGGATATAGCAGCGCCGGCAGACGGCCGGCGTGTTGCGCAGCATGTCGGCCACCGTCCGCACGGTTTCGACGATCTGCTTGCGTGCATGCGTGACGCCGCGATACGGCGTGCGCCGCAGCAGCGCGAGCGCCTGCACGCTGCCGGCCCACGTCCGGTAGTCCTTCGCGGTGAATTCCGCGCCGCCCGCGTCGCGCAGATAGTCGTTGACGTCCGACGAACCGACGGTATGGCGCTCGCCATGCTCGTCGACGTACTGGAACAGCTCGTGCCCGTGCAGTTCCGCGCAGCGCCGCACGATGCGGCTCACGCGCGGATCGTCGACGGTCACGTCGTGCTCGATGCCGCTCTTGCCGGTGAAGCGCAGCCGGACCTGCCCCGAACGAATCGTCACGTGCCGCTTGCGCAGCGTCGTGAGCCCGTACGACGCGTTCTCGCGTGCATATTCGGCGTTGCCGACCCGCGCGAACGTCGTGTCGAGCAGCCGCACGATCGTCGCGACGATCTTGTCGCGGGGCATGCCGGGCAGCGCGAGATCGCGTGCGACGTGCGCGCGGATGCGCGGCAGCGCCCGCGCGAACGCGGCCATCCGCGCGTACTTGTTCGCGTCGCGCGTTTCGCGCCACAGCGGGTGATAGCGGTATTGCTTGCGCCCGCGCGCGTCGCGCCCGGTCGCCTGCAGATGGCCGCGCGGGTCCGCGCAGATCCATACGTCCGTATACGCCGGCGGAATCGCGAGTGCGTTGATGCGGGCGATTTCGTCGGCGTCGCGGATGCGTTCGCCGTTCGGCTTGTAATACGCGAAACCGTTGCGCACGCGCCGGCGCGTGTAGCCGGGCTGCCGGTCGTCGACGTAGCGCAGCTTCACGGCGCCGCGGTCGTCGGTCGCCTTCATGCGGCGGCGCACCGGTCGGTCGGGGTAGCGGACACGGTTTCTCCTGTTCGTCGTTGCGATCGGCGCGCACGGCAGATCGCGCGCACGGTCCGGAGCCCGTAGCAAGTTTTGTGCGCCACGCCGCGCGTCGGTTTGCGCGGCTTAGGTGTTTATACGTATGCCGATATCGATATCGGCACAATCCAATATTTCATTGGAAGGTTATCGGACTTGTTCCTAGACTGATCCGGGGCGTGCATTCCCGGCCGGCGCGGCAGCGGCGGCCAGCGCAGCCCCGAACCGCGCTCGCGCCACGCAGAATCAGAACAGCGCAGGGCAGGCCGACGCCGCGGCATACAACGACATCATCGGAGACGGACCATGACATTCATCAGGAAGCTGGCGGCCGGTGCGATCGTCGCTGCGGCGACGCTGCTCGCATCCGGCGCGTACGCGCAGCAAAAGCCGATCACGCTCGGGTTTTCCCAGGTCGGTGCGGAGAGCGCGTGGCGCACCGCGAATACCGTGTCGATCAAGAGCGCGGCGAAGGACGCCGGCATCAACCTGAAATTCTCGGACGCGCAGCAGAAGCAGGAGAACCAGATTCGCGCGATCCGCTCGTTCATCGCGCAGAAGGTCGACGTGATCGCGTTCTCGCCGGTCGTCGAGTCGGGCTGGGAGCCGGTGCTCAACGAAGCGAAGGCCGCGCACATTCCGGTGATCCTGACCGATCGCGGCGTCGACGTGAAGGATCCGTCGCTGTACGTGACGATGATCGGCTCGGACTTCCTCGAGGAAGGCCGCCGCGCGGGCCACTGGCTCGAAGAGCGCTACAAGAACGACGCGGGCCCGATCAACATCGTCGAGCTGCAGGGCACGGTCGGCTCGGCGCCGGCCAACGATCGCCGCGCGGGCCTGCTCGAAGTGATCAAGAACAATCCGAAGTTCAAGGTGATCGCGTCGCAGAGCGGCGACTTCACGCTCGCCGGCGGCAAGCAGGTGATGGAAGCGTTCGCGAAGACCTACGGCAAGCAGATCAACGTCGTATACGCGCACAACGACGACATGGCGCTCGGCGCGATCCAGGCGATGGAAGAAGCCGGGATCAAGCCCGGCAAGGACGTCAGCGTCGTGTCGTTCGATGCGACGAAGGCCGGCTTCCAGGCGATGATCGCCGGCAAGATCAACGTCGACGTCGAATGCAGCCCGCTGCTCGGCCCGCAGCTGATGACCGCGGTGAAGGACGTCGTCGCCGGCAAGCAGCTGCCGAAGCGCATCGTGACGAACGAGACGGTGTTCCCGATGAACGTCGCGGCGCAAGTGCTGCCGACCCGCAAATACTGATGCCCGTGCGGGCGGCGGCGCGCGTTGCCGCCGCCCGGCGTCCGGTGTCCTCCACGATGGAGCGTCCATGACCCATTCGCCGGTGGTCGAGATGATCGACATCGACAAGACGTTTCCGGGCGTCAACGCGCTGCAGCGCGTGAGCTTCCGGCTGTTTCCGGGCGAGATCCACGCGCTGATGGGCCAGAACGGCGCGGGCAAGTCGACGCTGATCAACGTGCTGACCGGCGTGCATGCGCACGATGCGGGCGAGATTCGCGTCGGCGGCGCGCCGGTGCGTTTCGCGGCGCCGCGCGAAGCGGAGGCGGCCGGCATCCAGACGCTCTACCAGGAAGTGAACCTGTGCACGAACCTGTCGGTCGCGGAGAACATCTTCGCGGGCCGGCAGCCGATGCGGCGCGGCGCGATCGACTGGAAGACGATCCACGCGCGCGCGCGAGACGCGCTCGCCGAGCTCGACCTGTCGCTCGACGTCACGCGCTCGCTCGATGCGTATCCGATCGCGGTGCAGCAGATGGTCGCGATCGCGCGTGCCGTGTCGGTCGACGCGCGCGTGCTGATTCTCGACGAACCGACGTCGAGCCTCGACGACGGCGAGGTCGCGCGGCTGTTCGACGTGCTGCGCAGACTGAAGGCGTCGGGCATCGCGATCCTGTTCGTCACGCACTTTCTCGAACAGACCTATGCGATCTCCGACCGCATCACCGTGATGCGCAACGGCGAACGCGAAGGCGAATATCTGGCGCGCGATCTGCCGGTCGACGCGCTCGTCGCGAAGATGACGGGCCGCGAACGGATGTCCGACACGCTGCAGGCCGGCGCGGCGGCCGTCGCGCGCGACGCGGCCACGGCCGCGCCGTTTCTGTCGATGCAGCGCGTCGGCCGGCGCGGCATGATGAGCCCGCTCGATCTCGACGTGCGGCCCGGCGAAATCGTCGGGCTCGCCGGGCTGCTCGGCTCCGGCCGCACGGAAACCGCGCGGCTCGCGTTCGCGGCCGAGCGCACGGACACCGGCGCGATCGAGATCGGCGGCGCGCGGGCGCGGCTCGCGTCGCCGCACGACGCGGTGAAGCACGGAATCGCATATTGTCCGGAAGACCGCAAGAAGGAAGGGATCGTCGCCGCGCTGTCGATCCGCGAGAACATCGTGCTCGCGCTGCAGGCGCGGCGCGGCTGGTGGCGGCTGATCGGGCGCGCGCGCCAGCGCGAGATCGCCGACACGTACATCGAGCGGCTCGGCATCAAGGCGCGCGATGCCGAGCAGCCCATCGGACTGCTGTCGGGCGGCAACCAGCAGAAGGTGCTGCTCGCGCGCTGGCTCGCGACCGACCCGAAGCTGCTGATTCTCGACGAGCCGACGCGCGGCATCGACGTCGCCGCGAAGTTCGACATCATGGAGCGCGTGCTCGCGCTGTGCGCGAAAGGGCTCGCGATCCTGTTCATCTCGTCGGAAATCAGCGAAGTGGTGCGCGTGAGCCACCGGATCGCGGTGCTGCGCGACCGGCGCAAGGTTGCCGAACTGTCCGGCGGCGACGCATCCGAGGAACAGATCTACCGACTGATCGCCGGAGGCCAGTCATGACGCGGCTTCGCACGCTCCTTCGTCATCCGCTCGTGTGGCCGGTGCTCACGCTCGTGCTGCTGTTCGCGCTCGACGTCGCGCATCGGCCGGGCTTCCTGTCGATCTCGCTGCTCGACGGCCACCTGTTCGGCGCGCCGATCGACATCCTGAACCGCGCGGCGCCGCTCGTGATCGTGTCGCTCGGGATGACGCTCGTGATCGCGACCGGCGGAATCGACATCTCGGTCGGCGCGATCGTCGCGATCGCGGGCGCGGCCGCGGCGATCGTGCTCGACGCCGATCCGTCGCGCGTCGGCACCGCGCTCGCCGCCGCGCTCGCGGTCGGGCTGCTCGCCGGCGCGTGGAACGGCGTGCTGGTCGCGTTCGTCGGGATGCAGCCGATCATCGCGACGCTGATCCTGATGGTGGCCGGCCGCGGCATCGCGCAGCTGCTGACCGGCGGCCAGATCATTCCGATCGGCTCGCCCGGCTATCTGACGCTCGGCGGCGGCTATCTCGCGACGGTGCCGAACGCGGTGTGGATCGCGATCGCGGCGATCGTCGCGATCACGCTGCTGATGAACTGCACCGCGCTCGGCCTGTTCATACGCGCGATCGGCGTGAACCCGGTCGCGACGCGGCTCGTCGGGCTGCGCTCCGGCGCGGTCGTGTTCGGCGTCTATCTGTGCTGCGGCGTGATGGCCGCGGTCGCTGGGATACTCGCGAGTTCGAACGTGCGCAGCGCGGACGGCAACAACGCGGGGCTGCTGCTCGAGCTCGACGCGATTCTCGCGGTGACGCTCGGCGGCACGTCGCTGCTCGGCGGCCGCTTCAGTCTCGCCGGCTCGGTGCTCGGCGCGCTGATCATCCAGACCCTCACGTATACGACGTATTCGATCGGCGTGCCGCCCGAAGCGACGCTCGTCGTGAAGGCAATCGTCGTGATCGTCGTCACGCTGATCCAGTCGGATGCCGCGCGTGCGCTGGTCGTGCGGCACGCGTCGCGGCTCGTGTCCTTTGCGCGTGCGCGCACCACTACCGGAGCGACTTCGCGATGAACCGTTTCCTTGGCCGCCTCGCTGACCCGCGCACGCTGCCGATCGTCGTGACGATCGCGCTGTTCGCCGCGCTGTTCGGCTTTGGATCCGTGATGTACACGGGTTTCTTCTCGATGCAGGTGCTCACGGGGCTGCTCGTCGACAACGCGTTCCTGCTGATCGTCGCGATCGGAATGACGTTCGTGATCGTGTCGGGCGGCATCGATCTGTCGGTCGGCTCCGTCGTTGCGCTGACGACGATCTTCTGCGCGGTCGGCGCCGAGCGGCTGCACTGGCCGGTGTGGGTGATCGTGCCGCTCGTGCTCGCGTTCGGCGCCGCGTACGGTGCGGCGATGGGCGCGCTGATCCATTTCTTCCGGCTGCAGCCGTTCATCGTCACGCTGGCCGGGATGTTCCTCGCGCGCGGCGCGTGCTTCCTGATCACGACGCAGTCGATCACGATCAACGAGCCGACGTTTCATGCGATCGCGGGCATCAGTGTGCCGGTCGGCGGCGGCACGCTGAGCGCGGGTGCGCTGGTCGCGCTCGCGACGCTCGCCGTCGCGATCTACGTCGCGCATTTCACGCGCTTCGGCCGCAACGTGTACGCGATCGGCGGCAACGAGCGCTCGGCGCTGCTGATGGGGCTGCCGGTCGCGCGCACGAAGATCGGCGTCTATGCGCTGAGCGGCCTGTGTTCCGCGCTCGGCGGCGTCGTGTTCACGATGTACGTGCTGTCGGGCTACGGATTGCAGGCGCAGGGCATGGAGCTCGATGCGATCGCCGCGACCGTGATCGGCGGCACGCTGCTCACCGGCGGCGTGGGCTACGTGATCGGTTCGGTGTTCGGCGTCGGCATTCTCGGCACGATCCAGGTGCTGATCACGTTCGACGGCACGTTGAGCTCGTGGTGGACGCGGATCGTGATCGGCGCGCTGCTGTGCGTGTTCTGCCTGCTGCAGCGGATCATCGAGCGGCATGCGGCGCGGCGGCGCACCGGTGGCCCCGGCCTCGGCGCGCGTCGCCGCACGCCCGACGCCGCCGCGCCGGCGCGGCCGGCCGCAACCGGCGAGGACGCGGCGCTGGTATCGACGATGCGGCGCGTATAGCCGCGTGTCGTTTGGGGAGGGAGCAAGCATGAACCACGATGCCGCAATGCACGCCGATGCCGACGTGCTGTCCGCCGACACCGCTGCCGCGCCGATGCTCGACCTGAGCGACGCGCGCGACCGCCGGATCGTCGCCGACGCGCTGCGCACGCTGCTGCGCGAACGCGCGGAGGCGCTCGCGTTCGCGATGCGGGTCGCGGACGAACACGGCCGCCCGCGCCCGGATTCCGGCGAGTTCGGATTGACCGACATCATCCGCCTCGCGCGAGTCGTCGAGCAGGCCGATCGCCGGCGCGGCGTGTAGCTGCGATTCGCGGGCTTGCGTGTGCGTGGCCGCGCGTGCCGCGGCTCGCAGCGCCTCTTCGCCTCTTTTTGCTTCTTTGCTATCGCGCCGATCCGGTCGTGCCCGTGCGCGTATCGAACGGCGCATCGAACGACGATTCGGCGTCGCGCTCGCGTTTCAGCGATTCGGCGAGCGTCTCGATCGCGTGCAGATCGAGTGCATCGAGGTGCTGCCGCACGTCTTGCAGAAAGGCCGCATAACGCGGCTCGTCCGCATACTGGCCGAGCCATTCCTCGATATCGGTGAGGCGGCCTTCGCTGGCGAGCGCGCTCAGCTCGTCGAGCGCATCGGCGGGCGGGCTCGGCATCGCGGGCGGCATCGGCTGCGGGTCGGCCGCGCCGACCGCGCGCAGCTGCCGCACGAGCCCCGACGGCGGCACGACTGCATGGCCGAGGGCCGGCGCGGCGATCCGGAACGAGAACGACGTGCCGACGCCGGGCTTGCTGGACACGGTCAGTTCGCCGTGCATCGCGCGCACGATCCGCTGCGCGATGAACAGGCCGAGCCCGGTTCCGCCGTTCACCGCCTGCACTTGCTGATACGCGCGGAAGATATCGGTGGTCTTCGCCATGTCGATCCCGATGCCGGTATCGGCGACCTCGAACTGAATCTGCCAGCGATCGCCGTCGCGCGTCGCGTCCACGGACAGCGTTACCGTGCCGTTGCGCGTGAATTTCGACGCGTTCGACAACAGGTTCAGCAGCACCTGCTGCAGGCGGATGCCGTCGATCGACACCGTGCGCGGCAGCGCCGTCGTCGGCCGATAGACGAAGCGGTTGTCCTGCTGCGCGCACAGCGCGATCGCATAGTCGCCGATGTCGGCGAGCAGCGCGGGCAGGTCGGTCGTATCCGGCGAGATCCCGAGCGGCTGCAGTTCGGCCTTCGTGTATTCGAGCAGCTCGTCGATCAGCGCGAGCTGATAGCGGATGCTGCGATCGATCGAGCGGATCAGCCGTGTCTGGCTTCGCGACGCCGTCTGCAGCAGCAGCTTCGCGTAGCCGTTGATCGTCGACAGCGGCGCGCGCAAATCGTGGCTCACGTAGCCGAGCGTCTCGATCTTCTGCTGCATGTGCGTGTTGACCTGCTGCAGCGCGTCGTTCAGCGCGACGGTGCGTTTGGCGACCTCGTCGCGCAGCCTGTCCTGCTCGGTGAGCTGCAGATGCTCGAGCCGCTTTCGCGCTTCGGTACGCTGGCGGCCGACGTGGTTGATCCACGCGGCGAGCACGACCAGATGCGTCGCGAGGCCGATGATCGCGATGACCGGGTTCGGGAAAACGTCGGACCGCACCCAGTGCAGCAACGGCGGCAGCGCGTCGCGTCCGTCGAGCATGCGGACCACGACGTTGAACGTCGCGAACGTGACCGCGATCAGCATCACGCGGCCGGTCGGCGTGCGGCGGATCACGAGCATCAGTGCGCAGCCGATGTTGACGATGCCGAGCACGGTGTTCAGCCGCAGACAAAATTGCGTGAAGCTCAGCAGATCGCCGAACGCGGTGCCGACGATGCCGACGCATTCGAGCGCGAGGAACGCCATGTACACGGCGCGCAGCGGCATCCACGCCTTTTCGCGGCGCGCGACCATCAGGATGAACGCGATGAAGCACGCGATCGCGAGATACGCGGACACGATTTCGCCGCGCGCGACCCATTCGCGCATGCCGGGCGCGACATACATCGCGATATAGCCGCGGTACGCAGCTTCGAACAGCGCGGTGCCCAGGCTCAGCACCGCGAGCACGTGAAACAGGCCGCTGCGCGAAAAGAAGCCGATCAGCAGCGCACACCATACGAGCGCGAGCAGCCCGCCGAAGAAACCGAAATTCCACATCGCCGCGCGCAGTTCGTGCGCGTTCCACGCTTCACGCGTGTACGCGAGCGGCGCGAGCCGCATTTCCTTGCGCGAAGCGACGCGGATCAGCACGGCGGCGCGCCCGCCGGCAGGCAGCGTCACGTCGAGCGTCGGGTAGCGGGAAAGCGGGCGGTGCGCGTCGCTTTCGTCGGGGAAGCGGCTCGCGAGCGTCCATGTGCCGTCGCGGTCGATATAAAAGTCCGCGCGATCGACGCGCGCGTCGCGAAGCGCGAGCACCAGCGCGCGCGGCACGCTGTCGCGGTTCACGAGCGTCGCGCGGACCCACCACGCGGAGCGCGAGAACTCGACGTTGAACGACGGGCGCGCCGCCGCGGCGGACTCGCGCGACAGCGTCGCGAGCCGGGCGGCGACGTCGTCGACGGACATCGTCGTGCTGCGATCCTCGAAGAGCGATACCGCTTCGAGCTGCGCGGGATCGTTCGCGGCGACGGCGGCGTGCGCGGCGGTGCACGCGACGAACCACGTCAGCAGCAGAAGCAGGACGGCGCGACCGCTCGACGCGCATGCCGCGCGCAGGCTACGCATCGCCGTGCGGTTCCGTGTGCCGGGCGGCCGGTTCGGCGGCGACGCGCTGGCGTCGCCAGTCGGTCGGCGTGATGCCGAAACGCTCGCGAAACGCGGTCGCGAAGTTGCCGGGCGTCGAGAAGCCGATTTCCTCGGCGATGTCGCCGATCCCCATCGACGTCTCGGCGAGGAACTGCATCGCGATGCGCAGACGCGTGTCGCGCAGATACTCGAACACGGTCTGGCCGAGATTGTCGCGGAATGCGCGCGACAGCCGCTTCTCGTGCGTGCCGACCTGCTTCGCGAGATCCTCGAGTGCGGGCGGATTGCGCAGGTCGCGCAGCAGGATCTCGCTCGCCGCACGCACGATCGACGCGTCCGGGTGGTCGGGCAGTTCGGGCAGATGCGCAAACGGCTGGCTGCGCCGCGCGCGCTTCAGGTGATTGCGGATCCGCGCAATGACTTCGGCCGGCTCGAACGGCTTGACGATGTAGTCGATCGCACCGGTTTCGAGGCCGGCGAGGCGGTTCTCGAGATCGCCGGCCGCAGTCAGGATGATGACGGGAATCGCGTGCGTGGACGGCGTCGACGCCAGCAGCCGGCACGCGGCGAAACCGTCCATGCGCGGCATCCGCACGTCCATCAGGATCAGGTCCGGCGCGATTGCCTGCGCGCGATGATAGGCCTGCAGCCCGTCGAACGCGACGCTGATTCGGCAGCGCGCCGATCGCAGGATCTCGGTCAGCAGGCGCAGATCGTTCGGACGATCGTCGACGACCAGAATATGGGCGCCAACGAGGTCCGGCGTGGCAGGCAGCGACGCCGGGCTGGACAAGCGGGATGACATGGTTGCGGACGCGTCGGGGGAGGTAGGCCGGATTGAACGAAAAGCATCGGTATCTGCGCGATTGTTGCGAAAAATTATATGACGGCAACCGCGCGGGTGTGCGGATTTCATACGTCCGGTAGGGACTTGTTCGGATACGCGACGTGCGGTTCGCGGCCGCGACGGACCATCGATACGAAACGGGGCGGGAAAACATGCCGATCGGCGCCGGAGAATTCCGGTCGTTATTTCCGTTTTATTGCGCGGCAATTCCTGTGTGGCCCAATCGATGAATTTCGCCTGCAAGTATCGGAAATCGCTAAATCGGCGTGAATCGAATGCTTGAATTCGTTTCGATGACGGGTGAGCTTTTATCGAATGCCGTTCGAAATTGCTTTGAATGGAAATCGAAAAAGACGCCGAAATGTATGAATGTAAATATCATCCTTTCCGGAAAAGAATTTGTCCGCTCCGGAAAAGATTAAACCGTCCGAACGCTTGCACACTAGGCCTCACGCGGCTGAGGGAGACTCCCCGCCGGAGCCGATTCACGCAAGTGTCTCGCTGTCGTCCCGTCTGCCATGCCGGAGTCAATGTGACATTGAATAATGACATTGTCGGGCGATGATGGCGACGGAGAATTCGAATAACAGGCACGAGGTAAAAAAAGTTTCATGATTCGCGTATTGCGTTGCGCTACGGAATAAGACGAGACGATACGAAGTTGGTTCAAAAGCGGTACGCAACGTAAGAAAAAATACCGAAGAAATTCGATCGCTTAATCGTTTTGAAGGGGTCGTTCGGCAAACGACGGGGGTTCCCGATTTCCGGAAAACCGTCCGGCCGCCGAACGGAGAGTGTGAGTGACTTCGCGTCAACGGCCTGGCAGCCCGATGGGTTCGGGGCGAGCGCGCGCGGTGCTCTCTCGAATCAGGCGGGGCACGAAAAATATGAGCACGACAGGCATGGCAGATCAGAGGACCGGGGCGATCGAACCGGTGTCCGCCGTCAGCGTCCGCGATCCCGCGGCGCATGCGTCAGCCCTGCGCATCGCACGACGTCATCCTCCTCCTGAATGAAACAGGCGCGCCGTCCGGATGCCGGACGGCGGCCGTCCACCAGCGTCGACACGACGCCTTCCGATTGACATCCGAGGTCGTTCCAGCGCCGGCGCGACGCCGCTCGCGCGAACGTTTGCGCGCTGCGACATCCGTCGCCGCGCCGCGTTGCGAACGACCTCGACGTCCACGATTCGATAGCCGGCGATCTGCGTCGCGCATCGTGCCGCGTCGGCACGCGCGGCGTTCGATCGCCCGGACGATCGCGCGGGAAGGCGCTCGAGCGGCGCCCCACGATTTTGTTTAGCGGCACGAAGCGAGTAACGGAGCGTCGCGACGCGAGCGAACACGAGGCCGGATACGGGTTCGCTTGCTGCCGCGTGCGCTGTTGCGTGATCCAGCACATGAGAACCGAGGGAATACACGATGAACAAGTCGTTCAAGTCGATCTGGAACGAGGCACTGGGCGCCTGGGTGGCGGCGTCGGAGCTCGACCGCGCGCGCGGCAAGCGCGTTGCGTCGTCGAGAAGCGCGGCCGCGCATTGCGCTGACGCCGGCGGCGCCGCGAGCACCGCATCGCCGGGGCTGTCGCCGCGGCACATCGTCATCGCGATGGCCGCTGCGTGTCTCGGGCTGTTTCACGCGGGCGCTCATGCGCAGTATTCCGCGGGCGGCGGTTCCGCGACCGGCGGCGCGAGTTCGACGGCGGTCGGCAACGGTGCGGTCGCCGCGCAGGTGAACGCGACCGCGTACGGCAACCTGTCCACGGCGGCCGGCCTTTCGTCGACCGCGTTGGGGCCGGGCGCGCATGCGATGGGAGACGGCTCGACCTCGATCGGCATCAATTCGCAGGCGACCGGCGTGAATACCGTGTCGATGGGCGTGCAGGCCATCGCGTCCGGCGACTACTCGGTCGCGCTCGGCAATCAGACGCAAGCCACGCAAGTCGGGACGGTGGCGCTCGGCAGCGGGGCGACCGCGAACGGCGCATCGTCGATCGGGCTCGGAAACAACGCGGTCGCGTCCGGTCAGTATGCGGCCGCGCTCGCGCTCGGATCGCTTGCCACGGGGGCGCAGTCGGTCGCGCTCGGTTATGCGTCGCATGCGACCGATACGGGTGCGGTGGCGCTCGGCAACCAGGCGACCAGTTCCGGCGCGGCCGCCGTGTCGGTCGGCAGCGGCGCGCTCGCCTCCGGCAATTCCGGTGTCGCGATGGGCGTCAACAGCGGCGCGAAGGGTACCAGCTCGATCGCGATCGGCTGGGGCGGCACCGCGGGCGTGCCCGGTTCGGGCACGCAGGCGCTCGGCACCAGTTCGATCGCGCTCGGCTCGAATACGTCGGCGGGCGCCGACAACGCGCTCGCGTTCGGCCTGAACGCGAACGCGTCCGGGCTCAGCTCGGTCGCGATGGGCGTTCAGTCGACCGCGACGCAGCAGTTCAGCGTCGCGCTCGGCAATCTCGCGCGGTCGACCGGCATTTCGGCGACGGCACTCGGGCCGGGGGCGACCGCATCGGCGACCAACGCGACGGCGATGGGCATCAACAGCGTCGCGGGCGCGGCGTCGACCGTCGCGATCGGCGACAGCAACTCGGTCGCCGCCGCCGCCGGCGGCGGCTCGATCGCGGGCGGCAGCAATTCGAAGGTGCTGGCGGGCACCGGCGCGGTCGCGCTGGGTGCCGGCCAGACCGTGAGCGGCGACGGCGCGGTCGCGATCGGCGACCCGAGCACCGCGATCGGCACCGGCGCGGTCACGATGGGTTCGAACAACACCGCGAACGGCACCGGCGCGGTCGCGATCGGCAACACGAACAACGCGCAAGGCACGGGCTCGCTCGCACTCGGCAGTACGTCGACGGCCGCAGCCGCCGGCGCGGTCGCGTTCGGCGCGTCGGCCATCGCGAACAATGCAAACGACGTCGCGCTCGGCTCCGGCTCCGTGACCGCCGCACCGGTGCCGACGGCCAGCGCGACGATCGGCGGCGCGACGTACAACTTCCAGGGCATCAATCCGACCAGCGTCGTCAGCGTCGGCGCGAGCGGCGCCGAACGGCAGATCACGAACGTCGCCGCCGGCCAGATCTCGCGCACGAGCACCGACGCAATCAACGGGTCGCAGCTCTACGCGACGAATCTGGCGGTCGATTCGCTGTCGACGTCGACGACGTCGAGCATCACGTCGTTGTCGACGGCCACGTCGTCGAGCATCGGGTCGCTGTCGACGGGCCTGAGCACGACGAACAGCAACCTGACTTCGCTGTCGACGTCGACGTCGACCATCGCCGGTTCGCTGTCGACCAGCATCGGCTCGTTGTCGACGGCGACGTCGTCGAGCATCAATTCGTTGTCCACCGGGCTGAGCACGACGACGAGCGGGCTGACGTCGCTGTCCACCGCGACGTCGTCCACGATCGGTTCGTTATCGACCGCGACGTCGTCGAGCATCGGTTCGCTGTCGACCGGCCTGAGCACGACGAACAGCAGCGTGACGTCGCTGTCTACGGCAACGTCGACGAGCATCGGCTCGCTGTCGACCACGATCAGCTCGATCACGAACAACAACACGAACCTCGG
>NZ_CABVPR010000087.1 GCF_902499135.1 Burkholderia dolosa
AAGAAGGTCTGCGCTTCGCAATCCGCGAAGGCGGCCGTACCGTCGGCGCAGGCGTCGTCGCCAAGATCATCGAGTAAGCCAGTTATTCGTTGATCGACAGTTTTGGGACTGGCAATGGCCGGCCCCAACAATGGTCTAGGGGTATAGCTCAACTGGCAGAGCGTCGGTCTCCAAAACCGAAGGTTGGGGGTTCGATTCCCTCTGCCCCTGCCAAAAATAGCCACGTGTCCCACGTGGCATTTGTTTTAAGGTGTTATGGCGAATCCATCCGTCGAAACTGTAAATACCTCCGGCGATAAGCTGATGCTGGCCCTGGGCGTATTGCTGGTCTTGGCCGGATTCGTGGGCTTCTTCTGGCTGGCCAACCAGCAGTGGTATGTCCGCGGTGCCGCACTGGCGGTAGGTGTCGTCGCCGGCGTGGCCGTCGGGCTGTTATCCGCGCCTGGCAAGAGCCTCATCGCCTTTGCCAAGGATTCGTACAAGGAAGTCCGGAAGGTCGTTTGGCCCACCCGCAAAGAAGCGACGCAAACCACGCTCGTCGTGTTTGGTTTCGTGCTCGTGATGGCGATTTTCCTCTGGTTGAGTGACAAATCGATCGAATGGGTGATTTTCTCGGCGATTCTGGGTTGGAAATGATATGAGCGATACTCCGGCATCCCCGAGCGGAAAACGTTGGTACGTCGTGCACGCCTACTCCGGCATGGAGAAGAGCGTGCAGCGCGCGCTTCAAGAGCGCATCGAGCGTGCCGGCATGCAGGACAAATTCGGTCAGATCCTGGTTCCGACCGAAGAAGTGGTGGAAGTGAAGGGCGGTCACAAGGCCGTGACCGAACGTCGTTTCTTCCCCGGCTACGTGCTGGTGGAAATGGAAATGACGGACGAAACGTGGCACCTCGTGAAGAACACTGCGAAGGTCACCGGTTTCGTCGGTGGCGCACGTAATCGTCCGACTCCGATTTCCCCGAAGGAAGTCGAGAAGATCATGTCGCAGATGCAGGAGGGCGTCGAGAAGCCGCGCCCGAAGACCCTGTTCGAAGTCGGCGAGATGGTGCGCGTCAAGGAAGGCCCGTTCACGGACTTCAACGGTACGGTCGAAGAAGTCAACTACGAGAAGTCTCGTGTGCGTGTGTCGGTCACGATCTTTGGCCGCGCAACGCCGGTCGAACTCGAGTTCGGCCAGGTCGAAAAAGTTTGATCCGATTCGGTGGGCAGCCTCGGCTGCCCACCTTCGCGCTTACGGCCCGCGTCATGGCCGTTGAGGAGCGTCAGTAGCCAGCGGCGAACGCGCGTTATCACTCACCGAACGCCGCTTGGCGTTCCAACGAGGTTTTCAAATGGCAAAGAAGATTGTCGGCTTTATCAAGCTGCAGATTCCTGCAGGTAAAGCCAACCCGTCGCCGCCGGTCGGTCCGGCACTGGGCCAGCGCGGCCTGAACATCATGGAGTTCTGCAAGGCGTTCAACGCGCAGACTCAAGGTATGGAGCCGGGTCTGCCCGTGCCGGTGGTCATCACGGCATACGCGGACAAGAGCTTCACGTTCGTGATGAAGACGCCGCCGGCGACCGTCCTGATCAAGAAGGCGGCGAAGGTGGACAAGGGTTCGAGCAAGCCGCACACCGACAAGGTCGGTTCGATCACGCGCGCCCAAGCCGAAGAAATCGCGAAGACCAAGATGCCGGACCTCACGGCAGCTGATCTGGACGCAGCCGTTCGCACCATCGCTGGTAGCGCACGCTCGATGGGCATCACTGTGGAGGGCGTGTAAATGGCTAAGATCTCCAAGCGCCGTCAGGCATTTGCCGCCAAGGTCGATCGTCAGAAGCTGTACGCGATCGAAGACGCACTCGCACTCGTGAAGGAATGCGCGAGCGCCAAGTTCGACGAGTCGATCGACGTCGCCGTTCAGCTCGGCATCGATGCGAAGAAGTCGGACCAGGTCGTTCGCGGTTCGGTCGTTCTGCCGGCAGGTACGGGCAAGTCGGTTCGCGTTGCCGTGTTCGCGCAAGGCGAGAAGGCCGAGCAGGCTCGTGCAGCAGGCGCGGAAATCGTCGGCATGGAAGACCTGGCCGAGCAGATCAAGGCTGGCCAGATGGACTTCGACATCGTGATCGCTTCGCCGGACACGATGCGTATCGTCGGTACGCTGGGTCAGATCCTCGGCCCGCGCGGCCTGATGCCGAACCCGAAGGTCGGCACGGTCACGCCGGACGTCGCGACTGCAGTGAAGAACGCAAAGGCTGGTCAGGTGCAATTCCGTGTCGACAAGGCCGGTATCATCCACGCGACCATCGGCCGTGCATCGTTCGAGCCGACCGCGCTGCGCTCCAACCTGTCGGCGCTGATCGAAGCGCTGCAGAAGGCGAAGCCGGCGACGAGCAAGGGCGTATACCTGCGCAAGATCGCACTGTCGAGCACGATGGGCGTCGGCGTGCGTGTCGATCAGGCTACGCTGGTCGCGCAGTAAGCAAGTATTCGGGCCGCTTCCTGAAAGAGGCGGTCCTCAAGGGCTTTGGGCGGTTGTTCGTGCCGTACGGCGGACAACCGGTTATCAAAGACCGTTGGTGGGAACGCAGCAGTCGGGCGGGCCCTTAATTCAAGCCAACGCAGATGGCGAACCCGAAAAAGTTTTGCAGTGGTGAAGCCTCAGGTCGCAAAGCAGTTCGCGGCATGGGGTGGAAATACTCCTAACGAGGTCGGACGCCGTTGTTGAACGAGGTACGTGAGGCATCCGCCGAGCGTATCGTTTCTGGAGGCTAACCGTGCCGCTTAATAGAGAAGACAAGCAAGCCGTCGTTGCTGAGGTCGCCGCACAAGTTGCGAAGGCCCAGACCGTTGTGCTGGCTGAGTATCGTGGAATTGCGGTTGGCGATCTGACCACGCTGCGCGCGAAAGCGCGCGAGCAGAAGGTTTACCTGCGCGTTCTGAAGAACACGCTGGCGCGTCGCGCTGTCGAAGGTACGCCCTTTGCTCCGCTGGCAGAGCAGATGACTGGTCCGCTGATCTACGGCATCTCGGAAGATGCAATTGCCGCTGCTAAGGTCGTCAACGACTTCAGCAAGGGCAATGACAAGTTGGTCATCAAGGCTGGTTCGTTCGATGGCAAGGTGATGGACAAGGCTGGCGTGCAAGCGCTGGCAAGCATCCCGAGCCGTGAAGAACTGCTCTCGAAGCTGCTGTTCGTCATGCAAGCGCCTGTTTCGGGCTTCGCGCGTGCTCTTGCCGCGCTGGCCGAGAAGAAGCAAGCGGAAGCTGCGTAATCGAACACGCATCAGCGTCACTGATCGCTGGCTGTATCCGAATTCAATTTAGGAGTATTTCAAATGGCAATCGCAAAAGAAGACATCCTGGCAGCAGTCGAAGGGATGACCGTTCTGGAACTGAACGAGCTGGTCAAGGCGTTCGAAGAGAAGTTTGGCGTGTCGGCAGCTGCAGTCGCAGTCGCTGGCCCGGCAGGCGGCGGCGCTGCTGCTGCGGCTGAAGAGAAGACCGACTTCACGGTCGTTCTGGCTGAAGCAGGCAGCAACAAGGTTGCAGTCATCAAGGCAGTTCGCGAAATCACGGGCCTGGGCCTGAAGGAAGCGAAGGACCTGGTTGACGGCGCACCGAAGCCCGTCAAGGAAGGCGTCGACAAGGCTGCTGCTGACGAAGCGAAGAAGAAGCTGGAAGACGCAGGCGCGAAGGTCGAACTCAAGTAAGTTCCGACGCGCTGTGCGAAGGCTGGCGGTATTTTCACCGCCGGCCTTTTTGTGCTTTGTGGGGACGTTATTCTGGCACTCTTTCGGGAGCCGGGATAATCGGCCCCAGAAGCCAAAGACAACCGTCTAATCGTGGCTGCTGCATGACGATTGGCGATTCTCTTTGTCTTCTGAAGCGACTGCAGAAGGCAAGTTTGGTCGGGTAGCGGGCAACACAGGCATCCGCTGCCGTCAGCCAGCGGTTGGTAGCGGCCAACCACCAAGCTTCTCGGCTCGTTCAAGCCGTCGGACGGCCATCGGGTCTCAGTCGGTGAACACTCGGGTTTGAAACGTCAGGTATTCCGCCTCGATAGCACCCGCCGTGATTCGGAGATCGTATGCAATATTCCTTCACCGAGAAGAAGCGCATTCGCAAGAGTTTCGCGAAGCGCCCCATCGTTCACCAAGTTCCTTTCCTGCTGGCCACCCAGCTTGAATCATTCAGCACGTTTCTGCAAGCCGATGTGCCGGCGACGCAACGCAAGCCTGAAGGTTTGCAGGCCGCTTTCACATCGGTATTTCCCATTGTTTCGCACAACGGATTCGCGCGCCTCGAGTTCGTGAGCTATGCGTTGTCCGCGCCGGCATTCAACATCAAGGAATGCCAGCAGCGCGGCCTGACGTACTGCTCCGCGCTGCGCGCGAAGGTCCGCCTCGTCATCCTCGACAAGGAATCGCCGAACAAGCCCGTCGTCAAGGAAGTGAAGGAGCAGGAAGTGTACATGGGCGAAATTCCGCTCATGACGCCGACCGGCTCGTTCGTCATCAACGGCACCGAGCGCGTGATCGTCTCGCAGCTGCACCGTTCGCCGGGCGTGTTCTTCGAACACGACAAGGGCAAGACGCACAGCTCGGGCAAGCTGCTGTTCTCGGCACGGATCATTCCGTACCGCGGCTCGTGGCTCGACTTCGAATTCGATCCGAAGGACATCCTGTACTTCCGCGTCGACCGTCGCCGCAAGATGCCGGTCACGATCCTGCTGAAGGCGATCGGCCTCACGCCGGAACAGATCCTCGCGAACTTCTTCGTGTTCGACAACTTCACGCTGATGGACGAAGGCGCGCAACTCGAGTTCGTGCCCGAGCGCCTGCGCGGTGAAGTCGCGCGCTTCGACATCACGGATCGCGACGGCAAGGTCATCGTCCAGAAGGACAAGCGGATCAACGCGAAGCACATCCGCGACCTCGAAGCCGCGAAGACCAAGTTCATCTCGGTGCCGGAAGACTATCTGCTCGGCCGCGTGCTGGCGAAGAACGTCGTCGACGGCGAGACGGGCGAAGTGATCGCGAGCGCGAACGACGAGATCACGGAAAGCGTGCTCGAGAAGCTGCGCGAAGCGGGCATCAAGGAAATCCAGACGCTCTACACGAACGATCTGGATCAGGGTCCGTACATCTCGTCGACGCTGCGTGTCGACGAAACGACCGACAAGACGGCCGCGCGCATCGCGATCTACCGGATGATGCGTCCGGGCGAGCCGCCGACCGAAGAAGCGGTCGAGGCGCTGTTCAACCGTCTGTTCTACAGCGAAGAAGCGTACGACCTGTCGAAGGTCGGCCGCATGAAGTTCAACCGCCGCGTCGGCCGTGACGAGATCACGGGCCCGATGACGCTGCAGGACGACGACATCCTCGCGACGATCAAGATCCTCGTCGAGCTGCGCAACGGCAAGGGCGAAGTGGACGACATCGACCACCTCGGCAACCGTCGCGTGCGCTGCGTCGGCGAACTGGCGGAAAACCAGTTCCGCGCGGGTCTCGTGCGCGTCGAGCGCGCGGTCAAGGAACGCCTCGGCCAGGCCGAAAGCGAAAACCTGATGCCGCACGATCTGATCAACTCGAAGCCGATTTCGTCGGCGATCCGCGAGTTCTTCGGTTCGTCGCAGCTGTCGCAGTTCATGGACCAGACCAACCCGCTGTCGGAAATCACGCACAAGCGCCGCGTTTCCGCGCTGGGCCCGGGCGGTCTGACGCGCGAGCGCGCAGGCTTCGAAGTGCGTGACGTGCACCCGACGCACTACGGCCGCGTGTGCCCGATCGAAACGCCGGAAGGTCCGAACATCGGCCTGATCAACTCGCTCGCACTGTACGCGCACCTGAACGAGTACGGCTTCCTCGAGACGCCGTACCGCAAGGTCGTCGACGGCAAGGTGACCGATCAGATCGACTACCTGTCGGCGATCGAGGAAGGCCGCTACATGATCGCGCAGGCGAACGCCGCGATCGACGAGGACGGTCGACTGATCGACGAACTCGTGTCGTCGCGTGAAGCCGGCGAAACGATGATGGTCACGCCGGACCGGATCCAGTACATGGACGTCGCGCCGTCGCAGATCGTGTCGGTCGCAGCGTCGCTGATTCCGTTCCTCGAGCACGACGACGCGAACCGCGCACTGATGGGTTCGAACATGCAGCGTCAGGCCGTGCCGTGTCTGCGTCCGGAGAAGCCGGTCGTCGGTACGGGCATCGAGCGTACCTGCGCGGTCGACTCGGGCACGACGGTTCAGGCGTTCCGCGGCGGCGTCGTCGACTATGTCGACGCAGGCCGTATCGTGATTCGCGTGAACGACGACGAAGCGGTTGCCGGTGAAGTCGGTGTCGACATCTACAACCTGATCAAGTACACGCGTTCGAACCAGAACACGAACATCAACCAGCGTCCGATCGTGAAGATGGGCGACAAGGTGTCGCGCGGCGACGTGCTGGCAGACGGCGCGTCGACGGATCTGGGCGAGCTCGCGCTCGGCCAGAACATGCTGATCGCGTTCATGCCGTGGAACGGCTACAACTTCGAGGATTCGATCCTGATCTCGGAGAAGGTCGTGGCCGACGATCGCTACACGTCGATCCACATCGAAGAGCTGAACGTCGTCGCTCGCGACACGAAGCTCGGGCCGGAAGAAATCACGCGCGACATCTCGAACCTGGCGGAAGTCCAGCTCGGCCGTCTCGACGAATCGGGCATCGTGTACATCGGTGCGGAAGTCGAAGCGGGCGACGTGCTGGTCGGCAAGGTCACGCCGAAGGGCGAGACCCAGCTGACGCCGGAAGAGAAGCTGCTGCGCGCGATCTTCGGCGAGAAGGCGTCGGACGTGAAGGACACGTCGCTGCGCGTGCCGTCGGGCATGAGCGGCACCGTGATCGACGTGCAGGTGTTCACGCGTGAAGGCATCCAGCGCGACAAGCGTGCCCAGCAGATCATCGACGACGAGCTGAAGCGCTACCGTCTCGACCTGAACGACCAGCTGCGCATCGTCGAAGGCGACGCGTTCCAGCGTCTTGCACGGATGCTCGTCGGCAAGGTCGCGAACGGTGGTCCGAAGAAGCTCGCGAAGGGCACGAAGATCGACCAGGCTTACCTGGAAGATCTCGACCACTACCACTGGTTCGACATCCGCCTCGCGGACGACGAAGCAGCGGCGCAGCTCGAAGCGATCAAGAACTCGATCGAAGAGAAGCGTCACCAGTTCGACCTCGCGTTCGAAGAGAAGCGCAAGAAGCTCACGCAAGGCGACGAACTGCCGCCGGGCGTGCTGAAGATGGTCAAGGTGTACCTCGCGGTGAAGCGCCGTCTGCAGCCTGGCGACAAGATGGCAGGCCGTCACGGTAACAAGGGTGTCGTGTCGAAGATCGTGCCGATCGAAGACATGCCGTACATGGCCGACGGCCGTCCGGCAGACGTCGTGCTGAACCCGCTCGGCGTGCCGTCGCGGATGAACGTGGGTCAGGTTCTGGAAGTGCACCTCGGCTGGGCCGCGAAGGGTCTCGGCTGGCGTATCGGCGAAATGCTGCAGCGTCAGGCGAAGATCGAGGAACTGCGTGCATTCCTGACCAAGATCTACAACGAGTCGGGTCGTGCGGAAGATCTGGACAGCTTCTCCGACGACGAGATCCTCGAGCTCGCGAAGAACCTGCGCGAAGGCGTGCCGTTCGCGACGCCGGTGTTCGACGGTGCGACCGAGGACGAAATGGCGAAGATGCTCGACCTCGCGTTCCCGGACGACATCGCGAAGCAGCTCGACATGAACCCGTCGAAGAACCAGGTTCGCCTGTACGACGGTCGCACCGGCGAGCCGTTCGAGCGTCGCGTGACGGTCGGCTACATGCACTACCTGAAGCTGCACCACCTTGTCGACGACAAGATGCACGCGCGTTCGACGGGCCCGTACTCGCTCGTGACGCAGCAGCCGCTGGGTGGTAAGGCGCAGTTCGGTGGTCAGCGTTTCGGTGAAATGGAAGTGTGGGCACTCGAAGCGTACGGCGCGTCCTACGTGCTGCAGGAAATGCTGACGGTGAAGTCGGACGACGTGACCGGCCGGACCAAGGTGTACGAAAACCTGGTCAAGGGCGATCACGTGATCGATGCAGGCATGCCGGAGTCCTTCAACGTGCTGGTGAAGGAAATCCGTTCGCTCGGTATCGATATCGATCTCGACCGCAATTAATCGGACTACGGAGAGAAAGCAATGAAAGCTCTGCTCGATCTATTCAAGCAAGTCCAACAGGAAGAAGTTTTTGACGCGATCAAGATCGGCCTGGCCTCGCCCGACAAGATCCGTTCGTGGTCGTTCGGTGAAGTGAAGAAGCCGGAGACCATCAACTACCGTACGTTCAAGCCGGAGCGCGATGGTCTGTTCTGCGCGAAGATCTTCGGGCCGATCAAGGACTACGAGTGCCTGTGCGGCAAGTACAAGCGCCTGAAGCACCGCGGCGTGATCTGCGAGAAGTGCGGCGTCGAAGTGACGCTGGCGAAGGTGCGTCGCGAGCGCATGGGCCACATCGAGCTGGCCTCGCCGGTCGCGCACATCTGGTTCCTGAAGTCGCTGCCGTCGCGTCTGGGCATGGTGCTCGACATGACGCTGCGCGACATCGAGCGCGTGCTGTATTTCGAAGCATACGTGGTGATCGAACCGGGCATGACGCCGCTGAAGGCGCGGCAGATCATGACCGAGGAGGATTACTACAACAAGGTCGAGGAATACGGCGACGAGTTCCGTGCCGAGATGGGCGCGGAAGGCGTGCGTGAACTGCTGCGCGCGATCAACATCGACGAGCAGGTCGAACAGCTGCGCACCGAGCTGAAGAACACGGGCTCGGAAGCGAAGATCAAGAAGTATGCGAAGCGCCTGAAGGTCCTCGAGGCATTCCAGCGCTCGGGCATCAAGCCCGAGTGGATGATTCTCGAAGTGCTGCCGGTGCTGCCGCCGGAACTGCGTCCGCTCGTGCCGCTGGATGGCGGCCGTTTCGCGACGTCGGACCTGAACGACCTGTATCGCCGCGTGATCAACCGTAACAACCGGTTGAAGCGTCTGCTCGAGCTGAAGGCGCCTGAAATCATCGTCCGCAACGAAAAGCGGATGCTGCAGGAAGCCGTCGACTCGCTGCTCGACAACGGTCGTCGCGGCAAGGCGATGACGGGCGCGAACAAGCGTCCGCTGAAGTCGCTCGCCGACATGATCAAGGGCAAGGGCGGTCGTTTCCGTCAGAACCTGCTGGGCAAGCGCGTCGACTACTCCGGCCGTTCGGTCATCGTGGTCGGCCCGACGCTGAAGCTGCATCAGTGCGGTCTGCCGAAGCTGATGGCGCTCGAGCTGTTCAAGCCGTTCATCTTCAACAAGCTTGAGGTGATGGGCGTCGCGACGACGATCAAGGCGGCGAAGAAGGAAGTCGAGAACCAGACGCCGGTCGTGTGGGACATCCTCGAAGAGGTGATCCGCGAGCACCCGGTGATGCTGAACCGTGCGCCGACGCTGCACCGTCTCGGCATCCAGGCGTTCGAGCCGGTGCTGATCGAAGGCAAGGCGATTCAGCTGCACCCGCTCGTCTGCGCGGCGTTCAACGCCGACTTCGACGGCGACCAGATGGCCGTTCACGTGCCGCTGTCGCTCGAAGCGCAGATGGAAGCGCGCACGCTGATGCTCGCGTCGAACAACGTGCTGTTCCCGGCCAACGGCGATCCGTCGATCGTGCCGTCGCAGGATATCGTGCTGGGTCTGTACTACGCGACCCGCGAAGCGATCAACGGCAAGGGCGAAGGCCTGACGTTCACCGGCGTGTCGGAAGTGATCCGCGCGTACGAGAACAAGGAAGTCGAGCTGGCCTCGCGCGTCAACGTGCGGATCACCGAAATGGTCCGCAACGAGGACAAGTCGGAAGGCGCGCCGGAGTTCGTGCCGAAGATCACGCTGTACGCGACGACCGTCGGCCGCGCGATCCTGTCGGAGATCCTGCCGCCGGGCCTGCCGTTCTCGGTGCTGAACAAGCCGCTGAAGAAGAAGGAAATCTCGCGGCTGATCAACACGGCATTCCGCAAGTGCGGTCTGCGCGCGACGGTGGTGTTCGCCGACCAGCTGATGCAGTCGGGCTTCCGTCTCGCGACGCGTGCCGGCATCTCGATCTGCGTCGACGACATGCTCGTGCCGCCGCAGAAGGAGACGATCGTCGGCGACGCCGCGAAGAAGGTGAAGGAGTACGACCGTCAGTACATGTCGGGTCTCGTCACCGCGCAGGAACGCTACAACAACGTGGTCGACATCTGGTCGGCAACGTCGGAAGCGGTCGGCAAGGCGATGATGGAGCAGCTGTCGACGGAGCCGGTGACCGACCGCGACGGCAACGAAACGCGCCAGGAGTCGTTCAACTCGATCTACATGATGGCCGACTCGGGCGCCCGCGGTTCGGCGGTGCAGATTCGTCAGCTGGCCGGTATGCGCGGCCTGATGGCGAAGCCGGACGGCTCGATTATCGAGACGCCGATTACCGCGAACTTCCGCGAAGGTCTGAACGTGCTGCAGTACTTCATCTCGACCCACGGCGCACGTAAGGGTCTGGCTGATACGGCACTGAAGACCGCGAACTCGGGTTACCTGACGCGTCGTCTCGTCGACGTCACGCAGGATCTCGTCGTGGTCGAGGACGATTGCGGCACGTCGAACGGCGTCGCGATGAAGGCGCTGGTCGAAGGCGGTGAAGTCGTCGAAGCGCTGCGCGATCGTATCCTCGGCCGCGTCGCGGTCGCGGACGTCGTGAATCCGGAAACGCAGGAAACGCTGTACGAAGCGGGCACGCTGCTCGACGAAACGGCGGTCGAGGAAATCGAACGCCTCGGCATCGACGAAGTGCGCGTGCGCACGCCGCTCACCTGCGAAACGCGTTACGGCCTGTGCGCGTCGTGCTACGGCCGCGACCTCGGCCGCGGCTCGCTCGTGAACGTCGGCGAAGCAGTCGGCGTGATCGCGGCACAGTCGATCGGCGAACCGGGCACGCAGCTGACGATGCGTACGTTCCACATCGGCGGTGCGGCATCGCGTGCGGCAGTCGCGTCATCGGTCGAAGCGAAGAGCAACGGTACGGTTCGCTTCTCGCCGTCGATGCGCTACGTGACGAATGCGAAGGGCGAGCAGATCGTCATCTCGCGTTCGGGCGAGGCGCTGATCACCGACGATATCGGTCGCGAGCGCGAGCGTCACAAGATCCCGTACGGCGCGACGCTGCTGCAGCTCGACGGCGCCGCGATCAAGGCCGGCACGCAGCTGGCGACGTGGGATCCGATGACGCGTCCGATCATCACCGAGTACGGCGGTACGGTGAAGTTCGAGAACGTCGAGGAAGGCGTGACGGTCGCGAAGCAGATCGACGACGTGACCGGCCTGTCGACCCTCGTCGTGATCGACGCGAAGCGTCGCGGTTCGCAGGCATCGAAGAGCGTGCGTCCGCAGGTGAAGCTGCTCGACGCGAACGGCGAAGAAGTGAAGATCCCGGGCACCGAGCATTCGGTGCAGATCGGCTTCCAGGTCGGCGCACTGATCACCGTGAAGGACGGTCAGCAGGTGCAGGTCGGTGAAGTGCTCGCACGTATTCCGACCGAATCGCAGAAGACCCGCGACATTACCGGCGGTCTGCCGCGAGTGGCCGAGCTGTTCGAAGCGCGTTCGCCGAAGGATGCGGGCATCCTCGCGGAAGTCACCGGTACGGTGTCGTTCGGCAAGGACACGAAGGGCAAGCAGCGTCTCGTCATCACGGACCTCGAGGGCAACCAGCACGAGTTCCTGATTGCGAAGGAAAAGCAGGTGCTGGTCCACGACGGTCAGGTCGTCAACAAGGGCGAAATGATCGTGGACGGCCCGGCCGATCCGCACGACATCCTGCGTCTGCAGGGTATCGAGGCGCTGTCGCGCTACATCGTGGACGAAGTGCAGGACGTGTATCGTCTGCAGGGCGTGAAGATCAACGACAAGCACATCGAGGTGATTGTTCGCCAGATGCTGCGTCGTGTGCAGATCACCGACAACGGCGATACGCGCTTCATCCCGGGCGAACAGGTTGAGCGTTCGGACATGCTGGACGAGAACGATCGCATGATCGCCGAAGGCAAGCGTCCGGCGTCGTACGACAACGTGCTGCTCGGTATCACGAAGGCGTCGCTGTCGACCGACTCGTTCATCTCCGCGGCATCGTTCCAGGAAACGACCCGCGTGCTGACCGAAGCGGCGATCATGGGCAAGCGCGACGACCTGCGCGGCCTGAAGGAAAACGTGATCGTCGGCCGTCTGATCCCGGCCGGTACGGGTCTCGCGTTCCACAAGGCGCGCAAGGCGAAGGAGATGTCCGACCGCGAGCGTTTCGACCAGATCGCAGCGGAAGAGGCATTCGACTTCGGTACGCCGAGCACGCCGGCGGAAGAGCCGCAACACCCGGCAGCCGAGTAAGCGCGCGGCGCGAGCCGCGCTGCGTCGCCGTCGCGCGAATCGCCCGGTTTCGACCGGACGGTCAGCGAGACGGCCACCACACCCTGCAAGCGGATTCGCTTGCAGGGTGTTTTTTATTTGTGGGTCGGCGTGCTGCGTGTGACGCGGCGTTTCGTTGTTTTGAGATGGGCGCGATGCTAGAGTCGGCTTCCGTCAACGCTCGCGAGATATTCCGCGCAACGCGCCCATGCCGTTCTCTATGCCGCGCCATCCTTCCGGCGTTTCACTAAAAGAAAACATGCGAATTGCGAGGGCGCGACGCGGCCCGGCTCGCATCGCAACAGCCGCGACCTATATCTGGTTCTACCGGCAAGTCAGAAATAGGGGGCCTTGGGACCACAAGCAAAAGCAGCGCGAATATGCGGACTTCGGTAACTTCAACTATGGGGCGACCGGCTACGCAGCAGGGATTCCCGAGCAGACGTTGTTGCGTGCCGCAGGATGCGCTCAAATGCTCGCCGGAACATCGCTACCCGAATGGGGGCACTGTTGGGAACGGCCGCCATACGGCGACGATCCTGGCGACCAAGCCTGGATTCTGAAGGGTATCGAGCATGCGAAGATGCACGGATATTAAAGTCGCTTGCATCGGTGCCGTTATTCTTCTGCTCATCGAAGCGCTCGCAACAGGAGGATGGTATTTGCTGTCCCGGCCCGCGCAAGGCCGGCGGGAACTGGTCGTGACGAAGGCGCTGCGCGACGACCTGTACCTATACGTTGTTCGAGACGATTCCGGCGGGGCAACCATTCCGTTTCGCTTCAAATATTATTTCTGGAACCGACACGTCGATCGCGACGAGGTCGACGCGGTGGTCGATCGCCAAGCTCCGTTTTTGACAGCAAGCAGCGAAGCTGCGCAAGTGAGCGCACGCGGTGACGACGTTGCGGTGGCTTTTCGCGGCCGCGTGTACGACTTTTCGAACCTCGCAGTGTTCTATATCGGAGACTCGCCGCGGTTCGTCCCGCTACATCTGGATGCGCAGCCAGACTTTGTCAGGCCCTGATCCGTCGATGCATCCGTTACTCGAGTACGCGACTGGCTAACCTGATACGCCGAACGCACCGCACGCTGTCCGATCAGCCAACATCGCACGATTCACCGTGCGCCGCGCGAGCGGGTTGTTAAAATTGCGGTCATCGTCCGCTGTCCTCGTTCTCATCATTCATGTCTCGCGCCCTCGAAATACTCGACGAAGTCTTTGGTTATTCCGCATTTCGCGGCCAGCAGGGCGACATCGTCGAACACGTCGCCGGCGGCGGCGATTGCCTCGTGTTGATGCCGACGGGCGGCGGCAAATCGCTGTGCTATCAGATTCCTGCGCTGTTGCGCCGCGAAGCCGGGCACGGCGCCGGCATCGTCGTGTCGCCGCTGATCGCGCTGATGCAGGACCAGGTCGCTGCTCTGCGCGAAGTCGGCGTGCGCGCCGCGTATCTGAACTCGACGTTATCAGGCGCCGAGGCCGCCGCGACGGAGCGCGCGCTGCGCGAAGGCGAGATCGACCTGCTGTACGTCGCGCCCGAGCGGCTGATGACCGGGCGTTTTCTCGAACTGCTCGAGCGCGCGAAAATCGGCCTGTTCGCGATCGACGAGGCGCACTGCGTATCGCAGTGGGGGCACGACTTCCGCCCGGAATACATTCAGCTGTCGGTGCTGCACGAGCGGTTTCCGTCGGTGCCGCGTATCGCGCTGACTGCCACCGCCGATGCGATCACGCGCGACGAAATCATTCATCGTCTCGCGCTCGACGATGCGCGCGTGTTCGTGTCGAGCTTCGATCGCCCGAACATTCGCTACCGGATCGTCGAGAAGGACAATGCGCGCTCGCAGCTGCTCGACTTCATCCGCGCGGAGCACACGAATGCGGACGGCACGACCGATGCGGGCGTCGTCTATTGCCTGTCGCGCCGCAAGGTCGAGGAAACGGCCGAATGGCTGAAGGCGCAGGGCGTGCGCGCACTGCCGTACCACGCGGGGATGGAGTTCGAGGTGCGGCAGAAGCACCAGGAAATGTTCCAGCGAGAGGAAGGCATCGTGATGTGCGCGACGATCGCGTTCGGGATGGGCATCGACAAGCCCGACGTGCGATTCGTTGCGCACCTCGACTTGCCGAAGAGCGTCGAGGGCTATTACCAGGAAACCGGCCGCGCGGGGCGCGACGGACTGCCGGCGAATGCGTGGATGGCATACGGGCTAGGCGACGTGGTTCAGCAGCGCAAGATGATCGAAGAGTCCGATGCGGACGACGCGCATAAACGCGTGCAGACGTCGAAGCTCGACGCGCTGCTCGGCCTGTGCGAGACGATCTCGTGCCGCCGCGTGCGGCTGCTCAATTACTTCGGTGAAGCGAGCCAGCCGTGCGGCAACTGCGACACGTGCCTCGAGCCGCCCGCTTCGTGGGACGCGACGCGCGAGGCTCAGATGGCGCTGTCGTGCGTGTTCCGCGCGCAGCGCGCGAGCGGTTTCAACTTCGGCGCGAGCCATCTGATCGAGGTTCTGCGCGGCGCGCGTACCGAGAAAGTGCTGCAGCGCGGGCACGATCAGCTCAGCACGTTCGCAATAGGCGCAGCGCTGTCCGAGCCCGAGTGGCGCGCGATTTTCCGCCAGCTGGTCGCGTACGGCTACCTGGCCGTCGATCACGGCGGCTTCGGCGCGCTCATGCTGACCGAAGCGGCGAAGCCGGTGCTGAAAGGCGACGAGAAAGTAACGCTGCGCCGCTACGTGAAGCCTCAACGCACGCGGCAGTCGTCGAGCCGCAGCGGTACGCGCGTCGATCCGACGGCCGGCATGGGCACGCGCGAGCGCGCACGGTGGGACGCGCTGCGCGCATGGCGGGCGGAAACCGCGAAGGCCGACGGCGTGCCGGCGTACGTGATCTTCCACGACGCGACGCTCGCCGAAATCGCGCGCAACGCGCCGGAGACGATCGAGGATCTCCGTCATATTCCCGGGATGGGCGTGCGCAAGCTCGAGCGCTTCGGCGACGAGATCATCGACGTCGTCGAGTCGGTGTGACGCTGGCGTTCGGACCCTCCGGTAAACCGCGGCCGCAGCGGGAAAATCACGCAAGCCGTTGACTTCGTTGGTATTTCCGGAATATCATGCTGGGTTCCGGTAATCGGCAGGCCGCGTTGCGTTCGAAAGTTCGTGCCTGTTTCGTCGATTCGGAAGTCAACTGTGCGCGGATTCTCGCTTTGCCCGAAATCGGCGTGCAGATTTTGTTCAATTTCAGGAATAAACAATGCCAACCATCAACCAACTGGTTCGCAAAGGCCGTCAGTCGGAAACGACGAAGAGCAAGAGCCCGGCCCTGCAGGACTGCCCCCAGCGTCGCGGCGTGTGCACCCGTGTGTACACGACGACGCCGAAGAAGCCGAACTCGGCACTCCGTAAGGTCGCCAAGGTTCGTCTGACGAACGGCTTCGAAGTGATCTCGTACATCGGCGGTGAAGGCCACAACCTGCAGGAGCACTCGGTTGTGCTGATCCGCGGCGGCCGTGTGAAGGACTTGCCGGGTGTGCGTTACCACATGGTTCGCGGCTCGCTGGATACCCAGGGCGTCAAGGACCGTAAGCAAGCGCGCTCGAAGTACGGCGCGAAGCGTGCAAAGGCTGCCAAGTAAGCAGCGTTTGATCAGGGATCGCCTTCAGGGCGGTCAAGGCGGTGGTGCCGGATTGCCGGTGCTGTCGAGTAAGTGGTCACCCGGCCAAGCTGGTTAGTCTTGAAGATGTGATCGGGTTAGTTGGTGACCGCGGGGCTGAATTGAGCTCCAACTGAACAGGTAAAGGAAGAATCATGCCGCGTCGTCGCGAAGTCCCCAAGCGGGAAGTGTTGCCGGATCCGAAGTACGGCAACGTGGATGTAGCCAAGTTCATGAACATGCTGATGCTGTCCGGCAAGAAGTCGGTCGCTGAACGCATCGTTTATGGTGCTTTCGAACAAATCCAGACCAAGGGTGGCAAGGACCCGCTGGAAGTGTTCACGGTTGCGCTCAACAACGTCAAGCCGGTGGTCGAAGTGAAGAGCCGCCGCGTTGGTGGTGCCAACTATCAAGTTCCGGTCGAAGTGCGCCCGTCGCGTCGTATGGCATTGGCGATGCGCTGGCTGCGTGAGGCTGCGAAGAAGCGCAGCGAGAAGTCGATGGCTCTGCGTCTTGCAGGCGAACTCACCGAAGCGGCCGAAGGCCGCGGCGGCGCGATGAAGAAGCGCGACGAAGTTCACCGCATGGCAGAAGCCAACCGCGCGTTCTCGCATTTCCGTTTCTAAGCGCCTGGCTGGGCTGTTAGCGGAAATAAATTCCGGGCGGGTGCGCTTTTCAGGCGCCTCGCCCGTTTGTGTTGAGGCGCGATGCGGCACGACTGCATCGCGCCATCCCAGTAGAGGATCAAAGTGGCTCGCAAGACTCCCATCGAGCGCTACCGCAATATCGGTATTAGCGCTCACATCGACGCCGGCAAGACGACGACGACCGAGCGCATTCTGTTTTACACCGGTGTGAACCACAAGATCGGTGAAGTCCACGACGGCGCAGCAACGATGGACTGGATGGAGCAGGAACAGGAGCGTGGCATCACGATCACGTCCGCTGCTACCACCGCCTTCTGGAAGGGCATGGGCGGCAACTATCCGGAACACCGCATCAACATCATCGACACGCCGGGTCACGTCGACTTCACGATCGAAGTGGAGCGTTCGATGCGCGTGCTCGACGGCGCGTGCATGGTGTACTGCGCAGTGGGCGGCGTGCAGCCGCAGTCGGAAACGGTGTGGCGCCAGGCGAACAAGTACAAGGTGCCGCGTCTCGCGTTCGTCAACAAGATGGACCGTACCGGCGCGAACTTCTTCAAGGTCTACGACCAGCTCCGTCTGCGCCTGAAGGCGAACCCGGTTCCGGTCGTGGTGCCGATCGGCGCGGAAGAAAACTTCAAGGGCGTCGTCGATCTGCTGAAGATGAAGGCGATCATTTGGGACGAGGCGTCGCAAGGCACGAAGTTCGACTACGTCGACATCCCGGCGGAACTCGCCGACACGTGCCAGGAATGGCGTGAAAAGATGGTCGAGGCGGCTGCGGAAGCCAACGAAGACCTGATGAACAAGTACCTGGAAGAAGGCGATCTGCCGGAAGCCGACATCATCAAGGCGCTGCGCGACCGTACGATCGCGTGCGAAATCCAGCCGATGCTGTGCGGTACCGCGTTCAAGAACAAGGGTGTGCAGCGCATGCTGGACGCCGTGATCGACTTCCTGCCGTCGCCAGTCGACATCCCGCCGGTCAAGGGCGAGCTCGACAACGGCGAAACCGCCGAGCGCAAGGCGTCGGACGACGAGAAGTTCTCGTCGCTCGCGTTCAAGATCATGACCGACCCGTTCGTCGGCCAGTTGATCTTCTTCCGCGTGTATTCGGGCGTCGTCAACTCGGGCGACACGGTGCTGAACTCGACGAAGGGCAAGAAGGAACGCCTCGGCCGTATTCTGCAGATGCACGCGAACAACCGCGAAGAAATCAAGGAAGTTCGCGCGGGCGACATCGCCGCCGCGGTCGGCCTGAAGGAAGCGACCACGGGCGACACGCTGTGCGACCCGGCACACCCGATCGTTCTCGAGCGCATGGTGTTCCCGGAGCCGGTGATTTCGCAGGCCGTCGAGCCGAAGACGAAGGCCGACCAGGAAAAGATGGGCCTCGCGCTGAATCGTCTCGCGCAGGAAGACCCGTCGTTCCGCGTGCAGACCGATGAGGAATCGGGCCAGACGATCATTTCGGGCATGGGCGAGCTCCACCTCGAAATTCTGGTCGACCGGATGAAGCGCGAATTCGGCGTGGAAGCGACCGTCGGCAAGCCGCAGGTCGCGTATCGCGAAACGATCCGTTCGACGGCGAAGGACGTCGAAGGCAAGTTCGTCAAGCAGTCGGGCGGTCGCGGCCAGTACGGTCACGCGGTCATCACGCTCGAGCCGAACGAGCAGGGCAAGGGCTACGAGTTCTTCGACGAGATCAAGGGCGGCGTGATTCCGCGCGAATACATCCCGGCGGTCGACAAGGGTATCCAGGACACGCTGAAGTCGGGCGTGCTGGCCGGCTTCCCGGTCGTCGACGTGAAGGTGCACCTGACGTTCGGTTCGTACCACGACGTCGACTCGAACGAAAACGCGTTCCGCATGGCCGGTTCGATGGCGTTCAAGGAAGCGATGCGCAAGGCGAACCCGGTGGTGCTCGAGCCGATGATGGCCGTCGAAGTCGAGACGCCGGAAGAGTACATGGGCAACGTGATGGGCGACCTGTCGGGCCGTCGCGGTATCGTCCAGGGCATGGAAGACATGGTCGGCGGCGGCAAGATCGTTCGTGCCGAAGTGCCGCTGTCGGAAATGTTCGGTTACTCGACGTCGCTGCGCTCGCTGACGCAAGGTCGTGCGACGTACACGATGGAGTTCAAGCACTACGCTGAAGCTCCGCGCAACGTTGCCGACGCGATCATCAGCGCTAAGGCGAAGTAAATCTTCATCAATCGTCTATTTTTTGAAAGAAGAGAATCATGGCAAAAGAGAAGTTTGAGCGGACCAAGCCGCACGTGAACGTTGGTACGATTGGTCACGTTGACCACGGCAAGACGACGCTGACGGCGGCGATCGCGACGGTTCTGTCGTCGAAGTTCGGCGGCGAAGCGAAGAAGTACGACGAAATCGACGCGGCGCCGGAAGAAAAGGCGCGCGGCATCACGATCAACACCGCGCACATCGAGTACGAGACGGCAAACCGTCACTACGCGCACGTTGACTGCCCGGG
>NZ_CABVPR010000088.1 GCF_902499135.1 Burkholderia dolosa
AGCAGGCAGCCAAACCAACCGTAAAACCGGACATTTCTAAATAGCCAGAAAGCGGGCATTTGAGAATGGCTTTGACACGGACTCTCGAACGACAACTTCCAGTGTTTTACGCTCTCGAATGAAGATTGTTCCTCTCTTCACAAAGCGGGACATCTCGATTTCATATCGAAATACACCCGCCACCTGCTGGGGGTCGGGCATTCGCCTACCATACTTGATCGCCAAATGAAGGATGTGAACAGGTACAAATCGACCTGGGTTTACCATGTGCTTGGCCGTTGTCTCGGTAAACTGCAATCGCCTGACCGGCAAGCCTTGCAGTCTACTGCGCAGAAGCGGAAGCATTCTGCTCGTCATCCTCGATGTGGCAGAGACCGCGGCGCGCCCGGTCACCAGTCGGGAAACGGTGTTGAAGCCGGTGCGTATGAGCTTCAATGCCGCAGAACCTATGAGAACCAAATCATATGGGTCAACGAGGGGTGTTTCTAAAGGAGCTTCGTCGATTCCGACGTATTGACCAGATACGTCAAAAACATGCCAAACGTTTTTCGCGCCTTCGTGGATGAAACCCACACACGTGCCAGACTGTTCGTCGATAATGGGCCGTGCGCCATGTGGGAGCGATGGGACAGCCACAGCAAAAGCTGTATCGGTAATGCGTGGCAGGGCGAATGAGAGAGACTTTCCTGCGTCCGTGCCGGAATAAGTAAGCATATTCATAGGGTGGCGAAGCAACATCGATCCTGCTAGCTTGAGTGAGAGGCTATGTCCGGCGTTTCAGGGGGACTGTTAACCGCGCGGGTAGTTTTGTCTCAAGACATGAGAGACCATGCCCGCCGCACCAGCCTTCAGTGCGTCCGTAGGCAGCTCGCGGCGTGCGCTGGTTACTTCCGAATCGATTTCTCCCGGTTTGACACGCCCGTTGTTGCACCAGTCCTTGCGTTCGGTCGCATCGGCGGCCACGGCGAGATACCCGGCCATCGCGTGATGCTCGGCGTCGGTGTACGGACTATTGCCGGAACGGCTCACACCGTCGAGCAAGCGGGCGCCGTCGACGCGCGGTACCGGATCTGCGATTGCACTGCCGATACTTGCAGGCAACGAAGCGATAACGACCATGTTCCGAATAAGCGGGCGATTCATTGCGTGTACTCGGCGAATTGGGCAACAGGCAAAATAGCACGGTCGTCATCTCGTAAATGAGCACGGCGAGAGCGGGATTTGCCGGGCCGATCGGCATCGATGTCCCGACGGCGCCGAGTGTGCCGACGTGGCATCGGAGATTTCTTGCACACAACGGGCGCAACGCGAAAACTCGCGGGGCGGCCCCGTTCGGTTATCGCGGACGGAACGGAACGCCGCACAACCTGAAGGCCAGGATTCGAACGTGACGATGTGTGACAGACGGCGTTGATTGCGCGAGCGACATGACAGCGCGCGGCGATTCACCCGATACCGTCCCGCGGCTTGCACGCCGACGCAATCCATTTCCCGCGAAAGCCCTACCGAAGTGATGGGATTGCGACGACGCGCTGCGTGACCGCGCACGACGCGCGAGAATGCTCGGCTACGGACCGCGTTCACTCGCATCGCTGCCGCGGCAATGTCGATGCATCCGCCGAACCGGATTTCCAAATTCCAGACAGAAGAGGAGCGAAACGATGCCGAAAGCAATCCGATACGACCAACCGGGCGGCCCGGACGTGATGAAGTGGGTCGATGTCGACGTCGGCGCGCCGCAAGCGGGCGAAGTCCGCATCAAGCAGCATGCGGTGGGACTGAACTATATCGACGTCTACTTCCGCACCGGGCTCTATCCGCAATCGTTGCCGGCCGGTCTCGGGATGGAGGCGGCCGGCGAAGTGACCGCCGTCGGCGACGGCGTGACCGCGCTGAAGGCCGGCGATCGCGTCGCGTACGTCGCGCAGCCGCCGGGCGCCTATGCGCAGGAGCGCGTGCTGTCGGCCGAGCGCGTCGTGAAGCTGCCCGACGGCATCAGCTACGACGACGCGGCGTCCGTGATGCTGCAGGGGCTGACCGCGCACTATCTGCTGCGCCGCACGTACCCGGTCAAGCGCGGCGACACGATCCTGATCCACGCGGCCGCCGGCGGCGTCGGCCTGCTCGTCTGCCAGTGGGCGAAGGCGCTCGGCGCGACCGTGATCGGCACGGTCGGCTCGGACGAGAAGGCCGAACTCGCAAAGGCGCACGGCTGCGATCATCCGATCGTCTATACGCGCGAGAACTTCACGCAGCGCGTGAAGGAGATCACGAACGGCGCCGGCGTGCCGGTGGTCTACGACTCGATCGGCAAGGACACGTACGTCGGCTCGCTCGACTGTCTCGCGCCGCTCGGCTATTTCGTCAGCTTCGGCAACGCGTCGGGCCCGCTGCCGCCGATCGATTCGAAGGAATTCTCGTCGCGCGGGTCGCTGTTCTTCACGCGGCCGACGCTGTTCTCGTATATCGCGAAGCGCGCGGATCTCGAGGCGGCCGCGGCCGAACTGTTCGACGCGATCCTGTCCGGCAACGTGAAAACGAGCATCAACCAGCGCTATCCGCTCGCGGAAGTCGGCCGCGCGCATGCCGATCTCGAAGCGCGCAAGACGACCGGCTCGACGATTCTCGTTCCCTGATCCTGCCCGTTTCGCCCCCGCGTGCCGGCGGCGCGCCGGCACGCCTCTTCGCGGGCGGCAGCCGCGCCGCCGCCCGTCCCGCCCGCCGTTCCGTGCTGTCCCGCATCGGCCTGCGCTCGGCGCGTTCGCCACGCCGCGCGTTTACGCGTTTTTTATACCCGCCCGATCACCTTTGACCCGTCCTTTACGCGCGTTCCCATAACGTTGCAGTCGTCCGATTTCGACGACGGAGAACACAAAAATGGATGCGGTTTTCATCGGCGCGCTGGTGCTCTTCACCGCGCTGATCCTCGGCTTGATCGCCGGTTGCGACAAGCTCGCGCAATACGGTCGCGGGGGGCGAGCATGACCTGGATGCTGTGGGTCGCGGGGATGTCGACCGCGCTGTTGTTCGCGTATCTCGTCTATGCGCTGCTGCGCGCGGAGGATATCGAATGAACGCGAACAATCTCTTTCAGACGCTGCTGTTCGTCGTCGTGCTGCTCGCGGCGGCCGTGCCGGTCGCGCGCTATCTGACGGCGGTGATGGACGGCAACTCGCGTGTCGTACGCGCGTTCGGGCCGCTCGAACGCGCGCTGTATCGCATCGCCGGCGTCGATGCCGGCACCGAGATGAACTGGAAGCAGTACGCGCTCGCGACCGTCGCGTTCAACGCGCTCGGCGCGCTGTTCCTGTATGCGCTGCTGCGCGTGCAGGGCCTGCTGCCCGGCAACCCGCAGCAGTTCGGCGCGATGACGGTCGACGGCGCGTTCAACACCGCGGTGAGCTTCGTCACGAACACGAACTGGCAGGACTACACGCCCGAGCAGACGGTCAGCTACCTGACGCAGATGCTCGGCCTGACCGTGCAGAACTTCCTGTCGGCGGCGACGGGCATCGTCGTCGTGGTCGCGCTGATTCGCGGCTTCGCGCGCCATACCGCGCAGACGATCGGCAACTTCTGGGTCGATCTCACGCGCGTGACGCTGTACGTGCTGGTGCCGATGTCGGCGATCGTCGCCGCGCTGCTGATGAGCCAGGGCGTGATCCAGAACCTGAGCGCGTATCGCGACGTGCCGGTGCTGCAGGCGAGCACCTATGCGGCGCCGAAGCTCGACGCGCAGGGCAATCCGGTGAAGGACGCACGCGGCAATCCGGTCACGGTGCCGACGCCGCTCACGAAGCAGACGCTCGCGATGGGGCCGGTTGCATCGCAGGAAGCGATCAAGATGCTCGGCACCAACGGCGGCGGCTTCTTCAACGCGAACTCCGCGCACCCTTACGAGAACCCGACGCCGTTCGCGAACTTCGTGCAGATCTTCTCGATCCTGATCATCCCGGCCGCGCTGTGTCTGGTGTTCGGCCGCATGATCGGCGACCGCCGGCAGGGGACCGCGGTGCTCGCGGCGATGACGGTTGCGTTCGTCGTCGCGGTCGGCGTCGAGCTGGGCGCCGAACAGGCCGGCAATCCGACGCTCGCCGCGCTGCGCGTCGACGCAAGCTCGACGCCCGTACACGTGGACCAGTCGGCGAGCGCGCTGCAATCGGGCGGCAACATGGAAGGCAAGGAGACGCGCTTCGGCATCGCGCAGACCGGCATCTTCACCGTCGCGACCACGGCCGCGTCGTGCGGCGCGGTCGACACGATGCACGACTCGCTGACGCCGCTCGGCGGTCTCGTGCCGATGCTGCTGATGCAGCTCGGCGAAGTGGTGTACGGCGGCGTCGGCTCCGGCCTGTACGGGATGCTCGTGTTCGCGCTGCTCGCGGTGTTCGTCGCGGGGCTGATGATCGGCCGCACGCCGGAGTACGTCGGCAAGAAGATCGAGTCGTACGAGATGAAGATGGTGTCGATCGTCGTGCTGCTCACGCCGCTGCTCGTGCTGGTCGGCACGTCGATCGCGGTGCTCGCCGACGCGGGCCGGGCCGGCATCTCGAATCCGGGTCCGCACGGCTTCTCCGAGATCCTGTATGCGTTCAGCTCGGCCGCGAACAACAACGGCAGCGCGTTCGCGGGGCTGACGGTCGGCACGCCGTTCTACAACTGGACGACCGCGATCGCGATGTGGTTCGGCCGCTTCGGCACGATCGTGCCGGTGCTCGCGATCGCCGGCTCGCTCGCCGCGAAAAAGCGCATCGCCGCGACGAGCGGCACGCTGCCGACGCACGGTCCGCTGTTCGTCGTGCTGCTGCTCGGCACCGTGCTGCTGGTCGGCGCGCTGACGTACGTGCCGGCGCTCGCGCTCGGGCCCGGCGTCGAGCATCTGATGATGTGGCTGGGCGCGTGACGCGCGGCCGAAACGACAAGGCATTGAAGAGATCGCAATGACTCAACATTCCGCTACCCGCTCGATGTTCGACCCGGCGCTCGTACGCCCGGCGATCGTCGAGTCGTTCAAGAAACTCACGCCGCGCACGCAGTTCCGCAACCCGGTGATGTTCTGCGTGTACGTCGGCAGCGTGCTCACGACGATCCTGTGGATCGCCGCGCTCGCCGGCCAGGCGGACGCGCCGGCCGGCTTCATCCTCGCGATCGCGCTGTGGCTGTGGTTCACCGTGCTGTTCGCGAACTTCGCGGAGGCGCTCGCCGAAGGGCGCTCGAAAGCGCAGGCCGCATCGCTGCGCAGCGCGAAGAAGGACGTGATGGCCAAGAAGCTCAACGAGCCGCATCCGAAGTCGCCGATCCGCATCACGACCGCGTCGGACCTGCGCCGCGGCGACGTCGTGCTGGTCGAGGCCGGCGACGTGATTCCGGCCGACGGCGAAGTGGTCGACGGCGTCGCGTCGGTCGACGAGTCGGCGATCACCGGCGAGTCGGCGCCGGTGATCCGCGAGTCGGGCGGCGACTTCTCGTCGGTGACCGGCGGCACGCGCGTGCTGTCCGACTGGATCGTCGTGAAAGTCACCGCGAACCCGGGCGAGGCGTTCCTCGACCGGATGATCGCGATGGTCGAAGGCGCGAAGCGCAAGAAGACGCCGAACGAAGTCGCGCTGACGATCCTGCTCGTCGCGCTGACGATCGTGATGCTGCTCGCGACCGCGACGCTGCTGCCGTTCTCGATCTTTTCGGTGCACGCGATGCAGTCGGGCCACGCGGTGACGATCACCGCGCTCGTCGCGCTGCTCGTGTGCCTGATTCCGACGACGATCGGCGGGCTGCTGTCCGCGATCGGCGTGGCCGGGATGAGCCGGATGATGCAGGCGAACGTGATCGCGACGTCGGGCCGCGCGGTCGAGGCGGCCGGCGATGTCGACGTGCTGCTGCTCGACAAGACCGGCACGATCACGCTCGGCAACCGTCAGGCGTCGACGTTCGTGCCGGCGTCCGGCGTGACCGAGGAAGCGCTCGCGGACGCCGCGCAGCTGGCGTCGCTCGCCGACGAAACGCCGGAAGGCCGCAGCATCGTCGTGCTCGCGAAGGAGCGCTTCAACATCCGCCAGCGCGACATCGCGCAACTGCACGCGACGTTTGTCGGCTTTTCCGCGCAGACGCGGATGAGCGGCGTCGATCTGGCCGCCGACGGGACGTCCGCCGGGGCGCCGCGCCGCGAGATCCGCAAGGGCGCGGCCGACGCGATCCGCCGCTACGTCGAGACGCACGGCAGCCGCTTTCCGGAAGAAGTGCGCCGCGCGGTCGACGACGTCGCGCGCCGCGGCAGCACGCCGCTCGTCGTCGCCGAGCTGCACGACGGCGTCGCGCGCGTGCTCGGCGTGATCGAGCTGAAGGACATCGTGAAGGGCGGCATCAAGGAGCGCTTCGCGGAGCTGCGCAAGATGGGCATCAAGACGGTGATGGTGACCGGCGACAACCGGCTGACGGCCGCGGCGATCGCGGCGGAGGCGGGCGTCGACGACTTCCTCGCGGAGGCGACGCCCGAAACGAAGCTCGCGACGATCCGCGAGCATCAGGCCGCCGGCCGGCTCGTCGCGATGACCGGCGACGGCACCAACGACGCGCCGGCGCTCGCGCAGGCCGACGTCGCGGTCGCGATGAACACCGGCACGCAGGCCGCGAAGGAGGCCGGCAACATGGTCGACCTCGATTCGAATCCGACGAAGCTGATCGAGATCGTCGAGATCGGCAAGCAGATGCTGATGACGCGCGGATCGCTGACGACGTTCTCGATCGCGAACGACATCGCGAAGTACTTCGCGATCATTCCGGCCGCGTTCGTGACCACGTATCCGCAGCTGAAGGTGCTCGACATCATGCATCTGAGCTCGCCGGCGTCGGCGATCCTGTCCGCGGTGATCTTCAACGCGCTGATCATCGTCGCGCTGATTCCGCTCGCGCTGAAGGGCGTCGCGTACCGGCCGCTCGGCGCTGCGTCGCTGCTGCGCCGCAATCTGCTGGTGTACGGGCTCGGCGGCGTGCTGCTGCCGTTCCCGTTCATCAAGCTGATCGACATGACGCTCGCCGCGCTCGGCTGGGCGTGATACGACCGCATCCGAAGAAGGAACCATCATGAAATCGTTGATTCGTCCGCTCGTCGTCATCTTCGCGGTGCTGACCGCGGTCACCGGGCTCGCTTATCCGGCGGCGATGACCGCGTTCGGCCAGGCCGTGTTTCCGTCGCAGGCGAACGGCAGCCTGATCGAGCGGCACGGCAAGGTGGTCGGCTCCGCGCTGATCGGCCAGCCGTTCGACGCGCCGCAGTACTTCTGGGGCCGGCTGTCGGCGACGTCGCCGATGCCGTACAACGCGAGCGGCTCCGGCGGCTCGAACCTCGGCCCGCTGAATCCGTCGCTCGCCGACCAGGTCAAGGCGCGCATCGCCGCGCTGCGCGACGCGGGCACCGATCTGTCGAAGCCGGTGCCGGTCGATCTCGTCACCGCATCGGCGAGCGGCCTCGATCCGGACATCACGCCGGCCGCGGCCGCGTATCAGATCGAGCGTGTCGCGAACGCGCGCAAGCTCGCGCCCAACACGGTCGCGCAGCTCGTCGCGGCGAACACGACCGGACGGCAGTTCGGCGTGCTCGGCGAGCCGCGCGTGAACGTGCTGAAGCTGAACCTCGCGCTCGACGCCGCACAGGCTGCGCATTGAACGGCCGCGCCGGCGCCGGTCCGCCGCGGTGCGATCGCGGCGGACCGACGCGTTCCGGCGGCGCGCGCCGCCTTTGCCTTTTGTGCCGATTTCGATCGACAATGCCCGTACTTTCGCGCACCCGAGCGCTCGACGCGCTGCCCGCATGAACCGCCCCGATCCCGACCGACTCCTCGACAAGCTGCAGCGCGACGAAGAAAAGCAGCGGCGCGGGCAGTTGAAGATCTTCTTCGGCGCATCGGCCGGCGTCGGCAAGACGTACGCGATGCTGCAGGCCGCGCGCCAGCGCAAGCAGGACGGCATCGACGTCGTCGTCGGCATCGTCGAGACGCACGGCCGCAGCGAGACCGCCGCGCTGCTCGACGGACTCGACGTGCTGCCGCTCGCGCGTCTCGCGCATCGCGGCCGCATGCTCGCCGAATTCGATCTCGACGCGGCGCTCGCGCGCGCGCCGCAGCTGATCCTCGTCGACGAGCTCGCGCATTCGAACGTGCCCGGCGCACGCCACCTGAAGCGCTGGCAGGACGTCTACGAGCTGCTCGACGCCGGCATCGACGTATATACGACCGTCAACGTTCAGCACCTCGAAAGCCTGAACGACGTGGTCGGCGCGATCACCGGCATCCGCGTGTGGGAGACCGTGCCGGACCGCGTGTTCGATGCGGCCGACGAAGTGACGCTCGTCGATCTGCCGGCCGAGGAACTGCTCGAGCGGATGCGCGACGGCAAGGTGTATCTCGCGCAGCAGGCCGAGCGCGCGGTGCGCAACTTCTTCCGCAAGGGCAACCTGATCGCGCTGCGCGAGCTGGCGCTGCGGCGCACGGCGGACCGCGTCGACGCGCAGATGCGCGAGTACCGCGCGGATCGCTCGATCCAGCGGATCTGGCAGGCGCGCGAGCGGCTGCTCGTCTGTGTCGGGCCCGGCGCCGAAGCGCCGACGCTCGTGCGTGCGGCGGCGCGGCTCGCCGCGAGCCTGAAGGCCGACTGGATCGCCGTGTACGTCGAGACGCCGCGGCTGCAGCGGCGCGCCGACGCGCAGCGGCAGCGCACGCTCGATGCGCTGAAGCTCGCGGCCGAGCTCGGCGCGCAGACGGCCACGCTCACGGGCAACGACGCGGTCGCCGCGCTGATCGGCTATGCGACGGTGCGCAACGTGTCGAAGATCGTCGCGGGCGGCTCGCGCAAGGTCGGGCTCGTGCGCCGGTTCGCGCGGCCGTTCGGCGAACGGCTCGCGGAGCGTGCGGGCGACGTCGACCTGATGCTGCTGCGCGCATCGGCGAGCGGCGACGCGCGTGCCGCACCGCTCGACGCCGCAGCGCGCGATTGGCGCGACGCGTTCGCGCCGTTCGGCGCGCATCGTTCGCCGCCGCGTCATTACGCGTACGCGGCCGCGATCTGCGCGGCGATCACTGTCGTCGCGAGCGCGGTGTCCGCGCGGCTCGATCTGACGAACCTCGTGATGCTGTACCTGCTCGGCGTCGTGTTCTCGGCCGTGCGGCTCGGACGCGGGCCGGGCGTGCTGCAGTCGTTCCTGTCGGTCGCCGCGTTCGATTTCTTCTTCGTGCCGCCGCGCATGTCGTTCTCCGTCAGCGACACGCAATACCTGCTGACGTTCTTCGGCATGCTGCTGACGTCGCTCGTGATCAGCCACCTGACGTCGACGCTGACGCGCGAGGCCAGCATCGCGCAGCGTCGCGAGCGCCGCACCGACGCGATCTACGCGATGGCGCGCGAGCTCGGCGCCGCGCTGACGATCGAGCAGATCGTCGAGATCGGCAGCCGCCACGTCGGCGAGGTGTTCCGCGCGCGCGTCGCGTTTCTGCTGCCCGACAGCGCGGATCAGGTGCGGCAGAAGATCGACGAGCCCGATGCGGCCGTCACGCTGACCGGCGCCGAGCTCGACAGCGACGTCGGGCAGTGGGTGTACGACCAGCAGAAGCCGGCCGGTCGCGGCACCGACACGCTGCCGGCCGCCGCCGCGCTGTATCTGCCGCTGAAGGCGCCGATGCGCACGCGCGGCGTGCTCGCGGTCGCGTCGCGCGAGCCGCGCGAATTCGACGTGCCGGAGCAGCGGCGGATGCTCGATGCGTTCGCCGCACAGATCGCGCTCGCGCTCGAGCGCGTGCATTACGTCGAAATCGCGCGCGACGCGCTCGTCAGCATGGAGTCCGAGCGGCTGCGCAACTCGCTGCTGTCGGCGATCTCGCACGACCTGCGCACGCCGCTCACGACGATCGTCGGCTTCTCGTCGATGCTCGCGAACGGCCGCTCGGCGGCGCCGTCCGACGATCCGGCCGCGGCCGCGCGGTCCGCGCAGCGCGAGAGCGAACTGGTCGACGCGATCCACGACGAGGCGCTGCGGATGACGGGCATCGTCACGAACCTGCTCGACATGGCGCGGCTGCAGGCCGGCAGCCTGCAGCTCAAGCGCGAGTGGTCGCTGCTCGAAGAGACGGTCGGCGCCGCGCTCGCCGCGTGCCGGCGCGTGCTCGCGCGCCATCCGGTGCGCGTGTCGCTGCCCGCGGACCTGCCGCTGCTGCAGATGGATGCCGTGCTGATGGAGCGCCTGTTCGCGAACCTGTTCGAAAACGCGGCGAAGTACACGCGGCCCGACACGCCGATCGACATCGGTGCGCAGCGGGTGACCGAAGACGGCAAGCCGTTCGTGCGCGTGCACGTCGACGACGGCGGCCCCGGCCTGCCGGCCGGCATGGAAGCGCGGATCTTCGACAAGTTCACGCGCGGCGAGAAGGAGTCGGCGACGCCCGGCATCGGGCTCGGCCTCGCGATCTGCCGCGCGATCGTCGACGCGCACGGCGGTAGAATCGGCGCGTTCAACCGCACCGCGCCCGACGGCCGCGTGACGGGCGCGCGCTTCTGGTTCACGCTGCCGGTCGACGTGCCGCCCGCCGCGCCCGCGGTGCCCGACGAGCCCGACGTCCAACCCGATGCGCTGCCCGCACCGTCATCGTCCGAGCGATCGCCAGACCATGAGTGAGCCGAGCCTGACCGTCGTCCTGATCGAGGACGAGAAACAGATCCGCCGTTTCGTGCGCGCCGCGCTCGAAGAGGACGGCATCGCCGTGTTCGAGGCCGAGACGGGCAAGCAGGGGCTGATCGACGCGGCGACGCGCAAGCCGGATCTCGTGATCGTCGATCTCGGCCTGCCGGACACCGACGGCCTCGACGTGATCCGCGAGCTGCGCGGCTGGTCCGAGGTGCCGGTGATCGTGCTGTCGGCGCGCACGCAGGAAGACGAGAAGGTCGCCGCGCTCGACGCCGGCGCGGACGACTATCTGACCAAGCCGTTCGGCGTATCGGAGCTGCGCGCGCGGATGCGGGCGCAGCTGCGCCGGCGCAATCTGGCCGGCGTGAACGAATCGCCGAAGGTCGACTTCGGCGCGGTCACCGTCGATCTCGCGTTGCGCCAGGTGTGGCGTAACGGCGAGATCGTGCATCTGACGCCGCTCGAATACCGGCTGCTCGCGACGCTCGTCCGGCATGCGGGCCGCGTGCTCACGCACCGGCAGCTGCTGCGCGACGTGTGGGGGCCGTCTCACGTCGAGAGTCATCACTATCTGCGCATCTACATGGCGCATCTGCGGCAGAAGCTCGAGCGCGATCCCGCTCAGCCGGAGCACATCGTCACCGAGACGGGCGTCGGCTATCGGCTCGTCGGGGCCGCGTAGCGGGGCGGAGCGCCGCGGCGCCGTCGGCATTGGCTCGGACTTCGGTTCAGGCTCAGGCTCAGGCTCAGGCTCAGGCTCAGGCTCAGGCTCAGGCTCAGGCTCAGGCGGCGCGACCGGGACGATGCCCGACACGTTCGCCCGCCCGCACCGCGCACACCGCCGGTCGATTCCCGCTATCCTGACCGCTTCGCGAACCAGAACGAGGAGCCTGCCATGTCCGTCCGCCCGGCCGTCATCCGTGCACTCGTATCGGCGCTCGTCGCGCCCGGCGCATTCGCGCAACCGCTGCCGCCCGGCCAGCAGCCGCCCGCGCGGCCGGCGCTCGCCAATCCCGCGTCGGTCAACTGCGTGAAGCTCGGCGGCAGCCACGTGGTCCGCAGCCTGCCGCGCGGGCAGGTCGGCATGTGCGTGTTCAAGGACGGCCGCGCATGCGAGGAGTGGACGCTGTACCGCGACGACCGCTGCGTCGGCGGCGTCACGCCGAAGCGCGTGTCGAACTGAGCGCCCGCGTGCGTGCCGGCGCCTTGCTATACTCGGCGCCGCCCGCGGACGACCGCGGGACATTCGCTTCAACGGGGACGGCCCCATCCGATACGGAGTACGTCGCGATGGCGTGGGTATGGTTGTTGATCGCCGGTTTGCTCGAAGTGGCCTGGGCGGCCGGGATGAAATCGTCGGACGGCTTCACGAAGCTCGGACCGTCGGTGTTGACGATCGTGACGGCGCTGGCCAGCTTCGGGCTGCTGTCCGTCGCGATGCGCGAGCTGCCGCTCGGCACCGCATACGCGGTATGGACGGGAATCGGCGCGGTCGGCGCGTTCGTGTTCGGGATCGTGATGATGGGCGAGGCGCTGAGCGCTGCACGCGTCGCGAGCGCCGCGCTGATCGTCGTCGGGTTGATCGGCCTGAAGCTGTCGTCCGCTGCCTGACGGCCGCGTGCCGTCGCGCCGGCAGGCCGCGCCGCGCGATGGCGGCGTGCGGCGGGGCAGCCTGTCTATAATGGAACGCATTCGGGTCCGAATGCCGTTTTGCCGTCCGGGGCAGGCGGCGCCGGTCATTGCGCGCCGCGCGGCAGGCATGCCGGCCCGATCCGATCAATCGGCAAAGCGCACGCAAAGTGCAAGGAGAGGGCCATGATCGAAGCCATTTCGCTCGGCGCGGGGCTCGCGTGGGCAAGCGGCCTGCGCCTGTACCTGACGGTACTGATCGCCGGCGTGCTGGCACGCGTCGGCTGGCTCCATCTGCCCGACACGCTGACGGTGCTGACGTCGCCATGGGTGATCGGCGCGGCAGCCGTGCTCGCCGTCACCGAATTCCTTGCCGACAAGATTCCCGCATTCGATTCGTTGTGGGACGCGCTGCATACGTTCATTCGGATCCCCGCCGGCGCCGTGCTTGCAGCCGGCGCACTCGGCCACGCCGATCCGACCGTGCTCGCGGTCGCGGGGCTCGTCGGCGGGTCGCTTGCCGGCGCCGCGCACGTCGCGAAGGCCGGCACGCGCGCGCTGATCAATCTGTCTCCCGAACCGCTGTCGAACTGGGTCGCGTCGTCGACCGAGGACGGCCTCGTATTCGGCGGGCTCGCGCTCGCGTTCTTCGTGCCGCTCGTGTTTCTCGTGCTGCTCGCCGCGTTCGTCGTCGCGTCGGCATGGGCGCTGCCGCGCCTGTGGCGCGGCGTGTCCGGCGGTTTCCGCGGGATGGCGAACCATATGGTGTCGCGGCTCAATTCGATCGGGGGCAAGCGCGATTGAACGAGCGACAGGCGGGACTGCCGGCGCACGGGCGCACGGGCGATAGCGGATCGCGCGATGCCGGCCGCTTCGGCTGGCACGACCTGATCCGGCAGGCCGCGCGGATGACCGCGCGCGACTGGCGCGCGGGCGAGCTGACGCTGCTCGCGCTTGCGCTCGTGCTGGCCGTCGCCGCGCTCACGAGCGTCGGCTTCTTCGCCGACCGGTTGCGTCAGGGGCTCGAGCGCGATGCGCGCCAGATGCTCGGTGCCGACTTCGTCGTGCGTGCCGATCATCCGGTCGATCCGTCGTTCGCGCGCGACGCGCAAGCGCTGGGCCTGCGCACCGCGACGACCGCCATCTTCCCGAGCATGATCGCCGCAGCTTCCGGCGCGCACGCGGGCGACGCCGCACCCGCGCGCCTCGCGGCCGTGAAAGCCGTGTCGCCCGGCTATCCGTTGCGCGGCGCGGTCGAGATCGTGCCGGCCGGCGCGCGCGCCGCGCGCCAGGCGACCGACATTCCGGCACCGGGCACCGTCTGGGCCGACCCCGCGCTGCTCGACGCGCTGCACGTCAAAACAGGCGACACGGTGCGCGTCGGTCTGCGTACGTTCACGGTCGCCGCGTCGATCTCCCGCGAACTCGACCGCGGTTTCTCGTTCGTCAATTTTTCGCCGAGGCTGATGATGCGCGCCGACGAGCTTGCCGCGACCGGCCTCGTCGGCTACGGCAGCCGCGTCACGTATCGGCTGCTGGTCGCGGGCGATCCGCAGGCCGTCGCGCGCTTCGAAGCCGATGCGCATCGGCGCGTCGACGGTGGCAAGCTGCGCGGCGTCGGCCTCGAATCGCTGCAGGAAGGGCAGCCGCAGGTGCGGCAGACGCTCGATCGTGCGCGCCATTTCCTGACGCTCGTCGCGCTGCTGACCGCGCTGCTCGCCGCGGTCGCGATCGCGATGGCCGCGCAGCGCTACATGCGCCGCCATCTCGACGGGTGCGCGACGATGCGCTGCCTCGGCGTGAGTCGTCGCACGCTCGGTGCGCTGTTCGCGCTCGAATTTGCCGGGATCGGCGTCGTCGCGGGCGTCGCGGGCGCGCTGCTCGGCTATGCCGGGCACTGGGCGCTGCTCGCGGCGCTCGGCAGCCTGATCGACGTCGTGCTGCCGCCGCCGACGCCGTGGCCGGCGCTGCTCGGCATCGGCGCCGCGCTCGTGCTGCTGCTCGGCTTCGCGCTGCCGCCGCTCGCGCCGCTCACGCGTGTGCCGCCGGTGCGCGTGCTGCGTCGCGAATGGGGCGACGCGGCGCGCATCGGCTGGGCCGCCTATGCGATCGGCGTCGTGCTGTTCGCCGCGCTGCTGATCGTCGCCGCAGGCAGTCTGAAGCTCGGGCTGATCGTCGCGGGCGGCTTCGCGGCGGCATTGGTCGGCTTCGCGCTGATCGCGCGGCTCGCGTTGTTCGCGGCCGTGCGCGCGGTGCGCAACGGACGGACGGCCGCCGGCGTCGGCTGGCGCTATGCGCTCGCGGCGCTGCACCGGCGCGGCACCGCGAGCGCATTGCAGATCACCGCGCTGGCGCTCGGGCTGATGTGTCTGCTGCTGATCGCGATCACCCGCAACGATCTCGTCGCCGGCTGGCGGCAGTCGATGCCGCCCGATGCGCCGAATCAGTTCCTGATCGACATCCAGCCCGACCAGCGCGACGACGTTGCCGCGTATCTCGCCGCGCACGGCGTGCGCGACGCAACGCCCGCACCGATGGTGCGCGGCCGCCTCGTCGCGATCGACGGCAAGCCGGTGAATCCGGACGCGTATCCGTCGGAGGACGCGCGCAGGCTCGTCGATCGCGAGTTCAATCTGTCGTACACGACCGAGCTGCCGTCCGACAACCGGATCGTCGAAGGCGACTGGTTCGGCACTGCGGCCACGCCGCAGATCTCGATCGAGGCCGGCCTCGCGAAGACGCTGCGCGTAAAGCCCGGCGACGTGCTGCGCTTCGACGTGACGGGGCTCACGATCGAGGCACCGATCACCAGCGTGCGCAAGCTCGACTGGGGTACGTTCCGCGTGAACTTCTTCGTGCTGATGCCGCCGGCCGTGCTGAAGGATTTCCCGGCCGTCTATCTGACGAGCTTCCATCTGCCGGCCGATCACGCGGCGCTGCTCGATCCGCTGATTGCGCGCTACCCGAACCTGACCGCGATCGACATCGCGCCGATCCTCGCGCAGTTGCAGCGGATGATGCTGCAGGTGGTCGGCGCGGTACAGTTCCTGTTCGCGTTCACGCTTGCGGCCGGCGTGCTCGTGCTGTACACGGCGCTCGCGGGCTCGCGCGACGAGCGCGTGCGCGAGGCCGCGCTGCTGCGCGCGCTCGGCGCGTCGCGCGCGCAGATCAACGCGGTGCAGCGTGCGGAATTCGTCCTCGTCGGTGCGCTGGCCGGCGTGCTGGCGGCGGTGGGGGCGATCGCGGTCGGCTGGGTGCTCGCGTCGCGCGTGTTCGACTTCGCGCTCGCCGTCGATCCGTGGCTCGTGCCGGCCGGCATCGCGGCCGGCGTCGCGTGCGCCGGTGCGGCCGGCTGGCTGAGCCTGCATAATGTGTTGCGGCGCCCCGCGCTGCAGTCGCTGCGCGACGCGTAAGCGTGGCCGGCGGCCCCGACGATCCCGTTTTCCGACTATCCGTATGACCGATGTGAATGACGATGCGCCGTCGCAGCCGACGGCGTTCGAGCTCGTGGGCGGCGAAGCCCGCGTGCGCGAAATGGTGGACCGCTTCTACGACCTGATGGATCTCGAGCCGGAGTTCGCGCAGATCCGCGCGCTGCATCCGGCATCGCTCGACGGCTCGCGCGACAAGCTGTTCTGGTTCCTGTGCGGCTGGCTAGGCGGCCCCGACCATTACATCAGCCGCTTCGGTCACCCGCGGCTGCGCGCGCGGCACCTGCCGTTCCCGATCGCGTCGGTCGAGCGCGATCAATGGCTGCGCTGCATGGCGTGGGCGATGGAGGACGTCGGGCTGGCCGAGCCGCTGCGCGAGCGGCTCATGCATTCGTTCTACGACACGGCCGACTGGATGCGCAACCGGCCCGGTTGATCGACCGGTACGCCGCAGCCCGCGCGCGGCGCGATCTGCGTCCGGGCGTGCGCGCCGCGCGGCGCGACACTGATCGTTCCCCCCTCGATACAAGACTTGCCCGATGACGACACAGGCACTGTTTCGCGAAGACGCGTACCTCACGCATTGCGATGCGATCGTCGAAGCCGTCGGCGACGACGGCATCCGCCTCGATCGCACCGTGTTCTATCCGCTCGGCGGCGGCCAGGCCGGCGACAGCGGCACGCTGACGCTGCCGGACGGCAGCACGCTGGCGATCGCCGATACGCGCAAGGCGAAGTTCGACGGCGCGACGCCCGACGACGCGGTCCACGTGCCCGCGCCCGGCCAGCACGAGCTCGTCGCGACGCTCGCGCGCGGCGCGCGCGTGAGCGCGGCGATCGACTGGACGCGCCGTTACCGGCACATGCGGCTGCATACGGCTGCGCACCTGATGTGCGCGGTGCTGCCGTATCCGGTCGACGGCTGCAGCGTGACGGCCGACTACGTGAGGCTCGACTTCGCGACGTCCGATGCGATCGACCGCGACGACGTCGAGCGGCGCCTCGCCGCGCTCGTGGCCGGCGCGTACCCGGTCACGACCGAATGGATCACCGACGACGAGATGGTCGAGCGGCCCGAACTCGTGCGCACGATGAGCGTGAAGCCGCCGATGGGGCTGGGCCGCGTGCGGCTGCTGCGCATCGACGGCGTCGATCTGCAGCCGTGCGGCGGCACACACGTGCGCAACACGTCGGAAATCGGCAGTCTGCGGGTTGCGAAACTCGAAAAGAAAAGCGCACGCACGCGCCGCGTCGTCCTGGAGTTCGCATGACGATCGACGAGTCGCCGGACGGCGCGACGCCGCTCGATCCGCAGGCGCGCGAGATTCTGGATTTCTGGTTCGGCGAGCCCGGTTCCGAAGCGTTCGGGCGCGCGCGCAGCGTGTGGTTCAACGGCGGCGCCGCGTTCGACGCGCTGCTGCGCACACGCTATCGCGCGTTGCTCGACGCCGCATGCGACGGCGCGTGCGATGGCTGGGCCGACTCGCCGCTCGGTGCGCTTGCGCTGATCGTCGTGCTCGACCAGTTCTCGCGCAACATTCATCGCGGCACGCCGCGCGCGTTCGCGGCCGACCCGAAGGCGCTGGCAATCGCGCGCCGCGTCGTCGCAGCCGGGTGGGATGCGCGGCTGCCGAGCGGGCATCACCGCGCGTTCGTGTATCTGCCGTTCGAGCACGACGAGTCGCACGACAGCCAGCGCGAGGCCGTGCGGCTGTGCGCGGGCATTCGCGACGAAGCCGGATGCGAGAGCTACCACGACTTCGCGCTGCGGCATGCGGCCGTGATCGAGCGCTTCGGGCGCTTCCCGCATCGGAATGCGATTCTCGGCCGCGCATCGACCGACGACGAAGCGGCGTTTCTGCGCGAGCCCGGTTCGTCGTTCTGACGTATCGGCGAGCGGCGCGGCCGGCGATCCGAAACGCTGCCCGCCGCGCGGCCGCACGTTACTGCGTGTGCTGTTCCGGCGTGCGCACGTAGACGCGCAGCAGTTCGTCGTCGTCGCCGGGGCGGGCGCCGGCCCAGAACAGCTTCCATTCGTTGCCGGGCGCCGGATCGACGGCGCGCACGCCCTGGACGATCATCCACGTGCAGCGCGTCGCGTTCGCGTCGTCGGTCGGCATGTGCCGGATGCCGGAGAAGTAGTACAGCATCGGCGCTTCGGATTCGCCGAGCCCGTGCAGGCTTGCCATGCAGTCGTCGTCCGTCCATTCGAGCGCGAGATGCGCGTTCAGGTCGTCGAACACGGACCGGTAGCTTTTCGCGACGTCGAGCCACGGCAGCAGCAGCGTATAGACGAGCCCCCACGCGACGAGCGCGCCTGCGCCCCACGACAGCGCGCCGCGCCAGCGGCCCGTCGTGCGCAGCATCGGCAGCAGCATCAGCCAGCCGACGGTCAGCGCGAGCGCGCCGCTCAGCAGCGCGGGTTCGATCGGCATCGTCCAGTCGAGCGGCAGCCAGCGGCCGAGCGGTGCAAGCGGCGCGCGCGACGCGGCCGGATCGACCATCACCGCCCAGATCGCCCACGCGAGCGCGACGACGGCGCCGAACAGCGCGCGGCTCGCGTAATCCCAGCCGAGATGCAGTCTGCGCGGCAGGCGATCGATCGCCTGCGCGGCGACCAGCGCGAGCGGCGCAAAGAACGGCAGGATGTACAGCTGGCGCGACGTGGCCGAGATCTGCAGCACCGTGAGGCCGATTCCGGCGAACGCGACCGGCAGCGCGATGCGCGGCGCCCGCCAGTCGCGCCATGCGCCGCGCGCGAGTGCGGCGATCGCGAGCGGCGCGACCGGAAAGCCGATCGTCAGGAACGCGCGCACGATGAAGAACGGCTTGTCGTTCTCGGCGCCGAGTTCGGGCACCGAGAAGCCGAAGAAGCGGCCGACGTTGTTGTCCCAGAACCACTTCATGAACAGGATTTCGGAGCGCACGAACAGCGCGATCGGCCAGATCAGCGCGAACGGCGCGAACGCGAGTGCGGCGATGCCGAGCGCGCGTGCGAACGCGCGCGTGCGGCACGCCGGGTAGAGCGCGAGCACCGCGACGAGCGTCGCCGCGAACACGAGCGGCACGAACAGCCCTTTCGCCATCAACGCGATGCCGACGCCCGCGCCGAACAGCGGCGCGGCGCCGCGCGCGGGCGGCCCGGCC
>NZ_CABVPR010000089.1 GCF_902499135.1 Burkholderia dolosa
CGGCCGGCTTGCGCGAACGGGCGCGCGGCGGCTTTCGACACCGCGGACGCGCCTTGACGCTGCCGGCCCCGCCGCCTACACTCGCACGCGTTTTGGTGCTCGCGCGTGCCGCTCCGGTGCGCGCAGTTAAACGGGAAACAGGGAGCCTGCCTGCACCGCAGTCGAGCCAACCTGTGCTGCCCCCGCAACGGTAAGCGAACGCATCGCGCATGGCGCGATGCAGCGCCGCTTCGCCGCATGCTTCGCGCATGCGGACGACGCCACTGGATGCCGCGCGCATCCGGGAAGGCGAAGCGGCGTGTTCGTCAGCCCGGATACCGGCCTAAACACAGGGGGTTCAGCGCCGCGGGGAGGCGGCGCATCGTCCACGGCCGCAGCATGCCCGACACCCGCGCGTTTCCCGATTCGTCAGTCCGGACCGTCCGATGCGCGCGCATGCGGCACGATGCGGCCGACGGCACCGGGCGCGGACCGGGCCGGCGGCGGCCGTGTTGGCATTCACATGTCGACCGTTCGCAAAGGAGCATCATGCTCGACTCGTTCTTCCGTCTGTTCAACGACAGCCCGTCGGGGCTGCGCGGCAAGATCGCCGCGATCTATTCGCTGCTCGTCGCGTTCAACGTCGGCGCGTGGATCTGGGCGTTCGTCGCGTTTCGCGATCAGCCCGTGCTGCTCGGCACCGCGCTGCTCGCGTATGTGTTCGGCCTGCGCCACGCCGTCGACGCCGATCACATCGCCGCGATCGACAACGTCACGCGCAAGCTGATGCAGGACGGCCGCAGCCCGCTCGGCGCGGGCCTGTTCTTCTCGCTCGGCCACTCGACGGTCGTGATCGTGATGTCGGTCGCGGTCGCGCTGACCGCCGCATCGCTCGCGCGCTTCGAGAGCATGAAGACCTGGGGCGGCGTGATCAGCACGAGCGTGTCGGCGTTCTTCCTGCTCGTGCTCGCGGCCGCGAACCTGCTGATCCTGATTTCCGTGTACCGGACCTTTCGCGCCGCGCGGCGCGGCGAGTCGATCGTCGATGCCGATCTGGACATGCTGCTGAACCAGCGCGGCGTGCTCGCGCGCGTGTTCCGGCCGCTGTTCCGTCTCGTGTCGCGCAGCTGGCACCTGTATCCGGTCGGCTTCCTGTTCGGCTTCGGCTTCGATACCGCGACCGAAATCGCGCTGTTCGGCATCTCGGCCACGCAGGTGCAGGGCGGGCTGTCGTTCTGGTCGGTGATGGTGCTGCCCGTGCTGTTTACCGCCGGCATGACGCTCGTCGACACGACCGACGGCATCCTGATGATGGGCGCATACCGCTGGGCGTACGTGCGGCCGATCCGCAAGATCTACTACAACATGACGATCACGTTCGTGTCGGTGCTCGTTGCCGCGCTGATCGGCGGCATCGAGGTGCTCGCGCTGCTCGCCGACAAGCTGGCGCTGCAGGGCCCCGTGTGGGACTTCGCGGCGATGGTCGCGTCGCACTTCGGGATGCTCGGCTACGTCGTGATCGGCCTGTTCGTCGCGTGCTGGCTCGTGTCGGCCGCGATCTACCGGTTCAGACGCTACGACGAGATCGACGTGACGCTCTCCGCGTGATTCCCTTTTTCGACCAGGATCCACCATGACCCTCAGCAAGTTGCCCGTGACGATCGTCACGGGCTTTCTCGGCAGCGGCAAGACGACGCTGATGCGCCACATCCTGCAGCACGCGCAAGGCCGGCGCATCGCGGTGATCGTCAACGAATTCGGCGAACTCGGCATCGACGGCGAAATCCTGAAGGGGTGCGGAATCGGCTGCGACGACGCGGCCGGCGAAGCGTCGGGCCGGCTGTACGAACTCGCGAACGGCTGCCTGTGCTGTACCGTGCAGGAGGAGTTCTATCCGGTGATGGAAGCGCTCGTCGAGCGCCGCGCGCAGCTCGATCACGTGCTGATCGAGACGTCCGGCCTCGCGCTGCCGAAGCCGCTCGTGCAGGCGTTCAACTGGCCGACGATCCGCAACGCGTTCACCGTCGATGCGGTCGTCACCGTCGTCGACGGCCCGGCGGCCGCGAGCGGCCAGTTCGCGGAGAATCCGCAGGCGGTCGACGCGCAGCGCCGCGCGGACCCGAACCTCGATCACGAGTCGCCGCTGCACGAGCTGTTCGCCGACCAGCTGTCGTCCGCCGATCTGGTGATCGTGAACAAGGCCGATCTCGTCGCGGACGCACAGTTCGCCGACGTCGAAGCCGCGATCCGCGAAGAGATTCCGCCGCAGGTGAAGATCGTGCGCGCGACGCGCGGCGAACTCGACGTCGCGATGCTGCTCGGTCTCGAATCGGCGTCCGAGGAAACGATTCATCTGCGTCACGACCATCACGGCTCGGCCGACGACGAAGACCACCATCACGACGATTTCGACTCGGTCGTCGTAGCGGGCGACGCGGGCTCGCGCGAAGCGACGATCGCGGCGCTGCAGCGGCTCGTCGAAACGCACACGATCTATCGCGCAAAGGGTTTCGCGGCGCTGCCCGGCGCGCCGATGCGGCTCGTGATCCAGGGCGTCGGCCGCCGCTTCGACAGCTATTTCGATCGCCGCTGGCACGACGGCGAAGCGCGCGCGAGCCGCTTCGTGCTGATCGGCGAGGATCTCGACGCGGCCGAACTGCAGCGCGCGTTCGACGCCGCGTGCGCGGCCGCGCCGCAGCAGGCGTAACGCGCGATGCATCTGCTGCGCACCACGCCGGGCGGCTTCGTCGACGATACGCAGGGCGTCGTCCGGATCGATCAGCGGCCGGCCGACATCGTGATCCTCAGCTCGGCCGACACGACGCTGTCGCTGCTCGCGAGCGTCGTGCCGCGGCTGCCGGCCGGCTTTCCGAGCGTGCGGCTCGCGAACGTCACGTTCCTGCGGCAGCCGGCGTCCGTCGACTTCTACGTCGACGACGTGCTGCGCCACGCGAAGACGGTCGTGATCGACCATCTCGGCGGCGAAGCGTACTGGCCGTACGGCATCGAGCAGGCCGTGTCGCTCGCGTCGCGCTGCGGGCAGCAGCTCGCGATGTTCTCGGGCGATCTGCAGGAGGATCCGAATCTCGTCGCGAAGAGCACGGTCGCGCCCGATCTGTGCCGGCTGTGGTGGCGCTATCTGCGCGAAGGCGGCGTGCACAACGCGGAGGCGCTGCTGCGCAGCATCGCGTTCCACACGCTCGGCTTCGGCGACGAACCGGCGCCGCCGCGCCCGCTGCCGGCCGCCGCGCTGTATCACCCGGCGCGCGACCCGGCGAGCGTCGACGACTGGCGGCCGCGCTGGACGCCCGGCGCGCCCGTCGTCGCGATCCTGTTCTATCGCGCGCACTGGCAGGCCGCGAATACGGCCGTGTTCGACGCGCTCGCGGATGCGCTCGTGCGCGAACGGCTGAACCCGCTGCCGATCGCGGTCACGTCGCTGAAGGATGCGGTGAGCCGCGAGGTCATCGCGCGGCTGTGCGACGCGCACGACGTCGCGCTCGTGCTGAACACGACCGCATTCGCGGCCGGTGCGATCGACGATCCCGAGCCCGACGTGCTGGCCGGCGACGCGCCCGTGCTGCAGGTGATCCTGTCGGGCGGCAATCGCGATGCATGGCTCGCCGACAATCAGGGGCTGCACGCGCGCGACATCGCGATGCACGTCGCGCTGCCGGAAGTCGACGGACGCATCGTCACGCGCGCGGTGAGCTTCAAGGGGCTCGCGTATCGGTGCGCGCACACCGAGGTCGACGTCGTGCGCTACCAGCCGGACGCGGAACGCATCGCGTTCGTCGCGGCACTCGCGCGCGGCTGGTGCCGGCTGCGCACGCTCGACAACGCGGACAAGCGCATCGCGCTGATCCTCGCGAACTATCCACACAGCGAAGGCCGGATCGGCAACGGCGTCGGGCTCGACACGCCGGCGTCCGCGCTGCGTGTGCTCGCGGCGCTGCGCGACGCCGGCTACACGGTGCCCGATCTGCCGGCCGACGGCGACGCGCTGATCGCGCAGCTCACCGCGGGCGTCACCAACGATCCGGCCGTGCATGCGCTGCGCCCCGCGTTCCAGAGCTTCGCGCTTGCCGATTACGTCGCGCATTTCACGCAGTTGCCGGCCGCGGTGCAGGCCGCGCTGAACGCGCGCTGGGGGCCGCCCGACGCCGATCCGACCGTGCGTCGCGGACGCTTCACGATCGCCGGCTGGCGGGCCGGCAACGTGTTCGTCGGCATCCAGCCGTCGCGCTCGCGCGACGACAACGACTACGCGAGCTACCACGACGCGGAGCTCGTGCCGCCGCACGCGTATCTGGCGTTCTATTTCTGGCTGCGCGATGCGTTCCGCATCGACGCGGTGATTCACGTCGGCAAGCACGGCAATCTCGAATGGCTGCCGGGCAAGAGCGTCGCGCTGTCCGACGCATGCTGGCCCGATCTGACGCTCGGGCCGCTGCCGCATCTGTATCCGTTCATCGTCAACGATCCGGGCGAGGGCAGCCAGGCGAAGCGCCGCGCGCAGGCGGTGATCGTCGATCATCTGATGCCGCCGCTCACGCGCGCGGAGAACTACGGCCCGCTGCAGGATCTCGAGCGGCAGGTCGACGAATACTACGAAGCGCTGATGGTGGACGCGCGACGCGCGAAGCTGCTGCGCAACACGATTCTCGCGACGATCGCCGAGCATCGGCTGCACGACGAGCTGAGCGTGTCGCCGCCGCGCGACGCCGGCGACGAGGATGCGCTGCTCACGCGCGTCGACGCGTGGCTGTGCGAGCTGAAGGAAGCGCAGATCCGCGACGGACTGCACGTGTTCGGCGTGTCGCCCGCCGGCCGTCAACGGCGCGACACGCTGCTCGCGCTCGCGCGCTTTCCGGTCGGCGACGGCAACGGCGCAAATGCGGGGCTCATCGGTGCGCTCGCGCGCGATCTCGCGCTCGGCGACGATTTCGATCCGCTCGCGGCCGACTGGGCCGCGCCGTGGACCGGCCCGCGGCCCGCGATCCTGCAGGCGCTCGACGCATCGCCGTGGCGTCATGCGGGCGACACGCGCGAGCGGCTCGAACGGCTCGCGCAGCAGTGGCTGGATCGCATCGCGACTTCGGATGCCGACGAAACGCGCGATATCGACGCGACGCTGCCCGGCGCATGGCCGCAGACGCGCGCGGTGATCGGGCGGATCCGCGCGACGCTGATCCCGGCGCTCGACGCGTGCGGCCGCGACGAAATGCGTCACCTGCTGCGCGGGCTCGACGGCCGCTTCGTGCCGCCGGGACCGAGCGGCTCGCCGTCGCGCGGGCGTCCCGACGTGCTGCCGACCGGCCGCAACTTCTATTCGGTCGACACGCGCGCGGTGCCGACGCAGGCCGCATGGACGCTCGGGCTCAAATCGGCGCAGCAGCTGATCGAGCGCCATCTGCAGGATCACGGCGACTATCCGCGCGCGATCGGACTGTCGGTGTGGGGGACCGCGACGATGCGCACCGGCGGCGACGACATCGCACAGGCGTTCGCGCTGCTCGGCGTGCGTCCGAAATGGGCGCACGGCAGCCATCGCGTGACCGACTTCGAAATCCTGCCGATCGAGATCTTCGACCGGCCGCGCATCGACGTGACGCTGCGCGTGTCGGGCTTTTTCCGCGACGCGTTTCCGAACCTGATGCATCTGTTCGACGCGGCCGTGCAGGCCGTCGCCGCGCTCGACGAGCCGGAGGCGCTGAACCCGATCCGCGCGCGCGTCGAGCGCGAGCGCGCGAAGTGGATCGCGCAGGGCGTGCCGGCCGACGATGCGCGGCGCCGGGCCGGCTGGCGCGTGTTCGGCGCGCGGCCCGGCAGCTACGGGGCCGGCCTGCAGGAACTGATCGACCGGCGCCGCTGGCAGACCGATGCCGATCTCGCCGATGCATACCGCGACTGGGGCGGGTATGCGTATGCGCAGAACAGCGCCGGCGACGCGGCACCCGACGTGTTCGGCGAACGGCTCGCGACGATCGACGTCGTCGTGCAGAACCAGGACAGCCGCGAGCACGACATCCTCGACTCGAACGACTACTACCAGTTCCAGGGCGGAATGACCGCGGCGGTGCGGCATCTGTCCGGGCGGCAGCCGAGCGTCTATCACGGCGACCACGCGAACCCGGCCGCGCCCGCGATGCGCACGCTGCGCGAGGAGATCGCGCGCGTGATCCGCTCGCGCGTCGTGAATCCGAAATGGCTCGACGGCGTGAAGCGGCACGGCTACAAGGGCGCCGCCGAGATGGCCGCGACCGTCGACTATCTGTACGGATACGATGCGACCGCGCGCGTGCTGTCCGATCATCAGTACGCGCTCGTCGCCGATGCATACCTGTTCGACGACGACACGCGCGCGTTCCTCGAACGGCACAATCCGCACGCGCTGCACGGCATCTGCGAGCGCTTCGTCGAAGCGATGCAGCGCGGGCTGTGGCAGCAGCCGGGCGACTATCGCGAGCGGATCGAAGCGGTCTGGCTTGCCAGCGAACAACTTCAGGAAGGGGGCCGGCGATGACCGATCCGACGACGCACCGCGCACGCGCGGCCGTTCCCGACATTTTTCCGTTTACGGCGCTCGTCGCGCAGCAGCCGTTACAGCAGGCGCTGCTGCTCGCCGCGATCGATCCGTCGCTCGGCGGCGTGCTCGTCAGCGGGCCGCGCGGCACCGCGAAATCGACGGCCGCGCGCGCGCTCGCCGAGCTCTTGCCCGAAGGGCAGTTCGTCACACTGCCGCTGTCCGCGACCGACGAACAGGTGACCGGCACGCTCGACCTCGCGCACGCGCTCGCCGAGAACGGCGTGCGGTTTCGCCCGGGCCTGCTCGCGCGCGCGCATCGCGGCGTGCTGTACGTCGACGAAGTGAACCTGCTCGCCGACGGGCTCGTCGACACGCTGCTCGACGTCGCCGCGAGCGGCGTGAACGTCGTCGAGCGCGACGGCGTATCGCATGCGCACGATGCGCGCTTCGTGCTGGTCGGCACGATGAATCCGGAAGAAGGCGAGTTGCGTCCGCAACTGCTCGACCGCTTCGGGCTGATGGTCGAGCTGGAAAACTGCTTCGATGCCGGGCCGCGCGAGCAGATCGTCAAGGCGCGCCTCGCGTTCGATATCGATCCGCACGCGTTTCGCGCGCGCCATGCGCACGCGCAGCGCGCGCTCGCCGAGCGGATTCGCGCGGCGCGCACGCGGCTGCCGACGCTCGATTTCGGCGACGCTGTGCACGCGCGCGTGAGTGCGCTGTGCATCGAAGCAGCCGTCGACGGGCTGCGCGCCGACCTCGTGATGCTGCGCGCCGCGCGTGCGCTCGCCGCGCTCGAGCAGGCCGACGCGATCGCGGTCGCGCACGTGGATCGCGTCGCCGAAGCCGTGCTGCGGCATCGGCGTCATGCGGATGCGCAGCGTTCGTCGGCAGCGCGCACGCCAGGCGAGCGCGACGACCGTTCGCCGCCGGATGCGCGTGGACGGAACGACGACCGGCCGACGTCGGCGAACCCCGATGCGGCGGAACCGCACGGCGACTGGGGCTATCTGTCGCCGGAGCCTGCCGGGCTGCGCGACGTGAAGGCCGTCGTGCCGCTGCCGCTAAAAAAACGCTGAGCCATCGAGACGGCGCCGCCGCGAACGCCGTTCGCGGTCCTCGATGGCAGCAGGGCGCCGCCGCGCGCATGCCGGGCGCGGTGCGGGCCGGCACGGCCGTCGCGTGGCCGGCCACGCTCGCCGCGAAGCGCGGCGGCCGGCTGCACGCCGAGCATCTGCGCTTTCGCAAACGCGCGGGTGCGCCGCGTGCGCTCCATTGCTTCGTGCTCGACTGCTCCGCATCGATGCTGGCGCACGATCGGCTCGCGCTCGCGAAGGGGCTGATCGTCGCGTACTTCGATCATGCCGCGCGCGACCGGATGGAAACCGCGCTGATCTGTTTCGGCGGCAACGGCGCCGCGCGGCGCTTCGGGCCGGCCGTGCCGCGCTGGTGGAATGCGCGCTGGCTCGAACCGGTCGACGGCGGCGGCGGCACGCCGCTCGCGGACGGCATCGCCGCCGCCGCGCAACTGCTCGCGCGCGACGCGCGCCGCAACCCGGACAAGCAGCGCTGGCTGTGGGTGCTGTCGGACGGACGCACGCGCGACACGCCGGCGAAGCCCGCGGCGGCCGATCACGTCGTGTTCGTCGACTTCGACGATGCGCCGGTGCCGAGCGGGCAGGGCGCGCGGCTCGCGCGCGCATGGGGCGCGCAGTGGATGACGGCCGATGCGCTTTGCGCGGACGTCGGCGGATGAGCACGGCTGAACGCGGCGGGCACCGGACTGGTTCGCGCGCCAGGGGAGAGGCGCCGCGTACGCTATGATCGCGGCTCGCGTCCAACGGAAATCCCGCCATGCAAGTGCTCGTCGATGCCGACGCGTGTCCCGCCGTCGTCAAGGAGATGCTGTTTCGCGCCGCGCGTCGCACGGAGATCCACGTGACGCTGGTCGCGAACCAGTTTCTGCGGACGCCGCCGTCGCCGTTCATCCGCGCGCTGCAGGTGCCGGCCGGCTTCGACGCGGCCGATGCGCGCATCGTCGAGCTGGCCGCGCCGGGCGACCTCGTGATCACCGCCGACATTCCGCTCGCCGCCGCCGTGCTCGACAAGGGCGCGTTCGCGCTCGATCCGCGCGGAAACTGGTTCAGCCGCGACAACATCGAAGAGCGTCTGTCGACGCGCGCGATGATGGATCAGCTGCGCAGCGCGGGCATCGACACCGGCGGCCCGGCGCCGTTCAGCGCACGCGACGGCAACGCGTTCGCCGCGCAGCTCGACCGATTTCTCGCGCGGCGCCGCGGGCCGTAACGCGACGGTTTCCGGCCGAAAGCAGTCGCGATATCGGTTACGGTCCGATATTCGCCGTGCGCCGCTGCCGGCGCCGGGACAATGCGCTATAGCGCCGACGCTGCTATCGTGACGCGAACGATCACCTTCGGGAGTGCACGCGTGTCACCGACTCAACTTCTCGTTCCGACGTTTACCCAGCTGCTGCGCGCGCAATCCGCGTGGCTCGACAAGGCCGCCGCGCATCGGCGCACGACCGGCGACGATCCCGATGCGCTGATGACGCTGAAGCTTGCGCCGGACATGTATCCGCTCGCCGCACAGGTACGGTTCTCATGCTTTCAGGCGATGGAGCCGGTGCACCGGCTGCGCGGCGAGCCGCTGCCGGAGCCGCTGCTCGCATTGCGGCAGGCCGGCTGGAATGCCGACGCGCAGCCGGGCTCGCTCGGCGACGCGCAGGCGATTCTCGCGGGCACGCTCGCGTTTCTCGGCGAACTCGCGCCGGATGCGCTCGACGGCGGCGCCGCATCGCCGATCGCGCTCGAGCTGCCGAACGGCATTGTGTTCGACATGACCGGCGAGCAATACGCGCGCGACTGGGCGCTGCCGCAGTTCTACTTTCACGCGATTACCGCTTACGCGATCCTGCGCCATCACGGCGTCGATCTCGGCAAGGCCGATTACGTGCCGCACATGCTCGCGTACGTGCGGCCGGGCACGATTCCGCAGGGGTGATGGACGAGCGGACGATCCTACCGCGGCACGCGGGTCGGTGTGGGCGGACGATCCGCTACAAGTGGCAATCGGGCGAATTGCAGCGGCTGCATGCGAACTCGATCGACAACGCGATTTTCGCGGAACTCACAAGCGGTGCGCTGCGGGCGCTGCGGGTCGATGCGAAAGCGCGGCTGCCGGCGCGGCAGGAGCGCCGGTGCATGGCTCGCGATGCAGGGCGATACGCATGCTTCCGCGGGCGTTCGCCGCGATGCCGGCTGGCATCTTCGAATGGCCGCATTCAGCATGCTGTGAGCCTTCGCGGGCGTGAGGACTTTGCCGTGAACGCCGATCGCGTCGGCAATCACCGCTACGTAGCAAAAATGACGTGCAGCGGCTTCGTGGTCGACAATGTCGGTCCTTTCGATTGACCGTCGCCGAAAGACCGCGGACTGACGAGCCCACGGATATTGAATCGTCAGTTCAAATTCATGGGGCTACGCGTCGCCGGGGCCAAGCGGCAGGGTGGCGCTGTCGCGCCACCGTCGTTGAAGTTCAGCGATACCAGCGCGGCGTATAAACCCACTCTCGGCCGTCGCCGATCGCGAAACGCCGCGTCGTCGACGAACCGACGATCACCATCGTCCGCATGTCGACCTGATCGCTGCGCAGCGCGCCGAGCGTCGTCGTCGCGAGCGACGCGCCGGGCCGGCCGATGTCGCGGCCGAGCACGACCACCGTGTCGGCCGCGCGATGCGCGCGCACGACGTCCAGCGCGCGGTCGAGCTGCCACGGCCGCGCGCGCGAGATCGGGTTGTAGAACGCCATCACCAGATCGGCCTGCGCCGCATGCCGCAGACGCATCTCGATCACGTCCCACGGCTTCAGGTTGTCCGACAGCGAGATCGCGCAGAAGTCGTGCCCGAGCGGCGCGCCGGCCTGCGCGGCGGTCGCGAGCGACGCCGACACGCCCGGCTCGACGCGCAGGTCGATCGCCGCCCACTGCGGATCGCGCGCGTCGTCGAGCGCTTCGAGCACGGCCGCGGCCATCGCGAACACGCCGGGGTCGCCCGACGACACGACCGCGACGCGCCGGCCTTGCGCGGCCAGCTCGAACGCATGGCGCGCACGCTGCATTTCCTCGCGATTGTCGGTGCCGTGCACGCACTGGTCCGCGCGGAACGGGCCGGCCATCTTCACGTACGTCGTGTAGCCGAGGATGTCGGTCGCACCCGCCAGCGCCGCGCGCGCGGCGGGCGTGAGCCACGCTGCGTCGCCGGGGCCGAGGCCGACCACGGTCAGGCGGCCGCGCGGCCGGCCGAGCGTCGCCGGATCGACCGGCTGCGCGGCGAGCGCGCACGCGATACCGTTCGACGCCGGATGCAGCGTGTGCGCGACGCGCAGCGCGCGGCCGAGCAGTGCGGCGGCGTCGGATCCGGTTTGCGTCGTAACGCTGTCGGCCGCGTCGACGAAACGCAGCGGCACGTTCAGCGCGTCGGCGGCCGCTTCCAGTGCCGCTTCGCCGATTGCGGACGCCGGCGCGACGATCGCGGCCAGCGCGAGCCGCGCAAGCCCGTGTGCGTCGAGCAGCGCGTCGATGCGTGCGGCGAGCGGCGCGTCGGCTTGCGCGGCGGCATCCGCGCCGACGCCGACGACGACGCTGCGCGGATGAATCACCAGCTCGCGACGCGTATCGTCCGACTCGCGCGATGCGTGCGGCGTCACGCGAATCGCGTGGGTCGCCGCGTCGTCGCGCGGCAGCGCGACGTCGTCGAGCCACGGCGCCGCGCCGTCGATCCGCGTGCATGCACCGGCGAGCAGATCAGACACGAAGCGCTTGCCTTGCGCGACGTCGGCGAGCGCATAGCCTTCCGGCGGATTGAGCACGCATGCGCCGAACCGCAGCTCGCCGCTCGTCGTGATCGCCGGCGCGACGCCGAGCGACTCGGCGATCTCGCGCGCGATCGCGTTGACGCCGGTCAATCCGCCGAGCAGCGGGACGACCGCCGAGCCGTCCTCGGCGACCGCGAGCACCGGCGGCTCGACGCCCTTGTCGGTCAGCGCGGGTGCGATGCAGCGGATCACGATGCCGGCCGCGCACAGCGCGACGATCGGCATCCCGCGCGCATACAGTTCGCGCAGATGCGCGCCGAGCTCGTCGAACGCCACGTCGGCGTCGACGCGCGACGCGAGTCCGTGCACCTGCGCGCCCGGATAGCGCGCCTGGATGCGCCGCGCGGTGTCGAGCGCGCCCGCGCCGAGGATCACGATCGCGGGCGCAACAGTCATCCTTGCCATTTTTCCCCCGGCACGACCAGCAGCGAGAAATACGGCGACGCCATCGGATCGACTTCGTCGAGCGGCACGATGCGCTGATTGGCCATCGTCGCGCGTTCGACGTAAAGCGCGCGCTTCGCGAGGCCGAGTTCGTCGAGCACGCGCCGCACCTTGTCGAAATTGCGGCCGAGCTTCATCACGACCGCCGCGTCCGCCTGCGCGAGCCGCGTGCGCAGCTCGTGCTCGGGCAGCACGCCGGACAGCACCGACAGGCTCTGGTTGCGGTACACGAGCGGCTGGCCGAGCACGGCCGTGCCGCCGAGCATCGCGCACACGCCGGGCACGACTTCGGTGTCGTAGCGCGGTGCGAGACGGTCGTGCAGATACATGTACGACCCGTAGAAGAACGGATCGCCTTCGCAGATCACCGCGACGTCGCGGCCCGCGTCGAGGTGCGACGCGACGATGTCGGCGGCCGTGTCGTAGAAATCGGCGATCACGGTCTCGTAGCACAGCGGCGGCGGCAGCGCCTCGGTCGTCACCGGGTACACGAGCGGCAGTTGCGTCTGCGCGTCGAGCAGATGCGCTTCGACGATGCCGTACGCATTGCCTTTCTTGCCCTTCGCGACGAAATACGCGACCACCGGCGCCGCCTGCAGCACACGCAGCGCCTTGAGCGTCATCAGTTCGGGATCGCCGGGGCCGACGCCGACCCCGAACAGGCGTCCGCGCGCGGCCGTCATTCGGCCTCCGTCGCGAGCGCGTTCACGGCGGCGGCCGCCATCGCGCTGCCGCCGCGCCGGCCGAGCAGCGCGACGTACGGCACGCCGCGGCTGTCGGCATCGAGCATCGCCTTCGATTCGGCCGCGCCGACGAAGCCGACCGGGAAGCCGACGATCAGCGCAGGGCGCGGCGCGCCGGCGTCGAGCATGTCGAGCAGATGGAACAACGCGGTCGGCGCGTTGCCGATCGCGACGACGCTGCCGGCCAGATGCGGGCGCCACAGTTCGAGCGCGGCGGCCGAACGCGTGTTGCCGAGGCGTCGCGCGAGATCGGGCACGTCCGGTTCGCCGAGCGTGCAGATCACGCGATTGCCGGCGGGCAGGCGCGCGCGCGTGATGCCTTCGGCGACCATCCGCGCGTCGCACAGGATCGGCGCGCCGGCCGCGAGCGCGGTGCGGCCCGCGGTGCCGGCGCCGGCCGAGAAGCGCAGGTCGTACACGACATCGACCATCCCGCACGCATGGATCACGCGCACCGCGAGTTTCTCGAGATCGGGCGGGATCCGCGACAGGTCGGCTTCGGCACGGATCGTCGCGAACGACTGGCGGTAGATTTCCTGCCCGTCGCGAATGTAGTCAAGCATCGGTGGTGTCCTCGCTGGGCCGCGCGTCCGTCAGTCGGGCCGCGGCCTGGTCAATCGTCAGATGGCGCGCGACCGGCGCGCCGAGGCCCGCGTCGGTCGTGCGCCGGTAAAGGTCGTAGCGCGCCGGCGCGACCGCGACGAGCGTGTGCGCGGCAACACGCGGCAGCGCGCAATGGCGCTCGCAGCCGGTCAGATGCGCGTCGACCGGCCGGCCGACGTGCGCGGCGAGCGCGAGCGCATCGCGCTTCGTGTCGGCACGCGCCCTTGCACAGCCGGCGCTGCCCGCGCACGCGACGAGCGATGCGAGCGGGTCCGTCGGCGAGCACACGAGGCCGAGCGACGCGAGCGCGTCGAGTATGGCCGGCGCGCTCGCGTGCGGCACGCCGTGCACGAACACGCCTTGCCACGGCGTGATCGACAGTGTGCCGTCGCCGTGCGCTTCGGCCACGGCGGCAAGCCGTTCGAGCTGCGTTGCGTCGAGCCGGCCGAGCGCGAACTGCGCGCCGACGCTGCAGCGGCCCGCATCGGCCGACGGACGCACGCCGAAGCGCAGCGCCGGGTCGGACGGGCGGCGGCGCCAGCCGGCGAGCGACGGATCGGCATCGAGCCGGAACGGCACGTAGCGCCGCGCGTGTTCGAGCAGCGTGCGTGCGTCGCGGATCGCGAGCAGGTCGCGCATCCGCGCGACGTCGGCCGGCGCGAGATCGACGAACGCGAGCAGCAGCGCGCGCACGAGCGCGACCGTCTGCTGCGGCGACACGTCGACGACCGCGGGCCGATCGTCGTGCGCGACCGGTATGCAGCCGGCGAGCCCGGCCGCGACGCGGATCGCGCCGTCGTCGCGGCGCCATGCGGCGAGCCAGATGTCGTGCGGATGATCGAGCGCGGCGACCGATTCGCCGCCGTCGAGCTGGATCGAGAATTTCGGCGACAGCTCGCCGCGGCGCGGTTCGCGCGCGAGCATGTCGAGCAGCGCATGCGCGAGCGTGCGGCTGTCGACGCGCGCGGCGGGATCGTGCCCGGCAAGCGGGCTCAGCATCACGTTGCGGACGTCGTCGCTGGCGGCGAGGGCGGCGCGGTCGCCGGCCGCGCCGCTCGCATCGGCGCGCGGGCCGAGCCCCGCGTCGAGCAGCGTGCGCGTGAGCGCATCGGCCGCACCGGCGCGGATGCCGCGCAACTGGAGATTCGCGCGGTTGGTCGCGTCGAGCGCGCCGGAGCCGTATGCGCGCGCGGCCGCGGCGATCGCGCGCGCCTGCTGCGCATCGAGCCGGCCGCCGGGCAGCTTGATCCGGCACAGCCCGCCGTCGGCGGCCGCGACGATGCGCACGAGCCCCGGGCAAGCCGACGGGCGCACGACAGGCGACGCACGATTCGAATCAGGGGCGGAACTCAACGGGATACCGGGACAGTGTCGCGCTGCGGCCAACGCGTCGGTACACCCCGCCCGACGCCGACTGGCACGCACGCACTTGCTGGCCGGCAGGTCTCCTGGCTGACAGGTCGGCGCCTGCTCCCGGCCTTCCCGGAGAAACCAGTGGCATGAGGGGGAGATCGGCTCGCTGTCTACAGTTGCGGGGGCAGCCACAGCGGCGCGGCGCGCCCTGTGTTCCCTCTTCGGCCCCGAAGGGCACCGGCGAACGAACGGCCGTAGCATACCCGATTTCGACCGCGATTCGCGACCGTGAAACCCCGTGCCGCGCATGCAATGCGGCGGTTGCGCGCGCGTCGCGCCGGCAGATGAAACGCCCGGTGGAACACGGTACCATGCCGACTTTCGCCATAAGGGCGGCCGCGCATGTGCATCGCGGTCCGCTCGCGAGCGACACGATGGAATCGACGATGAGGAACGGTGCATGACGGCGTGGCTGACGGTAGTGGGCATCGGCGACGACGGCTACGCAGGGCTCGGACGCAGCGCGCGGCGCGCGCTGCTCGACGCGACGCTCGTCGTCGGCGCGAAGCGGCACCTCGACCTGCTGCCCGCGCGGCTGCGGGCCGCGCGCGAAGCGTGGCCGTCGCCGTTCGACGTGTCGCGGCTGCTCGCGCGGCGGCCGTCGCCGGTCTGCGTACTCGCGAGCGGCGACCCGATGCTGTTCGGCGTCGGCGCGACGCTCGCGCGCCGGCTTTCCGCCGACGAATGGCGCGTGCTGCCGGCGCCGTCGTCGCTGTCGCTCGCGGCCGCGCGCCTGCGCTGGCCGCTGCAGGACGTCGACACGGTGTCGCTCGTCGGCCGCCCGATCGCGACGCTCGCGCGTCATCTGCTGCCGGGCCGGCGCCTGCTCGTGCTCAGCGCCGACGGCCGCACGCCGGCCGCGGTCGCGGCCGAACTTCGCGCGCGCGGCTTCGGGCCGACGCGCATCAGCGTCTTCGAACATCTCGGCGGCCCGCTCGAGCGGCGCATCGACGGACTCGCGCACGACTGGGCCGTCGACGAAACGGCAGCACTGAACCTCGTCGCGCTCGACTGCCGCGCGGCGCCCGATGCGCCGCGCCGCGCGCTGACGCCGGGCCTGCCCGACGACGCGTACCGTCACGACGGCCAGCTGACGAAGCGCGACGTGCGCGCGCTGACGCTCGCGCGTCTCGCGCCCGCGCCGGGCGAGCTGCTGTGGGACGTCGGCGCCGGCAGCGGGTCGATCGGCATCGAATGGATGCGTGCGCATCCGTCGTGCCGCGCGATCGCGATCGAAGCGGATCCGGAGCGGCAGTGTTTCATCGAACACAACCGCGATGCGCTCGGCGTGCCGGGCCTGCAGCTCGTCGCCGGCCGCGCGCCGGACGCGCTGACCGGGCTTGCCGCACCCGATGCGATCTTCATCGGCGGCGGCGTGACGGCGCCCGGCGTGCTCGACGCGTGCTGGGCGTCGCTGAAGCCCGGAGGCCGGCTCGTCGCGAACGCGGTCACGCTGCAGGGCGAGACGGCGCTCGCCGCGTGGCGCGACGCGCACGGCGGCACGCTCACGCGCGTGTCGCTCGCGCATGCGGCGCCGCTCGGCCGCTTCGACACGTGGCGGCAACCGTTGCCGGTCACGCTGTACGACGTGTGCAAGTCGGATCCCGCCGCGGCGGACGCGCGCAGCGGCACGGCGGAGCGGCGGTGATGCGCGACGAAACGCCCGAACGGCCGGCGCCGCTGCGCTTCGGCTACACGACCGGCAGCTGCGCGACGGCGACGGCGCTCGCCGCCGCGCGCCTGTTGCTCGGCGGCCGCGCGGACGACGCGGTCGAGATCGTGCTGCCGAAAGGACAGCACGTCGTGATGCGGCTCGAGTTCTGCCGGACCACCGCCGACGGCGCCGAAGCCGGCACGATCAAGGATGCCGGCGACGATCCGGACGTCACGCACGGCGCGCTCGTGTTCGCGCGCGTCGCACTCGCGGCGGCGCCCGGCGTGCGCTTTCATGCGGGGCCGGGCGTCGGCACGGTCACGCGCGCGGGGCTCACGCTGCCGATCGGAGAGCCGGCGATCAATCCGGTACCGCGCCGGATGATGACGACGCATCTCGACGCGCTCGCCGCCGAATACGGCTACACGGGCGGCTTCGACGTGACGATCGGCGTCGAAAGCGGCGAGGCGCTCGCGCTGAAGACGATGAATCCGCGGCTCGGGATCGTCGGCGGGCTGTCGATTCTCGGCACGACCGGCATCGTGCGGCCGTTCTCGTGTTCCGCGTACATCGCGTCGATCCATCAGGGGATCGACGTCGCGCGCGCGAACGGCATCGCACATATCGCCGCCTGCACCGGCAACGCGAGCGAGGACGCGATGCGCGCGCATTACGCGCTGCCCGACATCGCGCTGATCGAGATGGGCGATTTCGCGGGCGCGGTGCTCAAGCATCTGCGTCGCGCGCCGGTCGCGCGGCTGTCGATGTGCGGCGGCTTCGGCAAGCTGAGCAAGCTCGCGGCCGGCCATCTCGACCTGCACAGCCGCCATTCGAGCATCGACCTGCCGCTGCTCGCGCAATGGGCGGCCAACGCGGGCGCGAGCGACGCGCTGCAGGCCGCGATCCGCGCGGCGAACACGAGCCAGCAAGCGCTGACGCTCGCGCAGGCCGACGGCGTGCCGCTCGGCGACGTCGTCTGCGCGCATGCGCTGCGCGTCGCGCGCGACATCGTGCCGGCGTCGGTCGCGGTCGAAATGTTCGCGATCGATCGACAGGGCCGCTTCGTCGGCGTCGCACGATGAGCGCGCCGCGGATCCTGCTGCTCGGCGGCACCGGCGACGCGCTGAAGATCGCGCGCGCGCTCGGACCGCATCACGTGTACAGCCTCGCAGATCGGAAGAGCGTCGTGTAGGGAAAGAGTGTGTGCGCAGGTGTAGATCTCGGTGGTCGCCGTATCATTAAAAAAA
>NZ_CABVPR010000090.1 GCF_902499135.1 Burkholderia dolosa
AGCAGGCAGCCAAACCAACCGTAAAACCGGACATTTCTAAATAGCCAGAAAGCGGGCATTTGAGAATGGCTTTGACAATGTTCGTGGCAGCCATATCCTGATGTCGTGTTCTGGCTATTTGCAGATGTCATGTTTTGACTGCTGGCATGCTGGACGGCTGGTCGAGCAAGCACGGGAGCCGACCATGCCGCCAACCGGATCGGTGACACTGACGATGCGCGAGCTGGATCGATTCAAGGTCATTCACGACGTAGCCGACGGCGAGCCCAAACCATGGCGTGCAGCAGAACGGCTGGCCTGAGCCCGTGTCGGGCGCGGCGTGCACACCGCCGGTGTATGTAAATGACGCAACGAGCCGGCTGATGATGCAGCACTTCACGCCGACCGATTCGACCTTCAGCTATGTGGAGGTCCACGCGAACGTATCCGGAGCGCTACAGCAAACCGGCGACTTTCTACGACGGCGACAAGTACAACGCGTCCCGCAATACGAGCGCCGGCAAGAAAAGCCACAGCGCGACGCGCTTCTGCCGAGCAATGTACGAGCCGGACATCGACGCGTTTGCGCAAACGGCCTTCTCACAACTCCGTCGGCCGAGCGGACAAATCGAGCGTCGCTCTTCCGACGACATCCGCGAGAAAGTCGCTGACCGCCCTGACCCTCGCAGACATGCTGATGTCCGAATGCACGACGAGCCAGACATCGTTCGAGAACACATCGGACGGAGGGATGACCTGTACGAGATCGTCGCTGGCAACCAGAAAATCCGGAATGACGGCAAGCCCGACTCCCGCGCGAACGGCGGCGAGCTGCGTCGGCAAACTCGAAGTCACGAGCGCGATGTCGCTATCGGCTACCCGGCCGGCTGCCCAGACGGCCGCCGGAAGATGCGCGTGGGCATCGTCCCATACGACGAACGCTCGCCCTGCGAGCGGATTCTCGCCGGCCGCCGGATTCGCTTGCAAATAGTCGCGCCGCGCATACACGGAATACGTCATTCGCCCCAGCCGCCTGACCTTGAGATTCCCGCGATCCGGTCGCACCATCCTGAGCGCAATGTCGGCTTCCTGACTTTCGAGTTCGGCCGTCACGGTGCTCGTTACGATCTCCAGCCGAATCAGCGGATACTGCTCGCGAAATCGTGCGAGCGCCGGTATGACGAGATCGGTCGCGATGTTCTCCGACGTAGCCAGCCGCACGGTACCGGACGGCTGGTCGGCGAGCCCGTAAGCGCTGCGCTCGACTGCAAATACACCGGCCTCGACCATCTCCGCTCCCTTCAGCACTCGCTCCCCTTCGAGGGTCAGCGTGTAACCGGTCGGGCTGCGCGAGAACAGCGTGGCACCGAGGTTCGCTTCGAGTTCGACGATTCGGCGGCTGACCGTCGAAACGCTGACGCCCAGCTCGGCCGCCGCCCTGCTGAGGCTGCCCGTTCTCGCTACGCACAGGAAATACCGCAGGTCATTCCAGTCCATCGACGGATCTCTCCACTGAGTCTGCCAACCACGCGACGATTCGGTGCCGGGCGAGCAGAATGTCTGCCCGATTGAATTGGTGCGACCATCGTCGTCGAAGCGTTGGGCTGCGGTTCGCGTAGACATATGCCGGCAAGTCCCGATGTAGCCGGGCCGCGACGATTGTAGCGTTGCCGGTGTCCGCCGCGACATACGGCGTCGTTCATGTCGACATGACGGCTCACGCGGTACGACCGATGAATTGACGCTACGGCGGGAACGTGGCCCCGTCGTAGCTGAAAACTGCCGACAGCTCGTTCGTCGGCGATGTCGTGCGGCTGACGACGATTCCGCCGTCGCAGCGGCCGGCGAGTAACGCGAGTGCCCTCTCCTTCGGTCGGCGATACCGCGGTGGCAGCAGCCACGTTTGCGAATGGGTCCGACTTGCGCCACAGTCGTGTCGATCATGACCCGAACGGCAGGCAACCCAGTCCACGAGAGTCGCACGCATTGCTCATGTGGACCGGTTGCCTCCCGCGCTTGGGGGATGACAAGTAGCACTACGGCTCCCCAACCGGCACGGTTGCGTCGTCACCCACCGTCGTCGCCCATTCCCGGATGTGCCAACGAGTCACCAGCCCGTTGACGACATACGGATCTTGCGCCGCGTACTGCTCGACTTGTTCGACGCATTCCGCCCTGAACAGCAAGACGCCCGAATCGAGCGGATCGGTCAGCGCGCCTGCGAGCAGCAGCTCGCCTCGTTCATGGGCTTGCCACGCCATACGCAGATGCGAGTCGCGATACTTCTCGCGGCGCGATGCAAAATCAGGCGCGAACTCGAAGAAAAGCAGGAAGTGCCGCATTGGTTCCTCGTGTGAAATCGCCCCTCGCGCACGACGGGACAACGCCAAGCATCACGACGCGCTCGACACTTTTCCTGCCCACAAATCAACCGGCCCGAGGCGATCCGCGCCTTGCGTCGCGAGCATCCAGCCCGGATATTCCGGCGGAAGCTGGCTCACTTCGTCGAGTTTCGCGATTTCATCGTCGGACAGCGTAATGCTGGTCGCGGCGATGTTGTCCTCGAGCTGGCTAAGGCGTTTTGCGCCGACGAGAACCGACGTCACGACCGGCTTGGACAGCAGCCACGCCAATGCAATGCGGGCCGGACTGCAGCCGTGCGCTTCGGCAATCGGGCGCAGTACGTCGATGACGTCCCACGCCCTCTCCTTGTCCACGATCGGAAAGTCGAACCCGGAACGACGCGAGCCTTCGGCCGACTGGTTTTCGCGGCTGAACTTGCCCGACAGCAAACCGCCGGCAAGCGGGCTCCAGACGAGCAGGCCAAGTTTCTCGGCTTCCAGCAGCGGCACCAGCTCCCGCTCCAGATCGCGACCGGCGATCGAGTAGTACGCCTGCAGCGTGTTGAATCGCGCGAGATTCAGCCGCGCCGAAACGCCGAGCGCCGTCGCGATGCGCCATGCCTGCCAGTTCGATACGCCGATATAGCGGACCTTGCCGTGACGGATCAGATCGTCGAGCGCGCGCAACGTCTCGTCGATCGGCGTGATCATGTCCGTCGCATGGATCTGGTAGAGATCGATGTGATCGGTCTGCAGCCGCTTCAGGCTCGCGTCGACGGCGTCCATGATGTGGCCGCGAGACGCACCCACGTCGTTGCGGCCAGGCCCCATGCGCATATAGACCTTCGTCGCCAGCACCACGTCCTTGCGCGCAATGCCGAGATTCCTGAACGACTGACCGAGCGTCGCTTCGCTCTGGCCGCCGGAATAGACGTCGGCGGTGTCGAAGAAGTTGATGCCGGCGTCGATGCTCGCCTTGACGAGTTCATCCGCGCCGGCCTGATCGACGTTGCCGATATGCTGATAGACACCCGTGCCGCCGCCGAACGTCATCGTGCCGAGGCATAGCTGCGAAACCAGCAGGCCGGTATTACCCAAGGTCTTGTACTTCATGATGGGCTCCCATTAGGACAGGAAAATGGATTGCATTGGCGGTCGCGACGCGCGATCCGTCAACGCGCGATACGTATCTCGACGACGGTCGTCATCTATGCGCCGATACTCTTTGGCTGCCTGCTCCAGGACTTCGGTTCGATCGCCGGAGCCAACGCAGGCAACGAGCCGACCTTGCGGTGCGCCGTCGCGATTTGCGTCTGTGACGATATTGTGGGTGCCGGCCGCGCACAGTTAAATACGAAAAAGCGGCGACCCCTTTTCCATATCTGGAAAGCCTTGCGAATTCGCGCGGCCGGCGTTGCGAGATCGCGGTCGACACCGAAGCGGGCCGCCACGTGGCGACGGCAGTCGTCATTGAACCCGTGGCGAAACGCGCGTACTTGCCGTCGTAGGCGGTTGCGTCGATACCGGCAACGCACGCGGCCATGCGAGCCGATAGCGGCTGTCACGCAACCGTGCGGCACACAAACGGACGGAATGGATTCCAGGAACCGAAACCGGTCCACCGATTCGACGCAGTGCGCCGACTGTCGCTCTTGCCTTCGGTGTCAGCACGGTGCCCGTTCGCCAACATGCCGATTCATGCAATGGGCGTGCCCCGCAAGCCGGACGTCAGATCGCGCAATCCCACCTGCCGTAACGAACCCACGTCGCTCACTTTGATTTAAGTCCGCGGCATCACTATGGCGAGGTGGCAAGCGAGCATTTCGTTTGTGCAATGGCTGACGCTTACCTTAGCCGGGGTTATGGGATGTCGACGAGTATCGTTGTTGGAATCAGTGAAAACGCCACGATGTCGATCTTTTCGAAGGCGCTCGATATTGCGCGTTCGCGCGACGCACGGATCATCGCCGTTCATGTCTTCGACTGCCCGATTCCGTGCCGCGCCCGCCTGGACTACTGCAATTGGGAATCGATGATTGCTGCGGAGCGCGCGCGCGGACGGATGACGCTGGAGCGTGCACTAGCAAGATTCGACAACGGCGTGCCTGCCGTCGAGGGCAGGATGTTGATGCGCGGAACGACGGGTTCCACCGTCGGCCGCGATATCGCGTCGATTTGCGAAGCGTCGGACGCCGACCTCGTGATACTCGGCAGCCGGCGCCAGGGATGGTGGCGCTTTCTCGACGAAGACGTCGCGCGCAATGTGCGCAGGCATACGTCCACGCCGGTGCAGATCGTCGATGTCGCGTTCGACGACGCACGTCCGCGCGAACATCGATCTTAGAAACGTAATGACGCTCTGCCCCTCCGCAGCGCCATCGATGGCGGCTCTGATTCCGTAGATCCAGCGTCGACAGGCAGACGCCGCTGCCGATGCCGACCATCAGCCAAAAATTTTCTCGGGACGCGTGGCCTCCCGGTATGTGAAAGCTGTTTTTCCCGTGTGATACACAAAGGAGAAGTCGTGGAATTCGATTACTTGATAATCGGCGGTGGCATTCAAGGCCTCATTTTGCTGGACCGGATGCGTGCGCTGGGCCTGAACGTATGCTGCGTCGAACGCGCAGCCGATGTGGGAAGCGGCCAGACGCTGCGCTCCCAATTCTATGTGCATCGCGGCCACTTCTATACCGAGCGCGATCTGATCTGGCAGCTCAACGACGGCTATCCGATGTGGCAGCGCATCGTGCATCGCCTCGGCGTGCGGATTCGCTCGACCCGATCGTACATCGGCTTCACCGGAGACAGCGGGGCCTGGACCGATGCATGGGACTCGCAAGACGTGCCGTATACCCACGCTACCGGCAAGAGTGCCGTGCTCGAAGGCCATCGTCTCGCGGAGGTATTCACGTTCCCGCACATGCTGATCGACGGGCGCGAGTTTGTGGCGAAACTGTCGGATGCCAATCGCCATCTGATCCGTCTCGGCGAGATCGGCAACATCATGCGCAGTAACCGCGGCTATCGCTTCACGTTGAACGGCCAGGCGATGTCTACGCGCAAGATCGTCGTCTGCGCGGGCGCCGGAACGCCGAGCGTGCTGTCCGGCATCGACGGGCTCGACCGCAAGGTCGAGGTCCAGACTCGCCTGTGCCAGGTGCTCGTAATGCGAGGGAAGTTGCCCAACGAAAGCGTGCTCGTGCCCGATGCGCAGATGTTCATTGCACCGCAATACAATCCCGACGGTTCTCCCGTGCTGCTCTATACTTACGGCACCGATCCGGTCGACGCAGGGAACGGCGACGCATTGGATATGGAACGCATCGCCCGGCAGGTCGACGCGTTGAACCGGACGCTGCCGGCCTTGGGTGCCGCGGCGGCATCCGGCGACGTCTACCTGGCGAGAAAAACCGAGAGCGCGATGCTGGGCCGCGGCCTGCGCCCGAACAAGGCTTTTGTCGAGCGCGTCGCCGACGATGTCCTGTGCGTACTCCCCACCAAGCTTTCGCTCGCGATCAACGCAGCGGATGAAGTGCTGGCGAAACTGGGTATCCAGCACCGGAAGCAACCCGAACCGGTCCCGGTCGGCGTCCCACCGCACTACCTGGTGAACCATGCCGTCAACGCTTTCCGCAGGGCGCAGCACGCGGTGTTGAACCATGCCGCCACGACGCACCGTGGAGCGCAACATGCATAACTACTATGTTGGCTTCGACCGGGACGGCACGCTCGAACTGCCCGGACTGCCCGTCCCCGAGCAACTTCGGCGGCAACTGCATCGCTTCCAGGACGCCGGCGCCCGTCTGTTCATTGCTTCCGGCAAGAGCTACGACGTGCTACGCCCGATTTGCGCGGAAATCGGCCTCAGGCCGTGGATGTATGCATGCGAGAACGGCGGCCATATCGTGTTTCCGGCGACGGGGAACGAATATGTCCGCGAAGCCGACGCGGACCTGAAGCGTTTCGTGGCCGCGGTCGACACGCTCGATCTGCCGCCGTTTCAGGAGGAAGCCAAGCGCTCGATCTGGTCGAAGAAGTTCGGTGCGGAGTCGCTGCACGCGAAGGCGATCATCGACGACTTCGTCACGCAGCGCGGCTTGAATCTCGATGTGTTTGCCTATCCGGACGGCGATGGCGGCCTTGACGTCGTACCGCGCGGCATCGACAAGGTGAATCTGCTGCGCTTCTTGCCGCCCGATGCCGTGATCCACTACTTCGGCGACGGTGACAACGATCTCGGCATCATGCGCGCAGCGCACGTGCAGCCGCATACCGTTGCCAATGCGAAACCCGTCGTCAAGGCGTGCGTCGCCGCGCGGGGTGGCCACGTGTCGGCGCTGCGGGCCGGATACGGCGTCGCAGAGGGTCTTGCGCTGCTCGCCGGCGAAAGGCTCGACACCGCAGCCTGAACCCGCCTCCATCGTGTGGCGTCGGCGTGGCCGACACACACGCATCTTCTTCGTCTCCAACGACATCATGGCACTCGAGTTTCTTCTGCCTTTCGCCTTCTTCTTCGTCGGGCTGTACGGCCGGCAATGGAACGTCGCGCGCGACCGCGCCGTGCGCACGCTATCGTGGATGATCTCGTGGATCATGCTGCCGGCCGCAGTCATCTCGTCGATGAGCAGCCTGCATCTCGACCGTTCCGTCCTGCTCCTGCCGGCAGCAAACCTGTTCATCGTCGTCGGGCTGCTGCTCGTTACCGGTGTCGGCGCAGCGCTGTTCAAAGTACAGCGCCGGACCGCCGGGGCGGCCGTCATTGCGTGCGGGTCGCTGGAGGGCGGCAGCATCGGCCTCGCGCTCACGCTCACGCTGTTCGGTTCCGCGCTGCTGCCGGAGTTCTTCGTGTTCGACGTCACGCATGCATTCCTGCTGTTCACGCTTACCTATCTGGTGGCCTGCGTGTTCGGACGGACCGGTGAACACACGGGCCGCTTCATCCGCGCGTTCGTGCTGGGTCCCATTCCGGTTGCGATCGTGGTCGGCCTGCTGCTCAACGTCGCGCACGTGCATATCGATCCGATGATCTACGCGACGCTTGGTGCCGTCAGCTATCTGATCCTGCCCGCCGTCATGACCATCCTCGGTTTCCGCTTCGCATTCAACGTGCGGTACCTGAAAATTTCGATCGTTCTGACGTTCGCGAAAATTGTCGTCGGCTATGTGCTCGGCGCACTGTTCGTGCATCTGTTCGAGCCGTCGGCTCGGGCCAGCTCGATCATCCTGCTCAGCGCGTGCCTGCCGCCCAGCTTCCTCACGCTGGTTTTCGCGGAAGACCAGCGCCTCGACAGCGAATTCCTCGCGACCTTCCTGCCGGTTTCGGCGATCATCGCATTCGCCGTGCTGTATGCGGGCTTCAGGATGTTTCCCGCATTGCTTTGACCCGGTTCGGCCTGCATCGTCACGCGTCGCCAAAAGTCGCGCGCACGCGCCGTAACGGCAAGATGTTCGACGCGGTCCGAAGCGGCCTGTATGCGCCTGTCCCTCCCTGCAACTTGCCGAATGCGCGTGCGCTGCGCGCTTCGGCCCATCTCCTCTTCTCTCGCCAAACTGAACGTCGCGATCGCACAGCTCTGCACGACTTCGATACACCGACAGACGAGCGGGCGACCGCGCAGCACACGGGCTCATGTAGCGCTCATTCCCGGCAATTACGCTTGTTTTTGCGGCAAGTTCATTTCGTACGGCACGCCGTAACGGGCTATCAGGAGAAGAGAATGATCAGCAAGCTGCTTGCGCGAATCTTGAAAACGCTTATCGATCGGGAATACAGACGAAGGGACGCTTATCTGAGCGCCGCGACGGATCTGGCCGATCTCGAGCGGCGCATCAAGTATTTCGAATCCAATCACGCACCTTTCTCCATGTATTACGACGAGCGTCCGCGCGACCGGAAAGACTGATCACGCGTCGCCGATGCCGAGCGAACAAGTTGCCCGGCAGCGCGCCGATCGAATGCATGCCGAAGCGATCGATCGGCGCGACGGCGAATCGCCGATTGTCATGCTTCATGCGGCGCACGACATCGCTTTCTTCCCGCGCGGCACGCGCGCAAGCGCCGCACTGCAGCGATTCGACGCGAGTACATCCGACACCGCGTCATTCATCGAACGTCCCGCGATATTCAGCCGCTGCATCCGCACGCGTATTCAGTTCGAACATCAACCCGCCCGGCGCGCGGCAAAAGAAGCGCGAACCGCGCCCGTTGTTGAAGATATCCGTCTCCATCGCGACGCCGTCGTCGCGGAAGCGCTCGAACAGCGCGCGAACGGCATCGAGATCCGGCAGCTCGAAGCCGACGTGGAAATTCGTCGGCCAGGCGGGAACGCCGTCGCCGACGTGCTCGATCACGACGTCGAAACCGGGCCGCTTGAGGATCCACGATTTGTCCCAGCTCCCCGCGATCGTGAAGCCGAGATACTGCTCGAAGAATCGTGCGGTCGCGAGCGTGTCGGCCGACGGGAAACTGAGGTGATTGAGCTTCATCGTTTGTGTGATGCGAGTCATTGTCTTTCTCTCCGTCATCGATGATCGGCGGAGGCCCGATGCCGTTCCGCCAGACGACGTCAGCATATAAGCGGCCGCTAGCACCCCGCAATTCGCATTGCGCGCACACGTAGCATCCCCGCGAAACCCGTGTGGAATCGCGCCGCGGCGTGCGGCGGGCGATCGTCGCACGCCGCACCATTCGCATTCGGCGCGTCGAACGCCGACGTTCGGAGGCCGATTGACGAACTCGAAGCTCGGCTATTGGCTGCGACGCGTGCTCCAGCTGTGCGAGCGCGCGCAGCGGCGACAAGCCGAGCGCATGGATGATCGAATCGTTCGTGCCGAGATGCGGCGGCAAATCGAGGCGCGGGCGGCTGCCGAGATCGTCAGCGGTTTCCTCGAGCGTGTGCCGCGGCATGTGGAAACGGATGCAATCGAACGCGCTCTTCGGATCCGCAACCCCGATGCGATCGAGATCGTCGATCGTCACGGTCCCCGTGTCGTACGGGACAAACGGCGCACAGCGGCCGTCGAACGACAGATCCTGTTCACCGAACGAACGCAGCTGCAGGTCGAACAGATCGGCGTCTTCGAGTTCGTACGGCGCGGTGCGCCGCATGTTTCTGCGCAGCGTTCTCAGCCGGTTGATCCGATTCGTCCGTTCGGCAGCGCCTGACTGACGACGGTTTGCCTGACGTCGGCAGGAATGAAATCGGCGCACGCATTGTCCGCTCGGCAGTCGTTCATGAGACGACGCAGGCGAGCGGATGGGAACGCCCCAGTCCGGCAAAATCGCGGCGCTGCACGCTGGCCCGGTGCGGCACCGCGCTGGTATGATGCGCCAGCCTCCCCTACCGGAATTCGCGATGAAGCTGTCATTCGAAGCGCTCGAAGCCCTGGACGCGATCGACCGCACCGGAACGTTTGCCGAAGCAGCGGAACTGCTGTATCGCGTGCCGTCCGCGCTCACCTATCTGGTGCAAAAACTCGAAAGCGATCTCGGCGTCGTCCTGTTCGACCGGAGCGGCCGGCGGGCGAAGCTCACGCATGCGGGGCGCGTCGTCGTCGAAGAAGGCCGGCGTCTGCTGCGCGCGGCCGAACAGCTCGAAATGAAGGCACAGCGCGCGCAGCAGGGCTGGGAAACGGAAGTCCGGATTTGTATCGACGAAATCCTGCCGTTCGACGCACTGTGGCCGTACGTGCACCAGTTCTACGCGCTGGAAATGGACACGCGGCTGCGATTGTCGACCGAAGTGCTCGGCGGCACCTGGGATGCGCTGATTTCGCGCCGGGCGGATCTCGTCGTCGGCGCAGCGGGCGAGCCGCCGGAGCTGCCGAACATCGTCGCGCGGCCGATCGGCTCGCTGAAGCACGTGTTCGCGATCGCACCGACGCATCCGCTCGCTGCGTTGCCCGAACCGCTGTCGATGGCATCGGTCGTCGAATATCGCGGTGCGGTGATCAGCGATACGTCGCGCGAACTGCAGCCGCAGTCGGTCGCGATCGATGCGCACCAGCCGTATCTGGCCGTGCCGACGCTCGCGGCCAAACTGGACGCGCAATGCGAAGGCCTGGCCGTCGGCACGCTGCCCGAATGTATCGCCGCACGCGCGATCGCCGAAGGCAAGCTCGTCGCGCGCGAGGTAACCGGGATGCGCGACACCACGCATTGCTATCTGGCATGGCGCGGCGACGAGGCCGGCCGCGCGCTCAATTGGTGGGTCGAGCAGCTCGACCGCCCCGATCTCGTCGACTGCTTTACCGCGCTGGACTGATCCTGCCGTTTGCGCTGCCGCGCAGGCCGACCGTTCGCAGAACGCGCGCGGCTGCCCGCAGCGCGACCCGCGTTCCCGCTCGTCCGTATCGCGCATCGAATCGCGCCGGCAAAGGCCGGTGCGCGCGGCCGTCGTCGATGGCAAGCGGCGGGTCCCGCCGTCCGCGTATTCCACATCGGCGAGCCGCGCCACGTCGCGCGCCCCGGCATCGGCCGCCGGTTCCGCGCCCTCGCCTTTCAGATCGTTTAAGCCGCCGCTCAGGACTTTAATCCGCGCGTCCCCTACCGTAGCGATACGGTGCCGGCACGCGACAGCGAGCCGGCGCGCTTTCACGACTCGCCGCGCGAGTCTTCACGGGAAACGCCAGATGACAGCCCAGACGAACGACGTGCCGATCGCAGACACGATCTTTTTCAACGGCAAGATTGCCACGCAGGACGACAAGCGATCGTTCGTCACCGCGCTCGCGGTCAAGAACGGCCGCGTGCTCGCGGCCGGCAGCGAGCACGACGTGATGCGTCATGCGGGCGGCAGCACGCCGCGCATCGACCTGAACGGCCGCACCGTGATTCCGGGGCTGAACGATTCGCACCTGCACGTGATTCGCGGCGGCCTGAACTTCAACATGGAGCTGCGCTGGGACGGCGTGCCGTCGCTCGCCGACGCGCTCGACATGCTGCGCCGCCAGGTGCAGCGCACGCCGGCGCCGCAGTGGGTGCGCGTCGTCGGCGGCTGGAACGAACTGCAGTTCGCCGAGCGCCGCTTGCCGACGCTCGACGAGATCAACGCGATCGCGCCCGATACGCCGGTGTTCATCCTGCACCTGTACGACAGCGCGCTGCTGAATGCAGCCGCGCTGCGCGCGGTCGGCTACACGAAGGACACGCCGAACCCGCCGGGCGGCGAGATCCAGCGCGATCGTCATGGCAATCCGACCGGTATGCTGGTCGCGCGGCCGAACGCCGGGATCCTGTATGCGACGCTCGCGAAAGGTCCGAAGCTCGGCTACGACGATCAGATGAATTCCACGCGGCATTTCATGCGCGAGCTGAACCGGCTCGGCGTGACGAGCGCGATCGACGCCGGCGGCGGCTTTCAGGCGTATCCCGACGATTACGCGGTGATCATGGACCTCGCGAAGCGCGGCGAACTGACGATGCGCATCGCGTACAACCTGTTCACGCAGAACGCGAAGCAGGAAATCGACGACTTCGCGAAGTGGGTGAAGATGACGAAGCCCGGCGACGGCGACGAGTTCCTGCGCGTGAACGGCGCGGGCGAGATGCTGGTGTTCTCGGCCGCTGACTTCGAGGATTTCCTGGAGCCGCGCCCCGACCTTCCCGATTCGCTCGAAGCCGAACTGACGGCGGTCGTGCGGCTGCTCGTGCAGAACCGCTGGCCGTTCCGTCTGCACGCGACGTATGACGAATCGATCACGCGCTTTTTGAACGTGTTCGAGGCCGTGAACCGCGAAATTCCGTTCAACGGGCTGCGCTGGTTCTTTGACCACTGCGAGACGATCTCCGACGCGAACATCGCACGCATCGCGGCGCTCGGCGGTGGCATCGCCGTCCAGCACCGGATGGCGTATCAGGGCGAATACTTCATCGCCCGCTACGGCGCCGGTGCGGCCGCGCGCACGCCGCCGATCCGCGCGATGCTCGCGGCCGGCCTGCCGGTCGGCGCGGGCACCGATGCGACGCGCGTAGCGAGCTACAACCCGTTCGTGTCGCTGTACTGGATGGTGTCCGGCCGCACGGTCGGCGGCACCGCGCTGTACGGCGAGCGCAACCGGCTCGACCGGATGGAAGCGCTGCGCCGCTATACCGTCGGCAGCGCATGGTTCTCCAGCGAGGACGACCGCAAGGGCGCGCTCGTGCCCGGCCAGTATGCGGACTTCGCGGTGCTGACGGACGACTACTTCACCGTCGACGAACCGCAGATCAAATATCTGTCGTCGGTGCTGACGGTCGTGAACGGCAAGGTCGTGCACGCCGACGACGAATTCGCGCCGCTCGCGCCGCCGCCGCTGCCGGTCAGTCCGGCGTGGTCGCCGGTTGCCGAATTCGGCGGCTACAGCCGCTATCGACCGGTCGCGACCGCGCGCGCGTGCATCGATAGCTGCGCGAATCAGTGCGGCGTGCACGGGCACGGCCACCTCGCCGCATGGCGCAACGACGTGCCCGTGAGCGACGACAAGGGATTCTGGGGCGCGCTCGGCTGCAGCTGCTTCGCGTTCTGATTCGCGCGCTCGGCCGCGCGCGATGCCGGCGCAACGCTGCGCCGGCGAACTTGACACGGCGGCGTCGCCCGCCGCCCGACCGTGGACGATCGGCGCCCATGCCGGCATCGAGCGTCCGACGTGTGCGCCGCCGCGCCGCTCGTCGCGCGGCAGCGTACGGTGCACACGCCTCTTCCCGGCCCTGCCGACCCGATGTCGGCACGGCTCAACACCCGCGCGTCGATCCTGCGACGACGCGAAAACTCGATGGAGAATTGCAATGCCCACCGCAAAGGCCCAACCCGGCAAGACGCTGCTCGACCCGACCAATCACACGCTGATCATGATCGACTTCCAGTCGCAGATGTCGTTCGCGACCAAGTCGATCGACGCGAACCTGCTGCGCAACAACACGGCGCTCGTGTCGAAGGCCGCGAAGGAGTTCAACGTGCCGACGATCCTGACGACGGTTGCCGAAAAGAGCTTCTCGGGCCCGATGTACGACGAGATCACGTCGGTGTTCCCGGACGAAAAGCTGATCGACCGCACGTCGATGAACACCTGGGAAGATCCGCGCATCGCCGAGCGCGTGAATGCGATCGGCAAGGACAAGATCGTGCTTGCTGGCCTGTGGACATCCGTGTGTATCGTCGGCCCGTCGCTGTCGGCGATCGATCAGGGCTTCGACGTGTACGTGATCGCCGACGCGTGCGGCGACGTGTCCGACGAGGCGCATGAGCGCGCGATGCAGCGCATGATCCAGGCCGGCGCGCGTCCGATGACGTCGCTGCAGTACCTGCTCGAGTTGCAGCGCGACTGGGCGCGCACGGAAACATACGCGCAGACCACGAAGACCGCCGCGCAGCACGGCGGCGCATACGGCCTCGGCATCACGTACGCGAAGACGATGTTCGGCGCGAGCGAAGGTCACTGATGCTGCTGCGGAGGCGGCGCGCATCGCGTGCCGCTTTCCGCAAACGAGGCCACCTGCGGTCAGCCTGCCCGTCAGCGCACCGCCGGCGATATGCAGCGCAGCACGATTCTCGGCAGCTTCCTTCCAACTGTCGGCCTGCTGCAAATACTGCGCTTTCAGCGCCGGATCGTCTGTACTCTTTGCCGCGCGGGGTTGTGTTTGCGTGGTCTCGAAATATCGATCTCCTTGTACTGCGTTGCGACTCAGAATGAACTCGGTAAGGCATCACCGGATAGTGATGTTATGGACGAGCAGTTCCGATCTATCCGATCCACGTTCCGCCGATAAATAGAACTTGACATGATAATCGGGCAGCCATACACCGTGCATTTTTAATATGGGCAGATCGGCGCCGATCCAATCACATTGGAATTCAAGCGCCGAACCAGTGAGAGCAGGAAAGACAGACGATGCAGCCTTAGTCTTTCCAAAAACACAATCCTGGCGGGTGTACCCGTTATAACTTGGCGCCGGAAACGGAAGCGACAACTTCTCGCCAGATTGAAACGGCATATTTTGCGCGACAATTTCCGCGTCATCCGTGAAAAGCGCCAGCGGAGTTGCGTACTCATAGGTCACCTGCCGGTTTCTCAACGGCATAAGGCCGTAATACATGCCAAAATCCACTACTTGCGTCGCACCTGCGTTGTCAACAGTGCGGAGCAATTCAGTTATAACTCCATCGTTTCGTCGGTTTGTAATGGTGTACACAAAACCCTTCCCGCTAGTAAGCGCGAGATTCCCGGCCCACTCGCCATCAATCGTAATGGTCGAAAATGGCAGGTGTTGACTGCCATCGGCGGGCAAGACAGTCCGCATCGCAGACGGCAAAGCTTGACTGTCAAACGCTTCATCCAGATACGATCGTGGATCGGTAACGACGTCAGCAAGAACGGTCGGGCGGCCGCCCAGAATCTTCATAAATTCGAGTGACATGCGCCGACGTGCGGGATCAGCCATCGACAGAATAGTGTCGATTCGCAAAGTCAGCTCTTCACATTCGTTGAAGGGGAAAGGTTTTGCTTTCATCCGTGCCGCGAACCGTGCTGAAAATGCCGTAGCATATTCCGCAACAGAATCGAGTCGATCGCCGATAGTATCAGCGTCATCTTGAGAAGCTTTCGCACTCGGAAGTATCTCGATTAAATCGAACATGGCCTGCAATGCGCGTGGTGGTAGTTTATTGATCGAGTCGACACGTTTCAGCTCGCGAAGTTTATCTACATCGCATCCGTTTCCGAGGGAATTCACCAATTCTTTTGTTCGCTCCAAGGCGCGAAGGCGACCATCAGGCGACAATCGCTGCTTCCATATCAATTCCCCCATTCCCGCGTGAGGAACTGCGCGCAACTGTGCCGCCGCCGCCGGATTGCTCACCAAATCTTCACTGAATCGCATTACGATCTGGCCTTGCGGAGAATCGGGATCGATACCCTTCGATATCATCTGCGCGCGGATACCGTCGATTTTGCGTTGCTGGGAAGCATTGAGCGAAGTGCTGGATCGCTCCGTATTCGCATTCGAAGCCGGTTCCGGTGCTGATGCCGCATGCGCAGTAAGGGCGCAAAACGTCATCAGAGTCGCGAGTAATGTCGTGCGTATGGTCATATGCTTTGGAAGTAGCGTCAGAATTGAGCCGTCGCCTGAAAGCCGATCGTGATGCGTGTGGTCGGAAATCTTGACGGCTTGTAGACGGGTGTGCCAGCGAACAGGTCGTAGCCGACGCCGGCGAATTTCGATGAGAGACTGCCCTTTACACCGATCACCGCGCCCGCGAGCTGCGTGCCGACCAGCGCAACGGGTTGCGGGCCCCATACGTGGCCGTAATCCAGACCCGCGTAGACTGCCTGCCCCGTCTGGCCGATCGGCGCCTGCAATTCGTTGCGCCAGTAGAAGCCGCGCGCCCCGGCAAGCATCGTCTCCCCATCGAAGCCGCGCACAGTGTAGCGACTACCGATTGTCAGATCATCGATGTAGTACAACGTATTGCCCGTGTACTGGCCATGGAAGGTCGTGACGTAGCGAAACGGCTGCTGCGCGATTGCAAACGGCACCGACAGGTTCGCGTCGAGCACCGCCATCTTGTAGCGGTAGGTCGGGCCGCCGTCGGCCGCCAGGCTGTCGTGCTGCGCGCCGAATGCGCCGATCCCCTGCCGGTACGCGAGCGTGCCATCGAACTGCGCGTTGCCGAAGTAGTGCCGATCGGTCAGGCCGAACTCGACGAACGTGTTGTTGCGGCGTTGCTGTGGAATCTCGGTATCTTCGATGAAGCTCTGGCCGAAGCGGCGCGAGAGCCGGACCTGCGCGCCGAACACGTCGTTCTGGCTGCGCGACAGCACACGGTTCAGCTTGAAATCGACCGTCTTCGAGTTGCCGCTAGCGATGAACGTCTGGTTCACGCCGGCGATCTGCTGGTAGTACGTGTTCGTGTACGCCGAAAGCGTCGCGGTCCAGTAACCCCACGGAATCGAGTAGAAGCCGTTCCAGCCGTGCGAGCCGAGGCGCTTGTCGCCGAGTTCGAGATCCTGGCTCACGCCGATGTTGAAGACATCGTTCAGTCCGAGAGGGTTGTCGATGCCGAGCGACAGGTTGCCCTGCAGGCGGCCCGTCGCGCGCGTGCCAGAGTTGTCGATCGACGCGACTACCGTCCAAGGCTTGCCGCGCTTCACGTCGAGCACGACATCGCTCTCGCCGGGCACGTCGGCCGGCACGATCTGCATCGACACGTCCTGGCTCGATACGCGCTTCATCTGCTCCAGGCCCTGTTCGAGATCGCGCAGGTTGAGCAGTTCGCCATCGTGGGTTGGGAACGCGGTTTTCCAGGTGCCGCGGAGCTTCTCGTCGGCAAAGCGCACGTGGCGGATTACGCCGGGGATCAGCGAAAACTTCAGGGTACCGGTCGATAGATCCTGTTCGGGCAATAGCACACGCGTCGTGACGTACCCGCGCGCCAGGATCGCCTGCGACAGGCCCTTGACCAGCACGTCAATGCCTTGCTTGCCGATACACGCGCCCGCGTAATGGTCGAGCCATTCGCGTGCGAAGGCGAAGCGGTCTATCGGCAACGCCGACGCACCTTGCGCTTTCACGGACGTGGGTAGCGCGTCGGGCACGTCGAGCGAGAAACGATCGATGCGAAAGCAGGGCGACTCCGACGGCAGCGTCGGATACGCGGCGCTCGCCGTCACGTCCGAACGCACTCCGGGCGCAGAGATTGCCCGCTCGCGCTCACGCGCCTCTTCCTGCTGTCGGATTTGCTGGTCGTTTCCCTGAGCAGCCAGGCGCGGCGCTTCCTGCGCCGACACACTTGTCGCTATCAATAGCAGTGCTGCTGCAGAGTTCCCCCGGCGAATAGTTCTCATATTTTTTCTAGGCATGTAGTCACGGACTTCGATTTCTTATCGGAATCGCCTAAATGCCACAACCACCCATCTAATTGACCTTCCCCCTCCAAAGTATCCCACTGTAAAGTTAGTGGCGAGGCCGCAGGAGAAACCTTGTCATGAAGAAATCG
>NZ_CABVPR010000091.1 GCF_902499135.1 Burkholderia dolosa
TTCGCCGCCGTGCCGTGCGGCGACGCGATCGTCGCCGGCCCGCTGCCGAACGTGCGCCAGATCGCGGCCGACAGCACCGCCGACAGCGCCGCGAAACCGAGCCAGCCGAGCGCCGCGCGATGGCCGGCCAGCGCGCTGCCGATCAGCCCCGTCAGCACGATGCCGGCACCGGGCCCCGCGTAGATCACGCCGCCCCACTCGGGCTCGCGCAGCTCCGCGAGCCGCCGCAGCCCCCACTGCGACACGAACACGAACGTCCATGCGCTGACGACGCCCGCGACGAACCGCACCGCGAGCCATACGGGCAGCAAATGGCCGACGCCCATCGCGGCCGTCAGCAGCACGGTCGCGGCGAGCCCGAAGCGCACCATCCGCGCGGGCGCAATGCGCAGCGCCGCGCAGCTGACCGCGCCGACGAAATAGCCCGCGTAGTTCGCGGACGCGAGCCAGCTGCCGCCGTTCAGATCGATCGACCGGTCCGCGAGCATCAGCGGCAGCAGCGGCGTAAACGCGAAGCGGCCGACGCCGAGCGCGACCGCGAGCCCGATCATGCACGCGAGCGCGGCCGCGCGCGCACGGCGGCCTGTGTCGTCGGACGAAAGCGTGCGGGCGGACCGCGCATCGGAATGGGACATGGCGTGACGGGCCGGACGCGCGACGCGCCGACGGGAACGGAAACCGGAATGCTTCGATCGTAGCTTGACCGGACGTTCTCGAAAAATGAATAATCGAGAATCCGTTTATCTCTCGGAGAGAACCATGGATCTGGCCGCGCTGGCGATTTTCCGGGCCGTCGTGCGCGAGAACGGCGTCACGCGCGCGGCGGCGAAGCTCAACCGCGTGCAATCGAACGTGACGACGCGCATCAAGCAGCTCGAGGAGGAACTCGGCGCGGCGCTGTTCGTGCGCGACGGCCGCCGGCTCGTGCTGACGCCGGCGGGCCGCACGCTGCTGCCGTATGCGGAGCGCCTGCTCGCACTCGCCGACGAGGCGCGCGACGCGGTGCGCGAGGACACGCCGCGCGGGCGGCTGCGGCTCGGCACGATGGAGAGCACGGCCGCGAGCCGGCTGCCGGCCGTACTCGCGCGCTATCACCATGCGTGGCCGGACGTGTCGCTCGAGCTCGTGACCGGCACGACCGGCTGGCTGATCGACAAGGTGCGCGACTTCGAGATCGACGCGGCGCTGTTCGCGCGGCCGCCCGCGCCCGACACGCTGCCCGACACGTTCGACACGGTGCCGGTGTTTCGCGAGAACCTCGTGCTGCTGACGCCGCGCGGCCATCCGCCGGTGCGCACGCCGCGCGACGTGCGGCTGCCGACGCTGATCGCGTTCGAGCGCGGCTGCACGTACCGCAAATATGTCGAGCAGTGGTACGCGGCGCACGGGATGAAGCCGGCGCGCGTGCTCGAGCTGGGCTCGTATCACGCGATCGTCGCGTGCGTCGCGGCGGGCGCCGGCATCGCGGTCGCGCCCCGTTCGGTGCTCGCGCGGCAGCCGGAGGTCGAGAACATCGCGCAGCATCCGATCGCAGAATTCGACGCGATCGACACGCTGCTCGCGTGGCGGCACGGCTACGCGTCGGCCGCGCTCGGCGCGCTGCGCGACGCGCTCGCGCAGGCCGCGCGGCAGCAGGACGATGCGGCGCAGCCACCGGTCGCGGTGCCGGCCTGAATCGATCACGACCGCACGGCGATGTGCGCGACCGGCCGCGCGCCGCGCGCATGCATGCGCGACGACGCACCGTCCGCTTTCGCCGCTTCCCAAAACGAAACGACCTGACCGGCCATGCCGATCAGGTCGTGCGTGTCGATCCCGTCAACGGATCGCGCGTCGCTCGAACGCGTGACGCTCGCGCGTCACGCGTCGTGCGGTCAGCCGAGCCGCGCTTCGACCCAGCCCTTGACGCCCGCGAGCGCGGCCGGCAGGTTCGCCGGCTCGGTGCCGCCGGCCTGCGCCATGTCCGGACGGCCGCCGCCCTTGCCGCCGACCTGCTGCGCGACGAAGTTCACCAGCTCGCCGGCCTTCACCTTCTTGCTCGCGTCCGGCGTCACGCCGGCGATCAGGCTGACCTTGCCGCCTTCGACGGCCGCCAGCACGATCGCCGCGTGCTTCAGCTTGTCCTTCAGCTTGTCGACCGTCTCGCGCAGCGTCTTCACGTCCGCGCCGTCGAGCGTCGCGGCCAGCACCTGCACGCCGCCGACGTCGACCGCCTGTTGCGCGAGCTCGTCGCCCTGGCTCGACGCGAGCTTCGACTTCAGCGCCGACAGCTCCTTCTCGAGCGACTTCACCTGATCCTGCACTTGCGCGATGCGCTGCGTGAGCTCCGACGGCTGCGCCTTCAGCGCGGCCGCCGCTTCCTGCACGCGTGCGTCGAGTTCCTGCACGTAGCGCACCGCGTTGTCGCCGGTGATCGCCTCGACGCGGCGGATGCCGGCCGCGACGCCGCCTTCCATCACGATCTTGAAAAGCCCGATGTCGCCGGTGCGGCTCACGTGCGTGCCGCCGCACAGTTCGCGCGAGAACCCGAGGTCGAGCACGCGCACTTCGTCGCCGTACTTCTCGCCGAACAGCGCCATCGCGCCGCCCTTCACCGCTTCGTCGTACGGCATCACGCGCACGATGCCCGGCGCGTTCGCGAGGATTTCGTCGTTGACGATCTGCTCGACGCGGCGGATTTCGTCGTCGGTCAGCGGCGCGTTGTGCGCGAAGTCGAAGCGGGTCTTGTCCGCGTCGACGAGCGAGCCCTTCTGCTGCACGTGCGAGCCGAGCACTTCGCGCAGCGCCTTGTGCATCAGGTGGGTGGCCGAGTGGTTGCGCTGCGTGCGCGCGCGGCGCTGCGCGTCGATCTCCGCGCGCAGCACGTCGCCGATCTTCAGCGTGCCCTGCTCGAGCGTGCCGTGATGGCCGATCACGTCGGCCTGCACCTTCAGCGTGTCGGCGACCGCGAAGCGCGTCGCCGCATTCGCGAGCACGCCCTGGTCGCCGACCTGGCCGCCCGATTCCGCATAGAACGGCGTGTGATCGAGCACGACGACCGCGTGCTGCCCCGTCTTCACTTCGTTCACCGACGAACCGTCGACGTACAGCGCGACGACCTTCGCGTCGTCGAACGCGATCTCTTCGTAGCCGTGGAACGTCGTTTTCGCGCCCGTGTATTCGAGGCCCTGCGTCGCCTTGAACTTGCCGGCCGCGCGCGCCTGCTCGCGCTGACGCGCCATCGCGTCGTCGAACGCCGGCTCGTCGACCGTCACGCTGCGCTCGCGGCACACGTCGGCCGTCAGGTCTAGCGGGAAGCCGTACGTGTCGTGCAGCTTGAACGCGAGCTCGCCGTCGAGCACCTTGCCGCCCTTCGCATCGAGCTCGGCGAGCGCCGCTTCGAGGATCGACATCCCGTGCTCGATCGTCTCGAAGAAGCGCTCTTCCTCCTGGCGCAGCACGTCGGTCACGCGCTGCTCGGCTTCCTTCAGCTCCGGATACGCGTCGCCCATCTCGGCGACGAGGTCAGCCACCAGCTTGTGGAAGAACGAACCCTTGCGGCCGAGCTTGTAGCCGTGACGGATCGCGCGGCGCACGATCCGGCGCAGCACGTAGCCGCGGCCTTCGTTGCCGGGGATCACGCCGTCGACGATCAGGAACGCGCATGCGCGGATGTGATCGGCGATCACCTTCAGCGAGTTGTTGTTCAGGTCGGCGACCTCGGTCACGCGCGCGGCGGCCTTGATCAGGTTCTGGAACAGGTCGATCTCGTAGTTGCTGTGCACGTGCTGCAGCACCGCGGCGAGACGCTCGAGGCCCATACCGGTATCGACGCACGGCTTCGGCAGGCGCGTCATGTTGCCCTGCGCGTCGCGGTTGAACTGCATGAACACGAGGTTCCAGATCTCGATGTAGCGATCGCCGTCTTCCTCAGGCGACCCCGGCGGCCCGCCCCATACGTCCGGGCCGTGGTCGTAGAAGATTTCGGTGCACGGGCCGCACGGGCCGGTGTCGCCCATCGTCCAGAAGTTGTCCGACGCGTAGCGCGCGCCCTTGTTGTCGCCAATCCGGATGATCCGCTCGGTCGGCACGCCGACTTCCTTCGCCCAGATGTCGTACGCCTCGTCGTCTTCCTGATAGACGGTCACCCACAGCTTGTCCTTCGGCAGCAGGTAGACAGTCGTCAGCAGCTCCCACGCGAACTTGATCGCGTCCTGCTTGAAGTAGTCGCCGAACGAGAAGTTGCCGAGCATCTCGAAGAACGTGTGGTGGCGCGCCGTGTAGCCGACGTTCTCGAGGTCGTTGTGCTTGCCGCCCGCGCGCACGCTGCGCTGCGCGGTGGTCGCGCGCGAGTACGGGCGACGATCGGTGCCGAGGAACACGTCCTTGAACTGGACCATGCCGGAGTTCGTAAACATCAGCGTGGGGTCGTTACCGGGCACGAGGCTCGACGAGCGGACGATCGTGTGGCCCTTCGATTCGAAGAATTTGAGGAATTTCTCGCGGATTTCGGCAGCTTTCATGGCGTGCGGGGACAGTCTGGCTGAGACGGCTACAAACGCCGGCCGCCCTTGCGGGCGCACGGCGGCAGGTTTCTGAAACGATCGATTATACGGGATAGGTCCCCGTGTGCGGCCCGCGGGCGCCGCCGCCGCCCGTTAGGCCCGACTTGCGCGCGTATTCGGCCGCTTGATCCGACTTCGCGACGCCCTTACCGGCCATGCGCGACGCCCTTACCGGCCGCGCGGCTTGTCGTCGAGTTCGCGCAAGCGCTTCTTGAGTTTGTGGTTCTCCACGAAAAGCAGCACGACGGCAAGCGTCGCCCCAACCGCGAAATACCACTGTCCGGCGAAGTGCAAGACCGCCCATGCCAAACCGGCAAGCACAACCGCCGACGCGAGAAGAGCCGCCTTGTCCGCGAGCCACTTCATGCGACCGCCCGTGCGCGTGAAAGCAATGCGTACGGCCACTGCCGCGATCCCGGCTGCATGACCTCCGGGTGATGAAAAAGGACCATGGACACGGTAGCAGGCATAGGCAGGCCATGTCTCGCCGCCCAGATCGCGCCCCTTCGACGAGCGTCGACGCCGCTCGTGCAGACCATCGCGTTGTCGGCAGCGACGATCAGGCTGCCAATCGCGGCGCCGATGTAGAACGACGCCCCCAATGCCCCCACCACCATGAGCTTTTCGAGTCCCACGGTGGCGCCGATCAGTTCGGCGACGGTCGCGCCGGCGCCCAGTTTTGCGAGCGGCTGAAGCAACAACGTAAGCGTACCGACGGCCGTCTGGTACGTGCCGAAAAGACTGGCCGGGGCATCCAGACCCGAAGCCGCCATATTGTCGCGGAACGCGGTGTAAAAGCCGGGACACGCCACCATTGAATTCTCCGCGCAGTCGAATAGAGCGAATCGCCAATCTACCGGCCCGGCCGATCGCAAAACCATGATGTTTGTCGCCACAGGCGCCGGACTGAATACGGCAGCCACCGCAATCGCATATGCAGCAAGCGTGCGCGTCTCGCACGCGAAATCTGTGTATCTGCGTTAAATGGTTTCCGATTGTGGAAAGGATCGACGCGGCGCGGGTACGTTCGCCTGTCCGATCGACGCCGCGCGCCCTTCCGGGCAAAGCGGCCCCGTACGCCGGCATGCGCGGCCGTACCACCGGCGCGGCCGATTCGCCTTAAGATGCTCGGCATGCCAATCGGCCTTGCACGGCAAGGCCAGCGACGACAGGAGACGATTCGACGATGGGTGCCCTCAGCCATATCCGCGTGCTCGACCTGACCCGCGTGCTCGCGGGTCCGTGGTGCGCGCAGACGCTTGCCGACTTCGGCGCGGACGTGATCAAGATCGAGCGCCCCGGCGCCGGCGACGACACGCGCCACTGGGGGCCGCCGTACCTGAAGGACGCAAGCGGCGCCGATACCGCCGAAGCCGCGTACTACCTGGCCGCGAACCGCAACAAGCGGTCGGTGACGGTCGACATCGCGACGCCCGAAGGCCAGCAGATCGTGCGCGAGCTCGCCGCGCAAAGCGACGTCGTGCTCGAGAACTACAAGGTCGGCCAATTGAAGAAATACGGACTCGACTACGACTCGCTGCGCGACGTGAAGCCCGATCTCGTCTACTGCTCGGTCACCGGCTTCGGCCAGACCGGCCCGTACGCGCACCGCGCGGGCTACGACTTCATCGTGCAGGGAATCGGCGGATTCATGAGCATCACCGGCGAGCGCGACGGCGAGCCGGGCGGCGGCCCGCAGAAGGCCGGCGTCGCGATCGCCGATCTCGCGACCGGCCTCTACTCGACGATCGCGGTGCTCGCCGCGCTCGCGCATCGCGACCGCACCGGCGAAGGCCAGTACATCGACATGGCGCTGCTCGACGTGCAGGTCGCGCTGCTCGCGAACATGAACACGAACTTCCTCGCGAGCGGCAAGCCGCCGGTGCGCTGGGGCAACGCGCACCCGAACATCGTGCCGTACCAGACGTTCCAGACGAGCGACGGCTGGATCATCGTCGCGGTCGGCAACGACGGGCAGTTCCGCAAGTTCGTCGAAGCCGGCGGCCGGCCCGAACTCGCCGACGACGCGCGTTTCTCGACGAACCCGTCGCGCGTGCGGCACCGCGACACGCTGGTGCCGATCCTCGCGGAGATGGTGAAGGTGCGCAGCAAGGCCGAGTGGATCGACGCGCTCGAAGCGGCTGGCGTGCCGTGCGGGCCGATCAACGATCTCGCCGAGGTGTTCGACAACGAGCAGGTCGTCGCGCGCGGGATGCAGGTGTCGCTGCCGCATCCGTGCGGCGCGGACGTGAAGCTCGTACGCAATCCGATCCGGATGAGCGCGACGCCGCCCGATGCGCGTTCGGCTCCGCCGCTGCTCGGCGAACAGACGGAAGCCGTGCTGCGCGACATGCTCGGCTACGACGATGAACGGATCGCGACGTTGAGGGCGAAGCAGGCGATCTGAGCGGCGGCCGGAACGGGGTCGCCTGCCGTCCGGTCAGCGCCGGGCGAGCGTATCGCAGCCGCCGGCCAGCGCCGCAAGCGCTGCGCGCGATGGCGAACGCACGACGGCTGCGTAACCGCCGTGCCCGGCCGACAGACTGTCGACGGTGACGGCGACGGCGTCCGAATCCGCCGCGGCCAGGAAGACGAGCGACGGCGGCGGCTCGGACGCGATGCGATCGCGGATATCCAGCCGCCCGATCTGCCGTGGAAATTCGCGCGCGAGGTCGGCCAGATCGACCTGTCGTTGCGCGACGATCGTCGAAAGCGACTCAAGATGCGCGGCCAGATCCGCCGACGCCACGCATTGCCGGGGGGCACGACCGTCAGCATAAGTTACCTGCACAGCGAACCGCGCCGCGGGCCGTGAGCGTTGCGCGGTCAGTGTCAGCGCGGCGGTCGTATAGGTCAGCGACATCACCTCGTCGGGCAGCACGCTGAGTAAGTCGGTGCCGGGATCGATCCGTATGCCGCGGTCGGTCCAGTCGGCGAGGCTGCGCCAGCCGAAGCCGGCGAGCACACCGAGCAGCATCGCCAGACAGGGAATCGCGAATCGCGTTGCCGATGCGATCTTCACGATACCTGCACCACGGTTCCCATCGGAGCCCAGTCGTACAGTCGTTTCGCATCGGCCTCGGCGACGCGCACGCAGCCGTGCGATCCGAACCAGTCGCTGACGGTATGGCGCGCCATTCTCACAAGCGACAGCGGCATCGGCCCGTGGTACTGGTGAAGCGCTTTGCCGTCTTCCGTGAAGAACATCGCGTAATCCATTTGCACGTCATAGGCGCGACTGCGATACGTAGGATATTTCCGCATGATCCGGAAGGCGCCACGATCGGTCGGATGCTCACTGTCTCCAGTCACACAATCGAAGCGGAACACCCTCGCCGCCCCTTCAAACGCTTCGACGCGCTGATTCGACAGGTCGACGACGATTCTTTTCGTTGCCGACGATTTTTTTCCGCCGACCTGCTGATTCCGCCTCGAGCCGCTCGACATGGCCCACTCCTTCCGATCGAATTGAACAGGCCGTCACTGTATCGGCCTGGCCGATCACAAAGTCATGGGGTTCGCCACAAAGCGCGGTCGGTTGCGCGTCGCGCCCAAGGCAATCGTACGGGCAGCAACGCTCACAGCGCGCCGCGACGCATCGCATGAAATTCGCGCTTGGTTAAGAAACGTGTCCGATTCGATGAACCACGACCGGCGGTCAGTCCGTCGCCCCCAACGCATCGAGCCAGCCGCGCGCTTGCGGCCAGTCGCCGAGTCCGCTGTCCGCGTTGATGTGGCCGCGCGGGCCGAGATCGTGGAATTCGCTGCGCCATGCATGCGCGCAGCCGCGCGCGAATGCGAGCGATCCGTACGGATCGTCGCTGCTCGCGACGACGCGCGTCGGAAACGGCAGCCGCTCGTACGGCACCGGCGCGAAGCCGTGCGCATCCGCGGGGAATGCGGGGCCGGCCGGATCGGGCAGCGCGACGAGCAGCGCGCCGCGAACCTTGCGCAGCGTGTCCGCTCGCGCATAGCGCGTCGCCCACCACGCGGTCGTCAGCGTGCCGAGACTATGCGCGGCGATCAGCACGGGCCCGCGTGCGGCTTCGATGGCGCGGTCGAGCGCGAGACACCAGCCATTGCGGAACGCCCGCTCCCAGTCGGGCATCGGAACGCGCACGAAGCGCGCATCCGCGCGCTCCCAGCGGCTTTGCCAATGAAGCGGGCCGGAGTTGCCGTAGCCCGGCAGCACGAGAACGGTGAGATCGCTCATGAAAGGATTCGTCGACGAATGGAGTCGTTAGGTTCGTATCGCGTCGACGAAGTGTCGCACAACCGCTCCTCCCTGATGCTGCCTGTCGAAAAATGGAGGGATGTGCAGCGCGGGCCGTGATGCGCTCGCAGCGCAGTCACGGCTCGCCGGCGCTCAGCGTACGCCCGCGCCGACCAGACCGCCGGCGGCGGCGCCCGCGACCGTACCGATCGGGCCGCCGGTGATCAGATAGCCGAGCGCGCCGCCTGCGGCCGCGCCGATCCCGGCATTGCGCTGCGTATGCGTCATCGCGCACGCGCCGAGCTGCGACACGACTGCGACGATCACGGCGGTGCGAACGAGAAAAGTGGTCTTTTTCATCATGATTGTTGGTGTCCTCCCGCCGCGCGGCGATCCGAACGGCGGCATTGAATCGGTGACGCCATCATAGGAAAACGCGAACGACGCAGGCAATCCGATTTACGTCGTGTTACAGCCGACACAATATCGAGATATTGGGGCGGAACGCGCGAACCCGCGCCGGACAGGCCGGGCGCCGGGCGGGACCGACCCCGGTCAGGTAGAATTACGGGATTGAACCGCCGGCGCGACGCGCCGACCAACCTGACGCCACCGCATGAGCACCGAACGCAACGACGCCCCCGCGGCTTCCAACTTCATCCGCAACATCATCGACGACGACAACCGCACCGGCAAATGGAGCGGGCGCGTCGAGACGCGCTTCCCGCCCGAGCCGAACGGCTATCTGCACATCGGCCACGCAAAGAGCATCTGCCTGAACTTCGGCATCGCGCGCGACTACGGCGGCGTGTGCCATCTGCGCTTCGACGACACGAACCCGGAAAAGGAAAGCATCGAATACGTCGACTCGATCGTCGACGCCGTGCGCTGGCTCGGCTTCGACTGGCGCAAGGATGCGGTCGACCACCAGTATTTCGCGAGCGACTACTACGACAAGCTGTACGAATTCGCGGAACTGCTGATCAAGCGCGGCAAGGCGTACGTCGACAGCCAGAGCGCCGACGAGATGCGCGCGAACCGCGGCTCGCTGACCGAGCCCGGCAAGCCGTCGCCGTTCCGCGACCGCACGCCGGACGAGAACCTCGACCTGTTCCGCCGGATGAAGGCCGGCGAGTTCAACGAAGGCGAGCACGTGCTGCGCGCGAAGATCGACATGGCCTCGCCGAACATGAACATGCGCGACCCGGTGATCTACCGGATCCGCTACGCGCACCACTACCGCACCGGCGACACGTGGTGCGTGTATCCGATGTACGACTACACGCACTGCATCTCGGACGCGCTCGAAGGCATCACGCATTCGCTGTGCACGCTCGAGTTCGAGGATCACCGCCCGCTGTACGACTGGGTGCTGAACGAACTCGCGGAGGCCGGCGTGTTCACGCGCCCGCTGCCGCAGCAGATCGAATTCTCGCGGCTGAACCTCACGTATGCGATCACCAGCAAGCGCAAGCTGCTGCAGCTCGTGACCGAAGGCCACGTCGACGGCTGGGACGACCCGCGGATGCCGACGATCGTCGGCGTGCGCCGACGCGGCTTCACGCCGGAGAGCATCCAGCTGTTCTGCGAGCGGATCGGCGTGACGAAGGTCGATTCGTGGATCGACATGGGCGTGCTCGAAGGCGCGCTGCGCGACGACCTCGACGACAAGGCGCCGCGCACGGTCGCCGTGCTCGATCCGCTGAAGCTCGTGATCGACAACTATCCGGAAGATCTCGAGGAAACCTGCACGGCGCCCGTGCATCCGCACCATCCGGAGCGCGGCGTGCGCACGTTCCCGATCTCGCGCGAGCTGTGGATCGAACGCGACGACTTCGTCGAGAATCCGCCGAAGGGCTATTTCCGGCTGTTCCCCGGCAACAAGGTGCGGCTGCGCTACGGCTACGTGATCGAATGCACGGGCTTCGACAAGGACGCCGACGGCAACGTGACGGCCGTGCACTGCAACTACTTCCCGGACAGCAAGTCGGGCACCGAAGGCGCGAACAACTACAAGGTCAAGGGCAACATCCACTGGGTCAGCGCGCGTCACGCGCAGGCGGCCGAAGTGCGCATCTACGACCGGCTGTTCAAGGAGCCGCATCCGGACGCGGGCGGCGCGAACTTCCTCGACGCGCTGAACCCCGATTCGAAGAAGATCACGCAAGCGTACGTCGAACCGGGCGCCGGCGACGTCGCGCCGGAAACGCGCCTGCAGTTCGAACGGCACGGCTACTTCGTCGCCGATCGCGTCGATTCGAAGCCCGGCAAGCCGGTGTTCAACCGGATCGTCGGGCTGCGCGACAGCTGGGGCAAGCCGGCCTGACCGGCGCGTACCGCGCGGCGATGCGCGGCGCGATGCCGCGATCCTCGCCCGTTCAACGAAAAACCGGCCGCTGGCCGGTTTTTTATTGCGCGCGCGGCTTCGAAGCGCCGGCGAAAACCGCGACGCTTACGTACCCGGCAATCGCCGATGCAGCTCCGCGAGCGGCAGCGTCGTATGAAACAGCCGCGCGAGGCTGCGGCTCGCATACGCATCGATTTCGTCCGGCTCGGTCCACCGATACGCGTCCATCTCGGGGATCGGCGAACCGTCGCGCCGGCTGGGAAACAGCGACGTGCACGTGCAGTGCGCCGGATCGATCTCGCCGTGCGCGACGCGCACCGCGAACAGGTGCAGATCCTTGTCGTGACGGTACGCGAAGCGGCCGAGATCGACGAGCCGCGCCGCCGCGAGCTCGATGCCGGTTTCCTCGCGCAGCTCGCGCAACGCGGCGTCGGCCGGCGTCTCGCCGGGCTCGCCCTGCCCCTTCGGGATGTCCCAGTGCGTGGTGTCGGTCGCGTGCGCGAGAAACACGCGGCCGGCCGCATCGAGGATCACGACGCCGCACGACACGGTGCGCGGCGCGCCGCCGCGCTTCATCGCGCGCGTGTTCAGCGCTTCTGCAATTGCCATTTGCCCGCGGCCGTCTTGCAGTAAACGGGCCGCAGCGTCATCGTCTGCCCCTTCGCGGCGATTTCGGTCGTGATCTCGCGGCAGGTCTTGCCGTCCTTGTCGATCGTGGCCGGCGTGAGCTTCGCATCGATCCGCGTGCGGCGGCCGGTGTTCTGCCACGTCGTCGGCTCGCCGTCCTTGCCTTCGTCGCGCGCGTGCGCGACGGCCTTCGTCAGCGATGCGACGTCGGCCTTGCTGAAGTACGTGATCGGCGTGTCGTTCAGGAAGCCCAGATTGCTCTGCGCATGGGCGGACAGCGCGGCGGCTGCGAACGTGGCGCCGGCCAGCGCGCGCGTGACGCCGGAAACGGATGCACGCATCGACATGTTGTTCTCCTTGGAAGTTCGATCGGGTGGCGCAGCGCATGCCGGAGAACCGGCTCGCGCCGCGCCGTCAGCGACCGAGCATAGCATGCGCGCAGCGCCTCGCCGCGCTAGCGGGCAGCGTGTGCGGACGTCGGCTGATATCCGTCGGTCAGCGTGTTCAGGAACGCGATCACGTCCTTGATCTCGGCCGCGTTCAGCGCCGGCCGGTCGCCGGGCTTGCGGTCGAACGGCGGCTCGCGGTTGATGTTCGGCCAATAGCGCTTCGGCAGGTCGTCGTAGCGCTGCACTTTGCCGTGCACGACCGGATAGAACTTCTCCGGATGGATGTCGCGCTCCGCATAGAAGCGCATCACGTCGTCGAGCGAGTGATACACGCCGTTGTGAAAGAACGTCTTGCGCAGCGCGACGTTGCGCAGCGACGGCGTGCGAAACAGCCCGCAGAATTCGTCGCGGCCCTTCAGGTCGGTGCGCTCGGGACCGCACGCGCCGAGGTCGTAGAAGCGCGGATCGCGGTTGACGGGCAGCGTGCGGTTGCGCGGCACCGCGATCGCGATCAGCCCGAAATCGCTGAACTGCGGCGGCGTGCCGTCGAGCGCGCGCTGGCTGATGTGGCAGCTCGCGCAGTTGCCCTTCTTCTCGTCGTTGAACAGCTGCAGTCCGCGCAATTCGGCCGGCGTCAGTTGCGCGCGGCCCGCGAGGTACGCGTCGTACTTGCTCGTGTACGGCGAGAACAGTTCCGGCGTCTGCTCGAACGTCTCCAGCGCGCGCAGCACCGCGGCGAACGTCGCCGCGTCGTCGTCGAGCACGTTCGCGCCGAATACCGCGCGGAATTCGTCCGCGTAGCGCGCGGCCCTGACCGCGTGCGCGACCTTCGCGGGCGAGCCGTTCATCTCGAACGGCGACGTCAGCGGAATGCGCGCCTGCTGCGCGCCCGTGTCGACGCGGCCGTCCCACGTGAGGCCGCCGGTCGGGCCGGCATCGACGCTCTCGTCGCCTTCGTCGTCGGAATCGTGGAAGTGCTCGGTGAACTGCGGCACGCCCTGCAGATACTTCAGCGACGGCACCGCGCGAAAGCCCGAGCGCTTCATGTCGTCGCCGCCGAACTGCACGGCGAGCGCATTCGGCGGGCCGAACGCATGCTCGGGGCTGTGGCACGACGCGCACGCGAGCTTGCCGGAACCCGACAGCGACGGATCGAAGAACAGCTGCTTGCCGAGCGCCGTCATCCGGCGCACGCCTTCGTAGACCTGCGCGCGCGTCTGCGGCCGGTCGGCCGCGACGACGATCGCGCTCGCGGCGGCCGGCGCCGCTGCGCTCACATTCGTGGCGCGCGGCGCGCTCGCCGCACTCGCGGCCTGCGCGGACGACACGCCCGCCGCGGGCCGTCCGTCGCAGCCGGCCAGGCCGGCCACGCCGATCGCCAGCGCGAACGCGCCGGTCAGATGCAGCCACGAACGCGCACGCGCGCCGGCTGCCGGTTGGCGAAGCTTCATCGATTCGTCGGAAAGTGGATGGAAGGAGCGGCCGGAGTTTATGTCAGCGGCATGACCGTTCGATGACGGCCGATCGACAGGCATTCGAAAGGACGCCTACACCCGGCTGTCAAATCGCATCGTCAAAATGCGTGCGGTCGGACACGCCACGGTCAGCTTCGAAACGCCGGCGGCAACCGATGCGCCGGTCCCCACGCGACAAGAGAGAGATGAGAGTACAACGGATGAAAACCCACGCCTGGATTCGCTTGACCGCAATCGCTGCCGCCGCGGCCGCAGCCCTGACCGCCTGCGGCGGCGACGACGTGCAGCAGCAAGGCCTGTCGGCGGTGAAGAACGTCGTCGTGATCTATGCGGAAAACCGCAGCTTCGACAACCTGTACGGCAACTTCCCGGGCGCGAACGGGCTGCAGAACGTGACGGCCGCAAGCGCGCAGCAGCTGGACCGCAACGGCCAGCCGCTCGCGACGCTGCCGAAAGTCTGGGGCGGCCTGACCGCGAAGGGCGTGACGCCCGCCGTGACCGAAGCGATGACGGCGAACCTGCCGAACGCGCCGTTCGCGATCGACGATCCGAACGGCTTCAACACGTCGATGAACGTGACGACGCGCGACCTGTATCACCGCTTCTACGAGAACCAGATGCAGATCGACGGCGGCAAGAACGACATGTTCGCCGCGTGGGCCGATTCGGGCGGCCTCGTGATGGGCCATTACACGGCCGACGCGTCGAAGCTGCCGCTGTGGAAGATCGCGCAGCAGTACACGCTCGCCGACAACTTCTTCATGGGCGCGTTCGGCGGCTCGTTCCTGAATCACCAGTACCTGATCTGCGCGTGCGCGCCGTTCTACGCGAACGCGGACAAGAGCCCGGCAGCCGGCTCGATCTCGGCCGTGAACGCGGACGGCAAGTCGCTGCAGCTCGCGAGCAATTCGCCGGCGTCCGCGCTCGACGGCGTTCCGAAGTTCGTGAACTCCGGCAACCTGACGCCGGACTTCTACGCGGTCAACACGATGCAGCCGCCGTATCAGCCGAGCGGCAACAAGGCGCCGGCAGGCGGCGATCCGAACCTCGCCGATCCGTCAGCCGCGACGACGCTGCCGCCGCAGACGCAGCAGAACATCGGCGACCTGCTGAGCAGCGCGGGCGTGTCGTGGGCGTGGTACGGCGGCGCATGGGGCCAGGCGCTGCAGGCCGCGCAGAGCGGCACGTCCGGCGTGATCTACGGCGCGAACATGACCGCGCCGAACTTCCAGCCGCACCACCAGCCGTTCAACTACTACGCGAACCAGGCGCCGGGCACCGCGAGCCGCGCGCAGCATCTGCTCGACGGCGGCACCGACGGCAGCGAATTCATCAAGGCGATCGACGCGGGCACGCTGCCGCAGGTCGCGTTCTACAAGCCGCAGGGCAACCTGAACGAACATCCGGGCTATACGGACGTCGCGAGCGGCGACCAGCACATCGCGAACGTGCTCGCGCATCTGCAGGCGAGCCCGCAGTGGAAGAACATGGTCGTGGTCGTCACGTACGACGAGAACGGCGGCTTCTGGGATCACGTCGCGCCGCCGAAGGGCGATCGCTGGGGCCCGGGCACGCGCATTCCGGCGATCGTCGTGTCGCCGTTCGCGAAGAAGGGCTTCGTCGATCACACGCAGTACGACACGGCGTCGATCCTGCGCTTCATCACGCGCCGCTTCTCGCTGCCGCGCCTGCCGGGCCTGCAGCAGCGCGACGACGCGCTGAAGGCCAACGGCGCGCCGCCGATGGGCGACCTGACGAACGCGCTGCAGCTGTCGCCGAATCTGTAACGGCGAGCGCGCCGGCCGCACGGCCGGCATGCGTGCACGAAGGGCGGCTGCGGCCGCCCTTTCTCGTTGCGCGCGCAACCGCGCGTCACCACCCGTACTTCAGCTCGACGCCGACGTAGTCCGCGTTGCGCCCGCCGGCCGCGCGGATCGCATCGCCGACCTGGAAGTGCACGGCCTCGAGCGCGCCGATCAGATTCGCGGCGATCGTCCAGTCCGCGCGCAGCTGCACGTACATCCCTGTCCACAGCCCGCCCTTGCCCGCCGTACCGGGCACGGCCTGGCTCGCCTGCTGATAGATCGCGTCGCCGGTCGTCTCGCGCCACTGGAAGCCGAGCGCGCCGAGCAGCGACAGGTTCGGCGCTGGCTTCAGCGTGATCGACGGCTTCACGTGAATCAGGTTCGAGTAGCCGGTGTAGCCGGCGAGCGTGAAGTAGTAGCCGTTCGGAAACAGCGGATTGAACGTGCCGACGCGGCCGTCGTGCGGCTGCCGGTCGCCGGACGCCGCGTCGACCTGCAGCGCGATGCGCGGCGACCAGCGTGCATCGAGCCGGTAGCCGGCGATCGAGCCCAGCGCCCACGCGCGGATCGTGCTGCCGGCCACCGTGCCCGTCTGCAGCATCGCTTCGAGATCCCAGTCGAAGCGGCCGTGCGTGCCCGTGTAGCGCAGGTCCCACACGTCGCGGCGCTCGACGCCGCGCGCGTCGAGAAAGCGCGCATTGCTGCGGTTGTAGCGCGACCAGTAGCCGGACAGATCGCCGGGTCCGACCGACTGCCGCTCGATGCGCACGCCGCTGAACGTGAGGTCGCGGTTCGACACGTCGTCGAAATCGGAGGCGTTGCGGTTCTGCACCGGCTGCGTCGCATAGCCGATGAACCGCCATTTCCCGTATTCGTAATCGGTCCATACCGCGTCGAACGCCTGCCGCACGTTCGGGCCGTCGCGCACCGACACGAAGCGCTGCAGGTCGAACGCCATCTCCTGCCGCCCGATGCGCAGCTTGAACGTGCCGCCGCCGAGCGCGCCCGTATACGTCGCGAATGCCTGTTCGAGATCGAGCGGATTCCGGTCGACCGGCGATACCGTGTTCTTGCCGAACGCACGCGCATCCTGCAATTGCACGAAGAATTGCCAGTGCCGGCCGACATGCGCATCGGCATGCACTTCGATGCGCTGGATCACGTACGTATCCGATTGCGCGGAGCCGATTCCGAACAGCGGCGCGTCGTTGCTCTCGACGCGCTCGCGCAGGTTCGCGCCGAGAGACAGATACGAAGCGGGATCGCCGCCGAGCGGCACGTATTTCAGTGCGTCGAGCGGCGCGCGCGGCACACACGGATTCGCGAGCACCGACCAGTCTTCCTGCCAGCGGTTGAACAGCACGGCCGGCCGTTTTGCGGTGCACGACGATGCGCTGGCGCCGGTCGGCGACGCCGACGCCGCCGCGGTTTCCGCGAACGCGGCGTGCGCACAGGCGAACAGCGACGCGGCGACGATCGGCATCCGCGCGGCGCGCGCGACGCGACCGGCGCGCCGCGCGACCGCACTGCGCCGCGTCACGCGCGCTCCTGCGCGGCGGCGCC
>NZ_CABVPR010000092.1 GCF_902499135.1 Burkholderia dolosa
CGGTCGCGCGCGCCATGCGCAGCGCGGCCCGTGTGCCGCGTCAGCGCACGGCGAGCTGCGCGGCCGCGCGCGACGACGCGACGAGCAGCAGCTTCATCGTCGCGCGCGTCGCGCCGACGAACAGCTTGCGTGCGGCGCGCGCATCGAGCGTGTCGAAATCGATCTCGGTCAGGATCACGCACGGCGCCGCCTGCCCCTTGAAGCGGTAGATCGAATCGAGCAGCACGTCGCCTTCGCGATATTCGGGGTTGCCGAACAGGTCGTACTTGCCGGTGAAGCGCTTGACGCGGTGCGGGCCGAGCTGGTCGAGCGACGCGAGCGCCGAATTCTCGCGGCCGCGATACGACAGCACCGCGATGTCCTGCTTGCGGAAACCGAGCGACAGCGCATGCGTGATCGCGCGCTTGGTCGCATCGATGCACGCTTCGGCGAGCGCGTCGTCGGACGCGCCCGCTTCGCCGTACGACGACACCGACGGATCGGACCCGTCGAACGGGCTGCCCGAGCTCAGCTCGGCGGCGAGCGGCTCGACGCGGCCGACGACGTCGCGCACGAATTCGAGCAGATCGCGCGGGCTGCGGTAGTTCGTGAGCGCCTTCAGCGTGACCCAGCCGGGCAGCGCGACCGGTTCGCGCAGGTACAGGTTCTGCAGCGGATCCTCGAGCCACCACCATGCGCCGTCGGGCGCGAGCAGCCGCTCGAGCGCGTGCGCCCACGGCGCGTGGAAGTCCTGTCCTTCGTCGACGATCAACACGTCGAAGCGCCAGCGCTCGGGAATCGGCGCCTGCGCGAAACGCGCCTCGAGCCGCTCGAACGCGCCGGGCGTGTCGAAGTCCGGCGTATAGCCGCCGTCGCGCGCGACCCAGTCGCACAGCTGGTGATAGTTCGCGATCTTCGCGCCGGGCGGCGCGATGCGCGCGATGTAGTCGGCGAGCGGCCGGTTGAAGCACACGTACAGCACGCGCTTGCCGGCGGCCACCGCATCGCGCATCGCCTGCACCGCAAGCTGCGTCTTGCCCGAGCCTGCGGTGCCGGTGACGCGCAGCCGGAACGGCGCGAACTCGAGCTGGCGCGCCCACGCGGCGAGGCCGCCGGACAGCCGCGTGACGAGCGTGCCGGCCTGGCCGACGAGCGCGCTGGTGTCGGGCGTGAGCGCCAGTTCGTCGGACAGGAAATGGTGGAGCTTCGTCGCGTTCGCGACCGGCTCGTCGTCTTCGGGCAGGATCTGCAGGATCACCTGCGCGAGCTGCGCCTTGCGCGACGCGTCGACGATGCGGTCGGCCGCGACGCCGGCGATCGCCGCCTGACGGATCGAGTAGTCGGGGCAATACAGCAGCGCCTCGACACCGTAGACGCCCGCGCCGAGCGCGGCCGTCAGGCGCCGGCGCAGCGTCTCCTGCGTGCGCGCGAGCTGGATCGCGACGTTGCGCTCCGTCTGCAGATAGACCTTCACGAGCCCTTTCGGCGTCTCGCGCAGGAAGCCGGCTTTCTGCTCGATCAGCAGGATGCGGCCGGCCGGGCTCACGACGACGAACGCCGCTTCGCCGAACACCGAGAACGCCTGCTCGGCGCGCGTCCAGTGCACGCCGTGATAGACGGTGTAGCCGTCCGGCAGCGCGCGCTCGAGCGCGGCGAGCGTTTCGCGCTTGCGTTCGGCCGCACCGGTCGCGGCGAGGCTTTTCCAGTCGTCGGGGATGAGTCGGGCCATGGAGTCGGGCGGCGGAGGCCGGCGTGGACGTGAACGGTGCGGCTATTGTACTGACCGCGTTCACGGCTGCGGCGCCGTGCGGATGTCGGCGCGTGCGATCGCGCGCCGCCCGGTGCCGTGGTGCGGATCAGCCGCGCGCGAGCCGTTTCGCGAGATCGGCGCTGAGGATCGCCATGCGCGCGGGCTTTTCGTAGCAGACGACGTCGAACGTGCGGATCACTTCGCTGATGTCGGCTTCGCTCGCGCGGCCGGTCAGCAGATCGCCGGTCAGCACGAAGATCGGCGCGCCCGGATTGTCGGATGCGCGCACGGCCTTGATCGCGGTCGCGGCCGTGCCGCCGTCGAACAGCCATTCGGTGACGACCGCGTCGAACGCCTGGCCTTGCAGCGCATCGACGAACGACGTGAGGCCGTCGAACGACGCGGTCGCGAAACCCTGCCGTTCGAGATAGCGGCACAGTTCGGTCGCGCTGACGCGATCGGGATCGATCACCGCGACGACGAGCTTGTCGCTTTCGGCGCGACGCGGATAGATTTCGATCTTGTGCACGTCGTACGCGTTCTGGTACAGCACGCCGGTGTGGCGCAGCACGCGCCAGCGGCCGTTTTGCTCGTACGCGACGAACTCGGGGCGCGCGCCGGCTTCGAGCGGCGCGCCGATCCATGCGGTGCACGGAATCTCGGCGACGCCCGCGTAAAGCACGGCTTCATGCGAGCATGCGCCGACCATGCCGGGGTCGAGCGTTTGCGCGCCGAACAGCTGCGCGGCGGGTTCGCCGTACGCTTCGGCGACTTTCTTGATCTGCGCGAGCGTCCACGGGCTGCTGCCGCGAAGCTTGCGGTGGCCTTGTGAAAAACTGAGGTCGAGGATCCGGCACAGCTCGGTGGTCTGCTGGCGCTTGCCGATGCCGTTGCGGGTCATCAGCTCGCGCACGCGCTCGGCAACCGCGAGGGAATCCGTGGTGATTGCTTCGGTGGTCATGCTACGGGAGCGGATCGGGTCGAATCGAATGACGTTCAGGACGACGCCTTGCGGCAGTCTCGGCGGACGATCTTGACGATGTCCGGTGGCGAGCCGACCGGCCACGCGCGGAAAAGATAACTTTACCGCAAAATGGCTGGCATTCCGTGTCGCGAAACGTGCGTTTCTGTGAAAGCTGTGTCACGACGTTACCGCGGCGCGTGCTGCCAGCATGCATTCACATCCAATACGAAACAATGACGACAACTTATCCGCTGCACGACACATTGACCCGCGCCGACACAGCGTTCCCCCACGAAGCCGACGTCGTGATCGCCGGCGCCGGCATCATGGGCTGCGCCGCCGCGTACTACCTCGCGCTGCGCGGGCTGAAGGCGGTCGTACTCGACAAGTCGCGCATCGCCGGCCAGCAGTCGACGCGCGCGTGGGGCTTCGTGCGACAGCAGGGCCGCGAGTCCGCCGAAGTCCCGTTGATGATGGCCGGCATGCGGATCTGGGAGAAATTAGAGGAAACGCTCGGTTTCGATCTCGAATGGCGGCAGGGCGGCTGCCTCTACATCGCGGACAACGAAGCGGACTGGGCGTCGTTCCAGGCGTGGCTCGCGGTCGCGCGCGAGCACGGGCTCGACACGCGCACGCTGACGTGCGCGCAGATCGACGAGCACGTGAGCGGGCTCGCGCGCGATGCGCGCACGCTCGGCGGCCTCTATACGGCGACCGACGGCCAGGCCGAGCCGCGCCGCGTGGCCGCCGCTTTCGCTGCGCGCGCAACCGAAGCGGGCGCACGTTTCTTCGAAGGCTGCGGCGTGACGGCGATCGAGACGGCCGGCGGCGCGGTCGTCGGCGTCGCGACCGAACGCGGCACGATCCGCGCGCGCCGCGTGATCTGCGCGGCCGGCGCGACCAGCTTCCGGCTGCTCGACGGCGTCGGCATCCGGTTGCCGCAGCAGGCGGTGCGCGGCACCTGCATGCGCACCAACGTGATGCCGCCGGTGTCCGCGTCGACGATCTGGGGGCACGGCCTCGGCATCCGGCAACGCCGGAGCGGCGCGATCAATCTGGCCGACGACATGCAGGTCGACGTCGACCTGACGCTCGGCCATCTGCGCGGGCTCAGCCTGTTCTGGCCGGAGTTCTGGTCGCAGCGCGAGAAATTCCGGCTGCATCTGAACGCATGCGCGTGGCGCGACGTCGTCGCGCGGATCCACGGCGACGTCGGGCCGATCGAGCCGCGCGATCCGCAGCCGCAGCCGAATCGCGCGCATGCGCCGCGCGCGCTCGCGAAACTGAAGGCGATTTTCCCCGCGCTGAAGGATGCGCAGATCGTCGAAGCGTGGGCCGGCCTGATCGACGTGCTGCCCGACGGGATTCCGGTGATCGACGCGCCCGGCACGCCGTCCGGGCTCGCGATTGCGACCGGCTTCTGCGGGCACGGCTTCGCGATGGGGCCGATCGTCGGCCGGCTGCTCGCCGAGTGGGTCGACACCGGCGCGCCGTCGCTCGACCTGTCCGCGTTCCGTGCGCAGCGCTTCGTCGACGGGACGATGGTGCGGCCGCGCAGCATGCTGTGAACGCGCGGCTCGCGCGCGGTCGCCGCCGGTAGAATCGAGCCCGCATCCTTCAGGAGATTCCCGTTGGCCACGCCTTCCCAGCGCCGCTCGTTACGCTCCCGGCTGCGTCGCGTGCGCGAGCCGTGGCAGGCGCCGCGTGCGCGCACGCTGTTCACGCGCCCCGCGACGTCGCCGCGGCGCACGCTGCTGGTCCGTCTCGGCGCGGTCGTGCTGCTGTGCATGCTCGCGTTCCTCGTGCTGTATCTCGATCGCGACGGCCTGCGCGATTCGACGAAGAGCACGCCGATGAGCGTCGCCGATCTCGTCTACTTCACGATGGTCACGGTCGCGACCGTCGGCTACGGCGACATCGTGCCCGTCACCGCGCGGGCGCGCCTGATCGACGCGTTCTTCATCGTGCCGATCCGCATCGTCATCTGGTTCATCTTTCTGGGCACGGCCTATCAGTTCGTGATCCAGCGCGTCGTCGAGGAATTCCGCATGAAACGTCTGCAAAAGCAACTGACCGGTCACATCGTCGTGTGCGGCTACGGGCTGTCCGGGTCGATCGCCGTGCGCGAGCTGCTCGAGAGCGGCGTCGATCCGGCGACGATCGTCGTGATCGACGCGCAGCAGCAGGCGCTCGAGGCCGCGACGTCGCTCGGCGTGACGGGGCTGCTCGGCGATCCGGCGCACGAGGATCTGCTGCGGCAGGCGCAGGTGCGCGTCGCGAAGGCCGTGATTATCTCGGTGACCGACGATCCGACCGCGATCCTGCTCACGCTGTCGGTGCGCAGCATCGCGCCGGAAACCAAGATCGTCGTGCGGATTCAGGAGAATCTCTATCAGCGGCAGCTGCGGCAGGCCGGCGCGGACGTGATCGTGTCGTCGACGAAGATCGGCGCGCTGCTGCTCGCCGACGCGGTGCACAGCCGCTACATCGTGCCGTTCGTCAACGACATGCTGTCGACGCGCGGGCGCGCGACGCTGGTCGAGCGCGAAGCGCTGCCGCACGAGGTCGGCTGCATGACGAACGCGGTGCCGGGCGCGATCGTGATCGGGCTCGACCGCGGCGGGAGGATCCAGTCGTTCTATGAAGATCCGCCTTGCCGGATCGACGCGGGCGATACGCTGGTCGTGATTCAGTCCGCGCGGATTCCGGACGCGGACGCGTGATGCCCGCCGTCGCGGGCCAGTGAAACGCCGCTTGCCGGCCGCGCCGCGTGCAAGCGGCCGGCGGCACACGAGGCCGGCGGCGTGCCCAAGCCGCGGCGCCCGCGCGAAACGCGGCTCGCCGCCGCCGTCACTTCACGCATTCGAGCGCGTATTTCAGCCCCGGCGCGAGCAGCCCGCGCCACACGTCCCACGTATGCCCGCCGTCGACGATGCGCAGCTCGGCCGGATTCTGCGCGCGGCGCAGCTGCGTATAGAGCAGGCTCGCCTCGGCCTGGATCGTCAGATCGTCGTCGCCGGCCGCGATGAACATCGGCACGCGCCAGCTTCTCGCGAAATAGCCGCGCATCAGCGCCGGATAGTTCAGCTCGTGCCACACGCGCGGATCGAACTGCCGGTCGCCGAACACGCCGACGTAGCGCGCGGCCGAGTTCAGCGGCGGCTCGTTCGCGTAGATCGCGGGGCTCAGCAGCATCGCGCCGCAGAACAGCCCCGGCTCGAGCAGCGAGAAGCGCAGCGCGCCGAAGCCGCCCATCGACACGCCGCCGATCGCGCGGCCCGCACGCTGGTTCGACACCGCGAAGTGCGCTTCGACTTCGGGCAGCAGATCGTTGAGGAACGCGCTCTGCATCTTCTCCTTGCGGTCGACGTACCAGTCGGTGCCGCCCTGCGGCATCACGACGACGACCGGCGGGATGTCGTGGCGCTCGATCAGCGTGTCGGCGGTGCCTTGCAGCCGGCCTTGCGTGATCCAGTCGTTCGCGTTGCCCGCATTGCCGTGCAGCAGGTACATCACCGGGTAGCGCGCGCCTTCCGCGTTGTAACCGGGCGGCAGGTAGACGGTGTACGACCAGTCGCGCTGCAACGCGGCCGAACGGAACGTGCGCAGCACGATGCTGCTGCCCGGATTGACCGCGTTGCCCGTGCCGGCCGGCGCGGCGGACGCGGGCGGGCCGACCGTCGGTGCGGCCGGCGCGGGCGAGGCCGGGAACGCGGACGGCGTCGCGCGGGCGGTGGCGATGGAGCCGGCGATCAGGGCGACGGCGAGCGGAACGGCGAGTCGACGCATGGCGAATCGTTTCGGAAGAGGCGCCGGCTATCGTAGCAGCGGCGCATGACGGCGCGGCGCGTCATCGCCGCGAGCGGAACGGCAGCCGCGCGACGAACGGCCCGTAGAGTTTGGCGACGAGATACAGCAGCGCCATCGCGACGACGTCGGCGGTCAGCCCGAGCGGCACGTCGAGATAGCCGTCCGTCGCCTGGTACAGCAGCGAGTCGACCGCGAGCGAGATGCCGGTGCCGGCGACGAAGCACAGCAGCCCCTGCCGGCCGATCGTGCCGATCCACGGCATCGCGTGCGCGACCTTCTTCATCCAGCCGAGGTGCACGAGCTTCGCGGCGAGCCATGCGATCGCCAGAAAATTCACGAGCCGCAGCGCGCCGAGGTTCTGCTTGATCGACGGATCGGTCGGGAACGGCTCGATGCGCAGCCGGTAGTACGCGCCGGCCGCGACGATCGCGAGCGACGCGGCCGTCAGCAGCCAGCCCTGCGGCTTCGGCGCGAGCGTCTGATAGACGGGCTGGCAGCGCGCGATCACGCCGAACACGAACAGGAACTGCCACGCGAACGGATTGAAGTCCCACGGCGCGCCTTCGACGGTCGGCAGGAACCGCGCGACGTGCGGCGCCGCGTACCACAGCGACCCGCTGAACGCGAGCAGCAGCCACGGCTGCGTGCGCGCGAGCGGCAGTGCGAGCGGCACGAGCAGCGCGAAGAACGCGTACATCGGCAGCACCGATGCGAGGTACGGCTGACGGCGGAACAGCAGGATGTCGCGCAGCGCCGCGAGCGGCTTGTGCAGCAGCCCGTCGAGATCGTTGGTCGGCATGTTGGGCCCGTCGATCGCGAACGCGTTCAGCACGGCCGTGATCAGCAGCATCAGGCCGGCCGTCACGAGGAATGCGCGATAGATCTCGAACGCGCGCCGGATGAAGCGCTGGCGCGCGGCGGCTTCGTCGTGCCGCTCTGCAAGCGAGTTGTAAGCGATTGCGGTCGCGAACCCGCCGAGGAACACGAACACCTCGGCCGCGTCGCACAGCGCGTACGCGTGCAGCGTCACGCGCGACAGGATGCTGCCGCCGATGTGGTCCACGACGATGACGAGCAGCACGAGGCCGCGAAAGAAATCGAGCTCCGCGTAGCGGCCGGCCCGTGCGGGCGGCGTCATCGGGCGGCCTCGCGGCGCGGCCCGCGTGCGCGGCCGGCGGGCGCCGCGCAGGAATCGGGGTGAAGCATGACTTCGTGAAGAAATGGCGAACGGATGCGCATTGTGCCACCGATGCGACGCGCTTCGGGTTTACGCGGATGGAACGCCGCCGTGCCGCGACCGGCAACGCGCGTCGGGCGGCCGGCGCAATCGGCCAGTTGGCCCGGCGCAACGCTTTGCGGACGGCTGCGTACCGCGGATGGACGCGCGATTTCCGACGTGACACCATTTCGTCCTCGCGCGTCTCGATATCGCGCCGTCCGCGCTGCGGGCCACCACAACAGACCAAACATGCGCCGGGTGCTCGCCCGCCCGGCCCGGCTCCGGAGATCCGACATGAAGAAGCACGCCCTTTTTGCCGCCGCGCTCGCCGCCTTTGCCGCGCCGGCGTTCGCGCAGGATAGCGTGACGCTGTACGGCCTGATCGACGAGGGCTTCAACTACACGAACAACGTGAACGTGAACGGCGTCGGGAAGACGAATTACCAGCTCGCGAGCGGCTATGCGCAGGGCAGCCGCTGGGGCCTGAAGGGCAGCGAGGAACTGGGCGGCGGGTTGAAGGCGATCTTCACGCTGGAAAACGGCTTCGACGTGAACAACGGGCGGCTCGGGCAGGGCGGCCGGATGTTCGGCCGGCAGGCGTTCGTCGGGCTCAGCCAGTCGCGCTTCGGCACGCTGACGTTCGGCCGCCAGTACGATTCCGTCGTCGACTATCTCGCGCCGCTGACCGCGAACGGCAACTGGGGCGGCACGCTGTTCTCGCATCCGTTCGACAACGACAACACCGACAACTCGTTTCGCGTCAACAACACCGTCAAGTACGCGAGCCCCGACTGGAACGGGCTGACGTTCGGCGGCACGTACAGCTTCAGCAACAGCACCGGTTTCTCGACCAATCGCCAGTACAGCGTCGGCGCGCAGTATTCGCTCGCCGGGCTGCAGGTCGCGGCCGCGTATCTGCAGGCGAACAGCCCGGGCGCCGGCAACGCGGGCGCGATCGCGGCCGACGACGCGAACTTCGTCGCCGACCGGCTGCGCATCTTCGGCGGCGGGATCAACTACACGTTCGGCCCGGCGACGGTCGGCTTCGTCTACACGAAGACCGACGTGAAGAACCCGGTGTCGACCGTCTATCTGCCGGCATCGACGTTCTCCGGTCTCGGGCTGACCGCGACGAAGTTCCAGAACTTCGAGGTCAACGGCAAGTACCAGCTGACGTCCGATTTCTATCTGGGCGCGCAGTACGTGTACACGGACGGCAAGTTCGATGCGGCGGCCGGCTCGTTCAAGCCGAAGTACCACACGGTCGGCCTGATGGCCGACTACAGCCTGTCCAAGCGCACCGACGTCTATCTGCAGGGCGCGTGGCAGAAGGTCGCCGGCGACAAGACCGGCACCGCGGCCGACGGCGGCTACGTGGTCGGCACGGACGGCCCGTCGTCGACGTCGAACCAGTTCTCGGTGCGCGCGGCGATCCGCCACAAGTTCTGATCGGCGCGAGCGCCGCGTCGCGCGCCGTCAGTCCGGGCGGCCGAGGTCGCCGAGCGTCTGCGCGAGCCAGTCGACGAAGATCCGCACGCGCGGCGCCAGATGCCGGCCGTACGGATACACGACCGACACCGGCAGCGGCGGCGCATGCCATTCCGGCAGCACTTCGACCAGCGAGCCGTCGGCGAGCAGCGGCGCGAGCCCCTCGCGCGGCGCCTGGATCAGCCCGAGTCCCGCCACGCAGCACGCGAGATACGCGTGCGAACTGTTCACCGACACGATGCTGCGCATCTTCACCGTGTGCAGCTCGCCCGTATCCATGTCCGTATATTCCCAGTCCAGTTCGCGGCTCGTGCGGCTCGACACGTAGCCGATCGCGACGTGGTCGGGCAGCTCGTCCGGCGAGCGCGGCGTGCCGTGCCGCGCGAGATACGCGGGCGACGCGCAGTTGACCTGCGCGAGTTCGCCGATCCGCCGGGCGACGAGCGACGTATCGGACAGCGTGCCGGCCCGCACCGCGCAGTCGATGCCGTCGGCGACGAGATCGACGAAACGGTCGGTCGTGCTGATCGCGACGCGCAGATCCGGATAGCGCGCGTGGAAGTCCGGCAGCGCCGGAATCACCTGGTTCAGCGCGAAGCGCTCGGGCAGGTCGACGCGAACCACGCCGCGCGGCGACGCGCCGGCATCGTCGAACAGCGTTTCGGCATCGTCGAGGTCGGCGAGCAGCCGCGTACACCGTTCGTAGTAGGTCGCGCCCTCGGCGGTCAGCGCGACGCGTCGCGTCGTGCGCTGCAGCAGGCGCACCTTCAGGTGCTTTTCCAGATACTGGACGGCGTTGCTGACCGTCGGCCGCGGCAGTTGCAGCTGCTCGGCCGCTTTCGTGAAGCTGCCGAGATGGGCGACGCGCGCGAAGATGCGCATTGCATGCAGATGATCCATGCGGAGCGGGAGCATTGGCGAATTGAGACAGGCTCCATTGTTAATCACCGTCGAACGGTTTGGTCGAGACTTTCGCGTTTATCGCGCGGCGGCGCGCGCCGACAATCGCGTTCATCCACTCACCACCGGAAGGACACGGACATGGACAAGCGTCAACTCGGCCGTACGGGCCCGCAGGTATCGGCGATCGCACTCGGCTGCATGGGGATGTCGGATCTGTACGGGCCGGCCGATCGCGACGAGAGCATCGCGACGCTGCACGCGGCGCTCGACAACGGGATCACGCTGCTCGACACCGGCGATTTCTACGGCATGGGCGACAACGAGATGCTGATCCGCGACGCGCTGCGCGGGCGCACGCGCGAGCAGGTGCTGATCAGCGTGAAGTTCGGCGCGCTGCGCGACCCGGCCGGCGCGTTCGCCGGCTACGATGCGCGACCGCAGGCCGTCCGCAACTTCGTCGCGTATTCGCTGAAGCGGCTCGGCACCGACTACATCGACGTCTATCGGCCCGCGCGCGTCGATCCGGCGGTGCCGATCGAGGACACGGTCGGCGCGATCGCCGATCTCGTGAAGGCCGGCTACGTGCGCCATATCGGGCTGTCGGAAGCCGGTGCCGATACGATCCGCCGCGCGGCGGCGGTCGCGCCGATCGCCGATCTGCAGATCGAATACTCGCTGCTGTCGCGCGACATCGAGGCCGACATTCTGCCCGCGTGCCGCGCGCTCGGCATCGGCGTGACGGCGTACGGCGTGCTGTCGCGCGGGCTGCTCGGCGGACGCTGGAGCGCCGCACGGCAGCGCGAGCGCGACTTCCGCGCGGCGAGCCCGCGCTTCCAGGGCGAAAACCTCGCGCACAACCTCGCGCTCGTCGACGCGCTGCGCGCGATCGCGGACGAGAAGGGCAGCAATCCGGCGCAGATCGCGATCGCGTGGGCGCTGTCGCGCGGCGACGACATCGTGCCGCTGATCGGCGCGCGCAAGTGCACGCAGCTTCAGGACGCGCTTCACGCGGCCGGCATGCGGCTCTCGGCCGACGACCTCGCACGCATCGAAGCGGCGGTGCCCGCCGGCGCGGCGGCCGGCGAACGTTACCCGGCTGCGCAGATGGCGCATCTCGACAGCGAGCGGCAGCGCGGCGGCGGGCAGCGCGCGTGACGCGCCGCGCTCCGTCCGGCGGGCCCGAGCCAGCGTCAGGCAAATCCAGATGGCGGGCGGCGCACCGGTGATCCATCATCGGCGCCGTACTCATCCGGACGGAACGCCATCGATGCACATTCAGACGCTGACGATCATCGCGCTCGTTTTTCTGCTGGCCGGCGCGGTCAAGGGGATGATCGGCCTCGGGCTGCCGACGATCGCGATGGGGCTGCTGACGCTGGCGATGCCGCCGTCGGCGGCCGCGAGCCTGCTGCTCGTGCCGTCGTTCGTCACCAACGTGTGGCAGTTGGCGCTCGGCCCGGCATTCGGGCCGCTGCTGCGCCGCCTGTGGCCGTTGTTCGCCGGGCTGACGGTCGGCACGCTGACCGGCGGCCTGCCCGCGCTCGCGACGGGCAGCACGTGGACGCATGCGGCGCTCGGCGTCGTGCTGGTCGCGTACGGGCTGTGGGGGCTCGCTGCCGCGCGGCTGCCCGCGCCGGGACGTCACGAGAAGTGGCTGTCCGCCGCGGTCGGCTATCTGACCGGCATCGTGACGGCCGCGACCGGCGTGTTCGTCGTGCCGGCCGTCCCGTATCTGCAGGCGCTGCGGCTGCCGAAGGACGATCTGATCCAGGCGCTCGGACTGTCGTTTACCGCGTCGACGATCGCGCTCGGCGTGCAGCTGCGGATCACCGGCGCGCTGCAGGGCGTCGATCTCGGCGTATCGGCGCTTGCGCTCGTGCCGGCGCTCGCCGGGATGGCCGGCGGTCAGTTCGCGCGGCGCGTGATGAGCGAGCAGACGTTCCGGCGCTGCTTCTTCGTCGGGCTGATCGCGCTCGGTGCGTACATGGCCGCGTCCGGGTGGCGGTGAGCGGCTTCGTGCCGCCGGACGACGACGCGCGAACCGGCATCGGCATGTTTCGTTCGGGAGCCGGCACGTGGGGACCGTGCGTGAGCGCCGCCGGGCGTCGCCGCGCTGTGCTCCGTGCCGCTCATGCAGGATCCGCGTACGTCAGCGTCCATCCGAACGTGCGCGTCGTGCCCGCGCCGAGCGCGAACGGCTTCGTCGTGCACGCGAAGTTCGAATGCAGCTGGCCGATCGGCGTCGTCGACAACGGGTTCGTCGCGCCGTTCGCGGTGTCGAACGCGGTCAGCGTGCAGCCGTCGAACCCGGACGCCGCATAACCGGTCGCCGGCCCGTTCGCATACGCGACCGACACGCCGTCGCCGTTGGCTCGCGTCGCCGCGACATCCGCGAACGACGTGAAATCCGTTTCGACCGCCAGGTTGCCGGCCAGCGTGCCGGAGCTCAGCGTGTCGCTGCGCGCGATCGTGCCGTGCGAGAACGTCAGCACCGTATGCAGCTGCAGATCGAGGTCGGTCGTGTACGGCGCGTTCTTCGATGCGACGCGGAACTTCGCGGTATCGAACGATACGATCACCTGTCCGTTGCTCTGCTGCACGTTCAGATTCTTGTAGTACGTGACCGGGATGTACGTCTTCCCGTTGTACGACACCTGCGGCACCAGCAGCGCATAGCCGAGATCGGTCGTTCCGTAGATCAGCTTGTCCGAGAACGGCACCGGATAGTACGGCGTGTACGAATCGTAGTCGGGCGCCTGGCTCAGGTTCAGGTTGATCACGCGCCGGCCGTCGCGCACGGTGACGAGCGCCGCGCTGTACGGATGCGCGGGGTCGCCGGGCAGGTTGTACCAGGTCAGCGTGTAGCGCGGCAGCGCATCGAGCCACGCGTTGTAGTCCGAATCGGACATCGGCGCCTTGCCGCCGAATCCGAGCTTGTTCCACCACGCATTCACGTACAGGTACTGGTGCAGCAGGCTGAAGTTTTCTCCCATCACGCGCGGCTTGCCGCGATACGCGTCGGTCCCGCGGCCCTTCACCCACATGTTGACCGACGGCGTCGGCAGCGACGCGTCGTACCAGTACGTGTCGAACCGGTGTGCGGCCTTGTCGATGAATGCGTACGCGATCTGCATTTCCTTGTCCGACAGCACGCCGGCGTTGGCGGCGGCCGTCAGCACTTCCATGAACGCCGAGTCGCCGTACGGGCCGATCGAGCGGCCGTAGTTGAAGCCTTCGCCGTCCGCGTTCAGCTGCGGCAGGATCAGGTCGACCGATTTGCGCAGATAAGCCTTCAGCTCGGGCGTCAGATTCGCTTCGTTGCCCATCTCGAACGTGCGCTCGACGACTTCGCCGATCAGCAGCGTGCTGTAGCGGTCGAAGCGCGCCTGATCGTAGTACGTCGTATGCGTGTTCGACGCTTCGTCCGAGAACCCGCCGGACGAGTCGTTGCGGATGTGGTTCGCGAGCGTGTACAGCAGCGCATCGCGCGCGCCCATCGTCGCGACGGCCGGATCGGTCGCGGACGAGAACGACGGATTGCTCCAGCCGAGCTTCTGACGCAGTCCGGCGATTCCGTACGACACCGCGTAGTAGTTCTGCGCAGTGTTCAGCGACGCGATGTCGATCGGCGTGCCGGCGCCCGGGCACGTGTCGGTCTTGCCGCTCGCGTCCGGGCCGAACATGTCGCAGAACGTGAGCCGGCGCTGCAGCGTCGCGAGCATCGCGTCGCTGAATGCTTCGTTCAGCATCCCGTGCGCATTCAGGTTGTTCAGCGCGACCAGATAGTAGTACTCGCCCCACGACGTATTCGCATATGCGTAGTTGCTGCCCGACTGCGCCATCATCGCGGTCGTGACGTTCCGGTACGTCGCGAGATAGTCCGCGTAGCGCGGATCGCCCTTCGTCTTCATGTCGATCAGGATGTACGACAGGCCGAGCGCGAGCTTGCCGGGCAGGAATTTGTCGCCGGTGTTCGTGTCGAGCACGTGGACCGGCGTGCCGTCGCCGAGATCCATCACGACCTGCGTGAAGTCCGGCGACTTTCTGATCAGGTCGAACAGCGCGCGCATCTGGCCCATCATCGTGGCCGGAATGTCGGAGCCGGCCGGCACGCTGGTGTCGGGCGCGCCGTACACCAGCGCGTGCAGCGAGTTCGGCGCGAGTGCGGGCGTGGACGGCGGCGGCGATGACGACGCTGCCGGCGATCCGTTCACGTCGTTGCCGCCGCAACCGCCGACGAACAGCATGGAAAGGGCGCCGAACGCGGCGCCGAGCGCGATTGTGCGTCGTGAATGCATGGTGTCTCCGGTTCGAATCGTGATGACGGCCGCTGCGCAACGGCGGCGCGGTGCGCGCTCGTCCGTCGGGCTGCGACGTCGCGCGCGGTGAATGGAAAACGTTTTCCAATCTAGGCGTCGGTCGACGCGATGTCAATGAACTTTCGTGACGGGACGACGAGGGCAAACCCGAGCGTCGGCATCAGAATAGATTACCGATATACGCGAATCGTTGCGGAAAATACGGGAATTTTGTGCAGTGCGCGATGGAGCGGAATGAACGAAAGCGCTGACAACAGCGGCATTCCACGATCGATCGTCGGAACTCCGCGCGATGAGAAAACGTTATCCGAATGTGTCGGCGCAAGACCCGGTCGCGTCGCGCGTTCCGGCCACGCTAAAGCTGCGCGTCGATCGCCGCCTTGTCGATCACCGACCACACCTGCCGGATCTTGCCGTCATGAAACGCATAGATCACGTTTTCGGCGAACGACACCTTGCGGCCGTTGACCGCGAGACCGAGAAACGTGCCGCGCGGCGAGCAGTCGAACTGCAGCCGGCAAGCGACGTGCGGCGGCTCGCAGACAAGCAGCGCGATCTTGAAGTGCAGATCCGGAATATCGCGGAAATCCTGCTCGAGCATCGCGCGATAGCCGGACAGGCCGAGCCGTCGGTCGTTGTGAATCACGTCGTCGCCGACGTATTGGCCGAGCGCCGGCCAATCCTGGCGGTTCAGGCAGTCGATATACGCGCGATAGCACGCGGCAAGGTCGGTATCGGTCATGGTTGAAACCTCTGCGTCGATAGGCGGCGAGTCGATCGTGCTGTCCGGATGCTTGCGTAGCTGCGTCGCGCGTTCGCCGGTGCGGCCGGCTTCATCGCGGCGGCGCGTCGCCCGACAGGAACGAGACGAATTCCCGCGTGTATTTGGGTAGCGCGTCGAACGATCGCGCGCACAGCGTCAGCCGCCTGTGGCTCCACGCGTCCGACAGTTCGACGAGCCGGATGTCCATCGTCTGCATCGCGCGTTCCGCCGCATGGCGGGACACGATGCCGATGCCCACGCCGCTCTCGATCACGCGGCAGATCGCATCGAAACTCTTCAGCTGCACACGATAGCGGATCCGCTTGCCGAGCGCGCGCGCCTGGTCGGCGAGATGCACCTGCAGCGCGCTGCCGTCGGTGAGGCCGATGAAGTCCGCGTCGGCGATGTCGTCGAACGCGACGCTGCCACGCGACGCGAGCGGATGCCCGGCCGGCACGACGACGATCAGCCAGTCCTCGCGGAACGGTTTCTGTTCGAGGCCGCCGAGGCCGACCGAGTCGGCGACGATACCGACGTCGGCCGTCTTGTTGCGGATCGCATGCACGATTTCCTGGCTCGACCGCTCCTCGACGCTGATCGACAGTTTCGGATGATGCGGCAGGTAATCGGCCAGCGCATCGGGCAGATATTCGCTGAGCGATGCGGTGTTGCACAGCAGCCGGATGTGTCCGCGCAGCCCCTGGCCGTATTGCTGCAATTCGCCGCGCATGTGGTCGATCTGCTGCAGCACGGTGCGCGCATGGTGCTCGAGCGCGCGGCCCGCGTCGGTGACCTGCGTGCCGGACTTGGTCCGATGCAGCAGCGGCACGCCGAGTTCGTCCTCCATCCCGCGAATGCGTTCGCTCGCCGCCTGCAGCGTGATGTGCGTGCGCTCGGCGCCGCCCGTGATCGTGCCCGCGTCGCAAATATTGAGAAAAAGCCGCAGGTCGGTCAGGTCGAAGCGCATGGCGGGGAGCACGGTCGATCACGTTGGAATGGCCGATACGTTAGCAGGAACGGCACGCGCGGTCTCAGGCATTGCCTGAGACCGGATTCGCCGGATCCGCATTTTCGGGACAAGGTCGAGGCCCGATCATGGCTTCACATCGAACGGGGAGCGTGTCATGCAAATCGATTCGTCGTGGGGCGTGTCGTTCAAGATCGCGTTGCATCTGATCTTTCTGTGCATTGGCATCGCGTACGCGTGCGCCGAACTGCTCGAATGGCTGCGTTGAATACCGACCGCAGCGCGCGTCGCTTCCGCCGCGTCCTTGAGTTGCCTTCAATTCGTCTATTGAAAATCGACGGCCTATAGCGGCGAGCGGCGAAAAATCTTCCGATTTCACGCGAAAAACCCATCAAGTTTTTCGCGATCCGTCCGTATTACCGGTAGCGAGCGTCCTTCGGCGCCGGCGCGTGATCGTTTGTCATCATTGTTTGCATCCGGTTACACGTCGGCCGTTCCGTTTTTGAGATGCTTGAAAGATTGTCAAACCGGAGTCGGATCGTCCATGGAAAAGCGCGAGATCAACCGCAACGCGGCGTGGCTGTCGGGCCTCGCCGCCGTGCTGGTCATGGCCGGTTGCGCCAGCACGCAGTCGGTCCCGCCGAGCGACACGCTGGCCGGCCAGCCGTCGCCGGGCCCGGGCGCCGCCGCACCGTCGGCCGCCGCGCCTGCCGCGCCGCCG
>NZ_CABVPR010000093.1 GCF_902499135.1 Burkholderia dolosa
CGGTCGAGCGCGCGCTGTCGGCCGGCCGGCGCGCCGGCGATCATCGGCCGGCGCCCGCCGCGTGCACGCTGCGCGTGCAGACGGCCGCGCTCGCCGATCTGTTCTGCATGCTGCCGACGCTCGAGCGTGTCGATGCGGTGACGCTGCGCTTCGACGCGCGTTCGGTCGAGCACGTGGTGCGCACGCTGAACAGCCTGTCGGCGATGTCGTTCATGCTGCGCTGACGCATGCGTGACGCTGCCTGCCTGCATCCGGTTGCGCGGCCGCTCGTCGCGCAGCCGGCACCCGTCTTGGACCGGTCGAAAAAGACCGACCGCCGATACTGGATCGTGGATGATGAAATTCCGGCCATGACAAATACGCTGCTTGATCCGTACGAACACATTCCGCGCAGTGTGGTCGTGACCGCCAACGACTACGCGGCGGGCACGACGTTTCCCGAGCATGCGCATGCGCGCGGCCAGTTCGCGTTTGCGTCGCGCGGCACGATCGGCCTGACGACGCCGCACGGCCGCTGGCTCGTGCCGCCGCAGCGCGCATGCTGGGTGCCGGCCGGCGTGCGGCATGCATTGACGATGACCGGGCCCGTGACGATGTTCAACGCGTTCGTGTCGGACGCCGCCGCGCGTGCCGCGGGGCTGCCGGAGCAGTGCGGCGTGTATGACGTGTCCGCGCTGCTGCGGCAGCTGCTCGACGAAGCCGTCGAGCTGCCGGCGATGTACGACGTCGACGGACGCGCGGGCAAGCTGATGGCGCTGCTGGTCGCGGAAATCGCGACGATGCCGCGGCTGTCGCTGCACGCGCCGCTGCCCGTCGATGCGCGGCTTGCGAAGGTGTGCGGCCGACTGTTCGCGTCGCCGTCGATCGAAGCCGACCTCGACGAAGCCGCTGCCGATGCCGGCGTGAGCCGCCGCACGTTCACGCGGCTGTTCCGCGCGCAGACCGGCGTGAGCTTCGCTGCGTGGCGTCAGCAAGTGTGCATGCTCGCTGCGATTTCCCGTCTGAGCGACGGGCAGCCGGTGACGCGCGTCGCGCTCGATCTCGGATATGCGAGCGCGAGCGCGTTTGCGTCCGCGTTTCGCCGCATTCTCGGCGATACGCCGAGCCGCTATGTGGACGGGCGTCGGTAGCCGGCGGACCGGCCGCCGCGCGTGCCGGCAAAAAAATGCGCGTCTGCCACTTGGATTCGGTCGGACGCGCTTAAAGGCACTCGGTCGACAACGTGCGGGCGCCGTCTGACGACACCCACGCACCAGCGGACGGCATTGTTGCTTGAGCTTGCTTGAGCCGATTCAATTGTGTCGGCCCGTTGCGGATAACTCAGAATAGGTCGCGTAACGCCGAACCGAAACCGGGCTTTTCCGACGATCGATGTGTATGTGCAGCATCCATGTCGATCGGGCGTTCGGTTGCAGTCCGGAAACGTCCGCACCACGGACGCCGGCGGTCGCGTTGTGCGTTCATGCGACGCAGCATCAAACGATTGCGCCGGACAACGAAAACGCCGCGTGACGCGACGCCGGTTCGGCATCGCGACACGCGGCGTCGCGGTTTCGGGGTTTCCGGGTTTCCGGGTTTCCGGGTTTCAGCGTTCCGGGCGTCGACGTTTCTCGGCAACGGCGGACGCGGGCTCGCGCATCAGACGTCGAAGCACGTCAAACGTCGAAGAACACCGTCTCTTCCGGGCCCTGCATCCGGATGTCGAATCGATAGACGACCGGGCGACCCGGCTGCGCATCGCGCGCCGCGACGAGCGTCGCGCGACGTTCGGCCGGCACCGCGTTCAGCACCGGATCGGCAGCATTCGCGGCTGCTTCGTCGTCGAAATACACGCGCGTGAACGCATGAGTCAGGATCCCGCGCATCATCACCGTCACGTTGATGTGCGGCGCGTCGCCGTCGGCGGTACGGCCCGGCTTTACCGTCTCGACGACGAAGCGGTGCTGCGCATCGGTGCCGGTGCCGACGCGCGCGAAGCCGGTGAAGCCGGACTTCGCGATGTCGTCGCGCGACGCGGGGTAGCGGCCTGCGCCGTCGACCTGCGTGAATTCGAGCACCGCGTCGCTGACGACGTTGCCGTCGCCGTCGAACACCTGCCCGACCAGCAGCACGTGCTCGCCTTCGGCGTGCGGCGCGGCGATCGTCGGCGTGAACAGGCTCGTCAGGTCGTAGCCGTATTGCTGCGGGCACAGGCCGTATGCGAAGTACGGGCCGACCGTCTGCGAAGGGGTTTGTTTCAGCGTCGTCATGATTCAGCGCTCCATCGGGGTGGCGTCGCGGCCGCGCAGCACGATGTCGAACTCGTAGCCGAGCGCATAGCCTTCTTCGGTGATGTCCATCGAGAAACGCGAGATCAGGCGATCGCGCGCGGCCTCCGGCGTGCCCTGGAAGATCGGGTCGTACGCGAGCAGCGGGTCGCCGGGGAAGTACATCTGCGTGACCAGCCGCGAACCGAAGTAGTCGCCGAACAGCGAGAAGTGGATGTGATTCGGGCGCCACGCATTCGGATGGTTGCCCCACGGATACGCGCCGGGCTTGATCGTCAGGAAGCGGTAGCGGCCTTCGTCGTCGGTCAGGCAGCGGCCGGCGCCGAGGAAGTTCGGGTCGAGCGGCGCGTCGTGCTGGTCGACCTTGTGCACGTAGCGGCCGGCGGCGTTCGCCTGCCACACCTCGACGAGCGTGTTGCGCACGGGCTTGCCGCCTTCGTCGAGCACGCGGCCGGTGACGACGATGCGCTCGCCGAGCGGCTCGCCGTTCTTCACCGCGTTGCGCGTCAAATCGTGATCGAGCGGGCCGAGATCGTCGGCGCCGTAGACGGGCGCGTACTGATCGCGCAGCTTTTCCTTCAGCGGAATCAGCGGGCGGGTCGGGCCGCGCTTCACGGACGAGCGGTACTCGGGGTGGACATACGCGGGATGCGACGGCCAGTCGCGCGGCGTGAGGATCGTGGGGGAATCCATGGCGTCTCCTGATAGGTTTTTCGCGAAGTGGATGGCAGGACTTTAGCCAATCCGGAAAGTTATGCAAAATGACGTTTTTTCGCGAATCGCATAACGGACGGTTATGTTTCGGCGCATGCGTCGGCGTGGTTGTCGTCCAGTGGACAAGGGCCGCGCGCCACGACGGGCGACGGCGGCATGCCGTGCAGCATCGCGCGCTCCGCAGCGAACGCTTGGGGCTCTCCGAAAAGTTATGCAAAATGCCATTTCATCGCCATTCGCATAACTGTCCGTTATGAACAACCGTATCGCCGGCGGCCGCGTCAAGTTCCGCCATCTGCAGTGCTTTCTCGCGGTCGCGCAACTGGGCGGCGTGCAGAAGGCGGCCGAAAGCCTGTCGATCACGCAGCCGGCCGTATCGAAGACGATCGCCGAACTCGAGGCGATTCTCGGCGTCAAGCTGTTCGAGCGCGGCCGCCACGGCGCGCAGCCGACGCGCGAAGCGCAACTGTTCATGCCGCATGCGAACGCGTGCGTGCTCGCGCTGCGGCAGGGCGTCGGGCTGCTCGCGCGCGAGGGCGGCGCGGCTGCCGCGACGCTGGAAATCGGGATGCTGCCGACGGTCGCCGCGTCGCTCGCGCCCGCGCTGATGAAGGCGCTCGCCGCGCGCTGGCCGCGCGTGGTCGTGCGGATCGCGACGGCCGCGAATGCCGAGCTGCTCGAACGCCTGAAGGCCGGCGCGATCGAATGCGCGATCGGACGCCTGTCGGAGCCCGAGCGGATGGTCGGGCTCGCGTTCGAGCAGCTGTACAACGAGCCGCTGGTCGCGGTCGTGCGGGCCGGCCATCCGCTGCTGTCGAGCGCCGCGCCGGCTGCGGAGCTGGCGCGCTATCCGGTGGTGCTGCCGCCGTACGGCACGCTGATTCGCCAGTCGGCCGAGCAGTTGCTCGGCGCCTGCGGCGCGCCGCCGCTCGACGCGTTCATCGAGGTGCTGTCGGTGTCCGTCGCGCGTGCGCTCGCGCTGGAAAACGATGCGGTATGGTTCGTGCCGCTCTATGCGGCCGAATACGATCTGTCGGGCGGCGCGCTCGCGCGCTTGCCGCTGCCGTCGGCCGGCGCCGACGAACCGGTCGGACTGATCCTGCGCACCGACGCGCAGCCGTCGCCCGTCGCGCGCACGTTGATCGACGCGGTGCGCGACATCGCGCGCGCGCGATTCGGCGGCGAGCGTCCGCGCCGAACGACGCGCAACGCGCGCAAGCCGGGCCGGCGCGGTCGCTGACGAGGCGGGCGGAACCGGCTGCGTCGTTCGACCCGGTGCGTTGCCGACGGTACGACGACAGAACGACAGGACAACACGACGACACGACGACACGACGTCTGGCCGTTCGGTCGATAGCGTCCGCGTCGCGCTTGGCATACCGTATCGATTTTGATACGATCGGTGGCAAGACGATGGCGAGACAGCAGATTCAGGTCACACTGCGCGTGCGGTTCTTCAGGACGACCTGCGGCAACGAGCCGGTCCGCGCATGGCTGAAAGCGCTCGGGCCCGCGGAGCGCGCGACGATCGGCGAAGAGATCAAGACCGTTCAGCTGGGCTGGCCGCTCGGCATGCCGCTGGTCCGGAAGATGTCCGCGGATTTGTGGGAGATCCGGGTCCGGTTGCCGACGCGGTCCGCGCGCGTGCTGTTCACGGTGGTCGGCGACACGATGGTTCTGCTGCACGGATTCTTCAAGCAGTCGCCGGCCACGCCGTCCGACGATCTCGCGGTCACCGCCGCACGGCTGAAGGCGCTGATGCGCGCCGTCTGAATTTCCCGGTTGCGCGGCGCCGCCCGTCGCCGACGGGCCGGCAGCCGCAACGCATTGGAGTAGCACATGACGACCACGAACAACATGCACATCGGCAGCGACTTCGACACGCTGCTCGAAGAGGACGGCCATCTCGAAGCGGCCACCGCCACCGCGATCAAGCGTGTGATCGCGTGGCAGATCGCGCAGGAAATGAAGGCGCAGCAGATCACGAAGACTGCGATGGCGGCGCGGATGAAAACCAGCCGCGCGGCACTGAACCGCCTACTCGACGAAACCGACACGAGCCTCACGCTCGCGACGCTCGCGAGCGCGGCCGCCGCGCTCGGCAAACGGCTCAGTTTCGAACTGGTGCCGGCGTGACGTTCGACAGGCGGCGGCGCTCGGCCGGATTCGGCCGAGCGCCGCTGCAACGCGTGCGCCGGCTTGCGGTGCGCGGGGCGGGGGAAGGGCGGCGACCGTGAACCGCCGAAGCCGGCCGACACCGGGCCCGCATGCGCTTATCCGCGGCGCCGCGCCACCTGCAGATAAAGCAGTGCACCGCCCGCGAGCAGAACCGGACACAGAAAATACCAACCGGTCGTCACGAACAGCCCGGCGACCGCGACAAGCGAAATCCACGCGCAGCGATACGCGATGCCGCCGCGCGGCAGCAGCTTCAGCGCCGCGGCCGCGCCCAATCCATACACCATCACGAAGCACCCGGACGTGACGAGCACGAGCGGCTTCGGGCCGACGTCGGACAGCGTCGTCGCGGCCAGCGCGAGTGCCGCGAGCGCGGCGATCACCGCGAGGCTGCGTCGCGGCACGCCGCCCACCTGGCTGCCTTGCGCAAGCCATGCCGGCAGCGCGCCGTCGCGGCCGAGCGCCGCACCGAGCTTCGCGGCGCCTGCAAAGTACGCGTTCATCGTGCCCAGCGTGAGCAGCAGCGCGGCCGCGGCGGCGAGCACCTGCGCGTGGCCGCCGATGCCGCCGGCGATCAATTCGGCGAGCGGCGCACCCGATGCGCCGGCGGACGGCCCGAGCACCATGACGCTGGCCGCGGCCACCGACAGATACAGCAATCCGACGACCACGACCGCGATGCCGGCCGAACGCGGCATGTCGTGGGCGGGTCGGCGAAACTCGGCCGCCAGATGCGTAATCGCTTCCCAGCCCGCGAAACTCCATACGAGCAGCGCGGCGGCTTGCCCGACCGCGAGCCAGCCGTGCGGCGCGAACGGCTGCAGATTCGCCGCGCGCGCATGTGGCGCGGACGCGAGCACGGCGGCCAGCAGCAGCGTGACGAGCAATGCCGACAGCACGAGCTGCATGCGGCCCGATACGGTCACGCCGAACGCGTTCGCAGCCGACACGATCGCGATCAGTGCGGCAGCGGTGACGATGACCGTCGTCTGTCCGCCACCGATCACCGCCGCGACGTAAGCGCCGCCGAACATCGCAGCGGCCGGCGCGCCGGCCGGCACCGCGAAATAGAAGCACCAGCCGACGATGGCCGCCGCCTTCGGTCCGAACGCGCGGCGTGCGTACGTCGATACGCCGCCCGCATCGGGATAGCGCGCGCCGAGCGCGGCGAAGGTCGCCGCGAGCGGCCCGGACAGCACGACGAGCGCCGCCCATGCCAGCAGCGACGCGGGGCCCGCGACCTCGGCGGCAAGCGCCGGCAACGCAATCACGCCCGTGCCGAGCACCGCGCCGATATACAGCGCGGCGCCCTGGAAGATGGTCAGCGATCCCGCCTGATGAGCGGCGGGCGAATCGGCATGCGAGCGCATGGGCGGGAGTCTCCGGAGGGCTTGTCTTGTCATCGCGCGGGCGGCGCGCGTAGCGAATCGTTCGATGCTACCCGAACGCACGCCGCGATGCGGCGCGGCGATCAGTAGTGTTCACCGTGTCGTTGTCAGTCGATGTCAGGAAGGCGAGCGATCGGCAGCGATCAACAGCGGCGCGCGACGCGCAGCCGGGCGTCCTCGCGTGCGGCCGGCGACAAATCGGCCGCGTAATGGAACGTGCCCGACACGAGCGACGCGATCGGCACGCCGTCGCGGAACAGCACGCGATTGCCGGCGAGCGCCGGCACCTTGTCGCCGGGCAGCAGCGTGCCGACGAGATTCAGCGGATCGGCGCCGGTCACACATACGTACTGGCCGTCGCCGGGCTGGCGGCGCATGTCGCGCAGGACCGGGATCGCTTCCGGCAGCGCGAACTGTTCGCCTGCGAGGCCGGCGACGAAGCGGCCGCCGCGAATCTCGCCGCGTGCTTCGAGGCGCTGCAGCACGCGCACGAGCTCGCGCCAGCTCGGCAGCCAGTCGGCCTCGCGCTCCAGCAGCCGCCAGAACACGACGCCGTATCGACGCAGCAGCGTCCATGCGACGTGTTCGAGCGCGTCCGGATCGGTCGCGGCGAGGCCGCGCTTCGGTGCCGGCGCGTCGGCGCGCGGTGCCGCGCGCTGCACGAGCGCCCAGCGACCGGCGTCGTCCATGCCGCCGATCAGCGCGCCGCCGCGCCGCGTGCGCGGCGCATACGTCGCGCTGCGCTTGACCGCTGGTTTCAGCAGCGCGCGCAAGCCGGCGAAGCTGTCCGCATTCGCGAGCCCCGCCGACACCAGCTCGCCGAGCGCCTGCTCGAGCTCGATGGGCAGCATGTGCAGCTCGTCGAGCAGCGCATCGAAGAACATCGCGCCGTGCGCGGCGAGCGCGTCGCGCACCTGCGCGGCCCGCGCGGACAGCACCGGCTGCGCGTCGGGATCGCGCAGCGCGTGCCATGCGGCGAGATGGCGGCGCGGCAGCAGCACGATCGGCGTCGTCTTCACCGGCGTGCCGGCCGCGCGCGCCGGCGCGCCGATCCGTGTCCACACGAGCTTGCCGGAGCGGCACAGCTCGTCGAGGCCGCCGGCCGTGTAATCGGCGAGCCGCGCGGGCAGCAGCGCGTCTTCCCACGCGCCCGCCGCCGCTTCGTAGCCCTCGAGTTGTTCGACGACGGCCGCCAGCGCGTCGCGGCCGGTGCCGCGCGTGTCGGGCGTCACGTGCTGCCAGTGGAACAGGAAGCGCATGAAGTCCGCGCGTTCGACCGGCTCGATCTCGCGGCGCAGCCGCTTCACCGTGTAGCGGTGAATGCGCGCGAGCAGGTGGCGTTCGCACCATTCGTCCGCGCTCGCGCCCGGCGTGAAGCGGCCGCGCATCACGTAGCCTTCGCGCTCCAGCGCCGCGAGCGCCGTCGCGACCGCCGCGGGCGGCAGGTCGAGCGGCGTCGCGATCGCGTCGAGCGCGAGCGGCCCGAAACCGGTGAGCCGCGCGCGGATCACGTCGACGAGCGCGGCGTCCGCATCCCACGGCTGCGCGCAGGCGGCCGGCACCTTGAGTGCGGGCGCGATGCGCGCGTCGGGATGCAGCGCGCGCACGCAGACGAGCCGTTCGACCGGCACCCACAACGCGGCGCCGCTGCGCGTGACGAGCTTCGTCGCGCGGCGGCGCTCGGCCAGTTCCGCGAGCCGGGCGGGCCAGCCGTCGTGCGCGTGCGCTTCGTCGTCGGCGATGCACGCGAGCGTGAGCAGCGCGTCGTGCATTTCGTCGGCGTCGCGTACCAGCGGCCATGCTTCGTCGCGCACGGCGTCGATCGCGTCGGCATCGAGCGCGCCGAGATCGTCGGCTGATTCCGGATCGCTCCAGCGGCGCGCCTGCACGGCCTGCGTGCGGCGTTCTTCGATCGGCGCGTCGTCGAGGTACGCATACGGCTTCGCATTCAGGATTTCGGCCGCGAGCGGCGACGGCGCCGGCAGATCGCGCGCGATCAGTTCGATCGCGCCGCTTTCGATCCGGCGCAGCAGCGCGAGCCAGCCGTCGGTGTCCATCGCGTCGTGCAGGCAGTCGTCGAGCGTCTGGTCGACGAGCGGATGATGCGGAATTTCGCGCTCGCCGACGACGTTTTCGAGGCACGCAGCCTGATCGGGAAAGATCGTCGCGAGCAGATCGTCGCTCTTCATCCGCTGCAGCTGCGGCGCGGTGCGCCGGCCGCCGGTGAAGCGCGGCAGCGCGAGCGCGGTCGTCGCGTTCCAGCGCCAGCGCACGCCGAACAGCGGCGCGTCGAGCAGCGCCTGGATCAGCACGTGCTCGGCGCTGGCCGAGCGCAGATAGCGCCACACGTCGTCGAGCGCGAAGCTGTGCGCGAGCGACAGCGACAGAATGATCGCGTCGTCGGTTGCGGCGGCCTGCAGCTCGAAGTTGAAGCTGCGGCAGAAGCGCTTGCGCAGCGCGAGCCCCCACGCGCGGTTGATGCGGCTGCCGAACGGCGAATGGATCACGAGCTGCGTGCCGCCCGATTCGTCGAAGAAGCGCTCCATCACGAGCGTGTCCTGCGTCGGCAGCGCGCCGAGCGCCGCGCGGCTGCGCGCGAGATATTCGACGATCTGGCGTGCGGCGCCGGGCGACAGGTGCAGATCGTCGACGAGCCAGTGCAACGCCGGTGCGAGCCGGCTGTCCGGCACGCCGGCAGAGGCCGCGGCAGCGGCGCGTTCGCCGTCGTTTCGTCGCGCGTGCGCCGAGGTGGCGGCGTCCGTCGCGGATCGGGCGTCCGTGCCGGTTTCCGCGGCGTCGTCGCGGGCGGCCGTGCGGCCCGCGCGTTTGCTGGCGGCGCCGTCCACGAGCCGGTCGCCTTCCGCGAGCAGCGCGTCGAGCCGTGCACGCAGCCGGCCGACCGCGGCCGACAGCTCGTCGCTGCGCCCCGGCGCTTCGCCGAGCCAGAACGGAATGCTCGGCGGCGCACCGTGCGCGTCCTCGACGCGCACGCGGCCCGTTTCGACGCGGATGATCCGATACGACTGGTTGCCGAGCTGGAACACGTCGCCGGCCAGGCTTTCGACCGCGAAATCCTCGTTCACGGTGCCGACCTGAATCCCCTGCGGCTCGAGCAGCACCGCATAGTCGGCCATGTCGGGGATCGTGCCGCCGGACGTCGTCGCGGTCATCATCGCGTTGCGGCGGCCGCGCACCGTGCCATCGACCACGTTGCGATGCAGATACGCGGCGCGCACGCCGCGGCGGCTCGTGAAGCCTTCCGCGAGCATCTTCATCACTTCGTCGAAGCGTTCGCGCGACAGCTGCGCGTACGGGGCCGCGCGCGTGAACGCCGCATACAGATCGTCCTCGCGCCATTGCGCGCACGCGACTTCGGCGACGATCTGCTGCGCGAGCACGTCGAGCGGCGCTTGCGGAATGCGCAGCGCGTCGAGTTCGCCGCGCCGCACGCAGTCGAGCAGCGCCGCGCATTCGACGAGCTCGTCGCGCGACAGCGGGAACAGCCGGCCTTTCGGCACGCCGCCGACGTGGTGCCCCGAGCGGCCGACGCGCTGCAGGAACGGCGCGATGCCGCGCGGCGAGCCGATCTGGCACACGAGATCGACGTCGCCGATGTCGATGCCGAGTTCGAGCGAAGCCGTTGCGACGAGCAGCTTCAGTTCGCCGCGCTTCAGCCGCTGCTCGGCATCGAAACGATGCTCCTTCGCGAGGCTGCCGTGGTGTGCGGCGATCGCGTCCTTGCCGAGCCGGTCGGCGAGATGGCGCGCGACGCGCTCGGCAGTGCGGCGCGTGTTGACGAACACCAGCGTCGTCCGGTGTGCGGCGGCGAGCTGCGCGATCCGGTCGTACACCTGTTCCCACACGTCGGTCGCCATCACCGGCTCGAGCGGCACGTTCGGCAGTTCGAGCGCGAGGTCGCGCTCGCGCGTGTGGCCGGTGTCGACGATCGTGCAGTCGCGCGGCGCGCCGGCGGCGCCGCCGACCAGAAAGCGCGCGACCGCGTCGATCGGCTTCTGCGTCGCCGACAGCCCGATGCGCGGCAGCGCGCGGCCGGTCAGCGCATCGAGGCGTTCGAGCGACAGCGCGAGGTGGCTGCCGCGCTTCGACGATGCGAGCGCATGGATCTCGTCGACGATCACCGAGCGCACGCTCGACAGCATCTGCCGTCCGGACGTCGACGACAGCAGCACGTACAGCGACTCCGGCGTCGTGACGAGGATGTGCGGCGCGCGCTTGCGCAGCGCGGCGCGTTCGGCCTGCGTCGTGTCGCCGGTACGCACCGCGGTGCGGATGTCCGGCACCGGCAGCCCGAGCCGCGCGAGCGATTCGGCGATGCCGGCAAGCGGCGCATCGAGGTTCACGTGGATGTCGTTCGACAGCGCCTTGAGCGGCGATACGTAGACGACCAGCGTCGCGTCGGGCAGCGCGCCGTCGTGCGACAGCGCGTCGCGAACGAGATCGTCGAGCGCGCACAGGAATGCGGTCAGCGTCTTGCCGGAGCCGGTCGGCGCGGCGACGAGCGTCGAGCGGCCGGCCTTGATGTGCGGCCACGCGAGCGCCTGCGCGCCGGTCGGCGCGGCGAACGTGCGGCGGAACCACGCGGCGACGGCCGGGTGGAACACGTCGAGCGCGCTGGCAGCGGCGTGGGTGGCGGTGACATCCATGGGAGCGTTGAATTGGGGTGCGAGCGCGCGGCACGGTCGCGCGAAACGTCAGTGTGCCAGACGTCGCGCGTGCTTGCCGGGCGTCGCCCGGCCGGCGCGAACGTGGACGTCGACCCTCCAGATGAGGGGCGGTGCCGGACTTTCAACCGGCGCGCGCGTCGCGCGAACGGGACACGCACATAGCGCGAACGATGCGCGTTGCGCCCGCGGTTCGTTGCCATTCGCGTTGCTCGCCGCGCGTGCCGGTCTCGGTTGTCGACGATGCAGCCGCCGGCAACGCGCAAACGTCGGCATCCCCGATGCGATGCGGCCGCCGCGCCGACATACGCGCAAAAACCGCGACCGAGCGCGACTAAACCGGATTAAGCGCAATTACGCGCGCCTACACGCGATGCAGCCAGCCGAGCCAGTGTTCGAGCCGCGGCGTGTGCGCCCACAACGACTGCGCGAGCCATAGCGTGCCGCCCCATGCGGCGGCGACGACGATCAGGTCGCAACGGCCGCTGTTCCATAAGTTCAGCGAATGACGTCGCCAGATCCACGGTACGCCGAGCGGATTCGGCCAGTCCGCGAGCAGATGCATCACGCCGCCGCACGCGAAACCGAACAGCGGCGCCGCCCACAGCGGATGCGGACGGTGGGTGAGCCCATGCCATCCGAGCGCGAGCAGCGCGATCCAGCCGATGCCCCAGTGCGTGACGGTGCGATGCGCGATCCACAGACGGCGCTTGCGGCTCCACCACGCGACTTCGAGCCAGTCGGGCGCGGTGCCGCCGGCGACGCCCGCGATGAACGCGGCGAGCAGGCCGGCGTGCCACGGACCGGTCGCGCCCGTCTGCGCGACGAGGACGGCGGCCGCGACGCCGGCCGCGAAGCCGGACGCATGATGTGCATTGTGTGAAGCCATACGCAATGAAGCGGAAGTGGAGCGGGCGGAAGCGAGCGAAAGGCCCGCGCGATAGCAGGGCGCTATCTTCTCAGATCGGCCGGGGCAGTGGGCGTCCGGATGGAGTTTGTCGAGCCGGGCCAGGCGAAACGGCACGTTTTCCCGGCTCACAAACGGGCGAGCGAGCGGCGATGCGGTATGGATGCGCCGTGGCGATCGGTGTCGGCGCGAGATAGTCGCGCCAAGGCTTTGCGTGGGCGGGCAGTCCGTGCGGATTTCTCCGCTGCGGTGCGGCTCTGACGCGAGACCGGCGGACATGCATATTTTGTTGCCGTTCTCCGGGATGCCGACGCCCGCGTTCCAATCCAATGCCATCGCGGGAAACAAGCTCCGGATTCGGGGCACCCGAAAAAATTCGGCAGTTCGCAATGCGGCGCGGCGATTTCACGCATTGGCGCGTAGCGTGGATGAGGGCGAAGCTGCCGCATTGAAGGAACGCGGTCGCGAGGGCCCGTGGCCCTCACGAACTGCATATGCAGCGGGTAATACGCGGCCGGTTGGGTCGAGCCTCACCGACGCTTGAGATCAACGGCTTCAATCTTGCTCAGGGCCGACTGGAGTTTGTCGAGCTCTCTTTTAGCGCGATCAATGCCGTTCACAAGAGACCGGTTCTTGTCATCGAGCTTTCTCTTGTCGTCCTCGTAGGTATCGATGTTCCCCTCTCGACGTGGGATTTCTTTTCGCATGCGAGCAATTTCGGCAGCATTCCTCATTTCTGCGTAGGCGTCGCTTTTGTATGGAGAGGCGGAGGAATTCTTCAAACCGTCGTCCCATTCTGTGACAGCCCTCTTCAAGTTCGACGAGCTCTTACGGTTTTTTTCGATTTTCTTCTCCAGTTCCTTGATGGCAGTCTTATTTTTCGCGATTTGTGCGTCTTTAAAATTAATTTGGCTGTTATTAAAGTCAACTTCAGATTTCAGGCATCGAACGATCGCTTCCCTCAGGCTGACGAGCTTTTCACGTTTTTGGCCCTCGATCCGGGAACCTTGGTTGAGTAACGTCTGATTGATATCGCCGAGAAGGACGGCAGTAGTTTTGGATTGGGATGCGAACTCGCGGGGCGACGATTCTGCGCGGGTCAGGTTTTTGGCGAGCCGCTGAAGCTTGTCGAGATCTTTGGTATGAATGCGATCACCTTTCGACATTGCGTGAAGCGTGTCGATGATCTGCATTGGGGCTGAATCAGCTATGGAGTGAACTGCCACGGTTTTACCCTCTACGATCAAAAATGAGATGAAATTCGGGTATGCGGAAATAATCCGTTCCCGTTATTTTTTGAAGGATGGTATCCGGTGTCACACCTGGCCACTGTCAAAAATCGATCGGTTTTTCCGTGCGTCGCCGTCGGCATCGCGATCGCGGCTTGCGGCCGACGCCATCGTCCCGTGGCCGAGAGCCGGCCACATGCCACCGCGCTTGAACCGGCGGCAAGCGTGCGAACGACGGCGTGGCTGTATCATTTCGGCGTTCGCGTGATCCGTTTCAACGTGGCGCCGACGTCGCGATGTGCTCGTCGGGCCGCGCCGTCGTTCATCCGCGGACTGAATACGCGGCGAGTGCGCCAGTTTCGTGTGGCCGTTCACGAGTGCGTCAGGCGCTCCACCCCGAAGGAGACATGCATGGGAGACAAGCAATGACTACGTTGAATCGCTTCAAATCATCCGTCGTCGTATTCGCGACGGCGGCCGGCATCGGCTTCCTGCCGAACGCGCCCGTTCACGCGAAGGAGACGCGGCCCGCGGTGCTGACCGGCTCCGCGGTCGCGGTGGCCGACAAGTACAGCGCCGATGCCGCGGAGCGGATCTTCAAGGAAGGCGGCAACGCGATCGACGCGGCCGTCGCGATCGCGTTCACGCTCGCCGTCACGTATCCGGAAGCCGGCAACATCGGCGGCGGCGGCTTCATGACGATCTACAAGGACGGCAAGCCGTACTTCATCGACTATCGCGAGCGCGCGCCGCTCGCCGCGACGAAGGACATGTACCTCGACAAGGACGGCAACGTCGTCAAGGGGATGAGCCTGTACGGCCCGCGCGCGGTCGGCGTGCCCGGCACGGTCGCCGGCATGTGGGAGGCGCAGAAGCGCTTCGGCCGCCTGAAGTGGAAGCAGGTGCTCGCGCCGGCGATCCACTATGCGCGCGACGGCTTCATCGTCGACGAACAGCTCGCGCAGCGCGGCGTCGACGCGTCGAAGGAGTTCGGCGGCAAGACCAACTTCGACAAGTACTTCGCCGGAATGAAGGCCGGCGTGAACTTCAAGCAGCCCGAGCTCGCCGACGTGCTCACGCGCATCGCGAACGACGGCGCGGACGGCTTCTACAAGGGCAAGACGGCCGAGCTGATCGCCGCGTCGATGAAGACCGGCGACGGCAACGGACTGATCACGACCGAGGATCTCGCGCAATACCGCGCGGTGTGGCGCCAGCCGGTGCAGGCGAAGTGGAACGGCTACGACGTGATCACCGCGCCGCCGCCGAGCTCCGGCGGCATCGGCCTCGTGCAGCTGCTGAAGATGAAGGCCGACCTGAAGAAGGATTTCGACGGCGTGACGCTCAACTCGCCGCAATACATCCATCTGATCGCCGAAATCGAGAAGCGGGTGTTCGCGGATCGCGCGCAGTATCTCGGCGATCCGGACTTCTACAAGGTGCCGGTCGCGCAGCTGACCGACGACGCGTACATCGCGAAGCGTGCGGCCGAGGTCAATCCGAAGGAGCCGTCGGACACGAAGAGCGTGCAGCCGGGCCTCGGCACGACGATGCCGGAGAAGGCCGAAACGACGCACTTCTCGGTCGTCGACAAGTGGGGCAACGCGGTGTCGAACACGTACACGATCAACGGCTATTTCGGCTCGGGCGTGGTCGCCGACGGCACCGGCATCGTGCTGAACGACGAAATGGACGACTTCTCCGCGAAGCCGGGCGTCGCGAACATGTTCGGCGTGGTCGGCAGCGACGCGAACGCGATCGAGCCGAAGAAGCGTCCGCTGTCGTCGATGTCGCCGACGATCCTGACGAAGGACGGCAAGGTGTCGCTCGTGATCGGCACGCCGGGCGGCTCGCGGATCTTCACGTCGATCTTCCAGGTGATCAACAACATCTACGACTTCAAGATGCCGTTGAAGGACGCGGTCGCCGCGATGCGCTTCCATCATCAGCTGCTGCCGCCGAACACGATCTTCTGGGAGCCGTACCGCCCGATCGAAGGCGAGCTCGCGAAGCAGCTCGAAGCGCGCGGCTATACGCTGAAGGGGCAGGACTTCAGCGGCGACATCCAGGTGATCAAGATCGACGGGAAGACGCCGCAGGCGGTCGCCGATCCGCGCGGACGCGGGGTGACGCGCGTGATCCGCTGACGCGCATCGGTCGCGCGCGCCGCGCGGGCGGCCGCGCGACCGGCACGCGTCCGGCCGTGCGGGTCCGGTGCGGGCTCAGTGCGGGCTCGGTGCGGGCTCGGTGCGGGCTCGGTGCGGGCTCGG
>NZ_CABVPR010000094.1 GCF_902499135.1 Burkholderia dolosa
GCCGGTCGGGCCGGGCGCCGACGCCAGTGCGCCGGCCGCCGCGACGGTGGACCGGCAGGCCGCGCCGGCGATGCCGGTGCCGGCCGCCGTGTCGACGAGCACGTCGTCGTAAGCACGCGGGTCCGGCTCGCCCGCGCGTCCGGCTCGCCGGCCGCGCGGGTGTTGCACGGACCGCGTGCGCGATGGTCGTTCGCGTTTGACGGGTGCCGGTCCGATCCCCGAGGCCGACACCTCTTTTTGACCGACGAGGATGCAAGGAGGCGTCGATCATGAGGCTCTTTTTCGTCGCTCTGCTGCTGGTCAGCGCACAAGCCGCCGCGCAGGCGGTGTTCCAGAATCCTGCGGTCTTCGTGATCCTCGGCGAGCAGACGCTCGCGAACGCCGCGAGCGTGCAGCAGGCGCTGACGACGCTCGGCCGCGCGGACAACACCGCGTGCATGCCGATGGTGATGGTCGGCGATCCGCAGATGATCTACATGATGCCGGAGGCCGGTCATGCGCCGCCGTGGCAGTCGCCGGTGTACGGACGCGGTGCGCCGTTCGACGCGCGGCAAGGGCCGATTCCGACCGGCAGGGCGGCGGGCGCGATGCAGCATGCGCAGGACATGCAGACGCAGCCGTGGAGCGACGCGAGCGCGCTCACGCAGAAGATCGCGGAGGCGCCCGGCGTGTCGGCATCGAGCACGGTCGGCGGGTGGCAGAGCAGCGGGCTCGATGCGATCGAGACCGCGCGCGCGACCGACGTGACGGTGAACGGCAGAACGTACCGCGCGTATCGCGACGAGATCAACCAGCCGCCGAAGCCCGCGCCCGATCCGCAGATCTACACGCAGCGCGTGATCTTCTGCCGATAGCGCGCTTCCCGCAACGCCGCACGCCGGCATCGCGCCGCGCGAGGCTACGAGGCCCGCCGCGCATCGTTGCCGTGCCGACGTGCCCGATACGACAACGCTACGTCGCGAGGCCAACGTGAACCCTACCTGCCCGATCCGGCCGCCGCGCGCGCCGGACGTTCTGCCGGACGCATCGCCGCCGCCGTTCGCGGCGCTCCGGCGTCATTGCACGGCGCCGTCGCGGCCGCTCGTCTATCTGTCGCGGCACCACGATGCCGCGCTCGCCGCACATCTCGCATCGCGCGGCTGGGACGTGTGGCGCGCGAAGACCGTTGCGGCCGCACTCAATGTCGTGAAGACGAACCGGCTCCATGCGGGCATCGTCGATTTCGGCAGCTTCGCGTCGTCCGACGTCGCGTCGCTCGAGGCGCTGCTGCGCAATCCGCGCGTCGGCTGGGTCGCGTTCGCCGACGGCGAGCCGATGCGCGACGTCGCGCTCGCGCGTCTGGTGCGCCAATGCTGCTTCGATTGCGTGAACCGCGCGACGCCGCACGCGACGGTCGGCTATCTCGTCGGCCATGCGTACGGGATGCTGACGCTGTCGGAAAGCGATGCGGCGCTGGACGCCGCGCCGCCCGGCGACACGATGATCGGCGCGTGCGACGCGATGCGCCGGCTGTACGCGGCGATCCGCAAGGTCGCGCATACGGATGCCGCCGTGTTCATCGCCGGCGAATCCGGCACCGGCAAGGAGCTGACCGCCGCGGCGATTCACCGGCAGTCGGCGCGCGCCGATGCGCCGTTCGTCGCGGTGAACTGCGCGGCCATCCCGCCGACGCTGCTGCAGGCCGAATTGTTCGGCTACGAGCGCGGCGCGTTCACCGGTGCGCAGCAGCGCAAGATCGGCCGCATCGAGGATGCGCACGGCGGCACGCTGTTTCTCGACGAAATCGGCGACATGCCGTTCGAGAGCCAGGCGAGCCTGCTGCGATTCCTGCAGGCGGGCACGATCGAGCGGCTCGGCGCACACCTGTCGATTCCGGTGGACGTGCGCATCGTCGCGGCGACGCATGTCGACCTCGAAGCCGCGATCGACGCGGGGCGTTTTCGCGCGGACCTCTATTACCGTCTGTGCGTGATGCGCATCGACGAGCCGCCGCTGCGCGCCCGCGGGCGCGACATCATGCTGCTCGCCGAGCATACGTTGCGCCGCTATCGCGGCGACGGCTCGCACCGGATTCGCGGCTTCGCGCCGTGCGCGATCGAGGCGCTCCACAGTTACGCGTGGCCGGGCAACGTACGCGAGCTGATCAACCGGATCCGGTTCGCGATCGTGATGACGAACGGCCCGCTGATCTCGGCGGTCGATCTCGAGCTGCAGCAATACACGTCGCGCCGGCCGCCGACGCTCGCGGAAGTGCGCAGGCAGGCCGAGCGGCGCGTGATCGAGGAAACGCTGCAGCGTCACCGGTATCAGCATGCGGACGTCGCGACGGAACTCGGCATTTCGCGCGCGACGCTGTATCGTTTGATGACCGCGCACGGGCTGCACGGCTGACCGCCACGTCGGTCGGCCGCTCAAGACCGCGCAGCGGCTGCCGTTAAACCATGAAATGGTCCGTGCGGACCGCGGCCGCATGCCGATGCGGCGACGCGGCCGCGCACGCGACGCATCGCGCAACTCCGAGGGTCATCGTGACAGAGTGCAGTCACTGCGGGCGAACGTTCCTGATCGGCGGTCGATCGATCGACGGTCGCCGCTATTGCGGGCCGGCATGCGCGCACGCGCATCCGATCGTCGTCGAGGCCGAGCGGCTGCCGGACGCGACCGTGCGGCAGTACGTCGACGACTGCCGATACGGGCCGTGCCCGATCTGCCGGCGCGACGATCGGCCGGTCGACGTCCACGCGTCGCATCGCGTCGTTTCGCTGCTGTTCGTCACGCGCTGGGCGACGCGGCGCCATGTGTGCTGCCGGCGCTGCGGTCGCCGGAAGCAGGCGCTCGCGCTGCTCGCGTCGGCCGCGTTCGGCTGGTGGGGGCTGCCGTGGGGAATCGTGCTCACGCCGATCCAGCTCGCGCGCAACGCGCTCGGCCTCGCCGCACGCGATCCGGACGTGGCCACGCAGCAGTTCGAGCAGCTGCTGCGGCGCAAGCTCGCCGCGCGGCGGCTGCGCGGCGCGGCGCAGCGCGTCGGCGTTTGACGCTGCGCGACACCGCTCGGCGCCGCGCAGTGCGCTGCGTCGCCGTTCGATGCGCGCCGACGCTCAGGCCGGCCGCGCGAAGCCCGATTCGACCCAGCGCTCGGCGCTCGCCTTGTTCAGCTTGAACGCGGCCGATACCTTCGCTTCGGCCAGCAGCTCGCCGTACGAATCGAACGCCTTCAACTGCGCGTACGGCTCGAACTCGTCCGGCACGATGTCGAGCGTCACCGACACGTCGCCTTCGCCGTCGGCGGCCGGCACCGTCACTTCCTTGTGCAGCATCGCGCGCCGCTGCTGCTCGTGCCGCATCAGCACCTCGGTGGCCGTCTTCACCAGCGTGCGGAACGCGTTCGCGTCCATCGGCTTCGGATTCTTCTTGTCGCGGCCCATCGTCCACGGGCCGACCAGCGCCGGCTCGGACTCGCCGTCCTTGATCATCTCGACGGCCCAGCCGTCGTCGTCTTCGTTCTTGATGATGCGGGCGGTCCAGCCGTTGTCGCGCCAGAGGCCGTCTTCGTGGATGGACGTGTCGTCGGATTGGAGATCGGATTCGGTCATGGAAGATGCGGGTCGACGGGCGGCGGCGCGCAGCCGCGACGGCAGCGCCGCGGACCGTCGGTCGCCCGGAACGGGATGCAAAGGCCGCAATTCTACCCGCTGGCCGCGTGCCGGCGCCGCGTCGCGCACGCGTTTGGCCGTTCGGCCGAGCGTCGCCCGCCGCCGTATCCGCAGGCCGGCGCAAATATCAAACTCGTATTAGGTTCCTGCCGGCCGTTCTATACGAAGTCCGATATCCGGACCGCACGCCGCTTCATAAAATGACGTTCGGGCTAAAAGTATCCCGAAACTCAATTCAACGTCAGTCCGGCCGCGCGCGTGCGTTGCGTGTCGCGCGGCGGGCGCACCATCTGGAACCGCGCATGGGGAAATTCTGTATTCGCATCGTTTTCGCGTACGACCTGCCGCTGATGCTCGCCGGTATCGAGCATGTCGCCGGCAGCGCGTGCGCGATCGAGCTCGTCGGCACCTACCGCACGCCGGACGAACTGATCGCGTCGTTCGGCAGCGTCGAATGCGACGTCGTGCTGATCGACTATTCGATACGCGGCGACGCGCACACGGACGGCTTCGCGCTGTTCGAATGGCTGCGCCGCACGCGGCCGAACGTCGGCGTCGTCGTGCTCGTCGGCGACGAGAATCCGGTGATCTTTCGCTCGATTCTCGAGCGGGGCGGCGCGAGCATCGTCAGCAAGTTCGACGAAGTCGGCCATATCGTGACCGCGATCCATTCGACGTACAGCGGCGGCCAGTATCTGTCGCCGCTCGTATGGCGCGCGCTCGGCCCGGCCGGCGAGCCGCAGCGGCCGCCGGTGAAGCTGTCGTCGCGCGAACTGGAGGTGATTCGCCTCTATCTGGCCGGCGTGCCGATCAAGACGATCGCGCAGCGGCTGAACAAGGGCAAGCAGACGGTCAGCGCGCAGAAGATCAGCGCGATGAAGAAGCTCGGCGCGAACAACGACGTCGAGCTCGTTCAGCGCGCGGCGGGGCTGGGCTTCGGCGCCGGCGCGGCCGTGCCGGTGCGCAACGGCGCCGCATGAGCGGGCGGGGCGCAGCGGGGCCGGGCAGCAGCGGGCGGCACGTCGCGCGTGCCGCATCGTCGAGCGTCAGGCCGGCAGCACGAAGCGCGTGACCGCATCGCGCAGCGATTCGGCCTGATCGCGCAGCGAGTGCGCGGCGGCCGCGGCCTGCTCGACGAGCGCCGCGTTCTGCTGCGTGACCTGATCCATCTCGCCCACCGCGCGGTTCACCTGCTCGATTCCGGCGCTCTGCTCGCGCGACGCATGGCTGATTTCGTCGAGAATCTCGTTCACGCGCCGCACCGACTGCACGATCTCGGCCATCGTCTCGCCGGCGCGCGTGACGAGCGTCGCGCCGTGCTCGACGGTCTCGTTCGACGACTCGATCAGCGACTTGATTTCCTTGGCCGCCGTCGCCGAGCGCTGCGCGAGCGAGCGCACTTCGGCCGCGACCACCGCGAAGCCGCGGCCCTGCTCGCCGGCGCGCGCCGCTTCGACGGCCGCATTCAGCGCGAGGATGTTCGTCTGGAACGCGATTCCGTCGATCACGCCGATGATGTCGCCGATCTTGTGCGAGCGGTCGGTGATTTCGTTCATCGTGCGCACGACGTCGTCGACGACCGCGCTGCCGCGCGTCGCGACCTGCGCGGCCTGATCGGCGAGCGACGCGGCCTGCGCGGCGCTTTCCGCGTTCTGCTTCACGTTCGCGGTCATCTGGTCCATGCTCGATGCGGTCTGCACGAGCGCGGCCGCCTGTTCCTCGGTGCGCTGCGACAGGTCCGTGTTGCCGGACGCGATCTCGCTCGCGCCGACGTTGATGTTCTCGGTGCCCATCCGCACGCGCGACACCATGTCGATCAGCCCGCGCTGCATCGTGTGCAGCGCGTGCAGCAGGCTGCCGCGATCGCCGGGCCGCACGTTCACGTGCGCGCTGAGATCGCCCTGCGCGATGCGCTGCGCGGCGTCGAGCGCGACTTCGAGTTCGCCGCCGAGGTTCGCGCGCACGCTCCTCAGCACGAGCACCATCACGACGGTCGCGATCGCGCCGAGCACGGCCGTGATCGCGAGCCAGCGGCCGATGCTCGCGAGCACCGCCGTATTCACGTCGTTCATGTACATGCCGGTCACGAGATACCAGTCCCACGGCGCGAAGCGCTGCACGGCGCTGGTCTTGTCCTGCGGCTTGTCGGCGCCCGGCTTCGGCCACAGGTATTCGACGAAGCCTTTGCCGCCGTCCGCGTTGCCGGCCTTCACGATGTCGACGAACAGGTGCTTGCCGTTCGGGTCCGCGAAGTTCGACACGTCCTTGCCGTTGAGTTCGGACTTGATCGGATGCATGACGATCACCGGCTTCGAGTCGTTGATCGAAATGTAGCCGTCGGTGCCGTAGCGCATCGCGGCGATCGCTTCGAGCGCCTTCTGCTTCGCGTCCGCTTCCGGGATCGCGTTCTGCTGCGTCAGCTTGTAGTAGTGGTCGGCGACGCTCGCGGCCTGCGCGACCAGCGACGCGAGCTGCTCGCGGCGATCGTCGATCATCGACGTGCGCGTCTGCCATGCGCCGATGCCGGCGATCACGAGCAGGCCGAGCCACAGGATGACGATCATCGAGGCGAGTTTCTGATTCAGGGAAAGAGTGCGCATGGTGTGTGTCGGTCGATCGAACGGGTTCGCGGCAACGGCGTGACGGGATAGGTGTTTGACGGCGCGCCGCGCGCATTGCCGTAGGCGGGAAATCCCTAACGGCGTGCACGGCGCGCGGGTGGCCGCGGCCGCGGCGATCGACGTCGGCGCGGCCGGCGCCGGCGGCGACGTCGATGCCTATGCATAAGCGCGCTCGCTATACTGTCGCGGCGATTGCGTTCGCGCTCTTTTAGCCGGTCCCGCGATGCCGGACGACGGCGGCGCGACGCCGGACGAAGCCGAAAAGGAGGCAACGATGCGAATTCTGGTAGTGGGCGCCGGCGCGGTCGGCGGATACTTCGGCGGGCGGCTCGCGGCGGCGGGCCGCGACGTGACGTTCCTCGTGCGCGACGGCCGCGCGGCCGCGCTCGCGCGCGACGGGCTCGTGATCCGCAGCCCGCGCGGCGACCTGACGCTGCCGGACGTGCAGACGGTGCGCGCCGGCGACACGGCCGCGCCGTTCGATCTGGTGCTGCTGAGCTGCAAGGCGTACAGCCTCGACGATGCGATCGCGTCGTTCGCGCCGTTCGTCGGGCCGTCGACGCTGATCCTGCCGCTGCTGAACGGGATGCGCCATCTCGACGTGCTGCGCGACCGGTTCGGCGCCGCGCAGGTGCTCGGCGGCCTGTGCGTGATCGCGGCGACGCTCGATCGCGACCAGCACATCGTGCATCTGAACGACACGCACGGGCTGTCGTTCGGCGAACTCGCGGGCGGCGCGTCGCCGCGCGTGCGCGCGGTGGCTGACGCATTCGACGGCGCGGGCTTCGACGCGACGCTCAGCGACGACATCGTCGCGCGGATGTGGGAGAAGTGGGTGTTCCTCGCGACGCTCGCCGCGAGCACGTCGCTGTTCCGCGGATCGGTCGGCGACATTCTCGCGGCGCCGGACGGACGCCGCCTGCTCGAGACGATGCTCGACGAATGCGGCGCGATCGCCGCGCACCACGGCTACCGGCCGGAGCCGGCGGCGATCGAGCGGATGCAGAAGATGGTGCTGACGCCGTCGCCGCTGACCGCATCGATGCTGCGCGACCTCGAGAACCGCGCGCGCGTCGAGGCCGATCACGTGATCGGCGATCTGCTCGCGCGTCGCGATCCGCACGCGGCCGATACGCTGTCGCTGCTGCGCGTCGCGTACAACCATCTGAAAACCTACGAAGTGCGCATCGCGCGCGAGCGCGCGGCCGCTGCCTGACTCGTCGCGAAACGCGGCCGATTCGCGGCCGATTCGTAGCCCGCCGCGCATATTGCCGCGTCATGAGTCGGCCCCGGCGCGCGCGGCCCGCGTCGAAACGCCGCCGTCCGTCGCGGTCGCCGCGCACCGCGTTTGCGCGCTGCACAAATTTGCCGTCGGCCGCCGTGTGCGGCCGAAACGCGCAAAAAAGTATCGAAAATCAGCCGTAAAGTTGGTGGAGCCGCGTGCGCGATCGACCTACATTGCTTCCCATGCGACCGGTCGCAGTGCCGCACCACGGAGACGGCGAACGCGCGGACAGCCGAACGCGCGGCCGGCGACACATGGGAATGGAGACGCCAACATGATGCACCCCGATCTGGAAGTGGTCGACGTGCGACGCGACGAGTCGTTCAAGGTGTGGTCGCACGGCTATCCGTACCGCACGATCCGCTGGCATTTCCATCCCGAATTCGAACTGCACCTGATCGTCGCGACGCGCGGCAAGTATTTCGTCGGCGATCACATCGGCTCGTTCGGCCCCGGCCATCTGGTGCTGCTCGGTCCGAACCTGCCGCACAACTGGGTCAGCGACATGGCCGACGGCGAAACCGTCGAGCGCCGCAATCTCGTGATCCAGTTCGACCAGACGTTCGTGCGGCGCTGCATCGACGCGTTCCCCGAATGCCGCGATGCGCAGGCGCTGCTCGACGACGCGCGGCGCGGCGTCGGCTTCGACGATGCGACGAGCGCCGCGATCGCGCCGCTGTTCGACGAGCTGCTCGGCGCGCGCGGGATGCGCCGCATCGCGCTGTTCATGACGATCCTCGAGCGGCTCTGCGGCGCGCGCGGGCGCACGCTGCTCGCGAGTCCCGCGTACGACCACGCGCACGTGACGCCGACGCGGCTGAGCCACGCGCTGTCGTACATCGGCAAGAACCTCGCGTCGGACCTGCGCGAATCCGATCTCGCGCAGCTGACCGGCCAGAGCGTCAGCGCGTTCTCGCGCGCGTTCCATCGCCATACGGGCATGCCGTTCGTTCAGTACGTGAATCGGCTGCGGATCGAATCCGCGTGCCAGATGCTGCTCGCCGACGATGCGAGCATCACGGACATCTGCTTCCAGGCCGGCTTCAACAACGTGTCGAACTTCAACCGCCAGTTCCGCGCGGTGAAGGGGATGGCGCCGTCCGAATTCCGCGCACTGCAGCGCCTGAACGCGCGCAGCCGCGAACTCGCGCTGCACGCGGCGCCGACCGGCAATCCGATGCCGCCGCGCGTGGTCGCCGCCGGCACGCGTGCGCACGCGCTCGCGCTGCAGCCCGGATGATCGCCGGGCCGTCGCCCGCCTGACGTTTTCTCGCCGTTTCACCGAGCCGTTCGCGCCGTACGCGTCGCGAGGGGCCCGCTCATCCACGAAAAAGCCGCACACAATCGGAGACACCGTCATGACACACGCATCGCCCGCTTCCTCTTCATCTTCCCGCCGCTCGGCCGCCGCCGCCGCCGCGCTGGCCGCCGCTGCACTGTTCGCCGCCGCGCCGGCCGCCGACGCCGCACCGCTGCGGATCGGCATGACGTTCCAGGAGCTGAACAACCCGTACTTCGTGACGATGCAGAAGGCGCTGAACGATGCGGCGACGTCGATCGGCGCGCAGGTCGTCGTCACCGATGCGCATCACGACGTGACCAAGCAGGTGAGCGACGTCGAGGACATGCTGCAGAAGAAGATCGACATCCTGCTCGTCAACCCGACCGATTCGACCGGCATTCAGTCGGCGATCACGCAGGCGAAGAAGGCCGGCGCGGTGGTCGTGGCCGTCGATGCGAACGCGAACGGTCCGGTCGATTCGTTCGTCGGCTCGAAGAACTACGACGCGGGCGTGATGTCGTGCGAGTACCTCGCGAAGGCGATCGGCGGCGCCGGCGAAGTCGCGATCCTCGACGGCATTCCGGTCGTGCCGATTCTCGAACGCGTGCGCGGCTGCAAGGCCGGCCTCGCGAAATTCCCGAACGTGAAGCTCGTCGATACGCAGAACGGCAAGCAGGAGCGCGCGGCCGCGCTGTCGGTCACCGAGAACATGATTTCCGCGCACCCGAACCTGAAGGGGATCTTCAGCGTGAACGACGGCGGCTCGATGGGCGCGCTCGCGGCGATCGAGAGCTCCGGCAAGGACATCAAGCTGACGAGCGTCGACGGCGCGCCGGAGGCCGTCGCCGCGATCCAGAAGCCGAACTCGAAGTTCGTCGAGACGACCGCGCAGTTCCCGGCCGACCAGGTGCGCATCGCGCTCGGCATCGCGATCGCGCGCAAGTGGGGCGCGACGGTGCCGAAGGCGATCCCGGTCGACGTGAAGGTCGTCGATCGCAGCAATGCGAAGGGGTTCAGCTGGTGAACGATGCGCGATGCGACGCGGAGGACGGCGGCATCGCCGCGGTCCTTCGCGCGGAGAAGCGGATGGATACGATACTCAGGCTCAACCGCATCACGAAAAGTTTTCCGGGCGTGAAGGCGCTGTCGGACATCGATCTGCAGATCGCGCGCGGCGAGATTCATGCGCTGCTCGGCGAGAACGGCGCCGGCAAATCGACGCTGATGAAGATCCTCTGCGGGATCCATCAGCCCGATGCCGGCACGATCGAGATCGACGGCGTCGAGCGGCGCTTTGCGAACTATCACGACGCGGTCGCGGCGGGCGTCGGCATCGTGTTCCAGGAATTCAGCCTGATCCCGCATCTGAACGCGGTCGACAATCTGTTCCTCGGGCGCGAACTGCGCGGCCGCTGCGGGCTGCGGGCCCGCGCGCGGATGCGCGGCGCCGCCGCGGCCATCTTCGCGCGGCTCGGCGTGACGATCGATCTCGATGCGCCGATCCGCACGCTGTCGGTCGCGCAGCAGCAGTTCGTCGAGATCGGCAAGGCGCTGTCGCTCGACGCGCGCATCCTGATCCTCGACGAGCCGACCGCGACGCTGACGCCGGCCGAGGCCGAGCGGCTGTTCGCGATCATGCGCGAGCTGAAGCGGCAGGGCGTCGCGATGATCTTCATCTCGCATCATCTCGACGAGATCTTTTCCGTGTGCGACCGCATCACGGTGCTGCGCGACGGCCAGTACGTCGCGACGACCGACGTCGCGCACACCGACGTCGAGCAGCTCGTGCGGATGATGGTCGGCCGGCGCATCGAGAGCAGTTTCCCGCCGAAGCCCGCGCTGCCGGCCGACGCGCAGCCGGTGCTCGAGGTCGACGCGCTGCAGATCGAGCGCGGCGGCCCGGTGAACCGCTTCGTGCTGCGCGCGGGCGAGATTCTCGGTTTCGCGGGACTCGTCGGCTCGGGCCGCACCGAGACCGCGCTCGCGCTGATCGGCGCGACGCGCGCGCACCGCAAGGAAGTGCGCGTGCGCGGCAGCGCGGCGGCGCTCGCCGATCCGGCCGACGCGCTGCGTGCCGGCATCGGCATCCTGCCGGAAAGCCGCAAGACCGAAGGGCTCGTCACGTCGTTCTCGATCCGCGACAACATCTCGCTGAACAATCTCGGCAAGTACCGGTCGATGCGCTGGCTGATCGACCGCCGCGGCGAGGCGCGCACGACGCACGACGTGATGCGGCGCGTCGGTGTGAAGGCGCCGTCGATTCACACGGAGGTCGCGACGCTGTCGGGCGGCAACCAGCAGAAGGTCGTGATCGCGCGCTGGCTGAACCATCACACGACCGTGCTGATCTTCGACGAGCCCACGCGCGGCATCGACGTCGGCGCGAAAGCCGAAATCTACGGGCTGATGCGCGAACTGACCGCGCGCGGCTACGCCATCATCATGATCTCGTCCGAACTGCCGGAGATCGTCGGCATGTGCGATCGCGTCGCCGTGTTCCGGCAAGGCCGCATCGAAGCGACGCTCGAAGGCGACGAGATCGATCCCGACACGGTCATGACCTATGCCACGGCCGGCACGCGAGGAGCGACCCATGAACCTGCCTGATTCTTCTTCCCCGCATTCCCCGACGCTCGCGGGCGCACCCGGCGACGCCGCGCTGCCGCCGCGCGCGAGGTGGACGCAGCTGCGGCGCTCGACGCTGTTCTATCCGCTGGTGGGCCTCGTCGTCGTGTGCATCGCGATGATGATCGCGAGCCCGAGCTTCCTGTCCGCCGCGAACCTCGAGAACGTGCTGCGTCAGGTGTCGATCAACGCGATCATCGCGGTCGGCATGACCTGCGTGATCTTGACCGGCGGAATCGACCTGTCGGTCGGCTCGGTGATGGCGCTGTCGGGCACGCTCGCGGCCGGATTGATGGTCGCCGGCGTGAACGCGGCGGCCGCGCTCGCGATCGGCATCGCGGTCGGCTTCGGGTTCGGCTTCGTGAACGGCATATTCGTCGCGTTCGCCGGGATGCCGCCGATCATCGTCACGCTGGCGACAATGGGCATCGCGCGCGGTCTCGCGCTGATCTACACGGGCGGCTATCCGATCGACGGGCTGCCCGACTGGGTGTCGTTCTTCGGCAGCGGCAAGGTGCTCGGCATCCAGGCGCCGGTGCTGATCATGATCGTCGTGTATGCGATCGCATGGCTGCTGCTCGAGCGTATGCCGTTCGGCCGCTACGTGTATGCGATCGGCGGCAACGAGCAGGCGACGCGGCTCACCGGCGTGCGCGTCGCCCGCGTGAAGCTGATCGTCTACACGCTCGCCGGCGTCACGTCCGCGCTCGCCGCGATCGTGCTGACCGGCCGGCTGATGAGCGGACAGCCGAACGCGGGCGTCGGCTTCGAGCTCGACGCGATCGCGGCCGTCGTGATGGGCGGCACGTCGATCTCCGGCGGGCGCGGCGCGATCCTCGGCACGCTGGTCGGCGCGCTGCTGCTCGGCGTGCTGAACAACGGGCTGAACATGGTCGGCGTGAACCCGTATGTGCAGAACGTGATCAAGGGCGGAATCATCCTGCTCGCGATCTACATCAGCCGCGAGCGGTCGCGGTAACGCGCGGCCGCTCGCGTCGACGAACCTTACCGAAAGAGACAACTCATGACGACACCCGAAGCCCAGCCGCGGATGACCGCGGTCGTCTGCCACGGCCCCGAGGACTACCGCGTCGAACAGGTCGCGAAGGCGCACGCGGGCCCGAACGAACTGGTGATCCGCATCGCCGCGTGCGGAATCTGCGCGAGCGACTGCAAGTGCTACACGGGCGCGAAGATGTTCTGGGGCGGACCGAGCCCGTGGGTGAAGGCGCCCGTGATTCCCGGCCACGAATTCTTCGGCTACGTGGAGTCGCTCGGCGAAGGCGCGGCCGAGCATTTCGGCGTCGCGCCCGGCGACCGCGTGATCGCCGAACAGATCGTGCCGTGCGGCAAGTGCCGCTACTGCAAGTCCGGCCAGTACTGGATGTGCGAAGTGCACAACATCTTCGGCTTTCAGCGCGAAGTCGCGGACGGCGGGATGGCCGAATACATGCGCATTCCGCCGACCGCGATCGTCCACCGGATTCCGCTCGGCGTGTCGCTCGAGGATGCAGCGATCATCGAACCGCTGTCGTGCGCGATCCATACGGTGAACCGCGGCGATATCCAGCTCGACGACGTCGTCGTGATCGCCGGCGCGGGCCCGCTCGGGCTGATGATGACGCAGGTCGCGCACCTGAAGACGCCGAAGAAGCTCGTCGTGATCGACCTGATCGACGAGCGGCTCGAACTCGCGCGCCAGTACGGCGCGGACGTGACGATCAACCCGACGCGCGACGATGCGCGCGCGATCGTGCGCGGGCTGACCGACGGCTACGGCTGCGACGTGTACATCGAGACGACCGGCGCGCCGGTCGGCGTGAACCAGGGGCTCGACCTGATCCGCAAGCTCGGGCGCTTCGTCGAATTCAGCGTGTTCGGCGACGACGCGACGGTCGACTGGTCGATCATCGGCGATCGCAAGGAGCTCGACGTGCGCGGTGCGCACCTCGGCCCGTACTGCTATCCGGTCGCGATCGACCTGCTCGCGCGCGGGCTCGTCACGTCGAAAGGCATCGTCACGCACGGCTTCGCGCTGGAAGAGTGGGACGACGCGATCCGCGTCGCGAAGTCGGCCGAATCGATCAAGGTGCTGCTGAAGCCGGCGCGCTGACCGCCCGCGCACGCGGCGAACGGAGACATCATGGAATACGTGATAGGCGTCGATATCGGCACGCAGAGCACCAAGGCGCTGCTCGTCGACCGGCACGGCACGATCGTCGCGCGGCGCTCGGCCGGCTACCAGCCCGATACGCCGCGGCCGCTGTGGGCCGAGCAGTGGCCGCAGGTGTGGTTCGACGCCGTGCTCGAATGCATCGCCGGCTGCGTCGCCGATGCGCGCGACGCGGGCGTGCCGGCCGACGCGATCCGCGCGGTGTGCGTGAGCAGCCTGTACGGCGGCTCCGGCATTCCGGTGGACAGCGACATGCGCCCGCTTCATCCGTGCCTGATCTGGATGGATCGCCGCGCGACCTCGCAGGTCGACTGGGTGAACGCGCACGTGAACGTCGCGCGGCTGCGCACGATCACCGGCAACGGCGTGGACAGCTACTACGGATTCACGAAGATGCTGTGGCTGCGCGACCGGCGGCCCGACGTGTGGGCGAACGTCCGCTACTTTCTGCCGCCGAACGCGTATGTGATCTATCTGCTGACCGGCGAAGTCGCAGTCGATCACAGCTCGGCCGGCAATATCGGCGGCGTGTACGACGTCGCGCGCCGCGAATGGTCCGACGACGCGCTCGACATGCTCGGCATTCCGGCGACGATGATGCCCGAGCGGCTCGTCGATTCGACGGACGTCGTCGGCGGGCTGCTGTCGCAATGGACCGAACGGCTCGGGCTGCCGGCCGGCACGCCGATCGTCGCGGGCGGCGTCGATGCGGCCGTCGCGACGTTCGCGGCCGGTGCGACGCGCACCGGCCAGCATGTCGCGATGATCGGCACGAGCATGTGCTGGGGCTACGTGACGCAGCACGTGGATGCGCGACACGGGCTCGTCAGCATGCCGCACGTGTTGGACGGACAGCGCGACCTGTACGTGTTCGGCGGCGCGATCACGGCCGGTGCGTCGGTCGCATGGTTCCGCGACCAGTTCTGTCACGCGGAAATCGACGCGGCGCGCGCATTGCCGCACGGCGATCCGCACGTGCTGCTCGAGGAAGCGGCCGCGCGCGTGCCGGCGGGCGCCGACGGCGTGCTGTTCCTGCCGTACCTGATGGGCGAGCGCAGCCCGGTATGGGACGCGAAGGCGAGCGGTGCGTTCGTCGGGCTGAGCGTCGCGCATACGCGCGCGCACCTGTATCGCGCGGTGCTCGAAGGCGTCGCGTTCGCGCTGCGGCACAACATCGATGCAGGCCGCCGCGGCGCGGCCGCGCTCGACGATCGGCTGATCGTCGTCGGCGGCGCCGCGCATTCGGCGCTGTGGATGCAGATCGTCGCCGACGTGACCGGCTTTCCGGTGTGGACGATCGAGCAGGACGTCGAAGCCGCGATGGGCGCCGCGCTGCTCGCCGGTGTCGGCGCGAAACTCGTGTCGCGTGCCGACGCGCAGCGCGGCTGGGTGTCGCTGGTCGAGCGCGCGCGGCCCGATCCCGCGCGCGCCGCTGCGTATGCGGTGCGCTTCGCGCTTTATACGGCGCTGTATCCGGCGCTCAAACCGATCATGCACGGACTCCATTCGCGATCATGAACACGCAATTCGACTTCAGCGGCTCGACGGTGCTCGTCACGGGCGCGTCGAGCGGTATCGGCCGCGCCTGTGCGGCCGCGCTCGCGCTGGCGGGCGCCCGCGTGGTGGCGGCCGCCCGCGACGCGG
>NZ_CABVPR010000095.1 GCF_902499135.1 Burkholderia dolosa
ATCGGTCGTATGCGCGCCGCGCGCCGCACGGCGTGCCGCGCGCGGCTGTCGCGGCCGCGCGCGTGCGCCGGCCGCCGGTCGTCGATTCATGATGTCCGTTCCATCCCGTGCGAGGCGCCAGGTGCCGATGCCATGCGTTCGCCGCTCAGCGCGCCGGCGGCCGCGCCGCCATCGCGCCCGCATAGCCGGACGCGGCCTGATGCGTGTTCGTATCGGCGTAACCGTAGTCGTACCGTCCCGGCGCGCCCTTGAAATCGTTGAGGATCACGCCGCGCACGCGAATGTGCGCATGCTCGAGCCTCCGTGCGCTCTCGTCGAGCTCCGCCGTCGTCGTCACGCCGCTGCGCGCGACGAGGAACACGGTGCCGGCCAGCCGGCCGAGCACCAGCGCGTCGGCGACCGGCAGCAGCGGCGGCGCGTCGATCACGACCATGTCGTATCGCGGCGCGAGCCGCTCGATCAGCGCGGCGAGCGCCGGCTGCAGCAGCAGCTCGCCCGGATCCGGCACGACGCTGCCCATCGGCATGAAGTCGATGCCGGGTGCGGCGCCATGGCGGATCGCCTCGTCGTCCGCATGCGTGCCGGCCACCGCGTCGGACAGCCCCGGCGCGCGGCTGTAGCGGAACCGGTCGTGCAGCGAGCCCTTGCGCAGATCGGCGTCGATCAGCAGCACGCGCCGCTTCGCGGCACCGGCCAGCAACGCGAGATTCGCGGCGACGAACGACTTGCCGACGCCGGTCGTCGGCCCGGAGATCAGCACGATGCGGTTCGGTGCGTCGGGCATCGACAGCTGCAGCGTCGTGCGGAAATGGCGCAGGCTCTCGAGCGCCGCGTCGTCCATCGCGAGCGCCGCGACCGGCGGCGCCGGCGCACGCGCGTCGCGCTGCGCGAGCTTCGCGCGCGGGCCGGCTTCGACCGACGCCGGGCTGTGCGGCACCGTCGCGAACACCGGCAGACCGACCGACCACTCGATGTCCTCGGCATCGCCGACCGTGCCGGCGACCCGCTGCCGGATCACGACGACCGCCGCGCCGGCGAGCAGCCCGATCAGCAGCGACGCGACCACCGCCATTCCGCGATGCGGCCCGGCCGGCAGCTCGGCGACCTTCGCCGGATCGACGATCCGCACGGTGCCGCTCTTGCTCGCGCGCGCGATGATCATCTGCTGGCGCGCGTTCAGCAGGTTCGTATAGAGCGCGGTATCGACGGCCACGTCGCGCTGCAGCTGCAGCACGCCCTGCTCGACCGCCGGCAGCTGCTCGATCTGCTTGCGCACGGTGCCGAGCGAGCGCTGCGCGTCGGCCAGCTGCGCATCGACCGCCGCGACCGCCGGATGCTTCGGCATGAAGCGCGTGAGCAGTTCCTCGCGCCGCTGCTGCAGCGTCTGCACGCGCGTTTCGATGTCGACCGACTGCTGCCGCAGCGCGAGTGCCTCGTCGCTCGTGTTCACCGTTCCGTGCGACGCACGGAACGCGTTGAACCGGTTTTCCGCCGCCTCGAGCTGCGCCTTCAGCTGCGGCAGCTGCGCGTCCATGAAGCGGATCAGCTTGTCGGCCGCTTCGGACTTGCGCTGCGTGTTCTGCGCGAGATACGCGTCGCCGACCGCGTTCAGCACGCGGCTGTCGTGCACGGGATCGGGGCCGTCGAGCGTCACGCCGATCATGTTCGACTGCTTGCCGCGCTCCGAAATCAGCGCGTTCTTCTGCAGCCACGTCGTCGCCTCTTCGTCGCCGTAGCGCGTGAGGTCGAAGCGCGCGCCGGGCTCGCCGGCGACGTCGCGCACGAACACGTCGATCGGCCCCTGCGGCGTCTCGACGTGCAGCGGCTGGCCGACGCGGCCTTCCCACACGGGGCCCGTCCTGCCGAACAGGCCCGTGCGCTGCAGCGTATACGTGCCGCCGTTGCCGACGACGAGCGCGAAGCGCTTGCCGAGGTAGCGCTTCGGCACGTCGAACGTCGGCACGTCGATGCGTTCGGTGCCGTACACGTAGCCGCCGGGCAATGGCGTCGACAGTCCGTCGGCCGCATTCACGAGCCGCCAGCCGATCAGCGGCACGTAGTGCGGCCGCGCGTCGACCGACAGGTTCGTGCTCGCGACCGCGCGCGCCATCACCGCGCGCGACTTCAGCACTTCGATCTCGGTGGACGCGTCCGTCTTCAGGTCGAACACCGACGACGGGTCGCCCGGCGGCGACGCGGGCTTCTGCTCGGTCGGGCTCTGCTCGACCTGGAACAGGATGTCGGTCCGATAGACGGGCCGCGCGCACAGCGCATAGATCGCGCCGGCCAGCGCACCGGCGAGCGCCGTGCACAGGATCAGCCGGCGGCCGCCGTACAGCATGTTCCAGTAGCGGCGATACGGATGGGACGGACGCAATGCGGGTGCGTCGTGCGGATCAGGAAGAGTCAGAGCGTTCATACGGCATCGATCCCGTAGGCGTGACGAATCGCGTGCGTGCGATCCGTCGCGAGGTTCACGGCGAAATGGCCTTGGCCGTCAGCGCACCCTGCGCGGACGACGGAATCAGCAGGTTCACGACGCGGCTCCAGCGCACCAGCGACGACGCGTCGACGAACACGACGTCGCGGCGCTGCAGCGGGAACTGGTCGGCGAGCGCGAACGACGTCGGCGAACTGCCGTCGAGGTGATAGACCTGCGCACGGTTGCCGGGCCCGCGGCGCACCACGTACACCTGCCGCGCGTCCGACGTGTACTGGCTGACGCCGCCCGTGTCGCCGAGCGCTTCGCCGAGGCTCATCCGTCCGTCGTTCAGCGTCAGCGTCGCCGGGCGCGATACTTCGCCGAGCACGAACACCTTCGCGTCGGTCGCCGGATGCACGCGCACGAGGTCGCCGTCGCGCAGCAGGATGTTCGACGGACTGATGCCCGCGGCGAGCAGCGCCGGCAGGCTCACCGTGACCGTCTTGCCGTCGCGCGTGACCGATACCGACGAGCGGTCGGCCGCCGGCGTGAAGCCGCCGGCGCGGTCGATCGCCTCGGGCAGCGTCATCGGCATGTCGTTGACGATCTGCAGGCCCGGCGTGCGCACTTCGCCGTCGAGGTACACGCGCTTGCTGCGATACGCCTGGATGCGCAATGCGAGCTGCGGGTTGCGCACGTATTCGCCGAGCCGTTTCATCAGCGTCGCGCGCGCCTGCGCTTCGGTGAGCCCCGCGACGTGCACGAGGCCCGCATACGCGAACTGCACGTTGCCGTTCGCGTCGACCGTGTAGCCGGTCGCGATCAAGTTCGTGCCGACGCCGTCCGCGCTGCCGGTCGTCTGCGTCGCGGGCAGGTTCAGTTCCGGGTGATCCCACACGACGATGTTCAGCACGTCGCCCGGGCCGATCACGTACGGCGCCGGCTTGCCGAACAGCTTGCGGATTTCCGCGTCGACGTCGACCGGCGTCGCTGCGTGCTGCTGCGCGACGAGCGTCGGCGTGATCTCGATCAGCTGCTCGCTCGACACGTTCTGCACGCCTTCGAGGCCGCCGGAGCCGGCGGCGTCCGCGCTCACGCGCGCATTCGCGTCGCGCTCGGCCGGCGGGTGATAGGTCATGCCCGGCGCGAACGCACAGGCGCTCAGCGCGCAGACCGCGGCGGCCGTCGCCGCGCGCGACAGCCACGGCGCGACGCGGACGCCGCCGTGCGCGCGCGATCGCGGCATCCCGTGCGTCGAATTCTTGTTATGCGTAGTGATTGACATGGTGTCCTTCCGAAACTGTGCGGTAACCCGCCGAACGCGGCAGGCTCCGGCTTTACCCTTGCCGGCGCGGCTCGCGATGCGTGGCCGCGCCTTCCTCTTCACCGCACGTCACTCCGTACGATCCGTCATGAACTGCCATCCGCTTTCGCCGCTCGTCTGCATCGTGTCCGCCTGCTTCGCGTGCGCGGCCGGTGCGCAATCCGTATCGGCCGACACGGCCGCCGCACCGGCGTTCGCGTCGTCGGCGCCGCTCGCATCGGTGCGGCCGCAACGTTCCGCGCAACCGTCGCCGGCCGACCCGACCGCCGCCGCAACAGCCGCAACGGCCACAACAACCGCGATCGCCGCATCGGGCGCCGACGCGCCGCGCGCGGCGCTCGCGCAAACGCGTGTCGCGCCGGATGCCGACTCGCGCGCCCGCAGCAAGCTGCGCCGGCCGCTCGTCCCCGGTCGGCCGAGCCGCCCGCGAGTCGCCGAAATGCCGGTCGACGACCCGTGGCGCAGCGATACGCTGTATGCATCGCCGTACGCGACGTCGCCCTATGCACACGCCGGCGATCCCGACTGATGCAGTGCGACGCTCGCGCCGATACCGGATTGGACACCGCGCGGCGCGGCGTGTCTGTGAGCAAGCCCACCGAACGCCGATCCTGACGAGCAATGAAAGCGGAGTTCCGCGATCGCGGCGGCCCGGCGGCCCGGCGACCGCGGCGATGCGTCACGCGTCACGGACGGCTGACCGACACGTTCGCGTAAGGCTGCCCGGCCGTGCCGGCCGCGGCCGGATCGACGGCGCGTGCGGCCGGCCAGCCGGATTCCCGGCTCAGCGCGCGCATGCACAGGTCGATCACGGCCTGCGTGCCCGCCGCGCCGTATACCGCGTGGTCGACTTCCGGCATCAGATGCACGCGCACGTGGCGCGAACGCCGGAACGCGCGCCCGATCGCGCCGAAATGACGCTGGACGTCGTCGATGCCGGGATCGACGGTGCCGTACACGAGCAGCGTCCACACGTTGCGCTGCGACAGCGCACGCATCACGCCGCGCGGCGTGTCGATGTGCGGCTTCCAGCCGAGCCGCGACGCCAGCTCCATCGCCGGCACGCTGATGCGGGAGACGGCGTTCGCGGCCAGCGCGCGCACGATCGGCCGCAGGTCGCGCCGTTCCTGCACGAGCCGCTTCCACTTTCGCGGGTCGCGCACCGACAGCAGGTAGCCGCGCACCGAGTTGTTCCGTTCCTTCTGCACGGCCTCGAGCGACAGCCCGGCCGGCCAGACGAAGCGCGCGAGGTTGATCGCGATGACGCCGCCGAGCGACGGCGTCTTCACCGCCGCATGCAGCGCGGCGTACGCGCCGGAACAGATGCCGGCTGCCGCCACGTCCGGATAGCCGAGCGCGCGCAGCCAGTCCGCGGCGGCCGCGACGTCGTCGATCGTCTGCGTCGAATACACGACGCCCGACTGATCGTCCGGCGCGTCGCGGCCGCTGTCGCCGATGCCGGTCGCATCGATGCGCAGCGTCGTCACGCCGGCGCGCGCGAGCGTGCGCGCCAGGCGCACGCCGAACCGCCCTTCGCCGCTGCGCGGATTGGTCGACGTGTTCGCGATCACGAGTGCCGGGCCGACCGGCTGCGCCGGCCGCGTGTCGGCCGGGCGGCACAGCACGCCGACCAGCCGATCGGCGCCGACCGCGACGATCTGCTCGGTCATGTCGTGCATGTCCAGTGCGGCGGCCGGCTCGCCGTTCCATGCGGCGTCCGCGCACGGCCGCGCGGCGTCGGGCGCCTCGCTGTGCAGCGCGCGCGCGACGATCCAGTTCACCAGCGTGTCGATCGCCGCATGCGGCAGACGCGAGCGCGTGCCGTCGAGCATCGTCGTCGCCCATTCGGGAAACGGGTCGCAGGTCACGTCGACGCCGCGCGCGACCAGCGCGTCGCGTAGCGCGGGTCCGTCGCCCTGCTCCGGCTGGATCAGCAGCATCGCGCCGGGCAGCGTCGGCGCATCGCGCACGACGTCGCACAGGTCCGCCGCCTTCAGCGCATCGACCAGATCGGCCGGAAAGCGATGGCCGAGTATGTTCGTGCACGGCTCGTCGCGCTGCGCGGCACGCACGGCCGGCGGCGTCGTATCGAGCCACTGGCGATGCACGAACGCGAGCTCGCGCAGATACGCGCGCCCACGCACGACCGGCGACAGCGCGGCGACCGCATCGACGCGCGGCAGCGGGTGCGTGTCCGTGCCGAGTGCGGCGAGCATCGCGAACAGCGCGCCCGCGCGGATGCCGACGAGCGTCAGCGTGCTGACGCCGGTTTCGTCGCGCAACAGGTCGATCGCATCACGGATGCTGTCGATGCACGCGGCATACCGGCCGGCGTCGAGATCGTCGCCGGCCGAATCGCCGGCGCACGGATAGTTGAATCGCAGCACGGTGACGCCTTCGCGCGCGAGGCGCCCGGCGATCGCCCGCGTCAGCTTGTGCGTCCACACGGCCTCATGGCCGAGCGATTCGCACAGGATCACGCCCTGCTTCGTCTGTCCTTCGTGCAGCCAGCCCACGCAGCTGCCGAACGTTATCGGCTTCACTCGGTACTCCTCGGATCGGTATTTGTTATCGATGCACGTGCATGGATTCGGCAAGCGCTGCCGGAATGCGCACCGCGTCCGCCGCGCGCGATGCGCTGCACTGCCCCCCAACAGATCGGTCGACGACGCGCGATTGCGACGGCCGGCCGCGTGCGCGTGCATCGCGCACAGCGTTCCCGCAGCCCGCATCGCAGGCCGTTCACGCCGCTCGCGCCGTTCGCACCGCTCGGCACGGTCGCGCATGCCGATCACAGGCCGGCATACGACGATTCCGCACGCGCCAAAACAGTGCATCCGATTAGATCATCGGCCCCCGTCGCGCTTCGTGCGCCAGCTTACAAATACATTCAGCACTACAGCGACACGATGGGGCGCGCGCGGGCGCGATTCGTACCGCCGGCCCGCGCGAATCGGCGAACGGTAGGCTCGCGAACAGAGCGCACGGGTGCGGTCCGTATCATGGCCGCGTTGAGAGGTGGCCGTGTCCGGCATCGCCGGGCGCGCCGGCATGCGCCGGTGCGGGCCGCCAGTCCTGGCAGCCGGGTCAGCGCCGACCGGCCGCGCCTGCGCATCGCGGCCCGCCGCGCTGCGACGTCCCACGGCGCCGATCGAGCGAATGTCAAACCTCAAGAAGAATTTCCTGCTGCTGCTGACGCTGCAGATCTCGATGTACGCGGTGCCGCTGCTGATCGCGCCGCTGCTCACGCACGCGCTCGGCCCGGAGGGCTACGGCCAGCTCGCGTTCGCGCTCGCGGTCATCGCGTATCTGACCAATTGCACGAGCTACAGCTTCGATCTGACCGCCACGCCGCGCATCGCACTCGCCCGCGACGACCGCGCGGAGCGCTCGCGCATCTTCTGGGCGACGCTGTATGCGCAGATCGGCATCGCGGCGGTCTGCTTCGTCGTGCTCGTCGCGCTGACGTTCCTGGTCGGCCGCTTCGCCGAGGATCGCGACCTGCTGCTGATCGGCTTCGGGATGGTGGCCGGCGTCGCGTTCACGCCCGGCTGGTATTTCCAGGGAATGGAAAAGCTGCGCGCGCTCAGCCTGATCCTGTTCGTCGGCCGCGTGCTGAGCCTGCCGGCGATGTTCGTGCTCGTGCACAGCCCGGCCGACATCGACCGCGCGATGATCGTCAATGCCGCCGTTCCGCTTCTGTCGGCCGTCGCGCTGGTCATCTATCTGTATCGGCATCGCGAAGTCGATTTCGTGCGCGTCGGCGTCGCGGACGTCGCCGAGTCGCTGAAAGGCGGCTGGCAGGTGTTTCTCGCGTCGACGTCGATCGCGTTCTACGCGTCGACCAACACGGTGCTGCTCGGCTTCGTATCGGGCAACGTCGCAGCCGGCTACTTCGCGGCCGGCGACAAGCTGATCCGCGCGGCGCTCAGCATGCTGCAGCCGCTGAAGGCCGCCACCTATCCGCGCATCAGCTATCTGATGCGGCATGCGCGCACGGACGCGTTCTCGTTCCTGCGCAAGCTGTTCGTCGTACAGGTCGTGATGGTGCTCGGCATCTCGCTCGCGATCTTCTTCGGCGCGCCGCTCGCCGTGCGGCTGCTGTACGGCCCGGCGTACGAGCCGACCGTTCACGTGCTGCGCTGGATGGCGTTCATTCCGTTCATGGCCGGCATGACCGACCTGTTTGGCGTGCAGACGATGCTGCCGCTCGGCATGAAGGCGGCGTTCACGCGCGTGCTGATGTCGTCCGGCGTGTTGAACATCGTGCTGGTGCCGCTGCTCGCGCGGTATTTCGCCGAACTCGGCGCGGCCGCCGCGGTGCTGGTCGCGGAGGCGGCGGTCGCCGCGGCGCTCGCGGCCGTCGTGTATCGTGCCGGCGTGCCGCTGCTCGGCAGCGCGGTCGCACGGCGCTAGCGCGCGAGCGGCGAACGCATCGCGCGGTGCGCGACACGCTCGCCGCAGACCTGAACCCGCTCACCGGGAGCCGCCGATGACCGATCTGACCATTGCGATCTGCAACTACAACCACGGCGCATATCTGCGCGCCGCGATCGACTCCGCGCTCGCGCAGACCGCGAGCGGCGTGCGCGTGCTGGTCGTCGACGACGGTTCGACCGACGATTCGCGCGACATCGTTCGTTCGTACGGCGAGCGCATCTCGGCGGTGTTCCAGGACAATCGCGGGCAGGTGGCCGCATACAATCGCGCGCTCGAACACGTGCGAACGCGCTACGTGATCCTGCTCGACGCGGACGATCTGCTCTATCCGGACGCCGCGAGCCGTGTGCTGGCCGCATTTGCATCGGGCGATTTCGTGAAGGTGCATTTCCGGCTCGACGTGATCGCGGCGGACGGCACGGCCACCGGCGTCACGGTTCCGCAGTCGCGCGTCGATACCGACTGCGGACGCCTGCTGCGCGCGGGCTGGCTGTACCCGTCGCCGCCCGCGTCGGGCAACGCGTACCGGACGGACGCGCTGAAGCGGATCTTTCCGGTGCCCGTGAGCGCCGACAACCTGCACGGCGCGGACTTCTACGCGATCTACGGAATCGCGCTGCTCGGCGCCGTTCACATGATCGACGCGGTGCTCGGCGGCTATCGCGTGCATCAGCCGGCCGCACGCGCGGCCGGCGACGCCGCATCGGATCTCGCGTTCGCGAATGCGGAGGACGCGGCGACCGGCGCGCTGAAGGCCGGCCGCCGGTGGTCGACGTTGCGCACGGTCGCCGCTGCGCGGCTGCAGGAGTCGCTGCCGGCCGAGCCGTTCGATTTCTCGATCGAAAAAGCGCGCTTCGCGAGCACGCTGTATCGTGCGCCGCTCGCGCGCCGCTGGCGCTGGTTCCTGCGCGAGTCCGCGCGGTATCGGCATACCGTGCTGCGCAACCCGTTCTGGCGCGCGCACAAGAAGCTGGCCGTCGCCGCATTGTCGCTCGCGTGCCTGCTGCCGTCGTCGACGCTCAGCGACCGCGCGATTCGCTACATCGCGAATCCGCTCGCGCGTGCGCGCCGCTCGTCCGCTGCGCAAAGCGCACGCGATACGCCTACGCGGGCGGCCGGCTGACGATCGATTCCGCACTTCGATGCGCGCGCAACGAACGTGCCGCTGCCGCTCGAACCCGCATCCCGAGGTACTTCTTACTGCGCTGCACCGCCGCAATCGGGAACGTTGACAGCCTTTTCGCGGCGTCGCGCGAGCGCGTCGAATAAAGATCGTACGGATCGGTAGAAACACCGATGCTGTAGTCAAACTACATTCCTACCATTAGTCGCTGCAGAGAATCGCTACAGCGAATTCCGCAGCGTCGGGCGGCCCGTGCGTCGCCGACCGCGTCGGTCGTTCGGGCCCAACCGGCCGTCGCGATTCCCCGCCCGGCGTGACATGCGGACGCGCGCTCACCCCGCATCGCCAGCCGAATGCGTTCGGTGCGAATCCACCGGACGTGCGCAGCTCCAGAATCATCCGAACAACCGGCAATACGATCATGGAGAGCAACATGCGGGACAAACTCTGGCCGGCCGCCGTGCTGGCGGCGGCCCTCTGCACCGGTGTCCATGCGGGCACGACCGATTTCCCTTCCGCCGCGGACGCCGCCGACGCGTTCGCATCGAGCGCCGCGCAGCGGCGCGCCGAGCTGCTCGTACGCAAGATGACGCTCGACGAGAAGCTGCAATTCATTCACTCGCAGTACGAGATGTCGAAGGTGCCGGGCGGCGGCGCCGGCTACATCCAGGGCGTGCCGCGGCTCGGCATTCCCGATCTGAACATGGTGGATTCGGCGACCGGCTCCGGCAGCACGTCGCTCGCGAGCACGACGTTCCCCGCGACGATCGCCGTCGCCGCAAGCTGGGACCGGCGGCTGTCGTACGACTTCGGCAAGCAGATCGCGATTCAGTTGCGCGCGCAAGGATTCGGAATGGGCCTCGGCGGCGGCACGAACCTCGCGCGCGAGCCGCGCGGCGGCCGGCTGTTCGAGTATCTCGGCGAGGATCCGCTGCTCGCCGGCGATCTGCTCGCCGAACGCACGCTCGCCACGCAGCGGCAGAAAGTGATCGCGACCATCAAGCACTACGCGGGCAACGAGCAGGAGCATGGCCGGATGGGCGGCAACAGCCAGATCGACGAGCGCACGCTGCGGGAGCTGTACCTGCTGCCGTTCGAGATCGCCGCGAAGCGCGCGCGGCCCGGCAGCGTGATGTGCAGCTACAACCGGCTCAACGGTACGTATGCTTGCGAGAACAACCATCTGCTGAACGACGTGCTGAAGAACGAATGGGGCTTCGAGGGCCAGGTGCAGTCGGACTGGGGCGCGACGCACAGCACCGCGGCGGCGATCAACGCGGGGCTCGACGAGGAAGAAGACGTCGGGCCGAGCGTGTATCTGACGCCGGCCGCGGTCAAGCAGGCGATCGCGAACGGCTCGGTGTCGATCGCGCGCATCGATGACATGGTCCGGCGCAAGCTCGCGGTGATGATCCGCGTCGGCGTGATGGACGATCCGGCCAAGCCCGGCGGCACGATCGACTTCGCGGCCGCGAACCGGTTCGCGCAAGCCGTCGCCGAGCAGTCGATCGTGCTGTTGAAGAACGACGGCAACCAGCTGCCGCTCGTCGCGTCGGCGCTGTCGCGCATCGCGGTGATCGGCGGCCATGCGGATGCGGCCGTGCTGTCCGGCGGTGGCTCCGGCAACACGCGCGATCCGGTCACCGGCTCGTTTGCCGGCTGCGGCGGCCTCACGTTCGGTTCGTCGACCGGCTGCAGCTGGTGGCGCAATCCGTGGCTGAAGGTCGACGTGCCGATCGTCGCGGCGATTCGCGCGCTCGCGCCCGCCGCGCAGGTCACGTTCGCCGGCAACAGCGACCAGCAGTCGCCGTTCCGCGCGTACACGCAGCAGGAGATCGATCAGGCGGCCGCGCTCGCGGCCCGCTCGGACGTCGCGATCGTCGTCGTCGCGCAGCCGGCCGGCGAGGATTTCGGCGAGCTGCAGAGCCTGAGCCTCGCGAATCCGTCGAACCAGGACGCGCTCGTCGAAGCCGTCGCGCGCGCGAATCCGCACACGATCGTTGTCGTGCAGAGCGGCAACCCCGTGCTGATGCCGTGGAAGGACCGCGTGTCGGCGATCGTCGAGGCGTGGTATCCGGGCGAAGGCGGCGGCAAGGCGATCGCGAACGTGCTGTTCGGCGCGGTCAATCCGTCCGGCAAGCTGCCCGTCACGTTCCCGGCGCGCGATCAGGACACGCCGACCTGGGGGCAAAACGGCGCGTTCGAAAGCGATCCCGTGTACGCGGAGAAGCTGAACATGGGCTATCGCTGGTACGACGCGCACAACATCAAGCCGATGTTCGAGTTCGGCTACGGGCTGTCGTATACGCATTTCGCGTATTCGGGGCTGTCGGTGTCGAAGCAGCGGGACGGCTCGCTGAGCGTCGCGTTTACCGTGCGCAACGACGGGCGCGTCGCCGGCGCCGAAACGCCGCAGGTCTATCTCGGCGTGCCGTACAAGGACGAACCGCCGAAACGGCTGGTCGGCTGGGAGAAGATCCGGCTGAATCCGGGCGAGGCGCGGCACGTTCGCATCACCGTGTCGCCGCGGATGCAGAGCGTGTGGGACACGTCGCGCAACGGCTGGCGCTATGTGCCGGGCGGGACGGTGTATGTCGGTGCGTCGTCGCGCGACATCCGGTTGCAGGGGAGTTGAGCGCCGGCGTGCCGATGCCGACCGGAGCGCCGCAACGACGGGCGCGGCGCTTCCGGTCGCAAGCGTGATGCGGCCGTTGTCGCGAAGCGCGCCGCGCACGCAATGCGGTTCGACACGTCGGGCGAACGAGCATCGTTCGTTCGACGTGCCCGATTCGACCGGCACGTCGCGACGATGTGCGCACTCGGCGCATCTCGGTGGCGCCGCGCTCGTTGCACATAACCGGCGTCGAGCCGGCGTTCCGCCCGCGCGTCCGGCACACCGTCGCAATACGACGCAATCTCCGCGGCACGCGCGCACGGCACGCGTTCGATGCACGTCGAGCACCGGCGTTCGACGAACCCGGCAGATACAATTGCATCCGGACCGCCTCAAACGGTTCGTTCTCGCAACACTGAAACGGGAGATTCGGATGCGCATTGAAACCTCATTTCTCTTCGACCTCGACGGTACGCTCGTCGACAGCGTCTATCAGCACGTGCTCGCGTGGAAGGAAGCGCTCGACGCCGAGGGTCTCGAACTGTCGGTGTGGCGCATTCACCGGAAGATCGGCATGAGCGGCGGTCTGTTCCTGAATCAGCTGCTGCGCGAGACGTCGGAGAACATCGACGCGGATCGCCTCGAGCGGCTCGCCCGCCTGCATGCGGCCGCGTATCAGCGTCTGCGCGCGCAGGTGCGCCCGCTGCCGGGCGCGACCGAGCTGCTCGCCGCGCTGTCGGACGCCGGAATCCGCTGGGCGATCGCGACCAGCGGCCGGATGGAAACGGCAAGCGTCAATCTCGACGCGCTCGGCGTCGACGCGACGAAAGCGGTCGTCGTCACCCGCGATCAGGTCAAGTACGCGAAGCCCGATCCCGATCTCTTTCTCGAAGCCGCGCGGCGGCTGGACGTGCCGATCGAGCATACGGTCGTCGTCGGCGACAGCATCTGGGACATGCTCGCCGCGAGCCGCTGCCGGTCGCTCGGCGTCGGCCTGCGCTCCGGCGGATACGGCAGCGACGAACTGCAGCAAGCGGGTGCGCTGCGCGTGTACGACGATCCGGCCGACCTGCTGTGGCACCTCGATGAAGTGGCCGCACGGCCGTAAGCCGCGCTACGCAAAGCAGACCAATCGCACGAATCGACAGGGCCGAGCCGTCAGGCGATTGAATTTGACGAATCGAATCGCTCCGATACATGACGTACACCCTCGCCGCCCCGTACACGCACGAACTGGAAATCCGCAAGAGCCGCTTCATCGCGCACGCGATTCCCGTCGACGATCGCGACGCCGCGATGCACGCGCTGCAGCGCCTGCGCGACGAACATCCGGCCGCCACGCACGTGTGCTGGGCGCTGCTGGCCGGCGGTCAATCGGGCATGTCGGACGACGGCGAGCCGTCGGGCACCGCGGGGCGGCCGATCCTCGAAGTGCTGCGCCATCACGATCTCGACGGCGTGCTCGGCGCGGTCGTGCGCTACTACGGCGGCGTGAAGCTCGGTGCAGGCGGCCTGGTGCGCGCGTATACGGATGCGATTGCGTCGACGCTGCTCGACGCGCAGCGCGTCGAGCGCGTCCGTCAGACGCGCGTCGCAATCGAAATCGGCTACCCGGACGAAGCGCGCGTGCGCCGCTGGATCGAACAACACGGATACGAGCTCGTCGACAGCGCGTACGGCATGACCGTGAAGCTCGTGATCCGGCTGCCCGAAACCGCGGACGCGCATGCGCGAACCGAACTGTTCGATCTGACGCAAGGCAGATCGGGCTTCTCCGACGCGTAACGAACGCACGCGAACGCGCGGCGCGCGCATATCGAACGACGCGCGGCACGCCGTGCCGCCGATCGCTTCACCGATCGAACGCGCGGCGCGCGCTCAGTAAATCTCCGGCACGATCATGTCCTGCGGCACCGGACGCCGGATGTAATCCTCGTGATGCTCGCGCTGCGGCAAGTCGATCGTCGGACGCGGCACCTCGTGATAAGGCACCTGGCTCAGCAGATGATGGATGCAGTTGAGCCGCGCGCGCTTCTTGTCGACCGCCTGCACGACCCACCACGGCGCCTCCGGAATATGCGTACGCTGCAGCATCTCTTCCTTCGCGGCCGTATAGGCCTCCCAGCGCCGGCGGCTCTCGAGATCCATCGGACTGAGCTTCCACTGCTTCAGCGGATCCTCGATCCGGTTCCTGAAGCGCGTCTCCTGTTCGTGATCGGTGATCGAGAACCAGTACTTGACGATCTGGATGCCGCTGCGCACCAGCATCTTCTCGAACTCGGGCACCGAGCGGAAAAACTCCTCGTATTCGTCGTCGGTACAGAAGTTCATCACGCGCTCGACGCCCGCACGGTTGTACCAGCTGCGGTCGAACAGCACGATCTCGCCGCCGGCCGGCAGATGGGCGACGTAGCGCTGGAAATACCACTGCGTGCGTTCGCGGTTGCTCGGCGCGGGCAGTGCCGCGACACGGCACACGCGCGGATTCAGGCGCTGCGTGATGCGCTTGATCGCGCCGCCCTTGCCCGCCGCATCGCGCCCTTCGAAGATCACGACGAGCCGGTGTCCGGTGTTCACGACCCAGTCCTGCAGCTTCACGAGTTCGCCCTGCAGCCGGAACAGCTCGCGGAAATACTGCTTGCGCGCGTCGCGACGCTCCGGCGAGAACAGCAGATTGTCGTCGCCGTCGAAGCGGCGATCGTCGAGCTCCATCTCGAGCTCTTCGTCGTATGCGTCGACGAGATCTTCCTCGAAGCGGCGCCGGCGCGCCTGCCTCGATTCCATTTCGGCGCGCTCGCTTTCGGTGCGGGTATCGTTTTCGCCCATCGGGGGCCTCCTTCCGGCATTGACGCAGACTCCGGCCATTATCGCGGCGTCGCGCGTCAAATTGATGAAAGACCGCCGGTCAGGCGTCGAGCAAGCGCCATGCCGAGCCCGCACCGAGCCCGCACCGAGCCCGCACCGAGCCCGCACCGAGCCCGCACCG
>NZ_CABVPR010000096.1 GCF_902499135.1 Burkholderia dolosa
CACCGCTCGAACCGGCAGCCGCTGCCGCGGGCGGCCGCGCATAGCGATCGGCCGCCGCGCGCAGCGCGAGCGCGCGGTCGCGCACCGGCTGCAGCCGCATGTCGGCGCTCGCCATCGTGTACATCGTGCCGCGTGTCGTGTCGTACACGGCCTCCAGCAGTTGCGCTTCGTCCTTGCGCCACGTGAGCCAGCGACGCTGGCTTTCCTGCCAGCCGCGCTTCGCGTCGGGCGGCGCATCGTTCGACAGCCGCCGGTACGCGTCGTCCATCACGGCCTGCCACTGCTGCTGCGCTTCGCCCATGCACTGGATCTGCCCGGCCGTCGACGACCGGTCGCGCCGCGCGAGGCACTGCCGCATCGCGACGTCGATCGGGTCGGCCGCCGCCACTTCCGCATGCGCGGCGCCCGACCACGCCGCCCAGACGACGAGCGCGGCCGTCGCTGCACGCATCGCCCGAAATCGTCCGGCCGCCGCCATCAGTCGCGCACGCAGTCGACGAAGTACTCGACGCGGCCGTTCAGCTCTTCCGCGACGAGGCCGTGGATGTCGGTGTGGAAACCGGGGAAGCGCTCGTTGAAGTCGCGCGCGAACCGCAGATAGTTCACGATCGTCTTGTTGAAGCGCTCGCCCGGAATCAGCAGCGGAATGCCCGGCGGATACGGCGTGAGCAGGATGCTGGTCACGCGGCCTTCGAGCTCGTCGAGCGGCACGCGGTCGATCTTGCGGTGCGCGAGCTTCGCGAACGCGTCCGACGGCTTCATCGCCGGCTCCATGTCCGACAGATACATCTCGGTCGTCAGCCGCGCGATGTCGTTCGCGCGGTACACGTCGTGGATCTGCGTGCACAGGTCGCGCAGGCCGACGCGCTCGTAGCGCGGATGCTGCGCGACGAACTCCGGCAGCACGCGCCACAGCGGCTGGTTGTTGTCGTAGTCGTCCTTGAACTGCTGCAGCTCGGTCACCATCGAGTTCCAGCGGCCCTTCGTGATGCCGATCGTGAACATGATGAAGAACGAGTACAGCCCGGTCTTCTCGACGATGATCCCGTGCTCGGCCAGGTACTTCGTGACGATCGCGGCCGGAATGCCGGTCTCGCCGAACTCGCCGTCGACGTCGAGCCCCGGCGTGATGATCGTCGCCTTGATCGGGTCGAGCATGTTGAAGCCTTCCGCGAGCGGGCCGAAGCCGTGCCAGCGGTCGTTCGGCTTCAGCATCCAGTCGTCGCGCGAGCCGATGCCTTCGTCCGACAGGTCTTCCGGACCCCACACGCTGAAGAACCAGTCGTCGCCGTACTCGGCGTCGACCTTGCGCATCGCGCGGCGGAAGTCGATCGCCTCGGCGATCGACTCCTCGACGAGCGCGGTGCCGCCCGGCGGCTCCATCATCGCGGCCGCGACGTCGCACGACGCGATGATCGCGTACTGCGGGCTCGTCGACGTATGCATCAGATACGCCTCGTTGAAGCGGTGCTTGTCGAACGTGCGGTTCTCCGAATCCTGCACGACGATCTGCGACGCCTGCGAAATGCCCGCGAGCAGCTTGTGCGTCGAGTGCGTCGCGAACACGAGCGCGCCGGTGCGCGGCCGGCCGTCGCCGATCGCGTGCATGTCGCGATAGAACGGATGGAACGCCGCGTGCGGCAGCCACGCTTCGTCGAAGTGCAGCGTGTCGAGCAGATCGCCGAGCAGATCCTTGATCATCTCGACGTTGTAGACGACGCCGTCGTACGTGCTCTGCGTGATCGTCAGGATGCGCGGCTTCAGGTCGGGGTTCTGGCGCAGCGCCTCGCGCGCGAACGGGTTCGCCTCGATCTTCTTGCGGATGTTCTCGGGCTTGAACTCGTCGCGCGGAATCGGGCCGATGATCCCGAAATGGTTGCGCGTCGGCGTGAGGAACACCGGAATCGCGCCCGTCATCGTGATCGCATGCAGGATCGACTTGTGGCAGTTGCGGTCGACGAGCACGATGTCGCCGGGCGCGACCGTCGCATGCCAGACGATCTTGTTCGACGTCGACGTGCCGTTGGTCACGAAGAACAGGTGATCGGCGCTGAAGATGCGCGCCGCGTTGCGCTCCGACGCGGCGACCGGCCCCGTGTGATCGAGCAGCTGGCCGAGCTCGTCGACCGCGTTGCACACGTCCGCGCGCAGCATGTTCTCGCCGAAGAACTGGTGGAACATCTGGCCGAGCGGGTTCTTCAGGAACGCGACGCCGCCCGAGTGGCCGGGGCAGTGCCACGAATACGAGCCTTCGTCCGCGTACTTCACCAGCTCCTTGAAGAACGGCGGCGCGAGCGAGTCGAGATAGACCTTCGCTTCGCGGATGATGTGGCGCGCGACGAACTCCGGCGTGTCCTCGAACATGTGGATGAAGCCGTGCAGCTCGCGCAGGATGTCGTTCGGCAGATGGCGCGACGTGCGCGTCTCGCCGTACAGGAAGATCGGGATGTCCGCGTTGCGGCGGCGCACTTCGGTGACGAACGCGCGCAGCTCGATGATCGCGGTCGCGAGTTCGGGCAGCTCGCCGTCCGCGCCGATTTCGCCGAGCATGAGTTCGTCGTCGTCGATCGACAGGATGAAGCACGACGCGCGGCTCGACTGCTGCGCGAACGACGTGAGATCGCCGTAGCTCGTGAGGCCGAGGACTTCCGCGCCCTCCTTCTCGATCGCTTCGGCCAGCGCCCGGATGCCGGAGCCCGAGATGTTCTCGGAGCGGAAATCTTCGTCGATGATCACGACGGGAAAACGAAACTTCATGGGCGATTCTCCAAAAAGAACGACCGCGGCGCGTCACGCGCAGCGGTCACCCGAAAACTGGTGAGACGTTATGCAACCAGATCAGGTTTTCGGCAGCGTGACACCGCGCTGCCCCTGATACTTGCCGCCGCGATCCGCGTACGACACGTCGCACACTTCGTCGCTCTCGAAGAAGAGCACCTGCGCAACGCCTTCGTTCGCGTAGATCTTCGCGGGCAGCGGCGTGGTGTTCGAGAATTCCAGTGTCACGTAGCCTTCCCACTCGGGCTCGAACGGCGTCACGTTGACGATGATCCCGCAGCGCGCGTACGTCGACTTGCCGAGGCAGACGGTGAGCACGGTGCGCGGAATCCGGAAATATTCGACGGTGCGGGCCAGCGCGAACGAGTTCGGCGGGATGATGCACACGTCGCCCTTGAAATCGACAAACGAACCTTCGTCGAAGTTCTTCGGATCGACGATCGTCGAATTGATGTTCGTGAAGATCTTGAATTCGTCCGCGCAGCGGATGTCGTAGCCGTAGCTCGACGTGCCGTAGCTGACGATCCGCCGGCCGTCCTCGGACGCGCGGACCTGATCGGGCACGAACGGCTCGATCATCTTGTGCTCTTCGGCCATGCGCCGAATCCATTTGTCGGACTTGATGCTCATATCGGGGCGCCAGGAAACGCTGCGTGACGGTAAACGAAGGCCGCCGGTTGAAGGCGGCGGCCGGCAAAGGCGCACATTTTACGCGATCATCGGGCCGCGCACGCGGCGGCCGTCAACGGATCGTTCCGCACGCGAGCGCCGGCCCCGCGCCGTGCTGCGGAAACGCCGGATCGCCCGAATCGCGATGCACGAGCACCGCACGGTTCTGCACGGAGCGCACGCCGTCGAGGGCCAGATCGGGCGCGACGATGAAGCCGGCGGCGACGCCGTTCGCGTCCGCGTGGATGTTGCCGAGATCGCCGGCGACGCGCGCGCCGGCGCGCAGGCGGTCGGCGGCCGGTGCGAACACCTGGCCCGCGCTCGACCCGTCGCCGGCGTTGCAGTCGCCGCGCTCGTGCACTTGCAGCGCGTGATCGCTGTTCGGCGGCAGCCCGACCAGGTTGTACGTGACCTGCACGCCGTCCGGCCGCTCGACGAACGTCACCGCGCCGCGCGTCTGCGAGCCGACGGTGGGCTGCAGCTGCGCGTCGGCCCGTTTTTCGTGCGACGAGGAAAAGGAGGTACAGCCGGCCAGCAGGCCCAGCGCGGCGGCGGCCAGCAGCGCGCGCCGCGCGCGGCCGGCGCGCACGCCGTGATGTCGTTGGTTCATTCGATCCTCATGCCGGCCGGCGGCCGTCTGACGCGGCTGCCGGCCGGGCGGGTAAAGGGACCCGGGGGAAAGTCGCCATGATACCGCGCCTCGCGACGCCGTAAACAGCGTAAGGGCCCGCCCCGCAAGGGTTTTACGTATTTTGAACAACGATCGACGGGAACTTCGACGTCATGTCGCGCGCGCGTTCGGCGATCGCGAGCGCGACGCCGCGCGCGATGTCGCGATAGCGCCGCGCGAGCGCGCCGTCCGGCTCGGCCACGACCGTCGGCGTACCGCTGTCCGCGCGCTCGCGGATCGCGATGTCGAGCGGCAGGCTGCCGAGCACGGTCACGCCGTAGTCCTTCGCCATCCGCTCGGCGCCGCCCGCGCCGAAGATGTGCTCTTCGTGGCCGCAGTTCGAACAGACGTGGATGCTCATGTTCTCGACGATGCCGAGGATCGGAATCCCGACCTTCTCGAACATCTTCAGCCCCTTCTTCGCGTCGAGCAGCGCGATGTCCTGCGGCGTCGTGACGATCACCGCGCCGGTGACCGGCACGCGCTGCGCGAGCGTCAGCTGAATGTCGCCGGTGCCCGGCGGCATGTCGACGATCAGGTAGTCGAGCTCGCGCCAGTTGGTCTGGCGCAGCAGCTGCTCGAGCGCCGACGTCGCCATCGGGCCGCGCCACACCATCGGGTTGTCTTCCTCGATCAGAAAGCCGATCGAGTTCGCCTGCAGTCCGTGGCCGACGAGCGGGTTCATCGACTGGTTGTCGGGCGACTCCGGACGCTGGCCGTGGATGCCGAGCATCGTCGGCAGCGACGGGCCGTAGATGTCCGCGTCGAGCACGCCGACCGACGCGCCTTCGGCCGCGAGCGCGAGCGCGAGGTTCACCGCGGTCGTGCTCTTGCCGACGCCGCCCTTGCCCGACGCGACGGCGACGATGTTCTTCACGTTCGGCAGCAGTTTCACGCCGCGCTGCACCGTGTGCGCGACGATCTCCTGCGATACGGCCACGCGCGCGTCGCGCACGCCCGGCACGGCCTTCAGCGCGTCGGCGACGCGCGCGCGCACGGCGTCGTGCTGGCTGCGCGCGGGATAGCCGAGCACCACGTCGACCGCCACGGCGTCGCCGTCGATCGCGACGTTGCGCACGCCCTTGTTCGCCGCGTACGGCCGGCCGGTGTTGGGGTCGACGACAGCCGCCAGCGCGGCGTCGACTTGTGCCCGGTCAATGCTCATCGAAACTCCGTGAAAACGTTCTCTCGCGCGCAAACGTCAAGAAACATCAAATGACGCGGCGAAATTCGGGAAAAGTGAAAGAATCTGTTGCACGCCATTGCGCGGACGCGCGAGCCGGCGCAATCTTCGCGTGCGGCATGCTATGGGGCCAAATCGGCCGCCAACCGCCTATATTGTAGAGGCTGACGCGTCGCGCTGTCCGAACAGCCACGCTGGCGGACGGGGCATGCGGCCGCTTCGGCGGCTGCCGCGGGCGCTGGTGCGCTGCCGGTTCGGGCCGTCTGCGCAGGGAGCCGTCACTGTTGTTGTCGTTGTCGACTCGTTCAAACCAAGAGAGGAATCCAAGATGAATATGAAAATCGCGACTCGCTTGTCCGTCTTCGCGCTGGCCGGCGCACTGCTGGCAGGCTGCGCATCGCAGCAAGGCACCAACGCGGCAGTCGGCACCGGCACGGGTGCCGCGCTCGGCGCCGGCATCGGCGCGCTGGCCGGCGGCGGCAAGGGGGCGGCAATCGGCGCGGGCGTCGGCGCACTGCTCGGCGGCGTGACGGGGTACAACTGGCAGGCGATCAAGAACAAGCTCGCCCCGTCGGCCGCGAAGACGGGCACGCAGGTGACCGAGCAGCCGGACGGCTCGCTGAAGCTCAACGTGCCGAGCTCGGTAACGTTTGCGACGAACCAGTACGCGATCACGCCGGCGTTCACGCCGCTGCTGAACGACCTCGCGGCGACGCTGAACGAGCACCCGCAGGTCACCGCGTCGATCATCGGCTATACGGACAGCACGGGCTCGGCGCAATTGAACCAGACGCTGTCGCAGAACCGCGCACAGAGCGTCGTGAACGCGCTGGTGCAGCGCGGCGTGTCGGCTGCGCGACTGTCGGCGCAAGGGATGGGCGCGTCCAACCCGATCGCCGACAACGCGACCGAAGCCGGCCGCGCACAAAACCGCCGCGTCGAGATCTATCTGCGCGCGCCGCAGCAGCAGTAAGCGCCAGCGACACGACGGAACGGACCGGCGCGCCGCCCGTCCGGCCGCACCGTACAAGGCTTCCAGCCGCTTCGGTAATAAAACGAAAAATTTTTCGAACTTCTGTCGCGGCTCGCGGTCTTTCTTTACGGTACGCGGCTGGCGCTGCCGGCGCGTCACCATTCTCCTCTTGTCGTTGTTGCTCCGGGGCCGTATCCGCCCCGGTTTTTTTTGCCCGCAGAATCCGTGCTGCATCGCAGCATACGCCGGTGCCCGCGCGCGATGCGCCGCCGTCGCCCGTCAGGTGTCCGGTTCACCGCGCCCGCCGGCCTGCCGGGTCCGCGCCCCTGCTAGAATCGCAGTTTCCCGTCGTTTTCCGCTGTTCCTCTATAGACCCTATGTCCGCATCCGACCTCACTACCGTGCAGGCCGCGGCGCCGCAAGGCCGCCGCCAGATCCTCGTCACGTCCGCACTGCCGTATGCCAACGGCCAGATCCACATCGGCCATCTGGTCGAGTACATCCAGACCGACATCTGGGTGCGGACGCTGCGAATGCACGGCCACGAGGTCTACTACATCGGCGCCGACGACACGCACGGGACGCCGGTCATGCTGCGCGCGGAAAAGGAAGGCCTGACGCCGAAGCAACTGATCGAGCGCGTGTGGGCCGAGCACAAGCGCGATTTCGACAGCTTCGGCGTGTCGTTCGACAACTTCTACACGACCGACTCCGAAGAAAACCGCGTGCTCAGCGAGAAGATCTACGTCGCGCTGAAGGAAAACGGGCTGATCGCCGAGCGCGAGATCGAGCAGGCGTACGACCCGGTCAAGGAAATGTTCCTGCCGGACCGCTTCATCAAGGGCGAATGTCCGAAATGCCATGCGAAGGACCAGTACGGCGACAGCTGCGAAGTGTGCGGCTCGACCTACCTGCCGACCGAGCTGCTGAACCCGTATTCGGTCGTGTCCGGCGCGACGCCGGTGCGCAAGACGTCCACGCACTACTTCTTCCGGCTGTCCGATCCGCGCTGCGAGTCGTTCCTCCGCGAATGGGTCGGCGGTCTCGCGCAGCCCGAGGCGACGAACAAGATGCGCGAATGGCTCGGCGACGCGGGCGAAGCGAAGCTCGCCGACTGGGACATCTCGCGCGACGCGCCGTACTTCGGCTTCGAGATCCCCGGTGCGCCCGGCAAGTACTTCTACGTATGGCTCGACGCGCCGGTCGGCTACTACGCGAGCTTCAAGAATCTGTGCGAGCGCAACGGCATCGACTTCGACGCGTGGGTGCGTCCGGGCTCGAGCGCCGAGCAATACCACTTCATCGGCAAAGACATCCTGTACTTCCACACGTTGTTCTGGCCCGCGATGCTGCAGTTCTCGGGCCATCGCACGCCGACCAACGTGTTCGCGCACGGCTTCCTGACGGTCGACGGCGCGAAGATGTCGAAGTCGCGCGGGACGTTCATCACCGCGCAGAGCTACATCGACACGGGCCTGAACCCCGAATGGTTGCGCTACTACTTCGCCGCGAAGCTGAACGCGACGATGGAAGACATCGATCTGAATCTCGACGACTTCCAGGCGCGCGTGAACAGCGACCTCGTCGGCAAGTACGTGAACATCGCGAGCCGCGCGGCCGGCTTCCTGCTCAAGCGTTTCGACGGCCGCGTGCAGGACAGCGCGATGAACCATCCGCTCGTCGTGAAGCTGCGCGACGCGATCCCGAAGATCGCCGCGCATTACGAGGCGCGCGAATACGGCCGCGCGCTGCGCCACACGATGGAGCTCGCGGACGAAGTGAACGCGTACGTCGACAGCGCAAAGCCGTGGGAGCTCGCGAAGGATCCGGCCAACGCGGTCGCGCTACATGAAACCTGCAGCGTGAGCCTCGAGGCGTTCCGCCTGCTGTCGCTCGCGCTGAAACCGGTGATGCCGCGCGTCGCGGCGTCGGTCGAGGCGTTCTTCGGAATCGCGCCGCTCGCGTGGGCCGACGCCGCGAAGCCGCTGTCGTCCGCGCAGCCGATCAGCGCATACCAGCACCTGATGACGCGAGTCGACGCAAAGCAGATCGATGCGCTGCTCGCCGCGAACCGCGATTCGCTGCAGGCCGACGCGGCCGGTGCCGCGGCTTCGGGCGCGAGCGCCGCGAAAGGCGCGAAAGGCGCGAAGGCCGGCGCGAAGGCGACGGCTGCCGTGGCCGCGAACGGCGCCGACGATGCGCCGATCTCGATCGACGATTTCGCGAAGATCGACCTGCGGATCGCGAAGATCGTCGCGTGTCAGGCCGTCGAAGGGTCGGACAAGCTGCTGCAGCTGACGCTCGACGTCGGCGAGGAAAAGACCCGCAACGTGTTCTCGGGAATCAAGTCCGCGTATCAGCCGGAGCAGCTCGTCGGCAAGCTGACGGTGATGGTCGCGAATCTTGCACCGCGCAAGATGAAGTTCGGCCTGTCCGAAGGGATGGTGCTCGCCGCGTCCGCGGCCGACGAGAAGGCCGAACCGGGCATTTACATCCTCGAGCCGCACAGCGGCGCGAAGCCGGGCATGCGCGTGAAGTAACGCCGCGCAGCGCGCCGTCCGATCCCAAACCCCGCACGTCCCGCGTGCGGGGTTTTTTTGTGCCTGTACGCTGCAGCCGGTGCGGGCTGGCGCGGCGCGGCGCAACGACAGTAGCTCGCTTCACGCTACCGCGACTCTTCCGCGCAGCCCGCTCCGCCGCGATCGCCGCATCGCCCGCGACGCTGCGCGCCGCCCGCCCCTGCGCGCCGCCGCTGCGCTCACCGCTGCCCGAACCACCGATCGAACCGCCGCGTGTAGTTCAGATCGACGCCCTGGAACGTGCCGCCATAGGCGGATACCGACCAGAAGCGCGTCAGGTTGATCGTCACCTTGAACGCGTTGCTCGCCGACTGCAACCCTTGTTCGTAGCCGAGCACGAAACGCTCGTTGATCGCCTTCGAGATCTGCACGACTTGCGGATCGGTCAGCCCGACATCGCTGCGGCCGATCGAGAACTCGTCGAGGCCGAACGTCTGCGCGACGCGCTTGCCGGTCGCACTGCCGAGCAGCGCGAGCGCGGCCGTCATCGTGTTCTGCTGGCCGATGTTGTTGCCCTGGTCGGTGCCGTGTCCGAACAGCAGCCACGACAGCTTCTCGTTGTCGGTGACGTTCGGCTCCGACACGAGCTTGACCGTCGGCGACTGGATCGTGCCCGTCACCTGCACGCCGGCCTCGACCTCCTGATTGCGCCGCATCGCGAGGATGTTGACGCCCGGATTCGACACCGGGCCGTTGAACGTGAAGAAGCCGTTTTCGATCGCGAGCTTGCGGCCGAACGATGTGTACGTCGACCCTTCGGTCACGCGCACGTTGCCGATCGCGCGCAGCGGCACGCCGGGCGCGCTCATCACGGTGATCGTGCCGCGCAGGCCGAGGTCCGCGCCGTGCCCCTTGAAGCGGAAGTCGTTGCCGAGGCCGATGTCGATGTTCGCGCGCGGCGCGAGCGACGACGCCGGCTTGTCCGCGGCCGTCTGCTGCTTCGCTGCCGCGGTGCCCGTCTGCGCGTCGCCGCGCACGGTGCCGTCGGGACGCACGATCACGACGTCGTCGGACAGGTGCGGCGCCGATTCCTCCGGCAGGTCGAACAACGCGCGATCGACGACGAACTTGCCGTCGATCGACAGCGCGCCGCGTGGCCCGTCGTTCGCGACGGTCGCCTTGCCGGACAGCGACAGCTTGCGGTCCGGCGCCGCGAACAGCTCGAGCTTGTCGGCGACGATGCTCGCGGTCAGGTCCGGCGCTTCGCCGTCGAGCCGCACGCGGCCGATCGCGCGCAGCGTGCCGTCGCCGCCGTGGAACTCGACCTGTTGGAATTCGACGAGGTTCTCCGACAGCTTCACGCGCACGATGCCGTCCTTCAGCTGCACGCCCTGGTCGACGAGCGTCGCCGACAGCTCGTCGCCCGTCAGCATCCCCGACACGTTCGGCTTCGCCGGCGTGCCGGCCACCGTCAGCTTCAGCGACGCGCGGCCGCCGAGCAGGTAGCTCGGCCCGAACAGATTGCCGGTCGCCCTCAGCGACGGGATGTCCGCATCGATGCGGCCGGACAGCGCGCCATCGTCGGCGATGCCGAACACGCCGTCGCGCAGCGCGAACGGCACCGCGACGTTCGCGTCGAGCGAGCCGATGCGGTTCGCCTTCGCGAGCGCCGTCACGTCGAGCCGGTTGCCGGGAACGAACACGGCGCGCGCGTTCAGGTCGGTCAGCCCGAGCGATGCGATCCCGCGGCCGGTCTCGATCGTCACGTCGCCGCTGCGGCGCTTGACCTGCAGATGACCGGTCGCGTTCGCGCCGAGCGAGAAATCCCAGTCGGCGTCGAGCACGACGTCGGTGCGCACCGGCGGACGCTGGCCGGTCAGTTCCTGCCGGACCTCGAAGAAGCGCGCGACCGACGCGCCGCTGACCGAGCCGGCCGAGCGGATCTGGCCATGATCGAACGCGAACGACTTAAGGTCCACGGTCGCGCCTTCAAGCGTGAGCCGCGTCGCGCCGAGCGTCACGCGGCCCGCGCCCGCCGATACGGCGAGCGGCGCCTGCAGCGCGACGGCCGGCGTGCCGCGGTTCGCGAGGCGCGTGACGGTGCCGTCCCAGCGCATCCCGTCGCGGTTTTCGACCACGCCGCCGTTCGCCGCGAGCGTCACGTCGATCACGCGGCCGCCGGCCATCCCGACCGCCGACGCGTCGAGCGTGTGCTTCGCGCGCGTGCCGTCGAGGTTCGCGCGCAGCGACTTCAACTGCAGCGAGCCGAGCGCGATGTCGGTCGCGTCGGCGGTGAACACGAGCGCGCCGTGCGCACCGTCGCGGATGTCGGCGCGGCCCTGCGCGGCACCGATCCGGTTCGAGCCGACCACGACGCGCTCGGCCTGGTAGGTCGCCGTCACGTTCGGGTGCGCGAAGCTGCCGGTCAGATCGCCCTGCGCCTGCACGAGCCCGTGGATTCCGAAGCCGAGCCGGTCGAGCTCCGGCGCGTCGACGACGAAGCGCAGCCGGTCGCCGGGCGCGCCGAAGCTGCCGCGCAGGTCGACGCGGTTGCCGGCGATCGACAGATTCGCGTTGCTCGGCAGGATCCGCGTGCCGGCGAGCTGCACGACGCCGGCGCCGGTCATCGGCACGCCGTCGTACACGCTGTCGGCAAGCTTGAACGTCGCCTTCGTCGACAGCTGCGGCGCGAATGCGCCGGATGCGGTCAGCGTGCCCGAGACGCGCGTGTCGCCGCGCTTCGCGGGCGGCTTGCCCGCGTCGGCCGCTTTGCGTGCCGGCTTGCCGCCGTTCGTGCCCGGAGCACTTACCGCCGCGAGCAGCAGCGGATCGAACGCGGTCAGCGTCGCCTTCGCGTCGTAGCTCGAATGCGCGTCGTGGCGGAACACGCCGGTCAGATCGACGCGCCCCTTCGCCGCCGTCACGCGCGCGTCGCTCACGACGGTCTGCTGCGGCGTCAGCGCGACCTTCGCGCGTGCGCCGAGCGCGAGCTTCGGGTCGTTCAGATCGAAATCGACCGTCGTCACGCCGGCCGCGAGCGTGACGCCGAGCGGGCCGCCGAGCCGCATCGGCCGCAGCTGCGCGACGAACGCGTTCAGATCGAGATTCGCGACCTTCAGGTCGAAGCGGCCGTTGCCGCCCGCGAGCGTGCCGCCGCCGGTCACGCTGCCGTCGCGGATCAGCTTCAGCGCGACGCCGTCGATCCGCTGCGCGCGGCCGTCGAGGTGCACGGTCGCGTGCGCATCGATCAGCGGCAGCAGATGGTCGGCGAGCGTGCCGGGCTTCGCGTTGACGATCGACACGGGCCCCGCGACCGCGAAGCCCTGCTGCGCTGCGGCGCCGGCCGGCGCGTTCGCCGGTGCGAGTTCCGCGCGCACCGCGAGGTCGGCGGCCGGCGCGCCGGGCGAGATCGCCTGCGGGTTCACGTGATCGAACGCGACGGACGCGCGCGTGAGCGGTACCGCGCCGAACGGCGCGGCCTCGATGTGCGCGCGGCCGTTCAGCTTCATCCCGCTCGCGTCGACGTCGGCCACGAGTGCATCGAGCGAGCCCGACACGCGCGCACGCGCATCGACCGGCTCGTCGGCCAGCTTGCCCGCGTAGGTCGCGTCGCCGGTCAGCGCGAACGGCTTCACGCCGTCGAGCTTCGCGCGCGCCGTGAGCGCGCCGTACGGCGTATCGACGTTATCGAGCACGATCTCATGGTGACGGCCGTCGCTGCGGGCGTTCAGCGACAGACGGTCGAGCTGCGTGGTCGAGCCGCCGTCGTGAATCGCGATCCGGTCCACGCGCAGATCGTCGATCCGCACCTGCAGCGGCAGCCGCAGGTCCTGCGGCGCCGTGCTCGGCGTCGACGGTCCGGGCGCGATCCGCACGTCGATCGTGCCCGCGCGCAGATACGCGATCGTGAACCGCCACGGCGCGCGCGTCAGTGCCCAGCGGCCGTCGAGCCGGTCGATGCGCACTTCGGTACCGGAACCGTCGGCGCTCGTCCAAGCGAACCCGCGCAGCCGCACGCCGGTCGCGAGCGCGCCGCCGTCCAGCGTGCCCGCGAGCCGCCCGCCGAGCACGCGCACGGCCGTCTGCCACGCGAGCCGCGTGCCGCGCTCGGTCGTCGCCGCGGTGAGCACGAGCGCGACGGCCAGCGCGACGACCAGCACGACGATCGCCAGCGTCCACACCAGGACGCGCGCCGCGCGGCCGCGCCGCGGCGTGCGCGGCGGCTCGCCGGACGCATGCTCGGGCGGTTCCGGATCGGAGGGCGGCGGCGTATCGTGCGGATCCTTCGTCATGCGGTTCGTCGTCGATGAAGCGATATGGTCGGAAAGTCAGAAAGCGATGCCGAGCGTCAGGTACGGGCGCACGCTGCGGTTGCGCAGCCCGTACGCGACGTCGACGTTGATCGGGCCGACCGGGCTGCGCCAGCGCGCGCCGATGCCGACGCCCGGATAAAACACCTTCTCGCCCCACGCGTCGGTCGCCGTGCCGATGTCGAAGAACGTCGCGGCACCCCAGTCGTGGTTGAACCAGTGCTGATATTCGGCGGTGCCGGTCATCAGATACTTGGTCGGCAGCACGGAGCCGTCGACGCTGTTGCCGATGCTCTGATAGCCGTAGCCGCGCACCGAGTTCGAGCCGCCCGCGCGGAACAGCAGCGACGCCGGCACGCCGTTCGAGCTGCCGCTCGTGAACACGCCGCCGAGTTCCGCGCGGAACACGAACAGGTCGCGCTTGCCGATCGGCACGTACTGCTGGCCGCGCGCGTAGCCGCGGATGAAGCTCTGGTCGGTCAGCACGCCCTTGACCGCAAAGCCGGCTTCCGCGTGGATCAGGTTGCCCGAGCGCGGGAACAGCGGATCGTCGACATTGCGGCGCGTCCACGCCCACTGCGGCACGAGCGCGCGGCTCGTCGTCGGCCCCGCGCTGTTCTGGTCGAGCCGGTCCTGATAGAACATCAGCGAATACGAATAGTCGATGAACTGGCCGGTGCGCGTGCGTTGCGCGCCGATGCGCGCGCTGTAGATCCGCGTGTCCGACACGTTCGTGTTCGTGTACGACGCGAGCACGCTGTTGGTCCACCCCTTCTCGCCGGGCGGCATCGACAGCTGGACCTGTCCGTACTGCTGGATCTGGTCGAGCCGGCCGGACACCGTGAGCGGCCAGGCGGCGCCGAACGTATCGAGGTACGTGTACGAGCCCTGCACGTGCGGGCCGGTGTCGGTCGCATAGCCGACGCCGCCGCGAATGCTGTTGTACGGAAACTCGCTGACCTTCACATGGACCGGCGTGCGTTCCGGCTTCGCGGTATCGTCGGCGACGTCGATCGCGACGCTCGCGTAATACGGCGTGTTCTGCAGCTGCCGCTGCAGCTCGGTGATCCGCCGCACGTCGTAGATCTCGCCTTCGGACAGCGGGTTCACGTTCGTGACGATCCGCTCCGGATAGCGGCGCACGCCGTCGACGTCTACCTTGCCGATCGTAAATGTCGGCCCGCTGTCGAACGTGACCGCGAGCGTCGCGCGCTGCGTGCGCGGATCGATGCGCGCTTCGGACGACGCGATCTTCGCGCCGAGATAGCGGCGCGACTGCAATTGCTTGAGCGCCGCGTTCTTCGCGCCGTCCCAGTCCGACTGCGTGAACGGGTCGCCGGGCTTCAGCGAGAACGCGAAGCGGGTCGCGGCCTCCTGTTTCGGATCCTCGGTCTCGACCGGCCCCTTGAACGTCAGATCGACCGCGGACACGATCGTCTGCGGCCCCGGATCGACCGCGATGCGCACGTCGCGCTTGCCGTCGCGCGTGCGCACGTCGGTGCGCACGACCGGCGAGAAATAGCCGGCGGTCGCGGTCAGGTCGCGCACCTGCTGCGGCGTTGCGGTCACGAGGAAGTCGAACTGGTCGTCGCTGATGTCGTCGCGCTTCGCGAAGCGCGCGATGTCGAGATGGGCCTTCAGCAGCTTGCGCACCGAGCGCGGCGCGTCGATGTCGACGTCGTACTTCGCGTAAGCCGGCAGCGCGACGAACGCGACGACGCAGCCGGCGAGCGCCGCGCGCGCGGCCCGCCTCGCGGCGCCGTCGGCGCG
>NZ_CABVPR010000097.1 GCF_902499135.1 Burkholderia dolosa
GGCGAACGCGCGGGCGTCGACGCGCTGCGCGGCCCGCGCGACGCGCGCTGCATAGTCGTCGACGAGTGCCGCGAGCTGCGCGTCGAGCAGCGTGCGCGCGCTGCCGTCGAGCGCGGCCGCGCGACGTTCGAGCGCGTCGAGCCGATGAAAGCGGACCGGATCGATCCGGTCCGCGCGCTGCTCGCGCCATGCGTCGAGCAACGCGCGCGTACGCATCGCGTCGCCCGTCACCGCGCGCTCCGTGCGTTCGACGCGCTCTTGCGCGGCACCGGCGCGATCTCCACACGGCGATTCTTCGCGCGGCCTTCGTCGTCGGCGTTCGAACTCACCGGATGCTCGGAGCCGAATGCGGCCGCGAACACGGACGACGCGGGCACGCCGGCATCGATCAGCGAACGCGTGACGGTCAGCGCGCGTTTCGCCGACAGCTCCCAGTTGTCCGCGAACAGCCGGTTGCCCGCGCGCACTTGCTGGTCGTCCGCGAAGCCGCTGACCATCAGGATCTCGTCGCGCGTCTTCAGATACGCGGCAAGCGGCCCGGCCAGCGTTTTCAGCAGCGCGCGCCCTTCCGGCTGCAGCTGATCGGAGTTCAGCGCGAACAGCACGTTGCCGCTGATCCCGATGCGCCCGTTCACGAGCGTCACGCGGCCGGCCGCGAGCGGGCCGGCGAGCGCCTGTTCGAGCGACTTGCGCTGCTGCGCTTCCTGCTGCCGCGCGCGCACGGCTTCGTCGAGCTGCGACGTGAGCTGAAGCTGCATCCCGATCACGCCGACGAGGATCAGCACGAACGCGCCGAGCAGCACCGACATCAGATCGGCGAATGCCGGCCATACCGGCGCCGGTTGCGCGCCGCCGTCGATTTCGTCGTGCATCCGTTACGCTCCGACCGACGCCCGCCGCCCGGCGAGCTGCTGCAGGTCTTCGACGATCTGCTTCTGCGACATCATGCTCAGATCGATCACCTCGCGCGCCTGCGCGACGTAGTACTCGAGCTGCTCGTCGCTGCGCGCGAGCGACTTCTCGAGCGCAGCCTCGATCCGCTGCAGATGCGCGAGCAGCTTGTCGTTCGACTCGCCGAACACGTGCACCGCGGCGCCGAACGCATCGCCGAGGCTCGCGACGTCGACCGCGCTCGCCGTCACCTGCGCGGCGACCGCATCGAGCTTGCGCGCTTCGGCGTCGACCGTGTCGTTGAAGCGCGCGCCGACGCGCTCGAGCAGGTCGGCTGACGTGCTGACGAGCGCGTCGATCGCCGCGCGCTGCTCGGTCGACGCGTGGTTGACCGCGCCGAGCAGCGTTTCGAGCGTCGCGAGCAGACGGCTGCGCTCCTCGAGCATCGCGGTGTCGCGCACCATGCTGTCGGACAGGCGCTCGCGCAGCTCGGCGACCACGTCGGCCGCCGCCTTCGGCGCCTCCGATGCGGCCTGCACGAGGCGCGCGATCTCGTTGATCGTGTCGCTCGCGTGTGCTTGCGCGTGCGCAGTGATGTCGTTCGCGGTGCGCGCGAGCGTGTCGCAGATGTCCTGCTGACGCGCCGCGGCCTGCGCGCTCGCGTGCGCCCACTCGTCGCGCAGCGCGGCAGCCATCGCGGCGAGCGAATCGTTCCACGCGGACAGGCGTTGCGCGTCGCGTTCGGCAAGCTGCGTCTGCAACCCTGTGTGCGAATCGCGGATCGTCGTCAGCAGATCGTTCGAACGCTGTTCGAACGTCGCCGCTTGCGTGGCGAGATCGCGCGTCGTTTGCGCGAGCGCGTCGCAGATTTCCTGCTGGCGGCCGGCGCTATGTGCGCCCGCGCGCTGCCATTCTTCGCCGAGCTTCGCGGCCATCGCGGCAAGCGAATCGTTCCATGCGGACAGGCGCTGCACGTCGCGCGCCTCGAGCTGCTTCTGCAGCCCCGTGTGCGACTCGCGCATCGCGGCCAGCGTCGACGCCGCATGCCGCTCGAACGTCGCGGCAGCCTCGGCAAGTGCGTGTGCGTGCCGGTCGGCAAGCGTTTCGCCGACCTGCTCCTGGCGCGCGAGCGCAGCGCGCCATGCGTCCGACAGCCGGCCTTCGGTCGATTCGAGGCGCGTCGCAACGCCGTCGAGCAGGTCCGACGAACGCAGCGCGAACGTATCGGCGAACGCGCCGAGCGTCGTCTGCAGCTGCCGCGCGACCGCGTCGCCCGCACGGCGTTGCTCGTCGAGCGCACGCGTCCACGCGGCCGTCACGTCGGCCGTGGTCTTCTCGAAGCCGCCCGTGAGCGCGTCGAGCTGACGCTGCACCGCACCGGTCACGGTATCGCGCAGCGCGGCCATTTCCTGCGCGAGCCCCGTCATCGTCGCGGCAACGACGGGCTGCAGCGCGGCGCCGGCCACGCGCGCGCTCTCGGCGGCGCTCTCCTTCAGCGCAGCGCCGACGTTCGACGCGAGGCCCGAATACGCACGCTCGGTGCGGTCGAAGAACGCGTGCTGCGCTTCGATCTGCCGGTCGTGCAGCGCGACGCTGCGCGCGTCGAGCGTCGCCATCATCGTCTGCAGCCGGTCGACCAGCGCGGGCATCACGTCGGCCTGACGCTGCAGCAGCCGGAACGATTCGTCGCGCTGGTGCGCGGGCGAATACACGCGCAGCGTCGTCGCGATCTTCGCGTCGAGCGCGTGCGCCGCGTCGATGCGCTCGCGGCGCACGAGCGCGGACAGCAGGCCGAGCATCGCCGACGTCGCGACGCCCGCGATCGACGTGCCGAACGCGAACCCGAGGCCTTTCACCGGCGCGATCAGCGACGCGCGGATCGCATCGAGATCGGTCGCGCTTTCGAGCGCGGCACCGGTGCCTTTCAGCGTGACGACCATCCCGAGCAGCGTGCCGAGCATGCCGAGCAGCACGAGCAGGCCGACGAGATACGGCGCGAGCGCCGGGCCGGGCAACGCGACGCGCGCGCCTTCGACGCGCGCACGCACGGCGCCGCGCAAGCCGGAATCGAGCGTGTCGAGCCACGTGTCGAGCCGCGCCGGCGGCTCGGTCAGCGCGGCGACCGCACGCGACAGCGTGCCGGTCGCCTGCCGGTAGCGCAGCAGCTCGACTGCGCCGGCGACGTAGCACGCGCCGATCAGCAGCGTGACGGCGGCGGCGAGCGGGTTCGACGCGACATAGCCGGCGCCGATCCAGCACACCGCGATCAGGCCGGCGACGAATACAACGAGATCAAGACGAATTCTGGACATAGCGTATCGATTAGCAGGTACGAAGGGCCGCGAGCAGTCCGTCTACCGTTTGAAACCGGACTTCGAGTTCCGCGAGCAGGATGCTGTGCATCTCGTCGCGGAACGTGTCGAGCCACGTGCCGGGCACGATCGGCGCGGCGACTTGCGCGTCGGCCTGCGTGCCGACGTGCGCGTCGTCGGAGGCGGCGGCTTGCGCGTCGAGCGCGTGACGCTCCTCATCGCGCAGCCGCTCGAAGCGCGTGCCGAGCAGCGCGGGCACCGCGGACAGCAGGCTGCGCTCACGCGCGCCGAGCACGCGCTCCATGATCGCGTCGAGCGTCGCGAGCCGCGCCATCCCGGACGAGCGCGCGGCCAGCGCGACGCGCAAGCGGCCACGCAGCTGGCCGATCGCCGTCTCCATCTCCTGCTGGAGGGACAGACACTGTTGGCGGAAGTCCGCGAAATCGGCCGTATCGGCGGGCGGCGGCGGCATCTCGCCGGGCCGGCGCCGCGTGCGCGGCCGGTTCACGGCCGCGATCGCCTGCGCGAGATCGTGGCGCACGCGCGCGCAGTCGCGCTCGGCATCGTAGCCGCGCACGCCGGCCGCAACCGCCGGCGGGCTCGCGTTCAGCGCGGACGACAGCGTGATCGCGTCGGTCCAGCCGAGCCACTGGCTCAGGCGGTCCGGAAGCGTCTGCCGGGATTCCGCGACGTCGGCGTCGGTCAGGCGCGCGAGCAGCCGGACGAGCGTCGGGCCGCTCAGTGCCGGGCGCGGGGAAGCTGTCACCATGCTGCAAACGGTCAAAAAAGGCAGCAGTTTACACGTCGTCGCGAGGGTCGCCGCCAGAATCGCGGAAGCGCGGACGAGCGACTCGCGGGACGGCAGCTGCAAAGGCGGCACAGGCCGGCCGCCCGCCGCCCGTCGGCGGACGGTTTCGCGATTTCGTCACGATGCGGCAGCTTGTGCGTGCCGACGATGCGGCCGCGGCAGATAACGCGCCGCGCATGCCGCTTCGACGGGCGTGCGCGGAGCCACGCGCAGGAGCGGAGCGGCACGCGCACGGCAGCGTCCGGAATCGCGGGCCGCGGCATCGCGCGCATACACGCAGGCAAAACGAAGCCGGCCGACGCCACGCAAGCGCGCGGCGCCGGCCGTCACGAACGATCCGGTCAGATTCCTGCCTTCGGCGCGTTGAGGATCAGCCGCAGCCCGAGCAGCGCGATCGCGCCTGCCGCGACGCGGTCGACCCATTTCTTCGCGCGCAGGTACAGCTCGCGCGGCCGGCGCGTCGAAAAGCACAGCGCGACGATCGTGTACCAGCCGAACTCCACCGCGAACACGAGCGGCGGCAGCACCAGATAGCACCACAGCGGCGGATGCTGCGGCAGCAGCGCCGCGAAGATGCTGCCGTACCAGATCGCCGTCTTCGGGTTGCTCAGCTGCGTCGTGAGGCCGGTCCAGAACGACTTGCGCGCGCTGCCGGCGGCGACGGCCTGCGGATCGTCCATCGCGATCGGCGACGCGGCGCCGCGCCAGATTTTCGACGCCATGTAGATCAGATAAGCGCCGCCGGCGACCTTCAGCCCGACATACAGCCATTCGACGGCCTGCAGCAGCGTGTAGAGGCCGGCCAGCGCGACGCCGCCGAACGCGATGCCGCCGATGCCCATCCCGAGTGCGGTCGCGAGCCCGTCGCGGCGCGACAGGCCGATCGAGTTGCGCGCGACCAGCACGAAACTGGGGCCGGGAATCATCGCGCCGAGCCACAGCGCGGCGAGTATGCCCAATACGGCAGCCGATGCAGTCATCGAAGTCTCCTGTATCCGTTGAATGGAACGGCGATGCGCGATGCACGGGCCGCGTTCCAGCCGACGATTCTGGCACGCTTCGCGCGCCGCCGAAAGCCGCCGCGCGCTGCTATGCTGGGCGCATTTCCGGCCTGCGCCGGCCGTCCGGCCACGTTCCGTTCCGCCCCTACATCGCCATGCGTCCACGCCATCTGCTGCTCGTGCTTGCCGCCGCGCTGTCCGCCGACGCATGGGCCGACGATCTGCCGCCGTCGATCGCGACGCAGCTGCCGCCCGGCTACCAGCCGATGGTCGCGCGACAAGGGCCGGACCTCGACAACGGACGGCACAGTTTTCTCGTCGTCGTGCATCGCTCGCCCGATACGCGCGAGCATCCGTCGCCGCGTCCGCTGCTGATCTACGAGCAGCGCGCCGACCGCGGCTACCGGCTGGCCGCGCGCAACGACCAGGTGGTGCTGCGTGCCGACGGCGCGCTGCAATGCGATCCGTTCGACCCGGAAAACGCGGCCGACCACGGCCTCGCGGTGAAAGGCCGCTATTTCACCGTGCAGAACGACGTCGCGTGCGGGCAGCACTGGAGCGACTACGTGACGTTCCGCTACGACGCGCGCACGCGCGGCTGGGTATTCTCGAACGAGATCTACACGGAATCGTTTCCGCTCGACGGCCAGCCCGACGTCGTCAGCGTGACGCGCGCGGATGCGCACGCGCCGGTCGCGTTCGGCCAGTGGAAGCGAAAGGATTGAACACCGCGAACACCGCGCGGCGCCGGCACGCACGACGGCGCGCCGGCAACGCGATGCCGCGCGTTCGTTGCGCGCCGCGCGACGAATCGTCCGCACGCGGACAACCGCAGGCAAGGCACGCGGCTTGCGCGCCGCGTCTTCTCACGATGAACCAGCGCAGGAGAACGTCATGACACAACACTTCGACGCGATCGTGATCGGCACCGGGCAGGCCGGGCCGCCGCTCGCCGCACGGCTCTCGGGCGCCGGCATGAAAGTCGCGATCGTCGAGCGCGGCCGCTTCGGCGGCACCTGCGTGAACACCGGCTGCATTCCGACCAAGACGCTGATCGCGAGCGCGTACGCGGCGCAGCTCGCGCGGCGCGCGGCCGAGTACGGCGTGTCGGTCGGCGGCCCCGTCACCGTCGACATGAAAGCGGTGAAGGCGCGCAAGGACCGGACTTCGGGCCGCTCGAACCACGGCGTCGAGCAATGGGTGCGCGGGCTCGACAACGCGACCGTGTTTCAGGGCCATGCGCGATTCGAGCGGCCCGACGCGGTGCGCGTCGGCGACGCGCTGCTCGAGGCCGAGCGCATCTTCATCAACGTCGGCGGCCGCGCGCAGGTGCCGCCGATGCCGGGCCTCGACACGGTGCCGTACCTGACCAACTCGACGATGATGGACGTCGATTTTCTGCCCGAGCATCTGGTGATCGTCGGCGGCAGCTACGTGGGCCTCGAATTCGGGCAGATGTACCGCCGCTTCGGATCGAAGGTCACGATCGTCGAGAAAGGGCCGCGGCTGATCCGGCGCGAGGACGACGACGTGTCGCAGGCGGTGCGCGAGATCCTCGAGCACGAAGGGATCGACGTACAGCTCGACGCGAACTGCCTGAGCGTGCGGCGCGACGGCGACGGCATCGTCGTCGGGCTCGACTGCGCGGGCGGCAATCGCGAAGTCGCCGGCTCGCATCTGCTGCTCGCGGTCGGACGCGTGCCGAACACCGACGATCTCGGACTCGACCGCGCGGGCGTCGAGACCGACGAGCGCGGCTACATCAAGGTCGACGACCAGCTGCGCACGAACGTCGCCGGCATCTGGGCGCTCGGCGACTGCAACGGGCGCGGCGCGTTCACGCATACCGCGTACAACGACTACGAGATCGTCGCGGCGAACCTGCTCGACGACGATCCGCGCAAGGTGACCGACCGCATCGCCGCGTACGCGATGTACATCGATCCGCCGCTCGGGCGCGTCGGGATGACGCTTGCCGAAGCGAAGCAGAGCGGCCGCAAGCTGCTGGTCGGCACGCGGCCGATGACGCGCGTCGGCCGCGCGGTCGAGAAGGGCGAAAGCCAGGGCTTCATGAAGGTGATCGTCGATGCGGACAGCCATGCGATTCTCGGCGCGTCGATCCTCGGCGTGACCGGCGACGAGGTCGTCCACCAGCTGCTCGACGTGATGGCGGCCGGCGCGCCGTACACGACGATCAGCCGCGCGATGCACATCCATCCGACCGTGTCGGAGCTCGTGCCGACGCTGCTGCAGGACCTTCATCCGGTCGAATGATGCTGCCTGCGCACGCGGCGCACAGCGCGTCGCGTGCGTGCGGCCGCGCGTCATGCCGACGTCATGCGCGCGGCTGCCGCGCGCCGCGGCCGATCACGTTTCGAAATACCGCGGCCGGTCGATGTCGGCAATCAGGCCTGGCTGCGTCGGCGCCCAGCCGAGCATCGCGCGCGTGCGCTCGCTCGTTGCGGGCGCATCCATCGCCGCGAAGCGCGCGAACCAGCCGAAATGGTCGCGCGCATCTTCCGCCGATTTCGCGACGACCGGCACGTTCAGCCGCTGGCCGATCACCGCGGCGATCTCGCGGAACGGCACGCCGGTGTCGTCGACCGCGTGATAGCGCGCGCCTGCCGCGCCGAGCTCGATCGCGAGCCGGTACACGCGCGCCGCATCGAGCCGATGCACGCCGGGCCAGCGGTTGGCGCCGTCGCCGATATACGCGGCCACGCCCTTTTCCCGCGCGAGCGCGATCAGCAGCGGCACGAAGCCGTGATCGCCGTCGCCGTGCACGGACGGCGGCAGCCGCACGACCGACGCATGCACGCCGCGCTCCGCGAGTGCGGCGGCGGTCGCCTCCGACGCGCGCGGATAGGCGTCCGACACCGGCACGTGCGGATCGTCCTCGGTCGCATCGCGGCCCGGCGCGACCAGCGCGAGCCCCGACGTGACGACGAGCGGCCGCGCCGAACCGGCGAGCACCGCGCCGAGCGTGTCGATCGCGCGGCGGTCGAGCTCGCAGTTCTCCGCGAAGCGCGAGAAGTCGTGATTGAAACCCGTGTGGATCACCGCGTCGGCGGCTTCGGCGCCGCGCGCGAGGCTCGCCGCGTCTTCCAGCGACCCGCGATGCACGTCGGCGCCCGCCGCCGCGACGGCGGCCGCGGCTGCATCCGAACGCGCGAGACCGAGCACCGAATGCCCGGCCGCGACGAGTTCGGCGACGACGGCGGAGCCGACGAATCCCGACGCCCCGGTAACGAAGACACGCATGTTCAGCACCTCCTGATGAAATGGAGGATTACTATCTGGCGACCGCGGTTCGCGGTGAAGACGTGACGGTTTACCGGTAAACGAACTAACAGGATATGGCTGACGCATCCGACAACCTGCTCGGCGCGTATCTGCGCGCGCGCCGCAAGAAACTCGATCCCGCCGCGCTCGGGCTGCCGGTCGCGCGCCGCCGCACGCCGGGGCTGCGGCGCGAGGAAGTCGCGCAGCGCGCGCACATCAGCGTCGCGTGGTACACGTGGCTCGAGCAGGGCCGCGGCGGCGCGCCGTCCGCCGACGTGCTCGACCGGCTCGCCCGCGCGCTGCTGCTCGACGAAGCCGAACGCGAGCATCTGTTCCTGATCGGCCTCGGCCATCCGCCCGACGTACGCTATCACGGCACCGGCAGCGTGCCGCCGCGGCTGCAGCACGTGCTCGATTCGTTCGACGCGAGCCCTGCGATCCTGCGCACGTCGACGTGGGACGTCGTCGCATGGAACGACGCGGCGGCCGCGACGCTGACCGACTACGCGACGTTGCCGCCGCCCGCACGCAACATCCTGCGGCTGATCTTCGCGGACGCGCGCGTGCGCGACGCGCAGTCGAACTGGGAGCGCGTCGCGCGCTTCGCGGTCGGCGCGTTCCGCGCGGACCTCGCGCGCAGCGGCGCGACGCAGGTCGTGCAGGCGTTCGTCGACGAGATGCGTGCGGCCAGCGCCGAATTCGACGCGATGTGGCGCGACCACGACATCCGCTCGAACGACGAAGGGACGAAGGAGATTCGCCATCCGCGCGCGGGGCGGATTGCACTCGAATACTCGGCGTTCGCGGTGAAGGGCCGCCCGGACCTGAGCCTCGTCGTGTTCACGCCCGCGACGGCCGCCGACCGCGCGCGCATTCGCGCGCTGATCGCCGCACGCGAAAAGGACCCGGCCGAGCGGCTGCCGGCCGCGTGACGCGCGCCGCGCCTACGACGCTTTCGCGGACAGCCCGTGTATCGGCCGCCGCAGCGACGCATCGAACGGATTCGTGCGCGGGCCGATCGCATCGGCCTGCCGCCTGAGCAGTTCGACGACCATCGGCAGCCGATCGTCGCCGAGACGCGACGCGAGCGTGCCGACGCTCAGCGCGCCGACCGGATAACCGGTGCGATCGAGGATCGGCACCGCGACGCCGGCCATGCCGTCGAGCACGCCGCTGTTGCGGCCCGCGTAGCCGAGCTGCCGCACGCGCTCGATCTCGGTGCGCAGATACACCTCGTCGAGCACGCCGTAGCCGCGGATGCGCGGCACGTTGAAACGGATCACTTCCTCGCGCTCCGCTTCGGGCAGGAACGCGAGGATCGCGAGGCTGCCCTGCCCGACGCCGAGCGCGATGCGCCCGCCGATGTCGCCGGTAAACGAGCGGATCGGAAACGGCCCTTCGCACAGATCGAGGCAGACCGCGTCGAAGCCGCTCTTCACGAGCAGGAAGATCGTCTCGCCGAGGCTCGCGCACAGCCGCAGCAGCGCCGGGCGGCACAGCGTGCGCATGCTGCTCGGGTTGCCGGCCTGCGCGGCGAGCGCGAAGAAGTCGACGCTCAGCCGATACAGCTTCGACTGCTCGTCCTGTTCGACCATCCGTTCCGCGATCAGCGACTGCAGGATCCGGTGCGCGGTGCCCTGCGTGAGTCCGACCGCCTTCGCGAGATGCGTGACGCGCACGCCGTCCTGCTGCATGCCGGCGAGCGCGCGCAGGATCGCGAACGCGCGCTGCAGCATGCCGGTGCCCGGCGCGCCGGCGGCGGCCGCGTCGTCGTCCGCCGCGTGCGGCGCACGCGTTCCGCGCGAGAGGGGTTGCTGCATGCCGGCGCTCCTCGACGATTTCGGTGAATGGAATACGGTAGCCGCCATTGTGTTCCCGCCGAAATCGCGCGGGCATCCGGGTGTGCACGGAATTGACGAGCGCGTTTCCGCCCCGCTGCGTCGCCCGCTGACCGGAACGATTCGCGCGTCGCGCGCGGTTCCATTCCGTTGAATGGAATTTTTTCGAAATTCCTCCCGTTCAGCAGAATTCGAAATTGACGCTCCGAAATATGGCTGGCTAGAGTCCGCGTCAATGACGCATCGGCGATACGATGCGCGAACCCGGAGCGTCCCATGTCGTTTCTCACGCTAACCGATCTGACGAAATCGTTCGGCGATCTCGTCGCCGTCGCCGACGTGAACCTGTCGGTCGAAAAGGGCGAATTCGTGTCGCTGCTCGGCCCGTCCGGCTGCGGCAAGACCACGACGCTGCAGATGATCGCCGGCTTCGTCGACGTCACGCGCGGGCGCATCGCGCTCGACGGCCAGGACATCACGCGGATGAAGCCGAACCGGCGCGGGCTCGGCATCGTGTTCCAGAGCTATGCGCTGTTTCCGCACATGAGCGTCGCGGAGAACGTCGGCTTCGGCCTCGACATGCGCGGCGTCGACAAGGCCGAGCGGGCGGAGCGCATTCGCGCGGCGCTCGCGCTCGTGCGCCTCGACGCGCTCGCGCATCGCTTCCCGCGCGAGCTGTCGGGCGGCCAGCGTCAGCGCGTCGCGCTCGCGCGCGCCGTCGTGATCGAGCCGCCGGTGCTGCTGCTCGACGAGCCGATGTCGAACCTCGACGCGAAGCTGCGCGAGGACATGCAGTTCGAACTGCGCGCGATCCAGCGCAAGATCGGCACGACGACGATCATGGTCACGCACGACCAGTCCGAAGCGCTGTCGATCAGCGATCGCGTGGTCGTGATGGAGGCCGGCCGCATCACGCAGATCGACACGCCGTACCGCGCGTACGAACGCCCGGAAAACCGTTTCGTGTCGCAGTTCATCGGCAAGGCGAACCTGCTGCCCGGCACGATCGTCGCGCACGACGGCCACGCGATCCGCATCGATCTCGGACACGACGTCGCCGAGATCGGCCACACCGCGCATCTGCCGCCGCGCGAGCGCGACGTGTGCGTCGGCGACGCCGTGTCGCTGTGCATCCGGCCCGAGAAGCTGCGGCTGTGCGCGCCCGGCACCGGCCGCGTCGCGGCCACCGTCACGAGCCGCTTCTTCCTCGGCAGCCAGTGGCTGTACCGCGTGGACAGCGCGCTCGGCGAAGTGCTCGTGTGCTGCCAGAACGAAGGCGCGGAGCCGCTCGCCGAAGGTGCGCCGGTCGGCATCGACTGGCACAGCGACGCGGTGCGCGTGATGCGCCGGGAGGCCTGAATGCGCGAGCCTTCCCGCCCGCTGCCGTCCGACGCCGCGCCGGCCGCCGTCGCGCGCGCGCCGGTCGCCGATGCCGGGCACCCGCCCGGTCACGCATCCGCACGCGCGGCCGCGCGCAATCGCGCACCGGGCGCGAACTGGCGCGCGCATGCGCCGCTGTGGCTGATGTGCGCGCCCGCGTTCGCGCTGTTCGCGGCGCTCGTGCTCGTGCCGCTCGCGATGACGCTCGTGCTGACGTTCTACCGGTTCGATCCGGCGACCGGTCCGATCGCCGCATTCCATTTCGGCAACTACGCGGAAGTGCTCGGCTCGTCGTACTTCCATGCGATCTTCGCGCGCACGTTCGGCATCGCCGCGCTGACCACCGCGATCTGCGTCGCGATCGGCACGCCCGAAGCGTACATCCTGTCGAAAATGCGCGACCCGTGGCGCTCGCTGTTCCTGCTCGCGATTCTCGCGCCGCTGCTCGTGTCGGTCGTCGTGCGCGCGTTCGGCTGGAGCATGCTGCTGAACACGAACGGGCTCGTGAACGGCGCGCTCGCGCTAATCGGCGTCGGCCCGTACAAGCTCGAATACACGACGTTCGCGATCGTGATCGCGCTCGTGCACGTGATGCTGCCGTTCATGGTGATTCCGGTGTGGACCGCGCTGCAGCGGCTCGATCCGCAGACCGAGCATGCGGCGCTGTCGCTCGGCGCGTCGCCGTTCACGACGCTGCGCCGCATCGTGCTGCCGCAGCTCGTGCCCGGCGTGCTGTCGGGCAGCCTGATGGTGTTCGGGCTGTCGGCGAGCGCGTTCGCGATTCCGGGCCTGCTCGGCGGACGCCGGCTGAAGGTCGCCGCGACGGCCGTCTACGACGAATTCCTCGGCTCGCTGAACTGGCCGCTCGGCGCGACGATCGCGGTGCTGCTGCTGATCGCGAACCTCGTCGTGATGCTTACCTACTACCGCGTGCTCGAACGCCGCTACGCACGCAGCCTCGGAGGCGCTTCCCGATGAGAAAGAACGGGCCCGTCGCGCTCGCGTTCCACACGCTCGTGATGCTGTTCGTGCTCGCGCCGCTCGCGATCGTCGTACTGGTCGCGTTCACGCCCGACGAAACGCTGACGCTGCCCACGCACGGGCTGTCGCTGCGCTGGTTCCGCGCGATCCTCGACTATCCGGATTTCGTCACCGCGTTCGCGAACAGCGTGAAGCTCGCGTTCGCGTCGGCCACGCTGTCGCTCGCGATCGCGCTGCCCGCGGGGCTCGCGATCGGCCGCGCGTCGTTCCCCGGCCGTGCGTTCCTGAACGGGCTGCTGCTGTCGCCGCTCGTGATTCCCGGCCTCGTGCTCGGCATCGCGCTGCTGCGCTTCTTTGCGCTGATCGGCGCGACCGGTTCGTTCGCGTGGCTCGTCGTCGCGCACATGATCGTGATCACGCCGTTCGTGATGCGGCTCGTGCTCGCGTCCGTCGCGGGGCTCGACCGCAGCATCGAACAGGCCGCGTGCTCGCTCGGCGCGGACCCGTGGACGACGTTCCGCCGCATCACGCTGCCGATGATCGTCCCCGGCATCACCGGCGGCTGGCTGCTCGCGTTCATCAACAGCTTCGACGAGCTGACGATGTCGATCTTCATCACGTCGCCGCAGACCGTCACGCTGCCGGTGCGCATGTACATGTACGCGACCGAGTCGATCGATCCGATGATGGCATCGGTGTCGGCGCTGGTCATCTTCATCACCGCCGGCGCGATGCTGCTGCTCGATCGCGTGTACGGCCTGAACCGCATCCTGATCGGCCAACACTGATGACGCATTCTTCCTCCGAAGCCGGCTCCGCGCACGCGCAGTTCGTGCGCGTCGCCGAGCGCGACCGCGCGCGCATCGCGTTCACGCTCGACGGACGCCCCGCGCAGGCGCTCGCCGGCGACACCGTGCTCACCGCGATCCTCGTCGCGCAGCGCCGCGTGCGCGTCAGCGAATTCGGCGGCGAGCCGCGCGCGGGCTTCTGCCTGATCGGCGCGTGCCAGGACTGCTGGGTGCGCACCGAGGCCGGCGCGCGCGTGCGCGCGTGCTCGACGCCGATCGCCGACGGCATGCGGATCCTGACCGGCGCACGGCCGCCTGCGGACGGAGACGTGCGATGAACGACGCGCTGCAACCGGTGATCGTCGGCGCGGGCCCGGCCGGCGTGCGCGCGGCCGAAGCGCTGGTCGACGCGGGGCTGCGTCCGGTCGTGATCGACGAGAACGCGCGCTGGGGCGGGCAGATCTATCGGCAACCGCCCGCCGGCGACGGTTTCGTGCGCGGCAAGCGTGCGCTGTACGGTTTCGAAGCCGCGAAGGCCGACGCGGTGCACCGGACGATGGCCGCGTTGCTGCCGCACGTCGACTATCGGCCGAACACGCTCGCGTGGGCGTGCGGCACGGGGCGCGTCGACACGCTGCAGGACGGCCGCGAAGTGACCGTGCCGTACTCGCATCTGATCGTCGCGAGCGGCGCGACCGACCGGATGCTGCCGCTGCCGGGCTGGACGCGCGCGGGCGTCTACACGCTCGGCGGCGCACAGGTCGCGCTGAAGGCACAGGGTTGCGCGATCGGCCGGCGCGTCGTGTTCGCGGGCACCGGGCCGCTGCTGTATCTGGTCGCGTATCAGTATGCGAAGGCCGGCGTGCAGGTGCTCGCCGTGCTCGACACGAGCCCGCTGCGCCGGCAGGCCGCGGCGACGCCGGCGCTGCTGCGCATGCCGGCGACGTTCGCGAAGGGTCTCTATTACATCGGCTGGCTGCGCGCGCGCGGCGTCGCGATCGAAACCGGCGTCGTGCTCGAGCGCGTGCTCGGCGACCGCCACGTGACCGGGCTCGCATGGCGCGCGGCCGGCAGCGACGCGCACGTACGCATGCTCGACTGCGATGCGCTCGGCATCGGCTTCGGGCTGCGTTCGGAGACGCAGCTCGCCGATCTGGCCGGCTGCCGGTTCCGTTTCGATCCGGTCAATCGCGCATGGCTGCCCGAGCGCGACGCGGCCGGCCGCACGTCGGTGCGCGGCGTCTACGTCGCCGGCGACGGCGCGGGCATCGCGGGCGCCGACGCGGCCGAGGCGTCGGGCCGCC
>NZ_CABVPR010000098.1 GCF_902499135.1 Burkholderia dolosa
ATGCTCGCGACGCGGCACGGCAGCGGGCGGCGACGACGGCTGCGATCGCGACGGTGGCTGCGATGCCGCCGCCGGCACGGCGGCCGACGTCGATACGCGCGCCGGCGCCTGCATCGCGCGCGCAGCGCCCGCGTCGGCGAGCGCGGCCGCGAACGCGTCGATTTCGGCCGGCGACACCGGCTGCGCATGCGGATCGGCGACGCGCACCAGCAGGTCGATGCCGGCCAGCAGCACGTCGACGTGCGCGGCCGTCAGCGCGATCGCGCCGACCTGCGCGGCGACGAAGCACTCCTCCATCCGCCCCGCGATATCGACGCCGAGCGGCACGCCCACGATGCGCGCGGCGCCTTTCAGCGAATGCGCGGCACGCATGCACGCGTCGAGCACGGCGGAATCGGGCTCGCCGGATTCGAGCGCGAGCAGCCGCTCGGACAGCGCCTGCGTCTGCGTGCGCGTCTCCTCGCGATACAGCTCGAGCAGCGACAGGTGGCTCAGATCGTCGTCGCCGTTCATCGCATGCTCCGCGCGACCGCGTCGAACAGCCGATCGTCGTCGAGCAGGCCGACGGACCTGCCGCGCCACGCGAGCACGCCGCGCGACAGGGCCGCGCTCGCGCGCCCGACCGTCGCCGGCACCGGAACCCAGTCCGATGCGCCGAAGCGCAGCACGCCTTCGACTTCGTCGACCGGAAACACGACCGGCTCGCCGTGATGCGCGGCGACCAGCAGCCGCGTGAAGCGGCCGTCGCCGTCGCGATCTCCGTTGCCGCTGTCGGCATCGAGGCCGAGCAGCGCGCCGATCGAGATCGCGATGCGCAGCGTGCCGCGAATGTTCACCACGCCGCGCACGGCCGAACGACGCCGATGCGGCAGCGAATGGATCGGCCGCGTGCCGGCGATCTCGCGCAGCACGCCGATCGGCAGCGCGAGCCATTCGTCGGCGACGCGAAACGCGAGCGCCGCGTGCTGCGCGTCCGGCTCGACGTGCGGCGCGAACGCGTGCGATGCGCGGGCGGTGCTCATCCGGCGCGCGGCGTCGGCCATTTCGGCGGCGCCGAGCGGGCGCTCGAGCAGCGTCGCCGCGCGCGCCGCGTAGACCGTGCAGTTCAGGCAGCGCAGGCATTGCGCGAGCCGTTCGCACGAGCGGTCGCCGCGCGTGCCGATCCGGTTCCAGCAATCGTCGACGTCGATCGTCGTGTCGTCAGCGGCGTCGCGGTTCATGGTGTCCTCTGATCATCCGGTGTCGGTTCCCACGCATGCGCGTCATCCGGCCGAGCGCCGCGCGCGCTCGAGCAGCCATTGCGCGCCGGCGCGATCGCCGCCGACGTCGAGCAGCGTCGCGAGATGCGTGAGCGCCTCGTGGTGCGTCGGCCGCAGATACAGCGCCTTCCGGTAGTAGTCGCCCGCCTCGGCCGCGCGCCCGCGCGCATCGGCGATCAATCCGTTCAGATAGAACGCGTCCGCATGCGGGCCGACGCGCGCCGAGAATTGCGCGAGCACGCGCTCGGCCTCGTCGAATGCGCCCGCGTTCGCGAGCGCCTGCGCGTGCTCGAGCGTCGGCGCCGTACCGTCGTCGGCGGGTGCGGCCGTATCGGCGTGCATGTCGGCCGGCGCGTCGAACCCGCGCACGCGCAGCGGCGCCGCGAACGGCTGCCGCCCGTCGCCGTTCCACGCCGGCGGTGCGACGCTCAGTACCGAGCGCGTCGCGGCGAGCGGCGCGACGCTCGCGCGCTCCGCGCGGCGGTACGGCGGCGGACCGGACGCCATCGATGCCCGGCGCGCCGCGTACGCGTTCGCCGCCACCGCGTCGGCACGCGCCCGGCGAAACGCGAACGCGAGCGGAATCCGCGCCGATTGCATCCCGTGCCGCATCGCGACGCCGGTTTCGGCAGGACCGACGAACAGCATTCCGTCGTCGGCGAGCAGGTTTTCGAGCGACGCGATCACGCGATCCTGTGCATCGCGGTCGAAGTAGATCAGCACGTTGCGGCAGAACACGAAGTCGTAGCGCATGCCGGTGTCGGCGTCCGGCTCGACGAGGTTGCCCTGCCGGAACTGCACGCACGCGCGCACGCGCTCGTCGAGGAGCCACCCGTCGGCGGCCGGCGCGAAGTAGCGGCCGCGGAATTCGATCGCCGTGCCGCGAAACGCGTTGCGTCCGTAACAGCCGCGCCGCGCGTGATCGATCGCACGCGCACTCAGATCGATCGCGTCGATCGCGAAGCTCGCCGGCTCGACCCCGGCGTCGAGCAGCGCCATCGCGGCCGAATACGGCTCTTCGCCGGTCGAGCACGGCGCGCTCAGCACGCGGATCACGCGCGTCGGCGCCGCGGCGATCCGTTCCGCCGCGAGTCGCGCGAGCGTCGCGAACGCCTCGCGGTCGCGGAAGAACCACGTCTCCGGCACGACGAACAGCTCGATCAGCGCGCGGCGCTCGTCGGCCGACGCGTTCAGATGCTGCCAGTACGCGTCGAGCGCATCCGGCGTCACCGGCGTGCGTGCCGTCGACGGCAGCCGCTCGCCGTCCGCGTGCTGCAGCGCATGCACGCGCTCGGCCAGCGCGCGGCTCAGGAAGTCGTTGCCGAGCGAATCCGGATCGATGCCGGTCTCGCGCAGCAGCCAGTCGCGGAACCGCGAATCGGACGCTTTCATGCGGTTGCCTCGCTGTGTCCGCGCACGCCGTCGAACGACGACAGGCCCGCGATGTCGTCGATCAGGCCGGACACCGACAGCTGCCGGACGATGCCGTCGGCGGTATGCGCGACCGGTCCGAGCCAGCGCGTACGCGCGGTCGCCACGCCGCTCGCGCGGAACGCCGCACGATCGAGCCGCATCGTCCGCGTCGCGCGCTCGACGATCAGCCCGATCGTGCGCGCGCGTCCGGCAGGCGCCGCGCGATCGCACACGATCACGAGCCGCGTCGAGCGCAGCGCGTGCGCACGACGCGCGAGCGCGAGCATCGGCACGTCGATCACCGGCACCGGCTCGCCGTCGCGCATCAGCAGCCCGGCGATCCAGCCCGGCGCGCCGGGCATCGCGCTGGTCGCCGCGAGCGGCAGCACCGCGTCGATGCACGCCGCGTCGAGCGCATAGCGCGCGCCGTCGAGCTCGAACGTGAGGAACAGCGCGTGCGCACCGTTCGGCGATTCGGCGCGCATTACGCGTCGACCTTGAAGCGCGACACGCTGGTACGCAGCTGGTTCGCGACGAGCGTCAGGTCGTCGATCGCCTGCGACGACTGGCGCAGCGACTCGGCGGTCTGCTGCGCGGCCTCCGACAGCTGCGACAGCGCCTGCGTGATCTGCTCGGCGCCGTTCGCCTGCGTCTGCATGCCCTCGTTGACCATCTGGAAGCGCGGCGCGAGCGTCTGCACCTCGGCGATGATCTGCGACAGCTGGCCGCCGACCTGCTGCACGTCGAGCATGCCGCGACGCACTTCCTCGGAGAACTTGTCCATTCCCATCACGCCCGCCGATACCGCCGACTGGATCTCCTTCACCGTCTGCTCGATGTCGAACGTCGCGACCGCCGTCTGATCGGCGAGGCGGCGAATCTCGGTCGCGACGACCGCGAAGCCGCGGCCGTATTCGCCGGCCTTCTCGGCCTCGATCGCCGCGTTCAGCGACAGCAGGTTGGTCTGGTCCGCGACCTTGGTGATCGTCGCGACGACCTGGTTGATGTTCAGCGCCTTCTCGTTGAGGATCGCGAGCTTCGCGTTCACCGAGCCGGCCGCGTCCATCACGCTGCGCATCGTCTCGCCCATCCGCGTGAGCCCGCTCTGGCTCACGCCCGCGAGCGTCGCGGACTGCTCGGCGACGCTCGCGACCTCGTTCATCGTGCGCAGCAGGTCGCGCGACGTCGCGAAGATCTCGCGGGACGTCGCGCCGATCTCGGTCGTCGTCGCCGCCGTTTCGTTCGCAGTCGCCTGCTGCTCGCGCGACGTCGCCGCGATCTCGGCCACCGACGTCGTGACCTGCAGCGACGACTGCTGCGCGCGCGACACGAGCTCGGTCAGTTCGTCGGCCATCCGGTTGAAGCCGGTCTCGAGCGTGCCGAATTCGTCGCGGCGGCGCAGGTCGAGGCGGTGCGTGAGGTTGCCGGTACGCATCGCGTCGTGCACTTCGACGAGCCGCGCCATCGGCACGGTCACCGCGCGGTACAGCGCGTAGCCGAGCATGAGCGCGGACAGCAGCACGATCGCGAGCGCGGTCGCGAGCACGACTTCGGTCGCCTGCACCGATTCGCGGATCAGCTTCGCCGACTGATCGGCGAACTTGCGGTTCTCCTGCACCAGCGTGTTCGCGTCGCGCACGACCTCGGTCCACAGCGGCACGACCTTCGCGTACGCGGCGACCGCGTCGTCGCGCGACACGCGGTGCTTCTGCATCGCTTCGTTCAGCTGCGGCACGTAGCGGTCGTACGCCGAGCGGAACGTCAGGAAGCGCTGGCGATCGTCGTCGCGGAACATCGCGTTCTGATAGTCGGTCGACAGCGATTCGATTTCCTTCAGCGCATCGGGAATCTTCGCGAGATCGCGCTGCGCGGACTCCGGATCGGTATCGACGAACGTCGCCTGCTGCAGCAGCGTGAAGGATTCGTTGACCGCGCCGCGCAGCGACGCCGCGAGATAGACGCCGGGCAGCGAGTCGCGCTCGATGCTGACGGCTTCGCCGTTGATCGCGCGCAGCCGCTCGTACGACACGCCGGCGGTCACCAGCATCAGCACGAACAGCACGCCGAAGCTGAGCAGGATGCGGTTGCCGAGCGTCAGCCGGCCGGCGCCGATCGTCGGATGCACGCTTTCATTGGTCGCACGGGGCGTCACGGTGGCCATGTTCGTTATGGGCCTTCAAAAATCAGCGTTGAAAAAACCGCGCTCGCGGCGCGGAGGCCGACACGGACGACGCGCGGCCGACGTGCGGGCCCGCGTCATCGATGCGCGTGCGCCGGCAGCCGAAGCGCGACCATGAAGCCGCGCGCGGTATTGCGCATCAGGATCTGTCCGCGATGCCGCGCGGCGGTCGCGCGCACGAACGCGAGCCCGAGGCCGAAGCCGCTGCGCGCGGCGCCGTGCGCGGATTCGAGGCGCACGAACGATTCGGTCGCGGCCGCGCGCTGCTCCGGCGCGATGCCGTCGCCGCCGTCCTCGACGCCGATCAGCCACGCGCCGTCGTCGCCGCTCAGCGTGCAATGCACGTCCGTTCCGGCCGGCCCGTATTTCAGCGCGTTGTCGATCAGGTTCGCGACCGCGCGCGTGAGCATCATCCGGTCGCCCATCGTCGCGCATTCGGTGTCGGGCACGCGCGTGACGATCCGGCTGCCGAAGCCCGACGCCTTCTCCCACAGCTGGTCGGCCGCATCGAGCACGATTTCGCCGAGGCTGACGGCTTCGTGCGCGCGGCGCTCCGACTGCGCGCGCGTCAGGTGAATGAAACCGTCGGCGAGCGCGAGCGCGCGCCGCGCATGGCCGGCGATCCGCTCCATGATCGCGGGCATTTCCCCATGTTCGGCGCGATAGACGTCGAGCAGCGCGAGGATCGACGTCTGCGGCGAGCGCATGTCGTGCGACAGGAAATCGAGCGCCTCGTCGCGCTGCCGCGACATCAGATACGAATTCGAGTGGTAGCGGATGCGGGCGGCGAGCTCCATCGCGTCGGGCAGCTTCACGAGATAGTCGTTCGCGCCCGCGATGAACGCCTCGCGCTTGACGATCGGCTCTTCCTTCGCGGACAGCACGATGATCGGCACGCGCGCGGTATCGGCGTGCGCGCGCCATGCACGGACGAGATCGAGACCGTCGATGTCGGGCATCACGAGATCCTGCAGGATCACCGTCGGCTTCACGTCGCGCGCGACCGCCATCGCGCGGTGCGCGTCGGTACAGACGTGCAGCCCGATATCGTGCTCGCTGCGCAGCGCGCGACGGATCACCTCGCCGACGAACGGCTGATCGTCGACGAGAAGGACCGATAAACCCGATTCGGGACAATCCAGGGGATTTTCACCGCTCGATTCTTTCATAAATACCGTTTCAAACGCCGCTTCTCCAATCGATTCTTTCATGAGAGTTGTTTATACGTCTTTGACGCTATCTTATTTTGGTGGTCGATAAACCCGCCAATTTTCGCTGACTGGCCCGTCAGCCTTGCCTCGCGGGGCTCCGGACATCGATTTTCCCCGTCGACGGCCGCATTACCTCCGCGCGCTTTCTCTCAATAAACATAACCGGCTGATTCTAAATGAAATTGGAACACAGCATCCATCTCAATCCGGTGCAGTTTTGCCAAATATGTAGAAATAGACCGATACGGATAAATCAGATCATTTCCGGAGTCGTCATCCGATAACGTTTTCAGCGGCGGCGCGAGCGGATTTGCATGCGGTGCAAACGGGCGATCGCGACCCGTATCGGCGGCGTCGAGCGGGATGCGCCGAAACGGCGGGCGGAGGGGGAAAGGAAAGCATGCGCGGCCGGCCGCGCATCGACACGACGTGCTGCGGGCCGGCGATGCGCAACGGCGTCGCGTCGCCGGCGGCGGTGCGCCGGCTCGCGTCGCGCTGCCGGTTCAGCCGCGCGCGTGGTGCGCGGACACTTCCTGCAGATCGAGATCGCGTTCGAGCGCGTGCAGCATCTCGTCATGGATGCGGCCCGAACGATGCAGACGCAACAGTTCCCTGCGGCCGGCCGCGATCGCCGCGAGCACGACGTCGTAGTGCGCGGCGCGCGCGCCGTCCGGGAACGCGGGCGCGTTCTTCAGACGCTCGGTCAGTTTCGCGCGGTACGTGTACTGCTCGAGCAGCCGCGGATGAATGACCGTGCCGTTCTCGTCGCGCACGAGCGGCTGGATCGCCGCGAGCTGCGCGGCCTCGATGTGCGCCCACGCCTGCAATTCGGTCAGATGATGCGCGGCGCGCTCTGCACGTTGCGGCAGACGCAGCAGCCGGATCAGCGGCCCGATCGTCGTGCCCTGCAGCAGCACGGTCACGAGAATCACCGCGAACGCGGCGACCAGAATCACGTCGCGGCCCGGCATCGCTTCGGGCAGCGACAGCGCGATCGCGAGCGTGACGACGCCGCGCATGCCGGCCCAGCTCATGATCGTCGCCGCCTTCCAGTCGGGCGCATCGCCGCGCCGCGCGATCGCGCGCACCGGCCATTTCAGCGCCTCGACCGCATAGATCCACACGAAGCGCGACAGCACGACCGCAACGAGTACCGCGAGCACCGGCGGCACCATCGCGCCGAGCACCTGTTCGAAACCGCCGAGCCGATGCAGCGCGCCGCGCAGCGACAGCCCGATCAGCACGAACACCAGCGCTTCGAGCAGGAACACGATCACCTGCCAGAACGCGGTGCCGCGCGTGCGCACGGCTGCCGAGAACACTTCGTGCTGGTGCCAGCCGACGATCATCCCGGCCGTCACCGTCGCGATCACGCCGGACACTTCGACCATTTCGCCGGCGATATACGCGATCCACCCGGCGAGCACCGCGACGGTGATCACCAGATAGTCGTCGTCGAGCAGCTTCATGAACCACACGACGAGCCGGCCGACGACGAAGCCCACCACGACGCCGCCGAGCCCGAGCTCCGCGAACCGCACGACCGCATGTTCGAAGCTGAACGCGCCGGTGAGCGCGGCCGCGACCGCGAAGCGGAACAGCACGAGGCCCGCCGCGTCGTTCAACAGGCTCTCGCCTTCGAGCAGCACCATCAGCCGGCGCGGCAGCGCGACGCGCTCGAGCACCGCTTTCGCGGCGACCGCGTCGGGCGGCGACACGATCGCGCCGAGCGCGAAGCACGCGGCCCACGGCAGCGCGGGCGCGACCCAGTGCACCGCGAAGCCGACCGCGAACGTCGTGAACACCACCGCGCCGATCGCGAGCAGCAGGATGCCGCCGACGTTGCGCTTGAACTCTTCCCATACCGAGAAATACGCGCCGTCCATCAGCAGCGGCGGCAGGAACACGAGCAGCACGAGGTCGGGGTCGAGGTTGACCGGCGGCAGGCCGGGAATGAACGCGATGCCGATGCCGCCGATCAGCAGCGCGGCCGCAGGCGGCAGCCGCAGCCGCTTCGCGACGTATTCGAGCGCGACGATCGCCAGGAAGGACAACAGAATCAGCTTGAATGCCGAGACGGGGGACATGAATCGACCTCGTGATGAATGAATGCGGGCGACGTGCCGGTGTCGTACCCCGGCCGTGCGTCGCGCGATTACATCACGATGCGGCGCTCGCAGTCGAGCGCGGTCCGCATCTGCGGCGAACGGGATCGGCAGGTCGGCGCGCCGCGTGGGCGCCGGCGGGCGTCGCGTGCACGCGCGGCCGCAAAAAAGCATGCGGGCCGGCGTGGCTGACGCCGGCCCGCGTGTCGCCCGATGTGCGCCCGATGTGTACCCGACGTGCGCCCACGTTACCGGCGCCGCACGACCATCAGTCGCGGCTCGGTCATGTCCTCGATCGCGTAGCGGATCCCTTCGCGGCCGAGCCCCGAATCCTTCACGCCGCCGTACGGCATGTTGTCGACGCGGAACGACGGCACGTCGTTGATCACGACGCCGCCGACCTCGAGCTCGTCCCATGCGCGCTGCGTATGCGCGAGCGAGTCGGTGAACACGCCGGCCTGCAGCCCGAAGTCGCTGTCGTTCACGCGCGCGAGCGCGTCGTCGAACCGGTCGAACTTCTCGAGGATCGCGACCGGCCCGAACGCTTCCTTCCGGTAAAGATCCTGCTCGCGGCCGACGTTTTCGAGCAGCGTCGCCTCGAACATCGCGCCGTCGACGTTGCCGCCCGCGACGATCCTCGCGCCGGCCGCCACGGCCACCTCCATCCAGCCGGCCAGACGCCGCGCTTCGGACTCGGAGATCATCGGCCCGACGAACGTCGACGGATCCTTCGGATCGCCCATCTTCAGCGAACGCGTCTTCGCGATCAGCTTGTCGCGCAGCGCGTCGTACAGGTCCGCGTGCACGAGGATGCGCTGCACGCCGATGCAGCTCTGGCCCGACTGGTAGTACGCGCCGAACGCGAGACGATCGACCACGTAGTCGAGGCGGTCGCGCTGGTCCGCATCGACGATCGCCGCCGCGTTGCCGCCGAGCTCGAGCACGACTTTCTTCTTGCCGGCCTTCTCCTTCAGCGCCCAGCCGACGGCCGGCGAACCCGTGAACGACAGCAGCCTGAAGCGCTCGTCGGTCGTGAACAGATCGGCGCCGTCGCGATGCGCGGGCAGCACCGAGAATGCGCCCTTCGGCAGATCGGTTTCCGCGAGCACCTCGCCGATGATCAGTGCGCCGACCGGCGTGCGGCTCGCCGGCTTCAGCACGAACGGACAGCCGGCCGCGAGCGCGGGCGCGACCTTGTGCGCGGCGAGATTCAGCGGGAAGTTGAACGGCGAGATGAACGAGCACGGGCCGATCGGCACGCGCCGCGTATAGCCCGTATAGCCTTGCGCGCGCGCGGAAATCTCCAGGTTGATCACCTCGCCGTCGATGCGCACCGCTTCTTCCGACGCGACGCGGAACGTGTCGATCAGCCGCGTCACTTCGCCTTTCGAATCGTTGATCGGCTTGCCGGCCTCGATGCACAGCGCTTCGGCGAGCTCGTCGAAGCGTTCGCGAAAGCGCGCGACGCAGTGATCGAGCACGGCCTGCCGCTTGTACGCGGGCAGCTCGCGCATCGGCCTCGTCGCGTCGACCGCGGCGCCGATCGCCGCATCGATCGCCTTCGCATCGGCAAGCGCGACGCGCGTCGCGACGTCGCCGCTGTACTTGTCGGTCACTTCGAGATCGGTGTTCGCATGGACGGCCTCGTTGGCCAGGTAGTACGGATAGGTTTCCTTCAGCATGGAGCGCTCCTTCCGGTTGAGGCGAATTCAGAGTTGCGCCGACAGGCGCTTGATCTCGCGATTGAGCACGCGCTCGTTGTCCGAATAGTCGATCGGCACGTCGATCACGTGCACGCCCGGCGACGCAAAGCATTCGCGCAAAAGCGGCTCGAGCGCGTCGGCCGTTTCGACGCGATGGCCGTGCGCGCCGTAGCTCTGCGCATACGACACGAAATCCGGATTCTTCAGCGTCATCGCGAAATCGGGGAAATTCATGTTTTCCTGCTTCCAGCGGATCATCCCGAACGCGTCGTCGCGCAGGATCATCACGACGATGTCGAGCTTCAGCCGCACGGCCGTTTCGAGTTCCTGCGAATTCATCATGAAACCGCCGTCGCCGCACACGGCGATCACCTTGCGCTGCGGATGCACGATCTTCGTCGCGATCGCCGACGGCAGCCCGGCGCCCATCGACGCGAGCGCGTTGTCGAGCAGCAGCGAGTTCGGCTCGTGCGCGCGCCAGTAGCGTGCGAACCAGATCTTGTACATCCCGTTGTCGAGGCACACGATCCCGTCGACCGGCAGCGCGTTGTACAGGTCGCCGACGATGCGCACCGGATACATCGGAAAGCGCGGATCGTGCCGCCCTTTCTGCAGATGCGCTTCGAAATGCTCCTTGATCATCGAGAAGCGCGCGAAATCCCAGTGCGGCTGCGGCGAAACCGCTTCCTTCATCTGCCACACCGCGTTCGCGATGTCGCCGACCACCTCGATCTGCGGGAAATAGACGGGATCGACCTGTGCGCCGAGAAAGTTCACGTGGATCACGGTCTTGTCGTCCGCGCGCATGAAGAACGGCGGCTTCTCGATCACGTCGTGGCCGACGTTGATGATGCAGTCCGCATGCTCGATCGCGCGATGCACGAAGTCGCCGTCGGACAGCGTCGCGTTGCCGAGCCACAGCGGATGCGTCTCGTCGATCACGCCCTTGCCCATCTGCGTCGTGAAGAACGGAATGCCGGTCTTGTCGACGAATTCGAGCAGCATCTTGCACGTGGTCTTGCGGTTGCCGCCCGCGCCGATCATCAGCAGCGGATGACGCGCGGCCTGGATCGCGTCGACCGCGCGCGCGACCGCCTTGTCCTCTGCGATCGGCCGCCGGCTGTAGCTGCGCGGAATCGGCTTGCCGTCGCCTTCCTCGTGCGCGATGTCCTCCGGCAGTTCGAGATGCGCGGCGCCCGGCCGCTCTTCTTCCGCGCGGCGAAACGCCTCGCGCACGGCCGCCGGGATGTTGCCGATCGACACGATCTGCCGCGTGAACTTCGTGAGCGGCTGCATCATGTCGACGACGTCGACGATCTGGAAGTGACCCTGCTTGCTCGACTTGATCGGCTTCTGTCCGGTGATCATCAGCATCGGCATCCCGCCGAGCTGCGCATACGCGGCGGCCGTCACGAAGTTCGTCGCGCCGGGCCCGAGCGTCGCGAGGCACACGCCGGTGCGGCCCGTCAGGCGGCCGTACGTCGCAGCCATGAAGCCGGCCGCCTGTTCGTGCCGGGTCAGCACGAGCTTGATCTTCGAGCGCCGCAGCGATTCGAGCAGATCGAGGTTTTCCTCGCCGGGGATGCCGAACACGTACTCGACGCCTTCGGCTTCCAGCGCCTTCACGAACAGATCCGATGCTTTCATGGGGACTCTCGGTTGATGCCGCATGCCGGCCTACGGCATGCAGACGCTTTTACCTACTGGACAGACCACGGCACTTCCGCCGCGCAGCGCGGCGGCGCCTCCGGATGCGGGAGACGAACGGATCCGACCGCGCGCAGCGGCACGCGCTGGCGGCAAAGACGCTTTCGATTGTAGACGTTATCGCGAAATTTCGAGTCGGGCCGGCCGCTGCGGCGCCGCACGTCCGCGCGGCGCGCCGCGATCGGGCGCCGTCGCCGGCCGCATCAATGCAGCCACGCGCCGGCCCAGCGCGGCACCAGCGACACCAGATACAGGCCGAGCCCGATCAGCCCGCCGACCAGCGTGCCGTTGATCCGGATGTACTGCAGATCCTTGCCGATGTTCAGCTCGATCTGTCGCGACATCTCGTGCGCGTCCCAGTTGCGCACCGTGTCGCGGATATGACGCATCAGGAAATCGGCGAAGTCCGGCGCCATTTCGTGCACGGCCTTCTCGACGTGTTCGTTCAGCGACGCGCGCAACGCGGGGCTGTCCGCAAGCCGCGCGCCGAGCCAGCCGCCGAGCATCGCGGCCTGCCGATGCAGCGCCGAATCCGGGCGCGCGAGATCGGCCTTCAGCCATGCGCGCAGCTGGTTCCACAGATCGCGCGCATAGTCGTTGAACGCGTCGCCGTCGCGGATGTAGCGCTTGATCTCGTCGCCCTTCTCGATGAACGCCGGATCGTGCTTCAGCCGCTCGGTGAGCCGCGCGACCGTGCGGTCGAAGCGTTGCCGCAGCTCGTGCTCGGGATCGGCCGCGACGCCTTCGAGCACGCGGCTCACCGCGCTCGCGAGCAGCCGCGCGCCGTTCTCGCCGAACCACTGCGTCGGCATGATCTTCTCGAACTTCGGATACTGCGTCTTCAGCCATTCGACGATGAAGCCCGCGATGATTGCACGGTTCTCTTCCTTCTCGAGCACATCGACCACCTGCGCGATCGCGTCGTCGAGCAGTGCCTGGTGGCGGCCGTCCTTCGTCAGCGTGTCGAGCAGCGCGCCCGCCGACTGCGACAGGTCGATCCGGTCGATCGCCGCGCGAAACGCGTCGCCGACGAACGACTGGATCCGCGCATCGTCGGTCATGTCGAGCGCGAAGCTCGTCAGCTTCGTCACGTAGCCGCCGAGCGCGTCGGTGTTGGCCGGCTCCGCGAGCCACGCACCGAGCTTCCGCGCGGGATCGTGCTGGCGAATCTGCGCGGCGAGTGCGTCGGGGCCGAGGAACTTCTCGCGCACGAACACCGCGAGGTTGTCGGCGATCTTGTCCTTGTTCTGCGGAATGATCTCGGTGTGGCGCGACACGAACGGAATCGGCACGCGGCGAAACAGCGCGACGACCGCGAACCAGTCGGCGAGCGCGCCGACCATCGCGGCTTCGGCGACGGCCTTGACGCCGTCGACCCACGGGCCGCGCGGCAGCACGATCGTCGTGACGAATACCGCGACCGCGGCCAGCAGCAGCCACAGTGCGCGGCGCTTGCTTCGTTTCAGTTCGAGGGCTTTGTCTGGCGTCATGGGCAACCGGCGAAACGGCGATGCCGATAATATGCACCGATCGCCGGAGCGCGACAAACGCGCGCGTCGCGCGTCGCGGGTCGTGCGCGGTGTACCGCGGCGTGAACGCGGTGCGCAATTCGGTGCGCAATGCGCCGCGCAATTCGTCGCAACGCCGCGCTGCAACCGTTACACCGCGGCGCCGCGACGCGCCGTCACAGAAACGTCTTCAGGTTCACCGACGGATCGGCGAGCCGCACCGGGTCGGGCATCGCGCCCGACGCGATCAACCGGCGCGATGCGCCGATGTCGCGCCCCATGTTCGCGGCCGCGACGGCAACGATCCTGCCGTCGTCGCCGAGCCCGAACACCGCGAACGAACCGCTCGCCGGATCGCCGCGCACGACTGTCGTGCGTTCGCTGCCGAACAGCCCGAGCATCTGCAGATTGCAGTCGTATTGATCGGACCACAGCCACGGCAGCTCCGCATACGCGTCGTCGGCGCCGAGCGCGTTCGCGGCCGCGACGGCCGGCTGGTTCTCCGCGACCTGCCACGATTCGATCCGCACGTGGCGGCCGAGCAGCGGATTGAAGTGCATCGTCACCTCGCCCGCCGCGAAGATCGCGGCGTCGGTCGTGCGGCAACCCGCATCGACGCGTATCCCGTCGGCGACGTCGAGCCCGGCCGCCTGTGCGAGCTCGACGTTCGGCACGACGCCGATGCCGATCACGACGACGTCCGCGTGCACGTCGCCGCGATCGGTATCGACGATCGCGCCGCCGTCCGGTGCGCGGCGGATCGCGCGCGGCAGCGTCGCGAGCGCGAACGTCACGCCGCGCGTATCGTGCAGCCGCCGCGCGAACGCGCCGATCGGCTCCGGCAACGCGCGCTGCAGCAGCCGCGACGCCGGATCGATCACCGTCACGTCGCAGCCGAGCTGGCGCGCGGCGGCCGCCACCTCGAGACCGATGAAGCCGCCGCCGAGCACCGCGACGCGGCGCCC
>NZ_CABVPR010000099.1 GCF_902499135.1 Burkholderia dolosa
GCCGACGCCGGCCCCGCCCGCGGCGGCAGCGCGCGCCGAAGCGCCGCGAACGACGACATCGCCCTCGCCGCCGCCCATCCGGAGACGACCGAAACGGCGCCGGCCGACCATGCGGCGTCGACTCCCGGCTGGGTCGCGCGGATGCAGATGCGCTTCGGCGGCGCGCCGCTGCCCGAGGCCGCGCAAGCGCTCGCGATGCAGTCGGACACGCTCGCGACGCAGTTGCGGATGTTGAAGGACGCGGGCTGGCGCGTGACGCTCGGCAAGCGCGGCGGCGGCAGCCGCATCGATCCGCGCAAGCGCCGCGTGACGATCGACGGCGGCCTGCAGCATCCCGGCAGCATCACGTACACGCTGGCGCACGAAGCGCGGCACGCGGTGGAAGCGATGGCCGGCGTGCTGGACCTCGACTACGGCAGTCGCAGCCGCTTCACGCGCAAGGCGCTCGAAGCCGAGGCGCGCGCGCAGATCAACGCGTTCGAAGCCCGCTACGAGATCCAGCTCGCCGGCGGCGGCGACATCGCCGCGCACGTGCGGCTGCCGGACGCGATCGAACGTGAAGGCGCCGCATGGCGCGCGCCGTCGCACGACTATGCGGGCACGGTCGACCGGCTCGTCGACGCGTTCGCCGATGCGCCGGTGTCCGGGCGCGACGGCGAGCGCTACCGCGACTTCTATCACGACGTATGGGCGCGCCAGAAACGCCGCGGCGGCATCCCGCGCCGGATGCCCGCGCCGCACGCGCACGAAGCCGCCGGCGCGCCGCGCGGCGTGCGCAGCTTCGACGATCGCGTCGCGTGGAGCCGCGCGCACGCGGAGGTCGCATCGCCGTACCGCGCGGGCGAGCGCCCCGATGCGGCCGAACTCGCGGCCGAGCGCACGCGGCACTTCACGCTGGACCCCGAGCGTCGCGTGGTCGTGCTGCATGCCGACACGCGCGCGGACGGCGCACTGCTCGCCGACGGCCGGCCGGTCGGCGCGCACGAGTACGCGCTCGACGTCGCGCCGCGGTTCGCGATCCGCGACGGCTATTCGATCGTGCTGTCCGCGCAGCACGGCGGCGAAGCGCACGCGGCGCAGCTCGCGAACGTGTGGCGGCGCCCCGTGTATGCGGCGCCGCCGCACGCGGTCGGCCCGAACGCCGCGCTGCTCGACACCGGCATGTTCCGCCGCGTCGACCCGGCGCCTGCCGCACCGCACGATATCGGGTCGCTGCGCGCGGATCCGCTCGGCGTCTACGCCGACGGCGACCGGACCGCGCGCGTCGACGTCGCGCGCACCGTCGGCGAGCTGCTCGGCACCGGCGACGACAAGACCGTCTTCGCGCTCGGTCACGACGCGGCGCTCGGCGTCTACGATCCGAACCCGCACCGCGGCGCGCCGGACCCGGTGCGCGCGGCGCTGGACGAGCGCGTCGTGCTCGACGATCTGCGCGCCTACGGGCTGCGCACCGTCACGATGAGCGGTCCGTTCTCCGCGCTGGGCCGCGTCGGCGTGCTGTATCGCCCGCTCGGCGTGCTGCATTCCGGCGCGATGCGCGATACCGGCGCGCTGCCGCGCGTCGTCACGCGCGCGGCGCTCGAGCACGTGCAGCGCATCCGCGAAGTGGTCGAGCGCGAAGGTCTCGCGTTCGACCTGCAAGGGCTCTTCACGCGCGACGGCGACTTCCTGCTGAGCGATCCGGGCGCGCTGTCGCGCGATCCGGCCGCGCACCGCGACACGCTCGCGAAGCTCGCCGACATCGAGCGCGCGCTCGCGCACGGTCTCGAACGGCACGACATCGAACTCGCGCATCCGCGGCTGTCCGAGACGCCCGCGCCCGACGCGTTCGTGCAGAAGCCGTCCGCGATCACGCGCATCCGGATGCGCTTCGGCGGCGCGCCGCTGCCGAAGGAAGCGTACCGGCTGATCGACGCGTCGAGCCTGCTGTCGCAGCAGCTGCGGCTCGGCGGCGACGCGGGATGGAAGGTCGTGCGCGGCAAGCCCGGCGACGGCAGCAAGATCGATACGCGGCGGCGGCGCATCACGATCGACGGCGGGCTGCAGTCGGCCGGCTCGATCGTGTACGTGCTCGCGCACGAAGCGCGGCACGCGGTCGAAGCGGCGACCGGCACGCTCGGGCTCGACTACGGATCGACGCAGCGCTACGTGCAGACCGCGCTGCTCGCGGAAGCGCGCGCGCAGCTCAATGCGTTCGCGGTGCGCGACGAGATCCGCGCGGGCCTCGGCGTCGACATCGGCCGGCACGTCGCGCTGCCCGACGCGATCGCGAGCGAATACGGCCGCGCGCAGCCCGGCGATGCCGCGTCGATCGCCCGCCTCGCCCGCGCGTTCGAGCACGCGCCGACGTCGCTCGAAGGCGGCATCACGTACGGCGACCTGTATCGCCGCCAGGCACAGGCTGCGCAGCGCGGCGACGTCACGCTGGCCGCGCCCGCGCGCGACACCGCGACGGCGCTCGCCGAAGAGACCGCGTGGTCGCGCGCGCGGCCCGTGAAGGCGTCGCCGTTCGACGGCAGGCGCGCGACCGGCGTCGGCGACCTGCGGCTCGAGCGCTCCGGCACGCTGTCGTACGACCGCGACGCCGGGATCGTGATCGTGCATGGCGTCACCGACGCGCAAGGCCGTCTCGTCGATCCGGACGGCCGCCCGTACACGCCGGTCGAGGTGACGCTCGCGCACCGCTCGGTGCTCGGCCTGCCGGGCTCGGCCGTGATCCTGTCCGCGCGCAACGGCCGCGACGCCGCCGCGTGGCTCGCGAACGTCTGGCAGCGTCCGGTCTACGCGCCGCCGACGATCGCCGTCGGCCACGGCGCGCAAGCGCCGCTCGCGCACACGAACGCATGGCTGCGCTACGACCCGGCGCCGCACGAGCGTCCCGACCTCGGCGCGCTCGACGTGGACGCCAACGGCGTGCACGCGGCCGGCGATCCGGCCGCCCGTGTGCCGGTCGAGCGCTATACCGGCGCGGCCACCGGCGCCGGCATCGAGAAGACCGTGTTCGAACTCGGCCGCCGCAACGCGATCGGGCTGTACGAAGGCACCGACAATCGCGCGATCCTCGGCCATATCGAGTCGATCCGGCTCGAACAGGAAGGCCTCGCCGCGCTGCGTGCGCACGGGCTGCGCACGCTGACCGTCGGCGGACCGTTCGCGGCATTCGATCGCGTCGCGGTGATGTACACGCCGTTCGCCTCGCTCAGCAGCCACGACGTGATGGGCGGCGTGCTGCCGGCGCGCGTCACGCGCGACGCGTTCGCGCAGCTCGATCGCGCGCGCGAGATCACCGCGCGGCATCGGCTGTACTACGACTTCGAAGGCGTGTTCGACGCGCGCGGCGACTTCTACCTGAGCGATCCGTCGACCGTGATGACCGATGCGCCGAAGCAGTACGTCGAAGGGATCGTGCGCGAGATCGGCGCGCTGCGCACGACGCTCGAAGACGGGATCGGACGCGGCGCGATCGAGCTCGCGCACCCGGCCGTCGCCGAACACCTGCCGCCCGACGCGTTCGTGCAGAAGCCGTCGGCGATTACGCGCGTGCGCATGCGCTTCGGCGGCGCGCCGCTGCCGAAGTCGGCGCACGCGCTGATCGATCGCTCGAGCCTGCTGCGCCAGCAGGTCGCGTTCGCCGATGCGGCCGGCTGGAAAGTCGTCGTCGGACGGCCGGGACGCGGCAGCCGGATCGACACCGCGAAGCAGCGCATCGTGCTCGACGGCCGCCTGTACGGCACGGGCACGCTCGTCTACACGCTCGCGCACGAAGCGCAGCACGCGGTCGAAGTGCTCACGCACCGGCTGGCGCTCGACCGCTCGTCGCCCGACGCGCTGACCGGCAGCGCGCTGCTGGCCGAAGCGCGTGCGCAGGCGAATGCGTTCGCGGTGCGCCGTGAAATTCTCGACGATGCGGGCATCGACATCGCGAAGGATGCGCAGCTGCCGGACGCGATCGCGCGCGAAGCCGATCGCGTGACGCCCGACGACGCGGCCGGGCTGCAGCGCCTCGCCGCCGCGTTCGGCGACGCCACGCCGTCGGTGCCCGGCCACGCGACGTACCGTGCGTACTACGCGAGCCAGGCCGATGCGGTGCGCGCGCACGGCGCGCCGCGCGCGATGCCGGCGCCGGCCGGCCAGCCGGCATCGAATGCGCCGGTCCCCGCGCGCGCCGCGACGCCCGAAGCCGCGGCCGAGCAGCATGCGCTCGATCACCTCGCGTCGCACGGCAAGCGCGATCTGATCCGGATCGACGGCGCGCAGCTGGCGTCGCTCGAGCAGATGAAGGAAGCGTTCGGCACGAATGCGCACGTGCTGATCGCCACGCACGAGCAGCGGCCGGACGATGCAATCGACGCGCGCCATCCGCAGCCGAAGTTCGTCGCGAGCCTGCGCACGGACGAGAACGGCGCGTTCGTCGACAAGACGTCCGCGCATCCGGGCCTCGCGATTCCGCAGGACGTCTACCGCGCGCTGAAGGACAACGGCGCCGAGCAGCGCGCGGGCGTGGATTTCTATCTGTCGCCGGTGCCGCTGTCCGAGCTGCGCGACTACGGCGGCGCCGCGCGGATCACCGCACGCAGCGACGGCCGCACGTGGGAAGCCGAACCCGCGGCCGACGGCCCGCATGCGGACGTCGTCGCGACGCTGAAGTCGCTCGCCGATGCGCGCCGCTATCGGCGTCCGAAGCAGGCGGCCCACGCGGCCGGCGACGGCGCGACGCTGTATGCGATCGAGAAGAAGACCGGCAAGGTGCTCGGCTATGCGACGCGCAACGCCGCGCACGACTGGACGTATCACGAATCGACGTCGCTCGGCGACGCGACGATCGAACCGCGCGACCTCGGCGCCGCGTTCCGCCGCCGCGCGCGCAATCTGTCGGGCGGCCGGCGCGGCGTGCGGTTCGTCGTGACGGACGTCGCGCACGACGTCGTCGAACGCTACGGCGGCTTCGCGCCGGCCGAAATGCGCAAGGCGCTCGGCGACGAGAAGCCGCCGATGCAGAAGCTCGGCACGCGCGTGCAGCGCGGGCTCGCGCAAGTCGATCCGGGCGTGCGCCGCAAGATCGCCGAGATCGAACGCAACGACAGCCCGTTCCTGCCGCCGAAGCTCGTGCCCGACACCGACGCGCTCGCGATCGACTTCAGCGGCGCGAACACGCTGCACCTGATGCGCGCGCTCGAGCTGAACGCGATCCGCGGCGACTACTACGTGTACGTGTACGAGACCGATCATCCGGTCGCCGAATCGCTGCATACGCGTCGCGGAATCATCGCGATCCGCGACGGCAATGCACGCTGGTTCGACGACGTCGAGCAGCTGCGCGACCCGCAGCACGACGGCCGCCCGCTCGATCAGATGCCGCTCGGCCGCGGGCCGTTCGGCGCGAACCAGCACTTCCTGCTGTCGCGGCTCGCGCCCGACGCGTTCGAGCCGCGCGCGACCGCCACGCAGAAGGCCGCGCTCGCGCAACGGCTCGCGCAGCTGAACGAAGAGAAGTCGTATTTCGACGCGCTGCCGCAGAAGTTCGATCTCGCGACGCGCTGGATCCGCACGCAGATCGCCGGCCAGATCGACCGCGTGAAGGCGGTGCAGGCCGATCTCGCCGCAGCCCAGCAAGCCGCGCGGCAGGCCGCGCAGCCGGATCCGGGCGGGGCGGGCAACAACGCGATGAACCGCGTGCGCAACGCGATGCGCGGCAAGGGACGCCGCGGCCGCGGTGCGAACCCGCCGCGGCAGAAGCCGCCGAAGGCCCCGAAGACGCCCGCGCCGGAGCCGCTCGCGCTGCGGCCGTATCAGCCGAGCCTCGGCTCGAGCACGGTCGCGGAATGGGTGATGCGCTACGGCGACGCGAAGGTGTCCGACTGGTTCCCGACGGTCGAGCACGCGAAGGCCGTCGTCGAGCGCAAGGATCTGCCGGACGGCGGCGGCCTCGTGCTCGGCGACCCGCCGCAGACGATCCTCGCCGATGCGCCGATGCTGAAGGCGCTCGGCGTGAACCTGCGCTTCGCGCGCGAGGTGTCGAGCATGCCGTCGCGCGGACCGGTCGCGGATCCGGGCGGCCGGCACAACCGGTTCGTGAAGTGGATGCAGGAATACGCGACGCGCCACAGCGCCGCGCGCATGATCGACAAGCGCGCGATCCACGCGTTCGTGCGCGAGCCGGCCGCGTTCCAGGATCGCGTCGCGCCGATGGCACGCGCGTTCAACCTGCGCGACGATCCGGCGCTCGCGGTGCGCTACGTCGAGCAGTACGGCGGCGCGATGCCGGTCGTGTCGATTCCGGTCGATCCGCACACGCTTGCCGCTGCCCGCGGCGGCAAGCACGATCCGGCGTTCATCCGGCGCGCGCGCCGGTTCGGCTCGCCGATCGGTGCGCGCTACAACGAAGCCGACGCGACGATCACGCGCAAGATGCCGGACGGCACGACGCGCACGCTCGAACTCGACGACGTCGCGCATCTGCACAAGTGGCTGACCGCATCGTCGCGCTACGGCTTCCAGCTTCGTCTCGAAGCGGCGTCGGGCCGCCCGCTCGTGTCGGCGGACGACCGCCGCACGATCGCCGGCACCAACGACAGCTACGCCGAATACGCGCGCATCATGACGTCGTTCGAGACGTGGGCGCACGACCATGCCGGCGAGCCCGCGCCGAACGTGATGCTGAGCTTCCACGGCTGGGACGCCGTGCTCGAGCCCGTGCCGGGCGCGGGCCACGTCGAGCTGCTCGATGCGCTGCTCGACCGCAAGGCGCTCGACTGGGTGCACGTCGGGCTGTCGTACGGCACGCACGGCGCGGACTTCATCGCGAACCAGGATCTGACGCGCGCGCTGGCCGAGCGGATCGTCGACTATTACCGCACCGACCACGACGGCAAGTTCGCGCGACTGCACGGCGCGGACGCGCTGTCGCGCGTGTTCGAACCGCCGAGTCCCGAGGCGTTCGCGAACCAGCAGCAGGTGCTGTTCGCGGAGATCGCGCGCATCGGCAAGTCGAAAGGGATGTCCGACGACGCGCTCGCGACGCTGCGCAGCGAACTGTACGAGCGCAATACGACCGCGCTCGTCAACCAGGCGCGCAAGGCGACGATCGAGCATGCGATGACGCAGTGGACGTCGGCCGATCGCCCGCCGGCCACGCGCACGGAAAAACTCGCTCGCCGCTTCGGCGAGCGCTGGCTCGACGAGCACGGCGCGCACGCGCCCGCACGCAAGACGGTGATGTCGAAGGACGATCCGGAAGGGCCGCTCGCGAGCAGCCGCGCGTACTGGCAATCGGTCGTCGAGCGCGAAGCGCTCGCGAACGGTCCGTCGAAGCCGATCAGCGTCGGCCGCCAGATCGCGGCGAACCCGAAGCAGGCGAAGATGATCGAGGAAATGCAGGCGCTCGCGCAGCTGAACGCGCTGCGCGTGCACCGGCCGTCGTTCCGCCGCGCCGAGCTGTGGAAGTCGATCGGCTTCAGCTCGCTCGTCGCCGGCGCCGGCGGGCTCGTGATCGCCGACACGCTCGGCGCGACGCATCTGCTGCGGCAGGACATGCTGAGCAGCGCGACGTCGTCGTTCCTGCTCGGCTCGCGTCTGGGCCGCGTGTTCCAGGTGATGCATCAGGGCGCGGTGCGCAGCCTGCAGGCTGGCGACCCGAAGGCCGCGCAGACGGTGCTCACGCGGCTCGAAGTGACGCTGTCGCGGCAGCTGCGGTCCGGCGCGCACGACTACGGCCGGAACCGGCGCGCGCAGCTCGAGCAGATCTCGAACGAAGCGCGCACGCTGGCCGCGCAGTACGTCGAACTGCACCGGGTCGGGCTGATGAGCTTCGACGACGCGACGACGCACATCAAGAGCCTCGCGGCCGACGTGCTCGCGCAGATGCAGGGCACCGTCGGCGGCACGTCGCTGCAGCAGCTTCACACCGGCAACCCGCGCCACCTGTTCGGCATCGCCGGCCGCGCGGGCGCCGCGATCACGTCGGCCGCGACGCTCGCGGTCGGCATCAGCCACGTCGTGCACGCGCACGGCGCGTTCGATCTCGCGTACGGCTCCGCCGCGATCGCGAGCGGCGCGTTCGGCGCGACCTACGCGGGGCTCGTGTATACGATCGGCGCGCACCGCGTGAATGCGGACAAGCGCAGCCGCGTCGTGCGCTTCACCGATTCCGCGAGCGACTTCATGGCGGTCGCGTACGGCGGCCTCGGCACCGGCGTGCAGTGGAGCGGCGGTCACTACGATCTGGCGATCGCGACCGGCGTATCGACCGCGCTGCTGCTCGGCGGGCGTCTGAACACGCATTTCCCGAACGCGACGCCGCTGATCAAGAAGATTCCGACCGCCGTCGTGCTGGTTCCGGTCGGCGCGTTCGCGTACAAGCTGATCGAGAGCGTGTGGACGACGTTCTTCGGGTCCGGATCGTCGAATCAGTCGAACCAATCGAATCAGTCGAATCAGTCGAACGGGGCGCAGTCGAATCTGGTGCCGGGCGCGCCGTCGAGTGCGGCGCCGTCCTCGCCCGCGTCGCCGTCGTCCAGCGCCGCGCCGCCGTCGCAGCCGGGATCGCAGCAGCCGCCCGCGCAATCGCAGCAGCCGACGCCGCAACCCACGCCGCAGCCGTACATCGTCGTCGAAGGCGATTCGCTGTGGGTGATCGCGGACCGTCATCGGCAGTCGCTGCTCGATGCGGCCCACGTGTCGCGCGCGGACCAGCATGCGATGACGCGCGACCAGCAGGACGCCCGCGCGCTGACCGAGATTCTGCAGCTCAATCCGAACGCGGCGCGCGACCCGAGCCACTTGCCGGTCGGGATGCCGCTGAACGTCGGCTGACGATCGCTTCCCGCCCGCCCCCGCCGCAGCGCGCCGCGTCAGCCGGCGCGCTGCCCGTCGAACCACGCCTGGAACATCAGCACCGTCCACAGCTGATGCTGCCAGTTCATCCGCCCGGTCTGGTGCTGCCGCCACAGCCGCTCGATCACGGCCGCATCGAAGAAGCCGTCGTCGCGCACGCGCGACGGCTGCAGCAGCGCGTCGGCCCAGTCGCGCAACGCGCCGCGCAGCCAGTGATCGACCGGCGCGCAGAAACCCTGCTTCGGCCGGTCGATCAGCGCGCTCGGCACGTAGCGGTCGAGCAGCCGGCGCAGCAGCGCCTTCGGCTGCCCTTCCGGCAAACGCACCGACGCGGGCAGCCGCCATGCGAATTCGACGACGTGATGATCGAGGAACGGCATGCGCGTCTCGAGGCTGACCGCCATGGCCGCGCGGTCGACCTTCGTCAGGATGTCGGTCGGCAGATACGTGAGCGTGTCGATCGCCATCGCCTGCTCGGCGAAGCTCAGATGCGCGGGCCACGCGGCGACCGTATCGAGCGGCGTCGGCGGCTCCTGCCCGGCGAGCGCGATGCGCTCCGGATGATGCACCGACGACATCAGCAGCCGGTACAGGCCGATGCGGCTGTCGGCCGTCATCACGTGGCCGAGCTTGTGCAGCCGGTCGCCGATGCGCGTCGGCGATTCGCGCAGCTCGCCGCCGCCCCACGCGCCCTGCGCGACCGCCGCGAGCTGGTCCGCATGATCGGGCCGCAGCGCGTGCAGCGCGGCCGCGATCCGCGCGCGCACGGCCGCCGGCACGCGATGCAGCTTGCGCCATAGCCGCGGCGTCAGGAAGTAGCGCGTGTAGCCGCCGAACAGCTCGTCGCCGCCGTCGCCGGACAGGCTCACCTTCACGTGCCGGCGCGTCATTTCCGCGACGAGGAAGGTCGGGATCTGCGACGCGTCGGAGAACGGCTCGTCGTAGATCGACGGCAGCTTCGGCACGACGTCGAGCGCATGGTCGGCCGTCACGTACAGCTCGGTGTGCCGCGTGCCGAGATGGCGCGCGACCGCCTTCGCGTAGCCGGCTTCGTCGTAGCCGGCCTCGTGAAAGCCGATCGTAAACGTGTCGACCGGCGACGCCGACTGCGCCTGCATCAGCGCGACGATCGTCGACGAATCGATACCGCCGGACAGGAACGCGCCGAGCGGCACGTCGGCTTCCATCTGCCGCGCGACGGCCTGACGCAGAATCGTGTCGAGCCGGTCGACCGCTTCGTCGGCGCTGCCGTCGAACGGCTGCTCGCGTCCGGCTTCGATCGCCTGGTCGAGCGTCCAGTACGTACGCACGCGCGGCGTGTCGCGCGCATGCTCGAACTGGATGAAGCTGCCGGGCGGCAGCTTGCTGATGCCGCGATAGATCGTGTAAGGCGCGGGCACGCTCGACTGGCGCAGATACAGGCACAGCGCGTCGCGATCGATCGTGCCGTCGAAGCCCGGATAGCCGCGCAGCGCCTTCAGCTCGGACGCGAACACCAGCGCGTCGCCGATCCGGCCGTAATACAGCGGCTTCTCGCCGATCCGGTCGCGCGCGAGCGTCAGCACGCGCGACGCGCGGTTCCACAGCGCGAACGCGAACATGCCGGTCGCGCGGCGCAGCGTCGCGTCGACGCCCCACGCGGCGAGCGCCGCAATCAGCACCTCGCTGTCGGAGTGGCCGCGCCATGCCGGCGCGCGGCCCGCGCGCTCGAGATCCGCGCGCAGCTCGCGATGGTTGTAGATTTCGCCATTGAAGACCATCACGTAGCGGCCGCATGCCGACGCGATCGGCTGCCGGCCGTGCACCGACAGATCGACGATCGCGAGCCGCCGGTGACCGAGCGCGATGCCGGCTTCCGGATCGACCCAGATGCCCTGCCCGTCCGGACCGCGATGCGCGAGGCTCGCGGTCATGCGCGCGAGCGTGCCGCGCGCTGTCTCCTCATCGATGGCGACGCTATTCAGAAAGCCGTCGATTCCGCACATGTCTGTTGCCTGCCCCTGTTGACCGGTTCCGTCACGCACGGCGCAACCTTCGCGGCCCGCCGTCCCGCAAGACGGTCGGGCCATATTACGAAGAAATAATTCAGCAATAATTCATGGATGAATTCCGGCGACCGCCGGAAAAAATGCGCCGTCAAGCGGTTGGGCTACACAACGGCAAAGGATGCGGATCGAAGCAGACGTCCGGCGCGGGCCACACGGTCGAAGTCACGCAGTTCGGCAACTGCGCGGTCGGACGAACGCGATACGATCCGACCCCGCGATTCGGCTGGCGATTCGGCTGGCGATTCGGCTGGCGATTCGGCTGGCGATTCGGCTGGCGATTCGGCTGGCGATTCGGGCAACGCGTGTCAGTTCGCGCCGGTCGCCCACTTCAGCAGCTGCGCAACCTCGCGGAAATGCTGCGGCTGGATCGTCCCGTTCTCCGGCGTCGTGTCGTACAGCGCCTGCGCGAGGCCGACGTTCGCGAGCGTCGGGCGCAGCGCGTCGCGCGCGAGCCGCACGATCCGCTCGGCCGCGTCGCCTTCGCCGCGCGCGAGCACCCACGGCAGCGTGCCGATCCCGCCGTAATACAGCGCGACGGCCACCCGCGGCGAATAGACGACGACCGACGCGAACCCGATCCGGTCCGGCAGCGACGCGAACTGCACCTCGCGCGCGAGCTGCCGGCGCTTCGCCTGGACGTGCGGGTCGCCTTCGTCTTCCTTGTATTCGCGCCGCACTTCCTCGATCGACATCTTCATCTTCCGGTTGAACTCGTGCCGCTGATGGACGATGTCGATCAGCGCCATCACGATGTAGATCAGCGCGGCCCAGCCGAACAGCAGCATCAGCAGCTTCACGATCAGCGCGAGGATCGACATCGGCCGCGTGAAGCCCGACTGCACCGACGGATCGAGCGATTCGACGATCAGCCAGCCGAGCGTCGCGACGAGCAGCGCGGTCTTCAGCAGCATCTTCGCGAGGTTCACGAGGTTGCGCATCGACCACATGTTCTTCAGCCCTTCGGCCGGATTGAGGCGCGACAGCTGCGGCACGAGGCGGCTCCACGCCATCACGCCGCCCACCTGCACGAAGCCCGCGAGCACGCCGGCGAGCAAACCGGCCGCGACGATCTGCGCGGACAGCATCGCCCAGTCGCGTGCGGCGCCGTCGATCAGCACCGCGATCCGCGCGGACGGATCGGCCGCGCCGATCGCGTCGAACGCGAGCCGGAACAGCGCCTGCAGCCGCGCGAACAGCGTGCCGATCCCGACCGCGAGCGCGACGCACACGCCGACGAAGAACGCCGACGAGATCGTCTCCGCGCTCTTCGGCACGTCGCCCTTCTCGCGCGCGTCGCGCAGGCGTTTCGCGGTCGGCTGCTGGTTCTTCTCGCTCACGCTCGCTCCATCGCGCGCCGCGCGCTCACGCGCCGCCGTGCGCGGCGAACAGCGCGCGCAGCAGCGCCATCAGCCCGCTGTCGGGACTGAGCAGCGAATGCAGCGACGCATAGACGACCGGCAGGAACAACACCATCATCAGCACCGCGAGCGCGCTCTTCACCGGCTGCGAGAACACGAAGATGTTCAGCTGCGGCACCGCGCGGCCGACGAGCCCGATGCCGAGCTCGACGAGCACCAGCACGATGATCACCGGCGCGGCGAGCTTCACCATCCATTCGAAGATCGTGTCGGTCTGCCGCACGATGAAGGTCTGCAGCATCGACGAGAAATCGGGGCCGAGCGAGCCGATCGGCCACCACGCATACGACTGCGCGAACAGCTGCACGAGCACCTGCAGCCCGCCCGCCGTGACGAACAGCGCGATCGCGACGAAGTTCAGGAAGCCCGACGTCGGCCCGCCCTCGTGGCCGCCCATCGGGTCGAAGAACGCCGCGCTGCCGCTGCCGGTCTGGAAATCGATCAGATAGCCGACGCCCTGGATCGCGAACAGCACCGCGCTGAACGCGCCGGCGAGCAGCATGCCGACCACCGCCTCCTTCGCGACGAGCAGGCACCACATCAGGAACGGCAGCGACGCGACCTGCGCGGGATCGATCGCCGGCGCGACGAACGCGGCGATCACGACCGCGATCCCGTTGCGCACGAGGCCGGTGACGATCTGCTCGTTGAACACCGGCACGACGAACATGATCGGCAGCAGCCGCGGCATCACGTAGAGCAGCGGACGCAGCGTGCCGGCGACGTCGTTGAATCCGGACGCGTGATCTAGCATCGACGCTCCGCAACGGCAGGCGGCGATGCGGCGTCGCCGGTCGCGCCGGCGGTGCCGGTCGTGCCGGCTTGCGCATCGGCGGAATCGTGCGCGGTCATTTCGGCGTCGAACGCGGCCGCGGCCTCGGGCGACGCCGCGGGCGCGGCCGGCGCGCCCGCGTG
>NZ_CABVPR010000100.1 GCF_902499135.1 Burkholderia dolosa
CGGGCGACGCATGCGCGCGCGTGCGGCCGGACGCGCGGCGCGCTGCCGCGGTGTGCCGCTCGGCGGCGCCGAGCCTGCAATCTAGCAGCTTCGGCGGGTCTTTGGAACAGTGTCGCCGATCTGTCATTCGAATGCGTCGAGTGTGCGTCGAAACCGCGCCGACGGCGCGCAACTGTGCTCCTTCGATGCGGGCGATGCGCTGTGTACCGGAGCGTGCACGCCGCGTGCGGCGGATCGGGATCGCTTCGGAGCGACGAAGGCGCGTGCCGCGCTCGACGCTCGCGAAGCGACGCGCGCGGACGTCGCGGCGCGCGAGCATGGATGCGCGGTCGGTGCGGCGACATCGCTCATCGTCTAAGGTTCGTCGCGACGCCGTTCATTCCCGAGCCGATGTGCACGCGCACGTAGCGACCCGCCCGGCCACCGACGCGCGACGCGCGCGGCCGGCTCGCCCGCATCGCTCGACGTGCTGCGACGCAACGGCGCCGGCCGCGCACGCCGGCCGTGCGTTTCGCGCCCGCGCGCCGCGGGTTTGCGTGCGATGCGGCGTCCTGCTCGCCTGTGCTTTTCGTGAAGGGCGCCGATAATGGCCACGTGAACCGACTTTCCGGGAGTCACGCCATGTCTGAAAACGCATCGTCGTCGTCCGGTCCCGATCTCGCGCAAGGTGTCGCGCTCGGCGATCTCGCGGACGGCGCCATGATCGAAGGTCATGTCGGCGGCGAAGCGGTGCTGCTCGTGCGCCGCGCCGACGAACTGTTTGCGGTCGACGCGAAATGTCCGCACTACGGCGGGCCGCTCGCGCAGGGCGTGCTGGTCGGCGACACGCTGCGCTGCCCGTGGCACCACGCGGCGTTCTGCCTGCGTACCGGCGCGCTGCGCCGCGCGCCGGCGCTCGACGGCGTGCGAACCTGGCGCGTCGAGCGGCGCGACGGCCGCGCGGTCGTGCTCGATGCACGGCCGGCCGCGTCGCCGCCCGTGCTCGACACCGCGAATCTGCCCGAGTCGGTCGTGATCGTCGGCGGCGGCGCGGCCGCGATCGCGGCGGCCGTCACGCTGCGGCACGAAGGCTATCCGCATGCGATCACGCTGCTGAGCGCCGATCGCGATCCGCCGTACGACCGGCCGAACCTGTCGAAGGACTATCTCGCCGGCACCGCGGAACCCGACTGGCTGCCGCTGCGCGCGCCGCCGTTCTATGCGGAGCAGCGCATCGACGTGCGCTGCGGCACGCGCGTCGCGCGCATCGATCCCGCGCAGCGCGCGGTCGAGCTCGCGGACGGCAGCCGCATCGGCTACGGCGCGCTGCTGCTGGCGACCGGCGCCGAGCCGAACCGGCTCGACGTGCCGGGCGCGGATCTGCCGCACGTCTTCACGCTGCGCTCGCGCGCCGACTGCGATGCGCTGATCGGCAAGCTCGCGGCCGCGCGGCGCGTCGTCGTGGTCGGCGCGAGCTTCATCGGGCTCGAAGCGGCGGCTGCGCTGCGCACGCGCGGGCTCGACGTGCACGTCGTCGCGCCCGATGCGCATCCGATGGCGCGCGTGCTCGGCGATGCGCTCGGCGACACGATCCGCGCATTGCACGAGCTGCACGGCGTCGTGTTCCATCTCGGCGCGACGCTCGCGCGGATCGCGCCCGATCGTGTGACGCTGTCGAGCGGCGACGCGCTGCCCGCCGACGTCGTCGTGGTCGGGATCGGCGTGCGTCCGAACGTCGAGCTCGCGCAGCATGCGGGCCTCGCGATCGATCGTGGCGTGAGCGTCGACCGTTTCCTGCAGACGAGCGCGCCGCACGTCTACGCGGCCGGCGACATCGCGCGCTGGCCCGATCCGCTGACCGGCGAGCGCATCCGCGTCGAGCATTGGGTGGTCGCGCAACGGCAGGGAATGGCGGCCGCGCGCAACATGCTCGGCCAGCAGCAGCCGTTCGAAGCGGTGCCGTTCTTCTGGACCCAGCAGTACGACCTGACGATCCGCTACGTCGGACATGCGGAGCACTGGGATCGCGTCGAGATCGACGGCGATCTGCACGCGCACGACGCGTCGATCGCGTACTGGCACGGCGACACGCGGCTCGCGGAAGTCACGATCGGCCGCGATCTCGACGCGTTGAACGCGGAAGCGGCGCTCGAGCGGCAGGTGGCCGCGCGCGTGTGACGGGTGGCGGCTGGCGCGGTTCGACGCGGTTTCCGGCGACACGTTACGGCGACGCGCTGCGCGGCTTCGTCGCGCACGACGGCCGGCCTAACGATGCGCACGCGGATCGCGCGGCGCTAGCGGTCGCGCGCGCATGCGGCGCGCACGATCACGCGGCCCTGATCGATACCGCCGCGCAGCGCTTCGTCGCACGTGAGCCATTCGGGCGTGACGAGTTCCGGCACAGGCAGGTCGACCGGCACGCCATCGCGAAAGATCCGCACGTGCGCGACCCACGCGCCCTGTGCGTTGCGCGTCGCTTCGACGCGAATCTCGTGACCCATGAAGAAGTCGGTTGCTTGCATCGGACAAGGCCTCCGTCGATTTCGGGCAACCGTTCGGCGGCATCGTCCCGCGAACGGCGGGGGCCGCTGAACGCGTCGTCGCGATCGTAGCAGGCCGGCGCGATCGATGCAGGCGGCAACCGGCATTCGCGTCCGGCGCCGTTCGTCGCCGCATTGAGGCAGTGCGGGGCCGCACGCGTGCCGCGATCGCCACCGCATGTCCGCCGCCGTTGCATTGCGGGCGCATCCCTTGCTCGACCCGCCGGACGGTCACGTTGACCGTCCCGCTTTCGACAAGGAGGGTCCGACATGAAAGCAGTCGTATTTCACGGAATCGGCGATATACGCATCGATACGGTTCCCGATCCGGAAGTCGCCGAAGCCACCGACGCGGTCGTGCGTCTGACGGCCAGCGCGATCTGCGGCACCGATCTGCACATGGTGCGCGGCACGCTCGGCGGGATGAAGCCGGGCACGATACTCGGCCACGAAGGCGTCGGCATCGTCGAGGCGGTCGGCCGCGACGTGCGCAACCTGCGCCGCGGCGATCGCGTGCTGATTCCGTCGACGATCGCGTGCGGGCATTGCGCGTACTGCCGCGCGGGCTACACCGCGCAATGCGACGTCGCGAACCCCGGCGGCCCGCGCGCGGGCACCGCGTTCTTTGGCGGTCCGGCGCAGACCGGCCCGTTCGACGGGCTGCAGGCGGAATACGCGCGCACGCCGCTTGCGCATGCCAGCCTGATCCGGCTGCCCGATGAAATCGACGACGATCGCGCGATCCTGATGTCCGACATCTTTCCGACCGGCTACTTCGGCGCGCAGCTCGCGGAAGTGAAGCCGGGCGACACGGTCGCGGTATTCGGCGCGGGGCCGGTCGGCCAGTTCGCGATCGCGAGTGCGAAGCTGATGGGCGCCGGGCGCGTGATCGCGATCGACCGCGTCGCGTCGCGGCTCGAGATGGCATGCGCGCAGGGCGCGGAAGCCGTCGATTTCTCGGAAGACGATCCGGTCGATACGGTGCTGCGGCTGACGGGCGGCATCGGCGTCGATCGCGCGATCGACGCGGTGGGCGTCGACGCAATGCGCGCGACGCACGGTCCGGCCGCTGCCGACGCCGATGCCGCGCGCGCGTTCGATGCGGAAGTCGACGCGGTCGCGCCGCGTCGCCGGCCGGACGGCCGCAACTGGGTGCCGGGCGACGGTCCGTCGCAGGTGCTGCAATGGGCGGTGCGCGCGGTCGCGAAGGCCGGTACGGTGTCCGTGATCGGCGTCTATCCGCAGCAGGCGCGCGTGTTTCCGATCGGCGAGGCGATGAACCGCAACCTGACGATCAAGATGGGCAACTGCAACCACCGGACGATCACGCCGCAGCTGATCGAGCTCGTGCGCAGCGGCGCGTTCGATCCGCTGTCGGTGCTCACGCGCCGCGAGCCGCTGATGAACGCGATCGACGCATACCGCGCGTTCGATCTGCGCGAGCCCGGCTGGATGAAAGTGAAGCTCGAACCGTGACGATGCAGACCCGACAAGGAGCGATGCGATGAGCGATCCCTACGACAACTGCATGGCCGCGTGCGACGCGTGTGCGCACGCTTGCGACGCGTGTACCGCCGGCTGTCTCGCGGAAGCCGACCCGAGCGCGCTTGCGAACTGCATCGCGCTCGACATCGAGTGCGCGCAACTGTGCCGCTACGCGTCCGGCGCGATGGCACGCCGCAGCGTGCTCGCGCCGAGCGTGTGCGCGCTGTGCGCGCAGGCGTGCGAGATGTGTGCGGCCGAGTGCAAGCGGCACGCGCACGAGCATTGCCGCCGCTGCGCGCTCGCGTGCGAAGCGTGCGCGGCGATGTGCCGCGCGATGTCGTGAGCCGTTACGGCCGGTCCTGAAGCGAGCGCGCGACGCGCTGCAGCAGCGCGTCGAGCACGGCCAGCTCGACGGGTTTCACGAGATGATCGTCGAAGCCCGCCTGCAGCGTGCGCTCGCGGTCGGATGCGCTCGCATGGCCGGACAGCGCGACGCATACGGTCGCGGACAGCGCGTCGATCGAGCGCAGCTTCGGCAGCAGCGTGTAGCCGTCGACGTCGGGCATCGACAGATCGACGAGCATCAGATGCGGCGCGTAGTCGCGCGCGAGCGCGAGCGCTTCGTCCGCGCTGTACGCGGCGCGCGGCGCGTGTCCCTTCACCTGCAGCAGGATCGCGAGCGTGTCGGCCGAATCGTGGTTGTCGTCGACGACGACGATCCGCAGCGGCGTGACGGCCGACTGCGGCGCGGGCGCCGCTTTCTCGGGAACCTCGGCCGGCCGTACGCGCGAGATCGGCAGCCGCACCGTGAACGTCGCACCGTGGCCGGGGCCGGCGCTTTCGGCGGCGATCACGCCGCCGTGCAGCTCGACGAACGAACGGCAGATCGCGAGGCCGAGCCCGAAGCCGCCTGCCGCATGCGCGCCGGTGCCGCCCTGCTCGAACAGGTCGAAGATCGTCTCGAGCGCGTCGGGCGCGATGCCGATGCCCTGATCGGCGACGCGGATCGCGATGGCCGGCCCTTCGACGCGCGCGGCGACGGTGATTCTGCCGCCGCGCGGCGAGAACTTCGACGCGTTGTCGAGCAGGTTGTGCAGCACCTGCACGAGCCGCGCTTCGTCGCCGTGCAGCACGACCGGATCGGGCGGCAGATCGATGCTGATGTGCTGCCCGCGCGCGGCGAGCTTCGGCTGCACGCTCTCGACGCCGCGGCACACGAGGTCGCGCACGGTCAGCGGCGCGTTCTCGAGCTCGACCTTGCCGGCCGTGATGCGGCCGACGTCGAGCAGGTCGTCGACGAGCCGCGTGAGCTGACCGACCTGACGATCGACCGCGTCGCGGCACTGCGCGAGCGCGGGGGCCGGATCGGGCAGGCTGTGCAGCACGCCGACCGAATGACGCAGCGGCGCCAGATGGTTGCGCAGTTCATGCGCGAGCATCGCGATGAACACGCTCAACCGGTGCGTCGACGTTTCGAGTTCCTCGAGCCGCTTGCGCTCGGTCATGTCGCGCGTGATCTTGATGAAACCGCGCAGCTCGCCCGAATGGTCGCGCACCGCGGTGATCGTGACGCTCGCCCAGAACAGCGAGCCGTCCTGGCGTACGCGCCAGCCTTCGTCCTCGAAGCGGCCATGTGCGGCCGCCTGCGCGAGTCCGTACGCGGGCCGGCCGGCCGCGACCGCGTCGGGCGGATAGAAGCGCGAGAAATGGCGGCCGACGATTTCGGTCGTGCGATAGCCCTTGATGCGCTCGGCGCCGGCGTTCCACGTCGCGACGTTGCCGTGCGGGTCGAGCATGAAGACGGCGTAGTCGGTGATCGATTCGACCACCGTCTGGAAACGGAATTCGGCGAAGCGGTGGAGCAGGTCCGGCGCGTCGGACGAGCCGAGCGGCGGTATCGGAGCAGGAAAGTGGGCGTCGTGTTTCATCGTCGGAACGGCAGTCAGAGGCGAGCGGCAAACGCCGCTCGGCCGCCGCGGGAACGCCCGGGGCAGCGACGTGGATCGGATTGGCAACCCCGCGAGCATACGGGAACTCAATTCACCTGATCAATGGCTGCGCACGGTCCGTGCCACGCGGGGGCGCCCGGTCCTGACGGTCGAGCGAGCGTCGGGCCGGCGCGGCGCTGGCATGCCGATTGCCTCGCGGTCCGACACGCGCACCGCGGCGGGCGGCGTGCGGCCGGTCCGGCCCCACGTGCGCCGGCCGCCTTACGAGGACATCGACATGAGCACACTGAATCCCGACAACGAACCGGCCGGCCCGGACGACGACAACGCGCAGCGCGGCCGGGACGGCCGCGCGCTGGGGCCGAGCGACTCGTCCGACAGCGGCAGCGATACGGTCGGCGCGCGCCGCCATCCGTTCGACGTCGATTCGCCGCTCGACGAACACGCGCTCGAGCGCGGCGACGCGTCGCTCGACAGCGACACCGATCGCGCGGGCACCGGCGAGCGCGCATCGGCGGACGGCGACTCGACGCTCGAGGACAGCGCCGACATCGAGCCGGACCGCACCGAGCGGCTCAGCGAGCCCGGCCGGACCGACGAGCCCGACGAACCGGCATCCGGCGGCGCGTGACGCGCGCCGCATACCGGCGGCAAACGCACGTACGAAAAAACTGCAACGCGATTGCAGATAGGGCCGCCCGAAGCGGCAACCGGCGCCGCAGCGCGCCTGGCAAACGTTAGCGCCGTCGTGGGCGGCGTTCCGCAGGCGTGTTGCATGGAACGGCGAGCACGAGCGGTTGCGGCGCGCAAGCGGCCGGCGGCCCGACAAGCCGGGCGAAGGCAGGCACGGGGCGCGTGCCCGGCCGGTCGGCACGCGACTTGCGTCCCGCAGCCGGGGCGCGCGTCGCGGCGCGGCATGGGGCTGCGCGCGACGACCGGTGCGACCAAGGAGAGACACGATGCAACGACGATATCCCGGACGGCAGGTCGAACGGAGCGGCCCGCCCGACTGGCAGGAACGCAACGAACGCGCGTACCGGGGCGGCGAGCGCGGCTTCCCTGACGACGCGCCGCTGTGGCCCGAGGAAGGCTACGAATCGGCGTACCGCCGCTTCGCGAGCGAGGACGTTGGACCGGAAGACTGGGGCAGCGAATGGTCCGAACGCTCGGCGCGACCGGCGGCCGAGCAGCGCCGCCCCGGCCCGGACTGGCATGGCGGCCCCGGCGGCCCGCGCCCGGGGAGCTGGGCGGACGAGCGCGGCTACGGCCACGCAGGCCACGCCGGCTACGCGGGCGAACGCGATCAAGGCCGCGAAGGACAGCACCGATATGGCGGCGGGCCCGAGTATCGCGGCGGCCAGCGCACGGGCTGGTCGGGCGGTGAACGCGATTACGGCGACCCGCGCTACGGCGGCGCCGCGCCCGATCTATCACGGTTCGGCCGCGACGACCGGCGCGACGCGATGCGCCACCGGCAGGGCCCGAAAGGCTACACGCGCTCGGACGAACGCATCCGCGAGGACGTCTGCGAGCGGCTCGCGCACGCGCTCGACATCGACGTCAGCGACGTGACGGTGCAGGTGAGCGGCGGCCGCGTCGAGCTGGACGGCACGGTGCCCGAGCGCTGGATGCGGCACGCGGTCGAAGACATCGCCGACGACTGCATGTGCGTGCGCGACGTCGAGAACCGCGTGCGCGTGCGTCGCGACGGCGACCACGACACGGGCACGGTCCTGCATCCCGCGCAGCGCACCGTCACGCCGACGCAGCCGGCCGTGCGCGATCCGGAGCCCGGCACGCCGGGCGGCGAGCGCGAATCGCGCCATTGACCGCCGATGAACGGCACCGACCGACGGCGACCGCGGGCATCGCGCGCATGACGACCGGCACCGACGACAAGCGAACCGACGCGGGCGGCAAGCGCGGCCTGCGGCTCAGGATCGCGGTCGAGCTGTGGCGCTCGATCTGGCATTACCGTGCGCGCGTGCTGGCCGCGATCGCGCTGCTGGTGCTCGCGAAGGCGGCGGCCGTGTCGGTGCCGCTGCTGTTGAAGGACATCGTCGACGATCTCGGCCGCGCGGCCGGCCAGCCGATCGCGCTGCCGGTGCTGCTGCTGTTCGCGTATGCGGTCGTGCGCTTCGCGGCGAACGCGCTGAACGAAGTGCGCGACATGACGTTCGTGCAGGTCACGCAGCACACGGTCGCATCGTTTACCGTGCGCACGTTCGGCCACCTGCATCGGCTCGGCGCGCGGTTCCATTCGCAGCGCGAGACCGGCGGCGTCGTGCGCGACCTCGAAAAGGGCACGGCCGGCATCGGCTACCTGCTCGGCGTCGCGGTGTTTACCGTCGTGCCGACCGCGCTCGAGATCGGCTCGGTGCTCGTGATCGTGATTAGCAAGTACGGCGGCGGCTTCACCGCGATCATCTGCGTGACGTTCGCCGTCTATGCGGCTTACACGATCGTGTTTACGCGGCGACGCATGCGCTATCAGCGGCGCGTGAACGCGCTCGAGGCCGAATCGAATTCGCGCGTGGTCGACAGCCTGCTGAACGTCGATACGGTCAAGTATTTCGCGCGCGAGGACGTCGAGCGCGACCGGCTCGGCCGCGTGCTCGACGCGTGGCGCGAGGCCGGCGTCGACAACCAGTACGCGCTGTCGACGCTGCACATCGGGCAGAGCGCATGCATCGGCGCGGGCATCGCGGCGGTGATGCTGCTCGCCGGCGAGCGCGTGGCCACCGGCGCGATGACGGTCGGCGACCTCGTGCTGATCAACGCGTACATCATTCAGATCAGCCTGCCGCTGAACGCGCTCGGCTTCGTGTTCCGCGAGGCGAACGACGCGATGACGAACATCGAGCGGCTGTTCGCGCTGCTCGATGCGCGCGGCAAGCCGGGCGAGGACGGCGATGCGCCCGGCGCGCAGCCGCTCGTCGTGCGCGGCGGCGCGATCGAGTTCGAGCACGTCGACTTCGGTTACGAGCCGAGCCGGCAGATCCTGTGGGACGTGTCGTTTCGCGTGGAGCCCGGGCAGTCGGTCGCGGTCGTCGGCGGCAGCGGCTCGGGGAAATCGACGCTCGCGCGGCTGCTGTTCCGGCTTTATCAGCCCGATGCGGGCACGATCCGGATCGACGGGCAGGACCTGCGCCTCGTGACCGAGCGCAGCCTGCGCGACGCGCTCGGCATCGTCCCGCAGGACACGATCCTGTTCAACGACACGATCGCGTACAACATCGCGTACGGCAAGCGCGACGCGACGCGCGGCGAAGTGATCGCGGCCGCGCGCAGCGCGCAGCTCGACGCGTTCATCGAGCGGCTGCCCGACGCGTACGACACGCGGGTCGGCGAGCGCGGCGTGCGGCTGTCGGGCGGCGAGCGGCAGCGCGTCGCGATCGCGCGCGCGCTGCTGAAGGCGCCGCCGATCGTCGTGTTCGACGAGGCGACGTCCGCGCTCGACACGCGCTCGGAGCGCGCGATCCAGCAGGAGCTGATGCGCGTCGCCGAACAGCGGACGAGCCTGATCATCGCGCACCGCCTGTCGACGATCGTCGATGCCGACCGCATTCTCGTGATGGAGCACGGCCGGCTCGTCGAACAGGGCACGCACGACGAACTGCTCGAGAACAACGGCGTGTATGCGCAGATGTGGGCGTTGCAGGCGAAGCAGCGCGAACTCGAACGCACGGAGGCGAAGTTCGCGCGGCAGCCGGTGCGGATCAACCCGCTGGTCGCGCACGTGCTCGACAGTCTTGCGGACGCGGCCGCGCAGCGCGGCGTGCCGGTGTTCCGCCATCTGTCCGACGAGGATCTCGTCGTGAAGGCCGATCCGGCCGCGCTGCGCCGCTTCGTGTGGGAGCTGTGCCGCGGCGGGATCGACGTGAGCGGCGGCGGGCAGATCGAAGTGCACACCGCGCGGCACGACCCGGACGCGCGGATCACGATCGTGCTGGCGGGCGTCGACGCGCCCGAGCTGTCGCTGGTCGATCTGGAAAGCCTGCAGGCCGCGATCGAGGAAGCGGGCGGCTACGTCGTGCGCGAACGCGACGATGCGGGCGTGACGCTGCACCTGTCGTTGCCGATGTACGCGGTCGCGCCGGCGTCGCTCGACGCGGCGGCCGCCGCGTCGGACGGCGGCGCGAAGCCGCTCGACGGTCTGCGGATCGCATGCGTCGACGATCACGACGAGGCGCGCGAGGCGCTGACCGCGTTGCTGAAGGTGGCCGGCGCCGACGTGACGGCGTTCGCGTCGGGCAGCGCGCTGCTCGACGATCTGTGGCGCACGCGCCGCGCGGACTGGCCGGCGCTGCTCGTGTGCGACATCGATCTCGGCGACGACGAGGACGACGGCTACACGGTGATGCAGCGCGTGCGCCAGCTCGATGCCGCGCGCGACCGCGAAGGCCGCGCGCCGCTCGAGGCGCTCGCGCTGTCCGGCCATGCGCGCGACCGCGACCGCACACGCGCGGTCGAAGCCGGTTTCCATGCATATCTGACCAAGCCCGCAGCCGCGGCAGACCTGATCGCGGCGCTGCGTGCGCTCGCGTTTTCCTCCGGAGAGACCCATGCCGAACCTTCTGAACCCGACACCCGAAGCACTGACCGAGCGTCGCGGCGGTAGCGCGTTCGCCGACCGCCAGGCGGCGATCGCGGCCGTCGAACTGCTGCTGCCGACGTTGTCGGCCGCGCTGCAGAGCGACTTCGTCGGCGACAGCGGCTGCCTGCACATCGTGATCATGGATCCGGCGCTCGGCCCGCGCGACGCCGCGTTCGAGGACGCGATCCTGTACGAGTTCTCGCTGCCGGATCCGAAGGACTGGGACGCCGACTATCGCGCGTATGCGCGCGCGAAGGCGCGGCTGTCGTGGGAAACGGGCCGCGACGGCCACGTCGTGCAGGCGCTCGAGCCGTATCGGCTGCGGGCGGGCGACACGAACCTGTGGGGCGCGGTCGCGCTGAACGGCATCGTCGTCGGCGTGTCGGGCGCGCAGCCGTGGTTCGACGAGGCATTTGCCGGCTGTATCGCGCACTGCCTGCGCGCGCTCGCGAAGCACCGCGCGCAGTCGACGCCGGACGCGCTCGCGATCTGACGCCGCCGCCGGGCACGTTTTTACAGCAGCTTATAAAAAAGCTACCGATCGCGCGGCGACGCGCGACACGGTGCGGCCAGCGGCGGACGGGCACGCTTTTCGCTGTACCCGATGTAGGACGCTTGTCACGACAAGTGTTGTCGTCAGGACATTCAGACGCTCTTACAGGAGGTGCATGTGAACGGGACCCACGATCCAGCCCAACTGCCGCTCGCCGGCCGGACCGCGCTTGTCACCGGCGGAGGCCGCGGCCTCGGCGAAGCCATCTGCGAGGAACTCGCGCGTCACGGCGCGCACGTCGTCGTCGCGGATCTCGACGGCGACCGCGCGGCCACCGTCGCGCAGCGTCTCGAGCGGCACGGCGGCAAGGCGGTCGGCCGGCCGCTCGACGTGCGCAACGAGACGTCGGTGCTGCAGGTCGTGCACGACGCGCGCGAAGCGCTCGGCGATCTCGACGTGATCGTCAACAACGCGGCGATCGACGTGACCGCGCCGATCGACGACGTGAGCGTCGACGCATGGCAGCAGGTGATGATGACGAACCTGTTCGGCCCGTACCTGATGTGCCATGCGGCCGTGCCGATGATGAAGGCGCGCGGCGGCGGACATATCGTCAACATCGCGTCGACCGCATCGAAGCGCGCGTGGCCGAACGCATCCGCGTATCACGCGACGAAGTGGGGGCTGCTCGGCCTGTCGCATGCGCTGCATGCGGAACTGCGCCCGGCCGGCGTGTGCGTGTCGGCGATCGTCGCCGGCGGGATGCGCACGCCGTTCCTGCTCGACCGCTTCCCGGACATCGACGAGGACACGCTGCAGCCGCCCGAGAACGTCGCCGCGGCCGTGCGCTTCGTGCTCACGCAGCCGCCGGGCACCGTCGTGCCGGAGGTGATGGTGCTGCCGATGAAGGAGACGTCATGGCCCTGAAGCGACCACCGGAGCCGCGCGGCGCGGTGCTGCTCGACAAGGACGGCACGCTGCTCGAGAACGTGCCGTACAACGTCGATCCGGCACGGATGCGCCTGGCGCCGGGCGCCGAGCGTGCGCTGCGCACGCTCGGCGCGACCGGCATGCCGATCGCGGTCGTATCGAATCAGGCGGGCGTCGCGCTCGGCCGCTTCGCCGAACATGAGCTTGGCGCGGTCCGCCAGCGTCTGGCCGAACTGTTCGAACAGAACGGTGCGGCGCTGGCGGATTTTTTTTACTGCCCGCATCACCCCGAGGGCAGCGTGCCGCGCTACACGTGCGACTGCGTGTGCCGCAAGCCGCGGCCCGGGATGCTGCGCCGCGCGCTGGCCGCGCTCGGCGCGGCTGCCGAATGGAGCTGGATGATCGGCGACATTCTCGACGACGTCGAAGCGGGCCGCGCCGCGCGCTGCAACACGATCCTCGTCGACTGCGGCAACGAGACCGAATGGCGAATCGATGCGGCGCGCACGCCGCATCACGTCGTCGACCGTCTCGATCTCGCGGCCGACATCGTCATGCGCGAAACCGTGCGCCGGCACGACGCGTGGGTGCGGCAATGAGCGCCGCCTGGGATCGTGCGCGGCGCATCCTGTGCGTGCGGCTCGACAGCCTCGGCGACGTGCTGATGACGACGCCGGCGATGCGCGCGCTGAAGGAGAGCGGCGACGGCCGCAGCATCACGCTGCTGACGTCGCGCACCGGCGCCGCGCTCGCGAAGCATCTGCCGATGGTCGACGACGTGTGGACGTACGACGCGCCGTGGGTCAAGCATCCGGACGTGCGCGGCGACCCGGTCGTCGATCTCGACATGATCGACCGGCTGCTCGCGGGCCGCTTCGATGCGGCGGTGATCTTCACCGTGTACAGCCAGTGCCCGCTGCCGGCGGCGATGATGTGCTGGCTCGCCGGCATTCCGCTGCGGCTCGCGCATTGCCGCGAGAACCCGTATCAGCTGCTGACCGACCGCGTGCCGGAGACCGAGCCCGACACGCAGATCCGTCACGAGGTCGCGCGCCAGCTCGCGCTGGTGCGCACGGTCGGCGCGAAGACGTCGGACTGGCGGATGGCGTTCGAGCCCGGCGACGCGGCGCGCCGCGCGGTGCATGCGCGGCTGCAGGCCGCGCTGCGACGCTTCAGCGGCCCGCGGCGGCCGGGCGCCGGCCCC
>NZ_CABVPR010000101.1 GCF_902499135.1 Burkholderia dolosa
AGCGGCGGCCGTGCGCGGGCGCGCGACCGGCGGCGCCGCGACGGTAAGGCTCGCGAACGGGTTGTACGCCTGCTGCGGCGGCGTGAAAGAGGGCGGAAGGATGGGCATGGGAGTATCCGGCGAATCCGGCATCGTGCGGATCGCATCATAGACCTTGCGCGCGTACGCGAGGCGCTTGTCCGGCGACGCTGAGTTGTACGCGCCGATCGCATTCCAGTTCGCGCCGAGCTGACGAATGTTCTGCGACAGGATCCACGCGCCGACGTACGCGTTCGTGCACGGATCGAACAGGCTCTGCTGCGTGATGCCTTCGCGCGCGAGCGTTGGCAGCCACGTGCTGTTGATCTGCATCAGCCCGATATCGATCGTGCCGTTCGCATTCGTGTTGACGGCGTTCGGATTCATCCCCGATTCGACCTGCGCGATCCCGCGCAGCAGGCTGACGCTCACGTGCTGGAACGCGGCCGCGTCGTCGAGGCAGTCGGCTCGTGCGGCGCCGTGCAGCGCGAGCGACATCGCGATCGTCGAGGCGATCGTCAGCGTTTCGCGGCGGAGCGTACGGGCGGTCTGACACGACATGGCAGGACAGGGCGGAATCCGGCCGCCCGATGCAAGGAAATGACGCAGACGCGAAGTGTGCCATAGCGCATCGTCAAATGGCTCGCATCAAACTTTTCTTTGCATTTGCCGGCCGTTTTTTATTGCGCGCGATATCGGGTCGGCGGAGCGGATTCGACCGGCCTGCGTCGGTCGCAGCGGCGCTCTGCGTGAATATTCGGTGAATCGATATTGAAACGACACCGATATGCGCCGGATATCGCGATCGGAAATCGGCATCTGAATCTGACGCGTCGCGTCAGTCATGCCGACGCGCCCCTGATCGAACGGCAGTCGCCCGGCGCGAAGCATGAAACGCAAATCGTCGCGCGCCACGGGACGCACGCAAAAAAACGGCGCGACGATCGAAACCGCCGCGCGCGATGAACGCTTCATGCCGGGCGGGCCGGCGGCGAGCCGGCGCCGCGCCCGGCCGCCGTGCATCAGAAGCGGTGACGCAGCCCGAGGTTGACCATCGTCTGCGAACTCGTGCCCGCGTAGCCGTACGAGCCGATCGACGCCTGCGCGGCCATCGCGCTGCCGCTGCCGTCGCCGGTCTGGCCGCTCGCATGCTGGTACGCGGCGGTCAGATACACGTCGGTTCGCTTGGACAGCGAGTAGTCCGCGCCGGCCGACACCTGACGGTAGGTCGCCGACGTGTCGCCGCCGGAGCGCGTGTAGCTGTAGCCGACACCGACGAGCAGCGCGTTCGTCGCCTGGTAGTTCACGAAGCCCTGCCCGGTGTTGTAGTGCTCGTTCGAGCCGAACACCGAACTCGCGTCGCGGCGGTACTGCGCGTTGCTGTAGCCGACGCCGAACGTGAACGGCCCCGCCGCATACTGCGCTGCGACGCGCGCGATGCCGATCGAGTGCGCGGTCGCATAGCCGCTGTTGATCGGGCCGTCGAACGTGCCGTCCGACGAGCTGGTCCAGCCGCTGCGCAGGCCGTTCGATGCGGGGCTATTGGTCGCATGGAAGTAGCCGCCCGCGACGCTGAACGGCCCGTTGCCGTACGACACGGCGGCCGAATACGACTGCGCGGCGCCCGTGCTGCCGGCGATTCCGCCGAACGAGTACATCGCCGCGAACTGCAGGCCCGCATACACGGGCGACGTGTACTTCACCGCGTTGTCGACGCGGAAGCTGTTGTCGTAGTTGTCGACGTCGCCCGGCGTCGCGAACACGCTGCCGAGATAGTTGTCGGCCGTGATGCCTTGCACGAGATCGATGAGCGGATCGTACTGGCGGCCGAACGTCAGCGTGCCGTAGCGCTCGCTCGACAGTCCGACGAACGCCTGCCGGCCGAACAGCCGGCTGCCCTGGCCTTGCCGGCCGGTGCTCGGATCGAAGCCGTTCTCGAGCTGGAACAGCGCCTTCAGCCCGCCGCCGAGATCCTCGCTGCCTTTGATGCCCCAGCGGCTGCCGGCGAGGTTGCCCGCGCTGCTGTTGCCAAGCATCCATGCGTTGTCGCTGCCCTGTGCATGGTTCACGTAGGTGATCGACGTGTCGATCACGCCGTACAGCGTGACGGTCGATTGCGCGTGCGCGGCCGGCATCGCGGCGAACGCGGCAGCGGCAATCATCGAGAGGGTCGTGCGTTTCATTTCAATCTCCTTGCGTATTGATGTGTCGTTCGTCAACGGGCAGGAGACTACCGAAGCGCAATAAAACGGCAAAAATGGAATGCTCTTTTGTGATCTAAAGCAGACAGCCGCGTGCTGCCGGAAGGTCCGTTGAGAGATTCGCATTATTGAGAATCATGAATCAATCGGTTTTGAATCGGCAGCACGAATCTGCGCATATTGTCGATTTCGTGACAATCGACATCGATTCGATGCGCGAGCAACGCGGCGTCGATACTTTTATCGATCCGTCAATTCATTATTTAAAGAACTGAATGAATGGGCGCGTGGCGACTGTGCTAGCGTGCGGTCGCTTGCGTCCGCATCGATCGACGGGCGGGCGCGCGGCCCCACGCTTAGTCGGCGGCTTCGGCCGCCGCTTTTCAGTCGGCAGCCGTGCCGCGCATCGTCGCTGCGGTCGGCCGTTTCGTCGCCGACGCGCACTTCACGCGCGCCTGTTCAATGCCGCGAGCATTGCTTCGGCGAACGCCTGCGCGACGCGCGGCAGCGTGCGTCCGCGTTTCACGACGAGTGCGATCGGACGCACGAACGCGGGGTCGTCGATCGGCTTCGCGACCAGTTCGGGCTCCGCACGGACCTCGCGCGCGCTCGCCGGCAGGATCGTTACACCGAGGCCGCCGCGCACCATGGCGACGGCGGTCATCATGTAGGTCGGTTCGCACGCGATGTCCGGCGTGCAGCCGGCCGCCTCCAGCGCGGCATCGACGACGCTGCGCACGCTCGTGCCCTGCGCGGTCAGCACGAGCGGCACGTTGGCGATGTCCGCGGTGCGCACGCGGCGCTTGCGCGCGAGCGGATGATCGCTCGGGCACACGGCGACGAGCCGGTCGGCGCCCGTATACAGCACGTCGAGCGACGCATCGAACGCGTCGCCGCCGGTAAGCCCGAGGTCGGCTTCCTCGTTGCGCACGAGCGCGGTGACGAGACTCGCGACGCCGTCGCGAATCTCGAATGCCGCACGCGGCACGTCGCGCCGGAACGACTGGATCAGCTCGGGCAGCACGCTCGATGCGAACGTCGGCAGGCACGCGAGCCGCACGGTGCCGCTCGCGCCTTCGCCGAGCGCGCGCGCATCGCGCAGCACGCGCTCCATGTCGTCGAGCGAGCGCTGCAGCAGCGGCAGCAGTTCGCGCCCGGTCTGCGTGAGCGCGACGCTGCGGCTGTTGCGGTCGAACAGCCGCGCGCCGACGATTTCCTCGAGCCGCCGGATCTGCACGGTCAGCGCCGGCTGCGACAGATGCAGCCGCGCGGCGGCGCGCGTGAAGTTGCCGGCGTGCGCGACGGTGACGAATGCGCGAATGTCGCGAAGGTTCAGATCCATAACGGTTCGTGATTGCTGCGATCAAATCATTTCAATTGTGCTATCGCTGCGCGGACCTTACGCTCGTCTCCGATAAAAGACAAGGTAGGAGACACGGATATGCTGCCGTTACTCGGGCTCGCCACGATCGTCGTGCTGCTCGCCGCGATTCTGTCCAGGCGCATGTCGCCGCTCGTCGCGCTGATCGTCGTACCGATCGCCGCGTCGCTGATCGGCGGCTTCGGGCTGCAGACGAGCAAGTTCGTCATCGACGGCTTGCGCGGCCTGGCGCCCGTCGTCGGCATGTTCGTATTCGCGATCCTGTTTTTCGGGACGATCACCGATGCGGGCACGCTCGATCCGATCATCGAGCGCATCCTGCGCGCGGTCGGCACGCGGCCGACGCGCATCGTGATGGGCACGACGCTGCTCGCACTGCTGATCCATCTCGACGGCTCGGGCGCCGTGTGCTTTCTCGTGACGATCCCGGCGGTGCTGCCGCTGTACGACCGGCTGAACATGGACCGGCGCGTGCTGGCCGCGGCCGTGTCGATGGCCGCGGGCATCAACTTCCTGCCGTGGACGGGGCCGATGATCCGCGCGTCGGCGTCGCTGCATCTGCCGGTGTCGGCGCTGTTCAATCCGCTGATTCCGGTGCAGGCGATCGGCCTCGTGTTCGTGTTCGGCGTCGCGTACTGGCTCGGGCGACGCGAGGAGAAGCGGCTCGGGCTGTCGCGCGGCGATGCGTCCGTTCCGCTGCCCACGCGCGAACTGAGCGCCGACGAACAGGCGCTGCGCCGCCCGCGCAACTTCTGGTTCAACGTCGTGCTGACGCTCGTCGTGCTCGGCACGATGGTCGCGATGGGCGAGAAGATTCCGCCGGCGATCGTGTTCATGGTCGGCCTGTGCATCGCGCTGATGGTGAATTACCCGGACGTCGACATGCAGAGAAAGCGCATCGACGCGCATGCGCGCGCTGCGCTGATGATGGCCGGCATCCTGCTCGCGGCCGGCGTGTTCACCGGCGTGATGCAGGGCAGCGGAATGCTGAAGGCGATGGCGCAGGCGGCGGTCGGCTTCGTGCCGCCGTCGATGGCTGCGCACATCCCGGTTGCGCTCGGCATCGCGTCGATGCCGCTCAGCATGCTGTTCGATCCCGATTCGTTCTACTTCGGCGTGCTGCCGGTGATCGCGGAGGTCGCGGGCCAGCTCGGCGTGCCGGCCGTGCAGGTCGGCCAGGCGGCGCTGCTCGGCCAGATGACGACCGGTTTTCCGGTCAGCCCGCTCACGCCGGCAACGTTCCTCGTCGTCGGCCTGTGCGGCATCGAGCTCGCCGAGCACCAGAAGTTCACGTTTCCGCTGTTGTTCGGCGCATCGATCGTGATGACGATCGCATGCGTCGTGCTCGGCGTTTTCTGACTGTTTTAGACGCCGGCCTCTGCCGGATGACGATACCGACATGACAGCAAAGCAACACGAACGGCGCGTGCGCATCGGCGCGGGCGCCGGCTACTCCGGCGACCGGATCGAACCGGCGGTCGAACTGGCCGAACACGGACGGCTCGACTATCTGGTGTTCGAATGTCTTGCCGAACGCACGATCGCGATCGCGCAGCAGGCGCGCCGCAACGACGCGACGCGCGGCTACGATCCGCTGCTCGACGCGCGGATGCACGCGGTGCTGTCCGTCGCGGCGCGCAACCGCGTGCGCATCGTGTCGAACATGGGCGCCGCGAATCCGCGCGCGGCCGCGCAACGTACCGCGCAGATCGCGCGTTCGCTCGGCATCGCGGGGCTGAAGGTCGCGGCGGTCGAAGGCGACGACGTGCTCGACGTCGTACTCGGCGGCGCATTCCGCTTCGAGGAGTCGGGCGACGACGTCGCCGCGTATCGCGACCGCATCGTGTCCGCGAACGCGTATCTCGGCGCCGCGCCGATCGTCGATGCGCTCGCGGCCGGCGCGGACGTCGTGCTGACCGGCCGCGTCGCCGATCCGTCGCTGTTCGCCGCGCCGCTGATACACGCGTTCGGCTGGCGGATGGACGACTGGCACACGCTCGGGCAGGCGACGGTCGTCGGCCATCTGCTCGAATGCGCGGGGCAGGTGACCGGCGGCTACTTCGCCGATCCCGGCTACAAGGACGTGCCGAATCTCGCGCGGCTCGGTTTTCCGATCGGCGAAGTCGCGGCCGACGGCTCGGTCGTGATCACGAAGGTGCCGCATGCGGGCGGGCGCGTGAGCGCGGCGACCTGCAAGGAACAGCTGCTCTACGAGATTCACGATCCGGCGCGCTACCTGCAGCCGGACGTGATCGCCGATTTCACGCAGGTGGCCGTCGTCGAGCAGGCGCCGGACCGCGTGCGCGTGACGGGCGGCCGCGGCGCCGCGCGGCCCGATACGCTGAAGGTGTCGGTCGCGTACGTCGACGGCCATATCGGCGAAGGGCAGATCTCGTACGGCGGTCCCGGCGCGCTCGCGCGCGCGCGCGTCGCGCTCGACATCGTCCGCGAGCGGCTCGCGCTGACCGGCGTGCCGGCGACGGAGCTGAGGTTCGACCTGATCGGCGTCGATTCGCTGTACGGCGGCGCGACGCCCGCCGCGGCCGGCGAGCCGGCCGAGGTCCGCGTGCGCGTGGCCGGCCGCGCGGCGACCGCCGCCGACGCGGCGCGGATCGGCAACGAGGTCGAAACGCTGTATACGAACGGGCCGGCCGGCGGCGGCGGCGCGTTCAAGTCGACGCGCGAGGTGATCGCCGTGCAGTCGGTGCTGCTGCCGCGCACGGCAGTCGCGCCGTCGTTCTCGTTCGTGGAGGCATGATGAAGCTGCGTGAACTCGCGCACGCGCGCACCGGCGACAAGGGCAATACGCTGAACGTCTCGGTGATCTGCCGCGACCCGCGTCATTACGCGCATCTGCGCGCGCATCTGAGCGCGGACGCGGTGAAGCGGCAGCTCGCGGCGATCGTGCGCGGCGACGTCGTCCGATACGAGCTGCCGATGCTCGGCGCGTTCAATTTCGTGCTGCACGACGCGCTCGGCGGCGGCGTCACGCGCTCGCTCGCGCTGGACGCGCACGGCAAATCGGTCGGTTCCGCGCTGCTCGCGATGGACGTGCCGGACCCGGCGTGATCGCCGGCGGCCGCCGCCGAGCGGCCGTCCGCAAGTTTTTTTCATTGGTCAGACCAGTCGAACCTCAAGTTGCGTCGTGCGGGGTCGTTAAGCACAGTTGCGTGCCATCCGACTACTCAATACAACGCCGCAACCGGAGATCACTGTCACCATGCTGTCATCGATTCGCGCCCGGATTCTCGCGACCTGCGTCGCCATCGTCGTCACGGCGCTCGCCGTCACCGGTGGCCTCGTCTATTACGTCGTCAAGCAGCACAACGACGAGACCATCGACCAGAACCTGAAGTCCGTGCTGGCCGGCCATGCGCTCGCGATCGACGAGTGGGTCGCGAGCCACGCGCAGCAGACGCAGGCGCTCGCCGATACGCTGTCGCCCGGCGAAGGCGATCCGCTGCCCGCGCTGACGCTGCTCGGCAAGTCCGGCGGCTTCCAGGTGCTGACGCTCGGGCTGCCGGACCGCACCGCGTTCTCGAACGTGCCGCTCGCGCCCGGCTACGATCCGACCGCGCGTCCGTGGTACAAGCAGGCGGTCGATGCCGGCCGGCTGGTCGTGACCGCGCTGTACCGCGATGCGACGACCGGCAAGCCGGCGTTCGCATTCGCGGTGCCGATCGTGCGCGGCGGCACGCTGAAGGGCGTGCTCGCGGCGAGCCTGTACATGGAGCGCGCGGGCACGATCGTCGCGTCGATGCACCCGACGCCCGCGAGCTTCGCGTTCCTCGTCGACCGCAGCGGCCGCCTGATCGCGGGCGCGAAGACGGACCTGATCATGAAGCCGGCCGTCGAGCTGTCGCCGGAGCTGACGCCCGAGCGTCTGACTGGCCTGCAGACGGCGACCGAGCCGGTCGCGGTCGCGATCGACGGCGCGACCAAGCTGTTGCGCGCGCAAGCGATCGCCGGCACCGACTGGTCGCTCGTGATGGCGCTCGACCGCTCCGACGTGACGGCCGGCATGCGGGCCGTCGCGACCACGACGCTCGTGGCGATCCTGATCGTCGCCGGTATCGCGGCGGCGCTCGTCGGCGCACTGACGAATGCCGCATTCAAGCGTGTGCTGCTGGTGCGCGACGCACTCACCGACGTCGCGAGCGGCAGCGGCGACCTGACGAAGCGCCTGCGCGCCGACGGCAACGACGAGGCCGCGCAGATCGCGCGCGCGTTCAATTTGTTCGCGGAGAAGATCAGCACGATCCTGCTGCAGATTCGCGACTTCAGCGAGTCGGTGAGCGTCGCGAGCGCTCAGATCGCGCAGGGCAACCAGGACTTGTCGAGCCGCACCGAGCATGCGGCGTCGAGCCTGCAGGAGACCGCGGCCGCGCTCGAGGAGATCGCCGGCACCGCGCGTAACTCGGCCGATGCGGCGACGCAGGTGAACCGGCTCGCGGAATCGGCATCGAGCGTCGCGGTGCGCGGCGGCGAGGTCGTGAGCCAGGTGGTCGAGACGATGGGCGAGATCACGAAAGCGTCGGCCGAAATTTCGAACATCATCGGCGTGATCGACGGGATCGCATTCCAGACCAACATCCTCGCGCTGAATGCGGCGGTCGAGGCCGCGCGCGCGAACGAGCACGGACGCGGCTTCGCGGTCGTCGCCGGCGAGGTGCGCACGCTCGCGCAACGCAGCGCGCAGGCCGCACGCGAAATCAAGCAGCTGATCCAGTCGTCGGTCGAGAAGATCGAGGGCGGTTCGGGGCTCGTGCACACGGCCGGCGCGACGATGGACGAGATCGTCGACGGCGTGCGCGGGATCTCGAGCGTGATCGCCGAGATGACGGTCGCCGCGAACGAGCAGAGCACCGGGATCGCGCAGGTGAATCAGGCGGTGTCGCAGCTCGATCATTCGACGCAGCAGAACGCGGCGCTCGTCGAGCAATCGGCGGCGGCCGCCGCGCTGCTGCGCGAGCAGGCGGCGAAGCTCGCGCAGACGGTCGGCGAGTTCAAGCTCGCGAGCGCGCGTTCGGCCGATACGGCGATCGCGTGAACGTGCGCGTCGGCCGACTGCCGGCGTGCGGACGGCGGATGCATGCGTTCGTTTCCGCGCGCGAAGCGCACGCTCACCGCTTGCCGCTCAAGCGTACAAATACCGAACGAGGTGGAAGAACACCGGTGCGGCGAAGCACACCGAGTCCATGCGATCCAGCATCCCGCCATGGCCGGCGATCATCGAGCCCCAGTCCTTCGTGCCGAGCGAGCGTTTGACGGCCGACAGCACGAGCCCGCCGACGAAGCCCGCGATCACGATCGCGAGCGAGATCCCGAACGCGGCGCCGAAGCTGAACGGCGTCACGCGATACAGCGATGCGCCGCACAGTGTCGCGAGCAATCCGCCGCCGACGAAGCCCTCGACCGTCTTCGACGGCGACAGGCGCGGCGCGATCTTGCGCCGCCCGAACAGCTTGCCGACCACGTACTGCAAAACGTCGCTGATCTGCACGACCAGCAGGAAGAAGAACAGCAGCAGCGCGTTCTGGCCGGTGTAGCGCGGAATGTCGAGAATCAGCACGGCCGGCGCGTGGCTGAGCCCGTACACGCACACCATCAGCGCCCAGTTGATCTTCGCGTTGCGGCTCAGGAATTCGCGCGTGTCCTGCGTGAGCGCCGACACGAGCGACATCGCGAAGAACAGGTGCACGGGCACGAAGATCGAATACATCCCGTACCAGTTGATCGCGAGCAGCAGGTACTGCACGGGAATCGCGATGAAGAACGCGATGAAGAGCGTCGTATGGTCGCTGGCGGTGGTCGGCGTGAGCGTGATGAACTCGCGCAGCGTCAGGTACGACAGCAGCGCGAACACGCAATACGTGACGTTGTTGCCGAGCCCGATCGCGATCACCATGATCGCGATCATCGCCCACCACGCGCGGATGCGCTGGTTCAGGTTCACGATCGTCGCGTTGGTGCCGTCGCTGCGCGCGCCGAGGATCGCGCCGATCACGGTCGCGACGACGAGCACGCCCGTGACGCCTGCGACCAGTTCCCAGAAGAGAGTTCGCATGGAGATATCAGGAAAGTGAGAGGAGGGCGCCGCGTTCAGCCGGCCGGCCGCTGCGGCGGCGCGAGCGCGACGATCGCGTCGCGCATGCGGGCGAGGAACGTCGGCTTGTCTTCGCCGGCGCCGAGCGCTTCGTTCGCGCCGAAGTGCACCTTGCAGATCAGCGGCACCGGCCAGATCGCGCCTTTCGGCATGATGCGCTGCAGGTTCTCGAGATAGACGGGTGCGAGCGCAACGTTCGGGAACTCGGTCGCGAGATGGAACAGCCCGCTCTTGAACGGCTGCGGCAAGACGTCGGCGCCGCGCGTGCCTTCCGGGAAGATGATGATCGAGTGGCCTTGCCGCAGCGCGTCGCGCACCGGCTCCAGCGGATCGCCGCCGCTTTCGCGATGCCGGTCGATCAGCACGACGTTCAGCAGCTTTTGTGCGATGTGACGCTTCAGGTCGCTGCTGTCCCAGTAGTCGCGCGCGGCGACGGGCCGCACGGTCGCGCGCACGTCGCGCGGCAGCGCGGCGAGGATCGCGAGCGTGTCGATGTGGCTCGTATGGTTCGAGAAGTAGATCTTCTGCGTCGCGGAAGGCGGCGCGTGATGCCAGACCGGATACGCGCCGGCGACGAGCCGCACGATGCCGAGCAGGAAATCGCGCTGCCACACGTTCAGGATGCTCATCGGCGCGGCACCTCCTGCATGCATGCCCGACGCGCCGCATGGATGCGGCCGGCGGGTTCCCGGAATGCCGGCGACGCACGATGCGCACCGGACGGCCTCTGTTCAAGTTTTTTCAATTCGTGGCTGCCTGTCGCAGGTCCGCGACGATCGGACGATTCGCCGGCCCATCGGCCTGCGGCGAAGCGCCGGCCGCGGCGTGATGGTCGGCTGTTGCACGCGTGCCCGTGTGCGATGCGAACGGTCGCGCCGCGCTCGGGCCAGCGGATTATCGCGAGTTTGCGCGAAAAAAACCAGTTCGCGCACCGCGTGCCGTCCGCGCTGCGCGCTTGACGCATCGGGTCCGGCTCGGCGACGATGATGGCCGCCCATTGACGACCGCCGCGGCGGTTTCGCCGCTCGGGGCATGGCGGCGGCAAACGTTTCCGGACGTGCTGAACAAATAGAACGATGAGCCTCTACGCACTCAAACCCAAATTCCAGGATCGCCTGCGTCCGTTCGCGGATTCGCTCGCTGCGCGCGGCGTCACGGCCAACCAGGTCACGCTGTTCGCGGCCGGCGGCTCGATCGTCGTCGGCGCGCTGGCAGGACTCGGCGTGTTCGCGCGCGTGCTGTTCCTGCTGATTCCGCTGTGGCTGTTCGCGCGCATGGCGCTGAATGCGATCGACGGGATGCTCGCGCGCGAGCACGGCCAGAAGAGCACGCTCGGCGCGTATCTGAACGAGCTCGGCGACATCGTGTCCGACGTCGCGCTCGTGCTGCCGTTTCTCGCGATTCCCGCGTTTGCGCCGGCCGACGTGTGGCTGTTTGCGCTGACGGCGGTCGTCGTCGAATGCGCCGGGCTGATCGGCCCGCTCGTCGGCGCGAGCCGCCGCTACGACGGTCCGTTCGGCAAGAGCGATCGCGCGCTCGCGCTCGGCGCGTTCGCGCTGTGGATCGGGCTCGGCCTGCCGGTCGGCGGCGCCGGCGTGTGGTTGTGGCGCGCGCTGATCGTGCTGTCGATCGTGACGGCCGTGCGGCGCGTGCGGGCCGGCGTGGCGGAGGCGGGCGGCTGACGCGGGTCGGCGATGCCGCGCCGCGATGTCATGTCGCGATGTCATGTCACGACGCGCGATTCGAATCGGAAAGCGGCGGTATTCGGGTCGCCGGCTGCGCGGAGCCGATGCGGCCCGCTCCGTCGTATCCCGCATTCGGCGTCGCCGATCGCCGCCGATGGAGACGTGCCCACATCGGCCGACGTCGCGACGAAGCGGGCGTCCGCGCGTCCGGCATCGCGCGACCGCTGCACGTCGCCGAGAGATTGACGTAGATCAATTTCCTGCGAAGAAAACCCGCCGCACCGCCTGCGGTTTGCGGTAGCATACGCGCCGCCCGCGCGACGGCGCGTCCGCGGCCCGCAACGGGCCGTCACCTTCGATGGTCGGCCGGCTGTACCCGGCGGTATGACGCTCGTCGCACCGACTGCGATAGCGCAATTCTTACCGATTGCTCCCGTTCGCGCTTCTTTTTCTACCGTATTGCGAGTTTTTTTCGCTTCACCGTAGCGAGACGGTGCGCGTTTTGTCGTATTTTTGAGATATTGGAGCGCATACGCGCGTCGGTGCCCGGTACGCGCAGCGCAACACGACGGACAGGCGCCTCAAGAATCAACGCGTCGGTTCGATAAATGAAATCAGGCCAGAGATAGAGATGAGGGGAAGCAGTGGCGATGTGCATTTGCGGGCATAGCTGCTTGACGCGCGTCCGTGTCGACGCGCACGAGGAATGGACGATCGTCGCCGAACGGAGCCGCGCATGAAGCCGGCCGTGTCGCTGTTCGTCCTGTCGGTTGCCGCGTGCGGCGCGCTGCATGCGGCCGCGCTGTCGGCGGCGCCGGTTCCGGCGACCGTTCCGGCATCGGGCACGATCGCGGCAGCGCCCGGCGCGGCAGCGGCGAGCGCGCCGGCTGTCGCGGGCGCGCCGTCC
>NZ_CABVPR010000102.1 GCF_902499135.1 Burkholderia dolosa
CCGCCGGCGTCGGCACTGGCACCGGCATCGGCGCGGCCTGCACGGCTGCGGTTGCCACCGGACGCGGCTGCGCTGGCGCCGGCGCGGCCGCGTCGAGTGGCGGCAGCCCCATGCGGCTGCGTACGAGCGGATCGCGATACTTGACGTCGTCGGCGACGGTCGCTTCGACGCTCGGCGCGACGTTCGAACGCGCGAGCGGCGCGGTCGTGCCCGGGCACAGATGTCCGGTCGCCTCGACCGCACGCCGGTTCGCGTCGCTCTGACAGAGCAGCGCGAGCGCGACGTCGGTGAGGCCCATCGCGCGGAATTCGCGCGCATCGAGCCGGCGCACGCACGCCTGATCGACGAGCGTCGTGCCGCCGGTCGCGCCGAAACCGGGGAACGACACGCCGACGCTCACCGAACCCATGCAGGTGTCGGACAGCGTGGTCGTGAGGCCCGGCGCCTGGATCGACGGATTCGTCTTGATCGTCTGCGTGCCCGAGTATTCGACGCGTTCGGTTGCCTGCGTGTTGTACGGGCTCGTGCCCGGCGCGCCGGCGGACGCGAGCTGGTTGACGCCCTGCGGCGTCACGTTCGAGCCGCCGCTCGTCGACGACGGCATCGTCACGTTGACCTGCACGTTCGAATTGCCGCTGCCGCGTACGCCGCTCGTGCTCGAACTCGTCGCATTGCCGCCGCGAGAGCTGGTGACGTTCGTGTTCATGCTCGAACCGCCGCCCTGGCTGATTGCCGTCGACGAGGACGAGGACTGTGAGCTCGAGCCCGCGTCCGCGGTTTGCGCGTGGGCACCGATCGTGGTCATCGCGAACAGCGCCGCGCATGCCACCTTGATCTTGTTGCTGTTCATTTCACTCTCCGGACGAGGTTTGACCTCCGACCCAGGCAACCGTACTAATTCCCCTGAATTCCTTCAGTTTTTCCGGCTTCCCCGAACTGCTTCCAGCCGCTGCCCAGCTGGGACCACGAGCTGCCCGCCATTCCCGGCCACTGCTGGGAAACCGGTCCGCCGATGGCACTGCCCGACGAAAGCGTTTGTTGTTGTGACGGTCTGGTCGTCTGGGTAGGGTTGTTTGACGTCTGCGAATTCGATTGCACGTCGTCGGCAGCACGGTCGGCGCCATATGCCGTCAGAGACGCGAGCATCAGAGCGGCGGCAATCTGTTTCTGCTTCATGCCAACTCCTTACGGTGACAACGACGCGGGGAAAGAGACCAGCATCGCGGGGAAGCCGGTCCCCCCACGCGACTAGTGGCTGCCTGCGTTCGCACCCGAACCGGCCTGGCTGCCGCCCGACGCGGACGGCGACCCGGCCGGGCCGGTACTCCACACGGTCGACCCGTTGTAGTGATTCGAGCCCGCGAACGTGCCCGAGCCGCCGGGCCACGAGCCGGCACCGGCGCCCGCGTTCGCGTTGCCCTTGTCGATCGCTCCGGTTGCCGTGTAGCGGTTCGCGCCGAGTACGATCGTGGCGGTCACGCCTCCCGACAGCGCATCGGCATTCGCGTTCGTGCGGCTGTTGCCGGCGTACGCGCCCGCGGCACCGATACCGCCGCCCGCCGCGAATGCGCCGCCGTTCGAGCCCCAGCCGCTGGCCGTCGACGTCGAGTCGTGATACGCGGATGCCGTGCCGGTCGAACCGGTGGGCGTGACGGTGCTGCCTGCATTCGCGCCGGCCACCGAATTCGAGTTGCTCGTATAGCTGCCGGCACCGACGAGCACCGAACCGGACACGCCTGCTGCAACGGACTGCGTCTGGTTGGTCGTCGAACCGGCCGCCCATACGGCGGACGAAACGGCGGCGAGCGCTGTCGCAAATATGACGTTGGCTTTCATCGCAATTCCTTGCTGTGAGGAAGTTGGGCGGTCACGGCGCCGGGCTGCCGACGCGCGGAGCCCGACACCGTGCCGCCAGCCAATGACGAACGCTATGCGCGGCGGCTCAGCGGCGATACATCGTCCAGCCCGTCGCGCCGGCATTCGCGCCGCTCGAGCCGTTCGCCTGCGCGCCGCCGAAGCCGAAGCCGCCGACCGACGACGTGTTGGTGTGGGTCGTGTACGACATCGAGCCGCTGCTGCCGTAGCCGGCCGTTGCGCCGGCCGCGCCGAGCGCCGCGCCGGAGTCCGTCGCAGTGAAGTGGCCGAATCCGACCACGCCCGCCGACGTGAAACCGCCGCTCGACGAGTTGCTGTTCGACACCGTGCCGCTCGCTGCGAACGCTGCACCCGAAACCGCCAGAACTGCTGCTGCAATCAGAAGCTTCTTCATGGTCGACTCCATAACGGCGTGGACGAAATGAGCAACGCAGACCGCACGCCATCGATCTGCCTGCCTGAGCGATCCGGTAAACGAGGATCACTATCTTTTGGAAAGCCGATTCGGCATTTCGTGTTTCCTTTCATTACCGCTGAGAATGGCCGGCATTCGGATTTCCGCCATTTCCTCTTAACTGTTCGATTGAATGCTTCTTTTCACACATTTACCGAACAATCGAAATTCGTTCGACAGCGCGCAATTCCATTCCCCCGGAATTGCACACACGCGATTCCGGATTTATTCGCAAAATGCCCCCATTCCGCCAATTTAAAAATACGGATATATCGTCCGGAAAAATTCAGGACCTATCGATTCGTGTTTATTTCGGCGATAACGAGCCTGTATCGCAATTACGCGACATGTTTTTACGTCGGTTGTCGATTGAATGTGGTCCGGGCCGGCCGGCGTCAGCGCTTGCCGGGTGCAATCGGCACTGCGGCGCACGGCGAAAAACGCATCGACGCCGCAACGCCCGGCACGACTCGCATATTCGATCGGGGTGAACTGAATGAAGGCGTGCGACACGGTCGCTCGATGGCCGCGCGCAGCGGCCGCCGTTCCGGCACGCGCGGCGCGCGGATGCCATGACACCGGCAAACAGGTACGCGCGACGTCGGCACGCCGTTGCGAACACCGCCCCGATCGTCTCGATCTCCCCACGGTCGCGCGATCAACGCGCGCATCCAGCTACTGCCTATGGTCTTCATCGCCGCATCCCCGACTGGCTTATTGACGAGCCGGCCGTCTGCGCGTCGTTGTCACGCCGACCGGCTCACCGATGCAGTCAATAATGCAAACGGCGTGCCACGCGTTGCTCCACCGGCGGTTGCCCAGGCCGTACCTGCGCGGCAGCCGCACGCGCCGTCGGGAATCGCATTTTTTGTTTCAGGAATGTATCGCGGCAACCGCGGCACATGGACCGCAATCATTGAGGGCCGCGATGCAATCCGACCGCACGGTCGAACCGCGCTGCCGGACCTGCGCGGCGCGCATGTGCGAACGAGCGTTTCAAACCTGAGAGGTGCGTCGGCATCGTCTTGCGCGGCGCGCATCGCGCGACGCTGCGCAGTGCATTCGATGCGCGGCGAATGACGATCGAATCGCGCCATGAGGGTGCCCGACAAGCATCCGGCGCCGCGGACATCGCAACGTTTACGCGGCTTGATCTATCGCGGCACTCGATCCGCAATTGATTCATTCTTGAAAATACCGACGCGATCACGAATCCTGACACGAATCGGACAAAGAAAAACTTCCGCACCGATCGGCGTAATTCCGATGCCGGCGGCATATGCGACGACGAATCATCGATTCAGAATCGCCAGTCGATCGTCGCAATACCGGCATCGGCATTTCTTTTCGAATAACCGTCTCGCCGGAGCCGGATTGTTCCTGTCCGCGTCGGATCGCGACATTCGAACGCGCAATCGACACGCTTGCGAAGCCATGGCGACGCGAATCTCGCCGTCGCAACGCGCGTATCGCCTGCGCTCGGCCGGACGCACTGCGCGATCGGCACGATGCGCCCGAACGTCCCTGCGCCGGCTGGCACGCCCACGCGCGGCGACGTCAGCCGAGCAGTTCCTTCTTCCTCAAATGGACGACGTCGCGCATCGGCGGCGCGCCGAACAGCCGGCTGTATTCGCGGCTGAATTGCGACGGACTTTCGTAACCGACCGTCGCGGCCACCGAGCCGACGTCGCCGCCCTGCTGCAGCAGCAGCCGGCGCGCCTCGTGCAGCCGCAACTGCTTCTGGTACTGCAGCGGGCTCAGCGTCGTCACGTGCTTGAAGTGGTGATGCAGCGACGACACGCTCATGTTGACCGCCTGCGCGAGCGTCTCCACGCGCATCGGCTCCGCATAGTGATTGCGGATCCATTCGATCGCGCGCGCGATCCGGTGCGTCCGGCTGCCGGCCACGGCCATGTGCCGCAGCCGCGAGCCCTGCCCGCTCGTCATCAGCCGGTACAGCACCTCCTTCTCGATCAACGGCGCGATCACCGGAATGTCGGCCGGCGTGTCGAGCAGCCGCAGCAGCCGCAGCGCGGCGTCGAGCAGCGGCGGCGTCAGCTCGGTGAGCGCGATCCCCTCGCCTTCCGGGCCCGCGTCCGGCTCCGGCAGCCGCATCTCGGCCGCGAGTTCGACGATCCGCTGCAGATCGAGCGTCAGCGACAGGCAAAGGTAAGGCTCGTCCGGCGACGCCTGCGTGACGCGCGACAGGATCGGCAAGTCGATCGACGTAATCAGGCAATTGTGCGCGCCGTATTCGTACGCATTGCCGGCGACGATCACGCGCTTTGCGCCCTGCGCGGCGATCACCAGCGCCGCCCGCGACACCGCGCAGCCGAGATCGACCGGGCGCGTGTGCCGGTGCAGCATCAGCGCCGGCACCGCGGTCGCGTGCGAGCCGTCCGCCGGCGCGAAGCGGCTGATCAGCGACGCCAGCTCGCGCCGCCCGGATTCGCGCGACGCGACGATATCGGTCATGTCCATGACGGGATCCTCGATACGTTTCCTGTCGCGCGAGCATAGCGAAACCGCGCGCGACGCGCCCGGGATTTGCAGGATCGTTCAAGAAATTTGCAGGATTGTGTAGACGAAAAACCGGCGCGCTCGCGCACACTCGCAAGGGCCTGTTCACGCCGATAGCGGGCTTGCGAACGCGTCCTTGCACGCGTCGTGCAAGGCCGGCGGAGCACCGTTCGAGCCGACAACCGGCGTCCGACGCCGCAATTCGCGTGCAAAGATGCGTTCCCCCGTTTGAAAGAAGACATTCGCGGGGCTCGCCGCCGGAACGGCCGATCGCCGCGTCGCGCTCGTTGCGAATCCGTCCGGCATTCGCCGTGTCGCAATCGTTGCGCTGAACCCTTCCGGCAGCCGGCGCAAGCCCGCTATCGGCGTGGACAGGCCCCAACCCCGGCCCGCGCCGGGCTTTCCCCACGGAGACATACAAATGCCCACCACGTTTGTCCTGAACGGCAAGAGCGTCACGCTGGACGCCGATCCGTCGATGCCCGTCCTCTGGGCGATTCGCGAGCACGCGGGGCTGACCGGCACGAAATTCGGCTGCGGCATGGCGCAGTGCGGCGCGTGCACCGTCCATCTCGAAGGCCAGGCCGTGCGCTCGTGCGTGTTGCCGCTCGCCGGCATCGCAGGCAAGCACGTCACGACGATCGAGGGGCTGCAAAGCAAGCCCGCGAAGGCCGTGCAGGCCGCCTGGGTCAAGCTGCAGGTGCCGCAATGCGGCTACTGCCAGTCCGGCCAGATCATGTCGGCGACCGCGCTGCTCGAACAGAACCCGAAGCCGACCGACGCGGACATCGACGCCGCGATGAACGGCAACCTGTGCCGCTGCGCGACGTACGCGCGGATCCGCGCGGCGATCCACGACGCCGCCGCGACGCTCGGAGCGTGACCATGACGATCGAACTCGACAATCCCGACTCGGTGCGACCGTCGCGCCGCACGTTCCTGAAAGCGGCCGGCGCCGCGGCCGCCGTCAGCCTGACGATCGGCTTCGACTGGGCCGGCCTCGGCCGCCGCGCGGCGGCCGCGACCGCGAGCGGCGCCGGTTTCGCGCCGAATGCATTCCTGCGGATCACGCCCGACGGCGCGGTCACGGTCATCGCGAAGCACGTCGAGATGGGCCAGGGCGCGTATACGGGCATCGCGACGATCGTCGCCGAAGAACTGGACGCCGACTGGTCGAGCGTGCGCGTCGAAAGCGCGCCGGCCGACGCGAAGCGCTACGCGAACCTCGCGTTCGGCACGATGCAGGGCACGGGCGGCAGCTCGGCGATGTCGAACTCGTGGCAGCAGCTGCGCGAAGCCGGCGGCAAGGCGCGCGCGATGCTCGTGTCGGCCGCGGCCGCGCGCTGGAACGTGCCGGCCGGCGAGCTGACGACCGCCGACGGCGTCGTCACGCACGCGAAAACCGGCAGGACGGCCGCGTACGGCACGCTGGTCGCCGATGCGTCGAAGCTGCCGGTGCCGGACAAGGTCACGCTGAAGCAGCCGGCCGACTTCAAGCTGATCGGCCGGCGGATTCCGCGTGTCGACGCCGCGCCGAAATCGGACGGCACCGCGCATTTCACGCTCGACACCGCGTTTCCCGGCATGCGCGTCGCGCTGCTGCAGCGGCCGCCGCGCTTCGGCGCGACCGTCAAGTCGTTCGACGCGACGGCCGCGAAGGCGGTGCCGGGCGTGGTCGCGGTCGTGCAGGTGCCGCACGGCGTCGCCGTGGTCGCGAACGGCTTCTGGACCGCGAAGCAGGGCCGCGACGCGCTGAAGGTCGAATGGGACGACACGCACGCGGAAAAGCGCAGCTCGGACGAGATCATGCGCGAATACCGGCAGCTCGCCGAGCGGCCGGGCACGTCCGCGCGCAAGGACGGCGACGCCGACGCGGCGATCGCCGGCGCCGCGCGCAAGGTCAGCGCGACGTACGAGTTCCCGTATCTCGCGCACGCGCCGATGGAGCCGCTCGACGCGGTCGTCCGGCTGACGCCGCAGCGCTGCGAGATCTGGGCCGGCGACCAGTTCCAGACCGTCGACCAGGCCAACGCCGCGCAGGTCGCGGGGCTCAAGCCCGAGCAGGTGCAGATCCACACGCTGTACGCGGGCGGCAGCTTCGGCCGGCGTGCGAACGCGTGGTCCGACTACGTGGTCGAGGCCGTGTCGATCGCGAAGGCGCTCGGCGCGGACGGCAAGCCGGTCAAGCTGCAATGGACGCGCGAGGACGACATCCAGGGCGGCTTCTATCGGCCGATGTACTTCCACAAGCTCGACGCGGGCCTGACCGCGGACGGCCGGCTCGTCGGCTGGCGTCACCGGATCGTCGGCCAGTCGATCCTCGCCGGCACGCCGTTCGAGAAGGTGATGGTGAAGAACGGGATCGACGCGACGTCGGTCGAAGGCGCGGCGAACCTGCCGTATGCGGTGCCGAACGTGTCGGTCGAGCTGACGACCACGAAGGTCGGCGTGCCGGTGCTGTGGTGGCGCGTGGTCGGCAGCTCGCACACCGCGTATGCAGTCGAGGCGTTCATCGACGAAGCCGCGCACGCGGCCGGCAAGGATCCGTACGCGTTCCGCCGCGACCTGCTCGCGAAGGAGCCGCGCATGCGCGCGGTGCTGGATCTCGCCGCGCAGAAGGCCGGCTGGGATCCGGCGAAGCCGCTGCCGAAGGGCCGCGGACGCGGGATCGCGGTCGCCGAGGCGTTCAAGAGCTACGTCGCGCAGGTGGCCGAGGTGTCCGTCGACGCGGACGGCAACGTGAAGGTCGAGCGCGTGGTGTGCGCGGTCGACTGCGGGATCGCGATCAATCCCGACATCGTCGCCGCGCAGATGGAAGGCGGGATCGGCTTCGGCCTCGGCGCGGCGCTGCACAGCGCGATCACGCTGAAGGACGGCCAGGTCGAGCAGCGCAACTTCGACGGCTACCACGTGCTGCGCATGGCCGAGATGCCGAAGGTCGAGGTGCACATCGTGCCGTCGGCCGACGCGCCGACCGGCGTCGGCGAGCCGGGGGTCGCGCCGATCGGGCCGGCGGTCGCGAACGCGATCTTCGCGGCGACCGGCAAGCGGCACTACGTGCTGCCGTTCGATTCGCGCGAGACCGCGAAGGCCTGACGCGTGCGGGAACGCCGGCCGGGGCACGGACACGTGCCGCGGCCGGCGCGTGACGATGCCGTGCGCGCCGCGTAGGCGTCGGTCCGTGCGGTCCGTGCGGTCCGTGCCGTCCGTGCCGGTCCGCGTCGGTTCGCGCCGGTTCGCGCCGGTTCGCGCCGTCCCGCGCCGGTTCGGCTTGCGGCGACGCGCGGCAGCGAAAGCCGCGTTACGCCGGCCGTAACGCCCGTAACGTTCCGCCGGCACGCTACGTAACAATCCTTCATCCCGGCCGCCCCGCCGGCGCCGCCCGCACACGCGTCCCGTTAAAAATTCTTTTAGATTCAACGCGGTCGCTCAGCCGTGGCGACTGCACCGCTCCGCCCCCGCTCGACGGCCGCACGATGGCCCGGAAGTTGCAGTACATGGTTCGCAACATTCCTGACAGGACATGCGAGGGCCACCATGGATTGCAAATATCTCTATATCGACAACATAAAAATCAACTTCGTGCGCCGCACGATCGAGATCGACGGCAAGCCCGTCGACGTCACGCCGCGCGAATTCGACGTCGTCGAATACCTGCTGGACAACATGAACAAGGTCGTCACGCGGCAGGCGATCCAGGAGGCCGTGTGGGGCCGCGAACTCGGCGTATCGTCGCGCACGCTCGACACGCACATCTCGCGCATCCGCTCGAAGCTGCAGCTCGATCACGACAAGAATCTGCGGATCATCCCGATCTATGCGGTCGGCTACCGGCTCGTGCTGTTCGGCGCGGCGATGACGCACGCGGAACGTCACGAGGCGTCGCCGCTCGTGCGCGCGGCCGTGCCGCACGCCGCGCTGACCGCCGAGCGCCTGTAAACGGCCGCCGTGCGCCGCACGTGCGGCGCCGGCCGCCGCGGGCCGCGATGCCGGTCGTGAGACGACGCCGCCTTCGGGCGGCGTTTCATTTCGCCGGACGCATGCACACGGTGCTTTGGAGCTGCCGGCTTCCGCCTGCTACGCCCGCCACACCACGCGTACCCGCCGCCTGTTCGCCTGTTCGCCTGTTCGCCTGTTCGCCTGCTCGCCTGCTCGCCTGTCGCCTGTCGCCTGTCGCCTGTCGCCTGTCGCCTGTCACCTGTCGCCTGTCGCCTGTCGCCTGTCGCCGGTCCGCCTGCTTGCCTGCTTGCCCGCTTGCCCGCCTACCCACTTACCCGCTTACCCACTGCCGGAGCGCCGCCCTCTCATAGCGCTGCCCGCCCCTTCGTCACACTTCGTAGCGCGCAATCGTCCGCACGCCGGCGCGCGACGCGCGACTACGGATTCCGGCGCCGCACGCGGCCGGCCGCGTCCCTACAATCGACGCAGCAGCCGCGCGCCCACGGCGCCGCCGGCCACAACAACCGTCAATCCAACGCCGAATCGCCCTGATCCCGCCGTGCCTGCGCTGTTCCTGACGAATGCCGACGCCGGCGACGCCGCGAATCGGGCCGCGCCCGCCGCTGCCGCGCCGCGTGCCGCCGCACCGGCGGCAGCGGTCGCGCTCGACGCGTCGCCGCATCTGCCGCGCCTGTCCGCCGCCGCCGCGCGCGGGCTGTCGCATGCGTACTGCGCGACGGCCCCGCTGCAGATCACGCTCGGCGAGCACGCGTACGACGTGCGCTGGCGCGTCGACGCCGAGCCGGCCGCCGATGCGCACGCGTACCGCTTCGTCGTCGGCCCGGCGGCCGGCACGCTGTGGATCGACCCGCTCGCGGAAACCGAATGGCTCGGCGATGCGGCGGACCCGGCCGTGCCGGCCGTGATCCGCGCGGCATTGCTCGCCGATCTGGCCGCGCCGCTCGCGGCCGTGCTGCAGGCGGCGACCCGGCAGCGCGTCGAGTTGCTGCCGCCGCCCGCGACCGCGCCCGCGTGGCGTGCGACGCCGGCCGCGCTGCGCTTCGAGCTGCGCCGCGGCGACGGCGCGTGGCGCTGCCACGGCGCGCTGCTGTTCGATGCGCCGGACGCGCTCGCGGTGTTCTTCGCGACCGCGCCGGCCGCGTCGCCGGACCCGGACGCGCGTGCCGCATACGCGAACCTGCCCGTGCCGCTCGCGTTCGAGATCGGCCGCACCGAGCTGACGACGGCCGAGCTGGCCGACGTCGTCGCCGGCGACATCATCGCGATCGAACGCTGGCGCGCGCACGAGCAGAACCTGCTGTGCGTCGCGCGCGTGCCGGCCGTGCCGGCGTGGGAGATCACCGGGCGGCCGTCCGGCAACCGGCTGACCGTCGAACGAATCAGGGAGATGCCTTTGGAACCGACCCGCACCGACACCCCGCCCGCGACCGCGCACGACGCGCCGCCGGCCGACGCGCCGCGCGCGCTCGACGGCCTCGCGGTCGATCTGCGCTTCGAGCTGCCGCCGACGTCGATGCCGCTCGGCGAACTCAGCGCGCTGCAGCCCGGCGCGGTGATCGAACTGCAGCAGGGGATCAACCAGAGCGTGATCCATCTCGTCGCGAACGGGATGCTGATCGGCACCGGCCATCTGATCGCGGTCGGCCAGAAGCTCGGCGTGCGCGTCGTCACGCTCACGCAGCCCGCGCCGCGCGAGCGCTGAGCGATGGGCAACCTGCCGAATCCGGTCGCGCTGATCGCGGTGATCGCCGCGCTCGGCATCGCGCCGTTCGCGGCGCTGATGGTGACCAGCTACACGAAGCTCGTCGTCGTGCTCGGGCTGCTGCGTTCGGCGCTCGGCATCCAGCAGGTGCCGCCGAACCTGGTGCTGAACGGCATCGCGCTGATCCTGTCGCTGTTCATCATGGCGCCGGTCGGGATGTCGATCCGCGACGCGCTGCAGGCGCGCCACTTCGACGCGTCCGGCCAATTGTCGACGGCCGACGTCGGCGCGCTCGCCGACGCCGCGCTGCCGCCGATCAAGGAATTCCTCGTATCGCACACGCGGCAGCGCGACCGCGAGTTCTTCGTGCGCACCGCGACGTCGGTGTGGCCGAAGAACCGCGCGGACGCGATCAAGGACGACGACCTGCTCGTGCTGGTGCCGAGCTTCACGCTCGCCGAGCTGACGAAGGCGTTCCAGATCGGCTTCGTGATCTACATCGTGTTCATCGTCGTCGACCTGCTGGTCGCGAACATCCTGCTCGCGCTCGGGATGCAGATGATCGCGCCGACGACGATCTCGGTGCCGTTCAAGCTGCTGCTGTTCGTCGCGCTCGACGGCTGGTCGCTGCTCGTGCACGGGCTCGTGCTGTCGTATCGCGTCGCGGGGGCCGGATGAGCGCGCGCGGCTTCCGGGCAATGCAGGCGTTCGTCGGCGTGCTGGCCGCGCTGACGCTCGCGCTCGGCGGCGGCGAGCCGCGCAGCGCGCACGCGGCCGGCAGCGCGGCCGGCTTCGCGCAGCTCGCGCGCGCATGCGCGCCCAACGTCGACCCGGACACGCTCGCCGCGCTCGTGCGCACCGAATCGGGCTTCAACCCGTATGCGATCGGCGTGGTCGGCGGCCACCTGACACGCCAGCCGGCGTCGCTCGACGAGGCGCGCGCGACGGTGCGCGAGCTCGCCGCACGCGGCTTCAGCTACAGCGTCGGTCTCGCGCAGGTGAACGACCGCAATTTCGCGAAATACGGGCTCGACGAAACGACGATGTTCGAGCCATGCCGCAACCTGCAGGCCGGCGGCGCGATCCTGACCGAATGCTTCGCACGCTCGTCGGGCACCGGCCGCCCCGCGCAGGCCGCGTTGCGCGCGGCGCTGTCGTGCTACTACAGCGGCAACTTCACGACGGGCTTCTCGAGCGGCTACGTGAGCCGCGTGGTCGCGAGCGCGCAGCGCAACGCGCGCGAAGGCGGCGTCGAGCCGATTCCGGTCGTGCGCGACGTGCCGCTTCCCGCGCGCCAGCGGCGCATGGACGCCGCGGCCGCCACGCCGCCGCAAAGCGCGCGCCGGCTCGCGTCGCCGGCCGCGTCGGCCGACGCGCCGTCTTGCCACGCACGGCCGGTCGTGATGATGTGCCGCGGACTGC
>NZ_CABVPR010000103.1 GCF_902499135.1 Burkholderia dolosa
TGCACGTTGCACGCGCTCGCACAGCCGCAGCTGCAGCGGCGCGCCGTCGCGCTGCGTCGCCCCCCAGCCGCCATAACCGCCGTACGCGCGCACCGGCGACCAGTCGGGCATCGCGGGCGGAATCGGCGCGTCGTGCGACGCGAACGGCCCCGCGCCCCACACGATGCGGCCGCCGACCACGGTCAGCAGCGACGTCGTGTCGGCGATATCGTCCGCCGCGCACGTGAAGAAGTCGCGATCGGGGACGATCAGGTCGGCCAGCTGCCCGACCGCGATGCGCCCTTTCTTCCCTTCTTCGTTCGAGAACCACGTCACGTACTCCGTCCACATGCGCAGCGCGGTTTCGCGATCGAGCAGGTTGCGCTGCGGATACATCCGCAGGCCGCCGACCGTGCGGCCGGTCACGAGCCACGCGAGCGACACCCACGGGTTGTACGACGCGACGCGCGTCGCGTCGGTGCCGGCCGACACCTTGAGCCCCTTCGCGAGCATCGTCGCGACCGGCGGCGTCGCTTCCGCCGCTTGCGCGCCGTAGCGTTCGACGAAATATTCGCCCTGGTACGCCATCCGGTGCTGTACCGCGACGCCGCCGCCGAGCGCGGCGATACGGTCCATCGAGCGCTCGGAGATCGTCTCCGCGTGATCGAAGAACCAGTTGAGCCCGTCGAGCGGAATGTCGCGGTCGACCTTCTCGAACACGTCGAGCGCGCGCGCGATCGTTTCGTCGTACGTCGCGTGCATGCGCCACGGCCAGCGGTTCTGCGCGAGCACGCGCACGACGCCCTCGAGATCGTCTTCCATCTGCGCGGGCAGATCCGGACGCGCGACGCGGAAATCCTCGAAATCGGCAGCGGAAAACACCAGCATCTCGCCTGCGCCGTTGTGCCGGAAGTAGTCGGTGCCGTCGTGATACTCGACGCTCTTCGTCCAGTTCACGAAGTCCTCCTTCTCCGCATTCGGCTTCTGCGTGAACAGGTTGTACGCGATGCGCACCGTCATCTCGCCCGCGTCGTGCAGCTTGCGGATCACCTCGTAATCGTCCGGATAATTCTGCGAGCCGCCGCCCGCGTCGATCACGCCGGTCACGCCGAGCCGGTTCAGCTCGCGCATGAAGTGGCGCGTCGAGTTGTACTGGTAGTCGAACGGCAGCTTCGGCCCCTTCGCGAGCGTCGCGTACAGGATCGTCGCGTTCGGGTTCGCGAGCAGCAGGCCGGTCGGGTTGCCGGCGGCGTCGCGCACGATCGTGCCGCCCGGCGGCTCCGGCGTGTCCTTCGTATAGCCGACCACGCGCAGCGCAGCGGCGTTCAGCAGCGCGCGGTCGTACAGATGCAGGATGAACACCGGCGTGTCGGGCGCGACCGCGTTCAGCTCGTCGAGCGTCGGCAGCCGCTTCTCCGCGAACTGGTGCTCGGTGAAGCCGCCGACCACGCGCACCCACTGCGGCGCCGGCGTGATCGCGACCTGCTGCCTGAGCATCTCCATCGCGACCGCGAGCGAGCGCACGCCGTCCCAGCGCAGTTCGAGGTTGTAGTTCAGGCCGCCGCGGATCACGTGCGTATGGTTGTCGATCAGCCCGGGCAGCACCGGGCGGCCGCCCAGATCGACGACCTTCGTCGCGGGGCCCGCGAGCCGCATCGCGTCCGCGTCGCTGCCGACCGCGACGAAGCGGCCGCGTTCGATCGCGACCGCGGTCGCGACGGGGTTCGCACGATCGAGCGTGGTGACGCGCCCGTTATGCAGGATCAGATCCGGTTGAATTGGGGTTGCGCTCATCAAATGTGTCCTCGATGGATCAGAAGCCGAGCCAGTGACGGAGCGGCCCGATCGCCCATTCGCCGACCAGCATGCCGGCGAGTCCGATCAGCGCGATCAGCGGCGGCGCCGGCGAACGCACGTTGATTACGCTGTAGACGACGCCAATCAATACGCCGGCGCCCAACGAAAATAAATACGATTCCATATCGATGCCTGTTCCCGCCGAATTAGAATGGCCGGCATCGCGCGCGACGCCCGCATCGTTGCCGCCGCATCCGTTTCGCCTTGCAGCCACACTTGCCGACCATGCAACACCTTCCCGATCTCGAAGCCTGGGCCATCTTTGCGCGCGTCGCGGAAACCGGTTCGTTCGCGAAAGCCGCCGACCTGCTCGGCGTGTCGCAGCCGACCGTGTCGAAGGCGATCGCGCGCCTCGAAAAACGCCTCGGCGCGATGCTGCTGTACCGGACGTCGCGCCGGCTGTCGCTCACGCCGACCGGCGAGCTGCTGCGCGATCGCGCGATCCGCCTGCTCGCCGATGCCGAACGGATCGAGAGCGAAGCGTCCGCGCACGCGCTCGAGCCGCACGGGCTCGTGCGCGTGAACGCGCCGATGTCGTTCGGCGTCAGGCATCTCGCGCCGGTGCTGCCGGCATTTCTCGAACGCTATCCGCACGTCGACATCGACCTCGTGCTCACCGACCACATCGTCGACATCGTGTCCGGCGGCTTCGACGTCGCGATCCGGATCGCCGAGCTGAACGATTCGTCGCTGCGCTCGCGCCGGCTCTGCGCGGTGCGCCGGCCGCTCGTCGCGGCACCCGCCTACCTCGACCGGCACGGCCGCCCGACCCACCCGCGCGACATCGAGCAGCACGTGTGCCTCACGTACACGAACCTGCCGACGCCCGAGCACTGGCGCTTCCGGCACACGGCATCGGGCGAGGAGGTCGGCGTGTCCGTGCAGGGACGCATCCGCACCAACAACGCGGACGTGATCGTCCCCGCGCTCGTCGCCGGGCACGGCCTCGCGCTGCAGCCCGAATTCCTGGTGTGGGACGCGCTGCAACGCGGCGAACTCGAGGAAGTGATGCGCGACTGGAAGATCGCCGACATCAACGTCAATCTCGTCACGCCGCCCGGCATGCTGCGCGCGGCACGCGTGACGGTGCTGCTCGAGTTTCTCGCGGACCGCTTCTCGCACGCGCCGTGGGCGCTGGCTGAACGCTGAACGCGGCCGCGGCCGCGCGCGAACGCGTCGACCTGCGCCGCCGGCGGCGACTACCGAAACGCCGGCCGCCGTCGGCCGATCACTTCGCGGGCACGGCCGCGAGCGCGTCGTGCGGCGTCGCGGTGCGCTGCGGCGCCTTGTGAACCATCGTGTACGCGTAGTCGACACCCATTCCGTACGCGCCCGAATGCTCCTTCACGATCGCCATCACCGCGTCGTACGTGTCGCGGCGCGCCCAGTCGCGCTGCCATTCGAGCACGACCTGCTGCCACGTGACGGGCACGACGCCCGCCTGCACCATCCGCTGCATCGCGTAGTCGTGCGCGTCCTTCGACGTGCCGCCCGATGCGTCCGCAACCATGTAGATCTCGTAGTCGCCTTCGAGCATCGCGCACAGCGCGAACGTCGTATTGCAGACCTCCGTCCACAGGCCGGACACGACCACCTTCTTGCGGCCGTTCGCGGCGAGCGCGTCCCGCACCTTCTGGTCGTCCCACGAATTCATCGACGTGCGCTCGAGAAGCTTCTGGTTCGGAAACACGTCGAGCAGCTCGGGAAACGTATGACCCGAGAAGCTCTCGGTCTCGACGGTCGTGATCGTGGTCGGCACACCGAACGCCTTCGCGGCCTTTGCGAGCCCGACGACGTTGTTCTTCAACGTCTGCCGGTCGATCGACTGCACGCCGAACGCCATTTGCGGCTGCTGGTCGATGAAGATCAGCTGGCTGTTCTGCGGAGTAAGTACTTCAAGCTTGGGATTGCTCATGGCGCGAGAGGTCCTGTGAACGGAAAAGGAGCGGCCGGCGTCGACCGTCGAAACGGGAGCCGGCGATTCGATCATGCGCCGGCTCTTTGTCCGGCGCGATAGATTTAATCCCTAAACGCGCGCCACGAACACCCAAGAAACGGAATCGCTGCGATTCGCGGATCGGCATCCGTTCGGGGCGATCCGCGCTTTTTTTCTTCACGCAAACCCGATACGCTTCAAGGATTCCGACGGCACGCGGCCGTGCCGATCCGCCATCACGAGACGCTCATCATGAAACCGTATTTCCTGTCGCTGCTCGCCGGCATCCTCGCCGGCGCGATCTATGGCGCGATCGGCGTGCACTCGCCCGCACCGCCGATCATCGCGCTCACCGGCCTGCTCGGCATGCTGGCCGGCGAGCAGATCCTGCCGCTCGCGCGACGGCTGATCGCCGGCCACCGGCTGCATGCCGCGTGGCGCGACGCCCGCTGCGGCGAGCACATGTTCGGCGCGCTGCCCGGCGCGCGCGCGAACGATCGCAAGCCGTCGTGACGGCGCGCATCGGATGACCAACGTCGAGCTGTTTCATTACCTGCTGTTGCTGATCGGCGGCGCGGGCGCGCTCACGTGGCTCGCGCAGCGGATCTCGATTCCGCCCGCCGTCGTGCTGCTGCTCGGCGGCTGCGCGGTCGCCGTCGCCGGCCGGCGCGTGCCCGACATGGACCCGGCGCTGCTGCTGGCGGCCGTGCTGCCGCCGCTGCTGATGTCGAGCGGCTTCTATACCGCGTGGAAGGAATTCCGCCGCGAGCTCGCGTCGATCGCATCGCTCGCGCTCGGCGCGGTCGCGTTCACCACCGCCGCGGTGGCCGTCGCCGTGCATGCGGCGAACCCCGCGCTTCCGTGGGCCGCGTGCGTGGCGCTCGGCGCGATCGTGTCGCCGCCCGACGCGGTCGCCGCGAAGGCGATCCTGCAGCGCCATCCGCTGCCCGCACGGCTCGTCGCGGTGCTCGAAGGCGAGAGCCTCGTCAACGACGCATCGGGCCTGCTGCTGTACCAGATGGCCGTATCGGCCGCGCTCGCCGCGACGATCACCGTCGCGAGCGGCACCGCGCTGTTCTTCTCGCTGACGCTGATCGGCGTCGCGACCGGCCTCGCGTGCGGTCATGCGATGTGCTGGGTGCTGCCGCGGCTGCGCGATCCGATGCTCGGCATCGTCGTCACGTTCGTCGCCGCATGGGCGAGCTACGGCATCGCGGAAGCCGTCGGCGGCTCCGGCGTGCTGTCCGTCGTCACGTGCGGGCTCGTGCTCGGCGTGCGCCAGCATCGCGTGTTCGACGCCGATCTGCGGATCAAGGCGAAGGCGACGTGGGAAGCCGTCGTGTTCGTGCTCGATGCGCTCGTGTTCATCCTGATCGGTCTCGCGCTGCATGCGATCCTCGCGCGCGTGAACCACGAAGGCGCGGTGGTAATGGCGGGCCTGCGCGTCGCGCTGCCGGCGACCGCGGCCGCGATCGGCGCGCGCATCGTGTGGGTGTTCGCCGCGATGTGGCTGCCCGGCCGCCTGCGCGCGGCACGCGACGGAAGCGAGCCGTGGTCGTGGCGCGAAGCCGTCGTGCTCGGCTGGTCCGGCATGCGCGGCGTCGTCAGCCTTGCCGCGGCGATCGCGCTGCCCGCCGACTTCCCCGGCCGCGACCTGATCCTGTTCAGCACGTTTCTGCTGATCATTGCGACGCTGGTCGTCCAAGGCGGCACGCTCGCGCCGCTGATCCGCGTGCTGAAGCTGCGCCCGGCCGCGCGACGCACGATGTCCGAGCACGCGGTGCGCGCGCACACGTTCGGCGCGGCACTCGCCGAGCTCGATGCGCTCGAGCGGCGCGGGTCCGGTCTCGAGCGTGCGTCGCTCGACCGGCTGCTCGCCGAATACCGGAACCGCGTCGCGTTCAACGAACGCGCGCACCGGCACGGCGCCGAGCCGGCCGACGTGCGCGCACGGATGCTGCGCGTCGAGCTCGAACTGGTCGGCGTGTCGCGCGACGCGCTGCTCGCACTGCACCGCGACGGCAAGGTCGACGATGCGGTGCTGCACCGGATCGAATCGGAGCTCGATTTCGAGGAGCTGCGGCTGCAGCGGCTGCTCGAACCGTAACGCGGTGCCGAACGCCGCGGCCCGCCTTCTTTTTTTCCACGTGGAATTGTCATGAGCGAACTGTCCGTCGAAGCGAGCATCGGCTCGGTCGATTATCTGGTCCACTTCACCGACGGCGTCCATCAGTGGCGCGCCGACGAGCCGGCGTCGCTCGGCGGCGGCGATGCGGCGCCGACGCCCGTCGCGCTGCTGCTTTCAAGCCTCGGCGCGTGCACCGCGATCACGCTGAAGATGGTCGCGCAGCGCAAAGGCTGGCCGCTCGCCGAAGTCCACGTGAAGCTCACGCACGAACCGGGCAGCGCGGGCAGCACGATCGTGCGCCGCATCACGCTCGACGGCGACCTGTCCGCCGAGCAGCGCGAGCGCCTGCTGCAGATCGCGAACGCGTGTCCGGTCCACCGGATTCTCACGCATCCGATCTCGATCGACACGGCAATCGTCTGACGCATCCGCTCCCATCGCGAGGAACACCATCATGTCCGCATCGATCAAGACCGTTCTCACGCCGCGCGACAGCGACATCGGCAACCTCGTCGTGCGCCGCGTGCTGCCCGCGCGTGCCGCACGGCTCGTCGGCCCGTTCATCTTCTTCGACGAGATGGGACCGGCCGTGCTGCCGGCCGGACGCGGCATCGACGTGCTCCCGCATCCGCACATCGGCCTCGCGACCGTCACGTACCTGTTCGACGGCACGCTGATGCATCGCGACAGCCTCGGGTCGCGGCAGAAGATCGTGCCGGGCGACGTGAACTGGATGACGGCCGGTCGCGGCATCGTGCATTCGGAGCGCTCGCCGGACGAAGACCGGCCGCGCGAGCAGCCGGTGCACGGCATCCAGACGTGGGTCGCGCTGCCGGTCGAGCACGAGGACGCCGAACCCGCGTTCGCGCATCATGCGGCCGACACGCTGCCGTCGCTCGAACGCGACGGCGTGCGCGTGCGCGTGATCGCGGGCACCGCGTTCGGGCTGACGTCGCCGGTCGCCGTGTTCTCGCCGACGCTCTACGCGTATGCGGAATTTGCGGCCGGCGGGCAGCTCGCGCTCGATGCGGAACATGAAGAGCGCGGCGTGTATGTCGTCGACGGCGACCTGACGATCGACGGCGCGCCGCTTGCGAGCGCGACGATGGCCGTGCTCGAGCGCGGCGCCGACGTCGCGCTCGCGAGCGCGAGCGGCGCGCGCGTGATGCTGCTCGGCGGCGCGCATCTGCCGGGCGAGCGGTTCATCGAATGGAACTTCGTGTCGAGCGAGCGCGCGAAGATCGAAGCGGCGCGAAACGCGTGGGCCGCGCAGACGTTCGGCAAGGTGCCGGGCGAAGAAAACGAATGGACGCGTCAGCCGGCGCGCCGCGCGCAGTGAGCGATGCCTGCGCCGGCCGCGTCTCCGGCGGCCCGCCGTTCGCGCGCGCTCATGCGTCGCCCCGCAAGCCCATCAGCTTCGCGAGCACCGGCCAGCGGTCGAGCGCTTCGACGAACGCGCGCCGCGCCTGTTCGTCGACGTAGCGCTCGGGGTCGAGCTCCGGCAGATGCCGCGCGAGACGCCGCACGTCGTTCGGTTGCGACAGGCGATCGTCGTCGCCTTCGCCAATGTTCACTGTTCGTCGATCCATACGCCGTCCGGAGTTTTCACCGCGTAGCCGTCGGCCGTCTTCAGCGTCACCGTGCCTTCGTTCTCGCCGACCATCCGCGTACGCGGCAGGTCGGCCGCATACTGAGCGAGCGTGACGCCCGGCTTGAACGGGCTGTTCGATACGAGATTCGACAATAGCTGCGCAAGCGCGAGGAAGCTCGTCGGCTGATCGATCACGGTCGTCGTCCCGTGGTTGCCCGCAAAGCCGACGAGCCGCACGCCGACCGGCGCGTGAATGATCCGCGGCGTCGGAATCTCGCGCAGCCCCGCAACCTGGTTGCGGTCGCCGCGCAGCGCGGCGCCGTGCTCGGGCACGAACACGATCGCCGCGCGACGCCCGGACTGCGCGATCAGATCGGCGAGCCGGTCGAAGTCGTTCATCAGCTTCGTCGCGCGCTGCGGATACGAATCGATGCTCGTCAGCGAACTGCCGACCACGCGGTTGCCGTCGTGCAGGCTGATCGTGTTGTAGTACAGCGCGACCGGGCCCGGCACCGCCGCACGCTGCGCATACCAGTTCGCGAGGGTCGCGTAGTCGTCCTTGATCGCCGAGCCGTCGAACGCATGCATCGCGACCGGCGCGGCGGCGTTCGAGATCATCGGCGCATCGGGCACGCCGATATTGTCGTGAACCACCTGCAGGAAGTTGTCGAAATGGCCGTCGTGGTTCAGCAGCGACTGCACCGTGTAGCCGGCGTTCGCGAGCTGCGAGAACAGGTGGCACTGCTGCGGTGCGGGCTTGTACAGGTCCGCGTGCGCTTCCTGCCCGCAGGTCGCGCGCAGCACGCGGATCGCCGCCGGGCCGCTGTAGCTCGCGGCCGTACTGAAGTTCGTGAACAGATAGTCGAAGTGGCTCAGCATCGGATGGTTGCGCACCTTCGCCGCATCGAGATCGTCCCACGACAGCGAGCACACGTGCAGCACGATCACGTCGAACTGCGTCGCGGGATCGCTGCCGAGATGACCGAACGTCACCTGTCGCTGCGACTCCTGCGCGCGAAACGTCGCGAGCGCCGCGTTGTAGTCCTCGGGCTGGCCGACGAGCGTCGCGCGCGGCCCGTTCGCGTGCTGCGGCGCGTTCGCCGCGACGACACGCGCGATCAAGCCGCTGCCGGTCTGCCACAGCGGCATCGCGATCAGCACGGCGAGCACGAACGTCGCGACGCGCAGCCAGCGGTTGACGACGAAATAGACGATCAGCACACCGGCGACCGTCAGCACCAGCATCGGCGGCAGCAGCCGCGGCAGCAGCTCCATCCAGTACGCGCCGCCGAACGTGCTCACCTCGCGCGCGGCGTCGACGAGCCGCGCGAGCGGCGGCGCGTGCAGTTCGCGCGCAAGCAGCGGCACCGCGATCGCGATCGCCGCCAGTTGCCGCACGATGCGCCACACGCGCCGGCGAATCGGCGCGCTCACCGCCAGCGCCAGCGCGAACGCGAGGTTCGCCCACCACAGCGGCTGCAGGTGCCCGGTCGCGAACATCGCGAACTTCAGGATGAAATACAGATTCCAGAACGTCATTGATCACTCCGTGATGAGCGCGCGTCAGTCGCGCGCCCGATCGAGCTTCGGCGCGAGCATCGCCAGCAGTCCGTGCGCGGCGCCCTTCCACATGCGCACGTAGCCTTCGACGCCGATGCGCAGCACTTCCTTCAGTCCGCGCAGCGGCGCATCGGCGCGCGCCCCCTCGTGCCAGTCGAGCCACGCATCCGCGCGGCCGAACGTGCATTGCACGAGCTGGCGCTCCTGGTCGAGCGTCAATCCGTCGAAGCTCACGCCGACGTGTGTCGGCGTCACGCGCGTCACGCGCACCGGGAACGGAAACGACCGGTCGCCGCGCGACACGCACACCTGCAGCAGATCGCCGACCTCGAGCGCGAGGCCCGGCACCGCTTCGAGTCCGAGGCCGCCGGTCGAGTAGTCGCTCGTGAAGCACGCGGCGGTCGATCCGTCGGCGAGCACCAGCGTCGCCGGCACGCGCATCGCGATCCGGTGCGTGACGCGCACCTGCTTCGCTTCGCGCGCGACGGCCAGCGCCGCGCCGAGCATCGCGAGGTTGTACACGGTCCAGCCGAGCGTGATCAGGATCGTCGACGCCTCGTCGCCGTGATCGGCCACGAGCCGCCACAGTCCGGCGCCGATCGCGAGCACGTTCAGCGCGAACAGCACCAGATACGGCTTCGACGTCGACCAGTCGACGTATCCTTCGTCGATCTTGCCGCCCTTGTCGGTCACGTTGAACTTGCCGTGCTTCGGACTCAGGAACGCGACGGTGGTCGGCAGCGCGATGTACCACGCGAGCACCGATTCGTAGACCTCGGCCCAGAACGAATGCCGATAGCGGCCCTGCATCCGCGAGTTCGCGATGTTCGCGAGCACCAGGTACGGAATCACGTAGCTCGCGAGCGCGAACGCCGACGCGTTGATGAAGTACAGATGGAAGAACAGGTACGCGAGCGGAATCGTCAGGAACACGAGCCGCGGAATCCCGTAGAAGAAGTGCAGCATCGCGTTGCCGTAGCAGATGCGCTGCACGAAGCCGAGCCCGCGCCCGATGAACGGATTGTCGATCCGGAAGATCTGCGCCATTCCGCGCGCCCAGCGCGTGCGCTGCTTCACGTGGCCGGCGAGGCTTTCGGTCGCGAGGCCGGCCGCCTGCACGGTCGGCAGATACGCGGACGTATAGCCGCGGCGATGCAGCTTCAGCGCCGTGTGCGCATCCTCGGTCACCGTCTCGACCGCGACGCCGCCGACTTCCTCGAGCGCACTGCGCTTGAGCACCGCGCACGATCCGCAGAAGAACGCGGCGTTCCACAGGTCGTTGCCCGACTGCACGAGCCCGTAGAACAGGTTGCCTTCGTTCGGCACTTCGCGGAACGTGCCGAGGTTGCGCTCGAACGGATCGGGCGAGAAGAAATGGTGCGGCGTCTGCACGAGCGCGCAGGTCGGGTCGCGCAGGAACACGCCCATCGTCGTCTGCAGGAACGAGCGCGTCGGCACGTGATCGCAGTCGAAGATCGCGACGTATTCGCCGTGCGTGTTCGGCAGCGCGTGGTTGATGTTGCCGGCCTTCGCGTGGCGATTGTCGTCGCGGGTCAGATAGCCGATCCCCGCATCGCGCGCGAATTCGGCGAACTCGGGCCGCCGGCCGTCGTCGAGCAGATACACGCGCAGCTTCGCGCTCGGCCAGTCGATGCTCTGCGCGGCGAACACGGTCGGCTTCACCACCGACAGCGGTTCGTTGTAGGTCGGGATGTAGACGTCGACGGTCGGCCACGTATCGGGATCGTCGGGCAGCGGCACGACGGGCCGGTCGAGCGGCCACGCGGTCTGCACGAAACCGAGCAGCAGGATCATCCACGTGTACGCTTCCGCGCCATACAGCAGGTAGCCGGCGATCGCTTCGAGCGGGCTGCGGAAATCGAGCGTCTGCGTCGTGCGCCACCATACGTAGCGCACCGCGGCGAGCAGCGCGAGCGATGCGAGCGCGAGCGTCGGCAGATGGCCCGGCAGGCGACGCAGCGCGAGCGCGAGCACCGCGACGATCGCGAAGAACGCGAACTGCGCGCCCGGCATCAGCGGCGACATCCCGGCCGCGGCCCACAGCAGCGCACCGACGACGAGCAGCAGCGGCACGAGCCAGCGATGGCGGCCGACGCCGTTCGCACGCGCATCGAGCCAGCCGCCCCAGCGCGCCCACGGCAAGCGTGCGAGCAGCGCGTCGACGCGCGCGGCAACCGCACGCACCGCGACATAGACGGGCACGATCCACGTGTCGAACCACGCGAGCGGATCGCGCACGGCGCGGCGATCGGCGTCGCGCGGTGCACGCACGATCGCACGCCACAACCATTCGCGCGGGCTCAGCGGCTGCAGCACGCCCCAGTCGGCGGCGAGCCGCAGGAATGCGACGCGCGCCCAGCGCCGCACGCGGTCGGGCTTGCCGGCCGGCGGCGCATGGAAGAACAGCCGCACGAGCCAGTCGAGCAGCGTGCGCTCGGCCGGCAGCCCGATGCCGCGCGCGAACCAGTCCGTCGCGCGGCGGCCGAGCGTGCGCAC
>NZ_CABVPR010000104.1 GCF_902499135.1 Burkholderia dolosa
GCTCGGTACGCCGCGCGACGCGGCGTCACGCGACGCGGAACGCGCCGACCGCGCGGCGCAGTCCGTCGGCCTGCTCCTCGAGCGACGCGGCGGCCGCTGCCGCCTGCTCGACGAGCGCCGCGTTCTGCTGCGACACCTGATCCATCTGCGACACCGCGCGGTTCACCTGCTCGATGCCGTCGCGCTGCTCGTTCGACGCGGCCGCGATCTCGGCCATGATCCCGGTTACGCGGCCGATCGCCTGCTGGATGTCCTGCATCGTCGCACCGGCCACGCCGACGAGCCGCGAGCCGTTCGCGACGCGCTCGACCGATTCGCCGATCAGCGTACGGATCTCCTTCGCCGCCGACGCCGAACGCTGCGCGAGCGTGCGCACTTCGCCGGCGACCACCGCGAAGCCGCGGCCCTGCTCGCCCGCGCGTGCCGCTTCGACGGCCGCGTTCAGCGCGAGGATGTTGGTCTGGAACGCGATCCCTTCGATCGTGCCGATGATGTCCGCGACCTTCTGCGAACTCCGGTCGATCTCGTTCATCGTGCCGATCACCTCGCCGACGACCGCCGCGCCGCGCGACGCGATCTCGCTCGCGTCGTCCGCGCACGCCTGCGCTTCCTGCGCGTGGTCGGCGTTCTGCTTCACGGTCGCGGTCAGCTGCTCCATGCTCGCAGCTGTCTGCTGCAGCGCGGCCGCCTGTTCTTCGGTGCGCTGCGACAGGTCGGTGTTGCCGGCCGCGATCTGGTGCGTCGCGGTCGAGATCGCCTCCGAGCCCTGCGTGACCTGGCGCACCGTGTCGACGAGGCTGCGCTGCATGCCCGTCACGCCCTTCACCAGCTCGGCCATCTCGTCGCGCGACGACCAGCGCACTTCGGACGTCAGATCGCCGTCCGACAGCCGGCGGAAATGCGACAGCAGCCGGTTCACCGGCTGCGTGATCGCGAAATGCAGGCCGATCGCGCAGCCGAGACACGCGGCAAGGCCGAACGCGATGCCGGCGATCGCGCCGGTGCGCATCCAGCCGTAGTAGGTCTGCGCGGTGTCGAAGACGGCCTTGCCGCGCGCCGCCTGGTACGCGTCGAGCGCGTCGCTCGCCTGCGTGAGCGCGACCGACAGCGGCGGCGCGACGGTCATCAGCAGCCGGTCCGCGTCGTCGCGGCGCCCGGCGCGGATCGCGTCGATCATCGGCTTCAGCGCCTGGCCGATCAGCGCCTGCCGCGCCGCGTCGAGCCGGCTCGCGAGCGGGCCTTCGTCGCCGTCGTGCGGCATCGCCGCGTACGTGCGCCACGCCGCGTCGGCCTTCGCGAGATAGCCTTCGGCCTTCTTCACGAGTTCGGGCACGTCCGGCGCCTCCGGATGCAGCATCGCGCGGTCGAGCGTGGTACGCACGATCGTCAGGTTCAGGCTCGCGGCGGACAGCGCGGTCTTCGCGGCGAGCTGTCGCGTATAGGCTTCGTCGAGCGCGCGGTTCGAGCTCTGCATGCCGGCCAGGCCGATCAGCCCGGACACGACGAGCAGCACGGCGACGAGACCGAGCGTGGAAAAGATCCGCGTGCGGATCGAGAAACGGGAAAACAGGGCGTTCAGGTTCATGACGGCACGTGAGCGGGAAAGGACCGCGGCGAATCGATCCGCGGCAAATCTGGATTACGGTTTGCCTGCAAAAAACTTGAGCCGATCCGTCGTTGTTGCTGATCGCGATCAATTTTCGGGATGCCGGACGGACCGCTTTACCGCTATGCCGCGCGGCCGGCATAGTAGCGGTTTCATCCGCCCGCATCGCCGCCATGTCCACTGCTCCCGCCTGCGCCGTCCTCGTTCGCGACGCGACCGACGCCGATCTCGCCGCGATCCACGCGATCTATGCGCACCACGTCCGCCACAGCGTCGCGTCGTTCGAAGAAACGCCGCCCGACGTCGCGGAGCTCGGCGCGCGCCGCGACGCGGTGCTGCGCCACGGGCTGCCGTATCTCGTCGCGGAATGCGACGGCCGCGTCGCCGGCTATGCGTACGCGACGCCGTATCGCACGCGCAGCGCGTATCGCCATACGGTCGAGGATTCGATCTACATCGACGACACGCAGCGCGGCCGCGGAATCGGCCGCGCGCTGCTCGCGGCGCTGATCGAGCGCTGCGAGGCCGGCCCGTGGCGGCAGATGATCGCGGTGATCGCCGATGGCGGCACCGGCGGCTCGACGTCGCTGCACCGGGCGTTCGGCTTCGAGCCGGCCGGCGTGCTGAAGGCGGTCGGTTTCAAGCACGGCCGCTGGATCGACACCGCGCTGATGCAGCGCCCGCTCGGCGACGGCGCGCGCTCGCTGCCCGCGCCGCCTGCGTCTTCCGCGCCCGGCGCGTCGCGCTAGAATGCCCGCATGCCGAAACAGACCCACTCCCCAGCCGACGAAACCGCGGCGGACGCCCGCAACGAATACACGGTCGACGAGCTCGCGCGCGTGTCCGACACGACCGTGCGCAACGTGCGCGCGTATCAGGATCGCGGGCTGCTCGCCCCGCCGGAGAAGCGCGGACGCGTCGGCATCTACGACGACACGCACGTCGCGCGGCTGAAGCTGATCAACCATCTGCTCGCGCGCGGCTATACGCTCGCGAACATCCAGGATCTGATCAAGGCGATCGACGAGGGGCACGACCTGCGCTCGATCCTCGGACTCGAAAACGCGATCGGCGGCCGCTGGTCGCACGAACGGCCGAAAACCTATTCGCTCGCCGCGCTCACGCAGATGTTCGGCCCGCAGACGCCCGCGCAGCTCGCGCGCGCGACCGAGCTCGGGCTGCTCGAGCGGCGCGGTCTGTCGTTCGTCGCGAAGAGCCCCGCGCTGCTCGAAGCGGCGGCCGCGATGACGAAGGAAGGCATCCCGCCGCGCGAGCTGCTCGACGTGATCGGCCTCGCGCGGCCGCATTTCGACGCGGTGGCGCGTCTGCTCGTCGATCTCGTCGTGAAGCGGCTCGACCGCTACGACGCCGGCACGCTGCCGCCGGCGACCGACGTGCCCGCGCTCGTCGACGCGATCTGGCGGCTGCGTCCGCTTGCCAACGTGTTCGTCGAAGGCGAGATGAACCGCGCGCTCGAAAACGCGGCGAGCGCGTATCTCGGCGGCCGCGTCGCGACGATCCTCGACAAGAAGCTGAGCGACGAAGCCGCCCGGCAGTCCGGCGCGCCCGCGCCGGACGACGGCGAAGCATAGGCGCGCGGCCGTCATATTCATATCGGCAATGCTTCGTTTGCGGGCGCGAGCGCGCATGCGACGATTCTTCCAACCGAGCGGCCGACGCCGCTTCCGAAGACATTTCGCATGGAGTTGCCCGATGACCCGTTTCACCCGCCGCATCGTCCGCCTGGCTGCGTTCGCGCTCGTCGCGCTGTCCGCATCGTCGGCGTTCGCGCTCGACGGTGCCGACAAGATCGTCCGCGTCGGCTACCAGAAGGCCGGCCTGCTGGCGATCGTCAAGGCGCAGGGTTCGCTGGAGGCACGGCTCAAGCCGCTCGGCTACAGCGTGCAGTGGTTCGAATTTCCCGCCGGCCCGCAGCTGCTCGAGGCGTTGAATGCGAACAGCATCGACTTCGGCTACACGGGCGCGCCGCCGCCCGTGTTCGCGCAGGCGGCCGGCGTGCACTTCGTGTACGTCGGCGCGGAGCCGCCGGCGCCGCACAACGAAGCGGTGTTCGTGAAGAGCGATTCGCCGATCCGTTCGCTCGCCGATCTGCGCGGCCGCAAGGTCGCGCTGCAGAAAGGGTCGAGCGCGAACTACCTGCTGCTCGAGGCGTTGAAGAAGGCCGGCGTGCGTTACGACGAGATCCAGCCCGTGTACCTGCCGCCGGCCGATGCGCGCGCCGCGTTCGAAAGCGGCAACGTCGACGCGTGGGCGGTATGGGACCCGTACTATGCAGCCGCACAGAATGCGCTGAAGGTGCGTACGCTGTCCGACTATACGGGTCTCACGCCGACGAACAATTTCTACGAGGCGACGCGCGACTTCGCGCAGCAGCACCCGGACGTGATCGGCGCGATCCTGAAGCAGGCGCGCGAAACGGGTCAGTGGGTGAACGGTCATCCTGCGGATACGGCCGCGCTGCTCGCGCCGAAGGTCGGCCTGCCGCAACCGCTCGTCGAGACGTGGATCAAGCGCGTGCCGTTCGGCGCCGTGCCGATCGACGACAGGATCGTCGCCGTTCAGCAGCGCGTCGCCGACGCGTTCTACGCGGCGAAGCTGATTCCGCAGAAACTCAGCGTCGCCGACAACGCGTGGACCGACAAGCGCGTCGCGACCGCGGTGGCGGCAAAGTAGCGCATCGGTGCGAATCCGGAAGGCCGGCGGGCGGATGGCCCGCCGGTTTTTTCGTTTTACGCGGGCACGGATTCGTGCCGATGCGCGTGACGTGGTGTTGCGGGAGCGGCGACGCGGGCGAGCGCGATAGCCGGCCGGCGGCTGTCGCGCTGGGTATGGTCGTCGGTCGTTCGGTCGTTCGGTCGTTCGGTCGTTCGGTCGTTCGGTCGTTCGGTCGTTCGGTCGTTCGGTCGTTCGGTCGTTCCGGCGTTCCGGCGTTCAGGCGTTCAGGCGTTCAGGCGTTCAGGCGTTCAGGCGTTCGGGCGTTCGGGCGTTCGGGCGTTCGGGCGTGTAGTCACGCAGTCGCGCAGCCGTGCGGATATCGGAACGCATCACATGTGCGGCCACGTCGATCCGGAGCCGTGCCGCTGCGACCGGCGCCGCCCGCTTCCGCCCGCGCGGCCGCCGCGCGCGCGTGATATCGGCCCGCGGCTGGCGCGTCGCGCCGAGTATGGTCGATCGTGCTGGCATCGGCACGCGCCGTATCCGACCACATCCCGATCCCGCCCGCACCGCCGGGCCACCCCCACCGGCACCGCGCCCGCCTAGAAGAATTCGCCAACTTGCCGCCGCCCGTTCTTCGCGATAATGCGCGGCACCCGCGCAGCCCACGACGCACCGCCCGCTGCGAACGAAAAACAAACCGGAGACGCCCGCCGTGACCTCCCCGCTCCCCGCTGCTTACCGCCGGCTCTGGCCGCTCGCCGTCGCGGCCGCGCTGCTGTACGGACTGTCGCTGGCCGTCGCGCCGTATCCGGGCCAACCGGTCGCGAAAGCGGCCATGGGCATTCTGCTGCTCGCGGCCGGCAGCACGTGCGGCGCGCCGCGCGAACGGCGCTGGCTATGCGCGGCGCTCGCGACCGCCGTGCTCGGCGACGTGCTGCTCGCGTTGCCTCGATGGCCGCTGTCGTTCGTCGGCGGCCTCGGCGCATTCTTGATCACGCACCTGTGCTACTGCGCGCTCTTCATCCGCTGGCGCGCGCGGCCGCACGGCGTACGCATCGCCGCGCTCGCCGTACTGTGGACCGCGGCGCCAGCGTTCTACGCGGTGTTTTTCCCGCACCTCGGCGAGCTGCGCGCGCCGGTCGCCGTATACATGCTCGTGCTGTGCGCGATGGCAAGCGTCGCGCTCGCGGCCCGTACGCGCGGCCCGCAGATTGCCGCGGGCAGCCTGATCTTCGTCGGCTCCGACACGCTGATCGGCGTCGAGCGATTCCTCGGCGGCTTCTCCGGCATCGACTATCTGATTTGGGGCCTGTATGCACTCGCGCAGGTCACGATCGTGGCGGGGGTTTTCCACGAGACCGCCGCCCGAACGGGCCGCGCCTGACTCCGTTTCAAACGCATCGACGCCCGCACCCGGCGTCGGCTGCTTCCCGCCGCGCCCGTTCGACGGCGCTTTCGATCGTTTCCGCAGGGCGGAAACGACATCGTTCCAAACCGCGCTCCGCCTTTTCCCGCGCGGCTTTGCGCGCCTAGAGCGGCGCTTCTAGCCCCTTGCGGTTTCGCCGTTCACGCACTATCGTTACATCATTCAATGTCACAGTGAAAAATGAGCCAGATCGGAGACACCCGGATGAATGCTCGCACGTTGCCCTTCGGCCCGCCCGGCGATGACCGCCCGGACGAAGCCATCGACATCGCCATCATCGGCACCGGCTTCGCCGGTCTCGGAATGGCGATCCGCCTGCGGCAGACAGGCGTGTCGGACTTCGTCGTCCTCGAGAAGGCCGCGTCGGTCGGCGGCACGTGGCGCGACAACCACTACCCCGGGTGCGCGTGCGACGTGCAATCGCACGTCTATTCGTTCTCGTTCGCGCCGAATCCGCGCTGGACGCGCATGTTCGCGCCGCAGCCGGAAATCCGCGCGTATCTGGAAGACTGCGTGCAGCGCTTCGGGATCGGCCCGCATCTGCGCATGAATCACGAGCTTCAGCGTGCCGAATACGACGAGGCCGCGCAGCGCTGGCGCCTCACGTTCGCGAACGGCAAGCGGCTGTCGGCGCGCGTGCTGGTGTCCGGGATGGGCGGGCTGTCGCGCGCGGCGCTGCCGGCGATTCCGGGCGTCGACGACTTCAAGGGCCGCGCGTTCCACTCGCAGCAGTGGGACCACGACTATCCGCTCGACGGCAAGCGCGTCGCGGTGATCGGCACCGGCGCGAGCGCGATCCAGTTCGTCCCGCAGATCGCGCCACGCGTGAAGGAGCTCACGCTGTTCCAGCGCACGCCGCCGTGGATCATGCCGAAGCCCGACCGCGAACTGACGAAGCTCGAACAGTGGCTGTTCCGCACGCTGCCGTTTACGCAGAAGCTCGTGCGCAGCGGCATCTACTGGATGCTCGAATCGCGCGTGCTCGGCTTCGCGATCCATCCTTCGCTGATGAAGAACGTGCAGAAGCTCGCGCTGCGCCACATCCGCAAGCAGATTCCGGATCCGGAGCTGCGCAAGATCGTCACGCCGAACTACACGCTCGGCTGCAAGCGCGTGCTGATCTCGAACGACTACTACCCGGCGCTGTCGCGCAAGAACGTGAACGTGGTGACGACCGGCATCGCGCGCATCGAAGCGGACGCGGTCGTGACGGCCGACGGCAAGCGCCATGAAGTCGACTGCCTGATCTACGGCACCGGTTTTCAGGTCGCCGATCCGTATCCGCGCGGCGCGATCATCGGCCGCGGCGGGCTCGACATCGTCGACGCGTGGCGCGACGGCGCGCATGCATACCTCGGCACGACGCTGCCCGGCTATCCGAACTTCTTCATGATCGTCGGCCCGAACACCGGCCTCGGCCACAACTCGATGGTGTTCATGATCGAATCGCAGATCGAGTACATCCTCGGCGCGCTGCAGGCGATGCGCCGCGAGCACGCGGACGCGATCGAAGTCCGCCCGCTCGTCGAGGCGCAATACAACAGCGAACTGCAGGGCAAGCTGAAGAAGGCGATCTGGTCGACGGGCGGCTGCAAGAGCTGGTATCTCGACCCGCGCACCGGCAAGAACACGACGCTGTGGCCGGGCTTCACGTGGCGCTTCCGGCAGGCGACCGCGCGCTTCTCGATCGCCGATTACCACGCGTATCGCGCGCCGCACGACGCGTGCGCGCGGCCCGCGGCCGCGCCGGCCGCTTCCGCTTCGGCCGAAGCGGCCTGAGTCCCACAAGGAGCCACCGACATGAAGGATTTCGCCAACAAGGTCGCCGCGATCACGGGTGCCGGCTCGGGCATGGGCCGCTCGCTCGCGGTGCAGCTCGCGCAGGCCGGCTGCCACGTGTCGCTCGCCGACAAGAACGGCGTCGGTCTCGCGGAAACCGAACGGATCGTCCGCGCGACCGCGCCGAACGTCCGCGTGACGACGCGCGTGCTCGACGTCGGCGATCGCGACGCGATGTTCGCGTGGGCCGACGACACCGCAAGCGAACACGGCAAGGTCAACCTGATCTTCAACAATGCGGGCGTCGCGCTGTCGAGCACGATCGAAGGAATGGACTACGCCGATCTCGAGTGGATCGTGAACATCAATTTCTGGGGCGTCGTGCACGGCACGAAGGCGTTTCTGCCGCATCTGAAGGCGTCCGGCGAAGGTCACGTGGTGAACACGTCGAGCATCTTCGGCATCTTCGCGCAGCCGGGCATGAGCGGCTACAACGCGACCAAGTTCGCGGTGCGCGGCTTCACCGAATCGCTGCGCCAGGAACTCGACATGATGAAATGCGGCGTGTCGGCCACCTGCGTGCATCCGGGCGGCATCCGTACGAACATCGCGCAGTCGAGCCGCGTCGCGAAGAACATGATCGGCTTCATGGTCGAGAGCGAACAGCAAGGCAAGGACGACTTCGAGAAGTTCTTCATCACGACCGCCGACGACGCCGCGCGCACGATCCTCGCCGGCGTGCGCAAGAACAAGCGCCGCGTGCTGATCGGCCGCGACGCGAAAGGCGCGGACTGGATGGCACGCATCCTGCCGTCCGCCTATCAGGCACTGGTCGTGCTCGCGACGCGCCGCGAGGCCGCGAAGGCCCGCCGCCGCGCGGCACGCTACGGCACGCCGGCCGCCGCGCCGCTGCCCGCAACGTACAACAACGCAGGTAATCAGGGAGAACGATCATGACCACCCCGAACGTGATGCCCGTGCGGCGCGACATCCGTTTCGCGCTGCCGCCGGAACGCGCGCGCGACTGGCACGTGCAGGGCGTACCGGTCACGCACTTCATGAACGCGCTGTCGCTGCTGTTCCCGGCCGGCGAGCGCTTCTTCATGGATTCGGTGCGCAACTACCGCGACCGGATCGAGGATCCCGAGCTGAAGAAGCAGGTGCTCGGCTTCATCGGCCAGGAAGCGATGCACACGCGCGAGCACATCGAATACAACGATCTGCTGCAGGCGTCCGGGCTGCCCGCGCACAAGCTCGACAAGCGGCTGTGGGCAATCCTCGGCTTCTTCAAGAAGGTGCTGCCGCATTCGATGCAGCTTGCGATCACGATCGCGCTCGAGCACTACACGGCGATCCTCGCGAACCAGCTGCTGTCGGGCCACGAACACCGGATCGACGGCTCGGTCGAAGGCTATCGGCAGATGTGGATGTGGCACGCGATGGAGGAAACCGAACACAAGGCGGTTTCGTACGACGTGTGGAACACGGTGATGAAGCCGGGGATCGGCAGCTATCTGCTGCGCACCGGCACGATGCTGGTGACGACCGTGATGTTCTGGACGATCGTGTTCGACTTCCACGTGCGGCTGATGCTCGCGCATCGTCGCGAACACGGCAAGTTCGGCGGGATGTGGCGCCTCGTCAAGTATCTGTACAGCCCGCGTACCGGCGTGTTCCCGAGCATCGCGCGCGAATGGCTCGACTACTTCCGCCCCGGCTTCCATCCGTGGGACCACGACAACCACCAGTACCTGCAGGGGCTCGACGCACTGCTCGCGAGCATCGACGCCACCAATGCGCGCTACGCGGCGCAAGCGGCGCCGCGCCGCGTGCCGCTGCATCCGGTCGTGCAGGCGTGATCCGATGGCGCGCACGCACGAGATGCTGACGGTCCGCTCCGGCGACGTGAAGCTCGCGGTCTACGTGAGCGGCCCGCGTCGCGCGCCGCCGTTGATCCTCGTGCACGGCTATCCGGATTCCGCGGCCGTGTGGGCGCCGGTGCGCGCACGGCTCGCGCAGCGCTACCGCGTGATCGCATACGACGTGCGCGGCGCCGGCGCGTCGGATGCGCCGCGCCGCCGCGCGGACTACACGCTCGCGCAGCTCGCCGACGACCTGAAGGCCGTTGCGGACGCAACCTGCGGCGGCCGGCCGTTTCATCTCGTCGGCCACGACTGGGGGGCGATCCAGTGCTGGGAGGCGGTGACCGATCCGGCGTTTCGCGGGCGGATCGCGTCGTACACGTCGATCTCCGGGCCATGTCTCGATCACGTGTTCCGCGCGAAGATGCGGGTCGAGCAGAGCCTGAAGTCGTGGTACATCGCGTTCTTCCATCTGCCGATCGTGCCGTCGCTGGTCTGGCGGCTCGGCGGCGCCGCGCTGTGGCCGCGCTGGCTTCAGCTCACCGAACGCGTGCGTCCGGAACGCGATCCTTCGCAACTGAAAAACGCGCTGAACGGGCTGCAGCTGTATCGCGCGAACTTCATCGCGCGTGCGAGACGGCCGCGCGACCGGTATGCGCAGGCGCCGGTGCAGATCCTCGTGCCGGTACGCGACCGCTACGTGACGCCCGCGCTGTCGATCGGCCTCGATCGCTGGCTCGGCGAGCACGTACGCGAGGAAATCGACGGCACGCACTGGGTCGTGCTGCGCGACCCCGATCTGATCGCCGCGCGCATCGACCGGTTCGCGGCCGCGCACGAGCGCGCTGCACCGGGGCCGGCGCAGCGCGTCGTTCAGCGCGGGTCGGGCAGGCGCTTGAACAGCGTCTCGTAGTCGACGACGAGCCCGTCGTCGTCGATGTCCATCTCCGCAGTGAAGTTCCGGAAAATCCCTTCGTACCGATAGCGCCGGCCCGGCTCGATGCACGCATACGCCTGCTTGACCGGCGTCACCGTCAGGTCGGGCGTCGCGATGTACGCGACGTCGATCGGCCGTCGCTCGCCGCGCGCGAGCTTCAGGCGGCCGATCGGCAGCGAGTTCGTAAACGGCGTCGCGGCGATGTCGATGTCGATGCAACCGTCGAGCGCCGGCAACGCGCGGTCCGCGCCGTCGCGCCAGTGCCCGGCGCCGTCGCTGCGCAGCTCCAGCACGCCGCCGCCCATCACCTTCAGCACCGCATGAAGCGCGCGCCATTCCGGATCGCACACGACGCGATACGCGAGCCCGTACGCGCGGCCGTATCGCTGCCCGACCACCGCGCTCTCCACGACGATGCCGTCGTCGCGACGGTTGAACGTCAGATGTTCGACTCCGTCGCCCTCGAGCGACGCCCAGCGTACTTCACGCATTGTTCCGCCTCCTCGATCGTTCCGGTCGATCGGGCGATCGTCTCACAAATCCTGACTATCCAGCATTCCCTATTTCGGTGCGGCGAATTGTGTCCTATGCTCGCGCTCGTCCTGTTTCACCGCCGCGTTCCGATGCCCGTCACCGAGCCTGTCATTCGTCCGATCGATGTGCGCATCGTGCTGCGCAGCATCGGCCAGATCGTGCTGCAGGCGAACGCGTTCACGGGCGCGATGCTGGTCGCCGCGCTCGCGCTGACCGACGCGCGGCTCGCGTGCGCAGCGCTGGCCGGCGCGGCAGCAGCCAACTCGACTGCGACGCTGACGGGCGCCGAGCGTCGCGATATCGAACGAGGGCTGCACGGCTTCAACGGCGCATTGGCGGCGCTGGTAGCCGTCGTTTTTGCGCCGGGGCCGCTTGCCGCGATCGCACTCGCGTTGCCGTCGGCGATCGGCGCCGCGCTCGTGCAGCGCGCGATGCGCGCGCCGCTCAGGAACTGGCGTCAATGCCCGTACTCGAGCCCGTGCATCGCGGTGAGCGCGCTGTGGCTGCCGTTTGTCGCGACGCAGCAAACCGACGGCGCGTCCGGGGAAGCCATGCTCGCCGCCGCGTCGCTCGGCCCCGCACTGCTCGCCGGCATCGCGCAAACCACGTTCGCGCAAGGTGCGTGGGCCGGCGCGCTGATCGTCGCCGGCATCGCGGCCGCGTCGCGCCGCGCGGCGCTCTTCGCGCTCGGCGGCACGCTCGTGTCGACCGCGCTGCTCGCCGCCCTCGGCGCG
>NZ_CABVPR010000105.1 GCF_902499135.1 Burkholderia dolosa
GGCGCTGCGCCGCGCGCCGTGGGTGCCGCGGCCCGGCGACGACTGGCGGATGGTCGACGACTGGGCCGGCATCGAGGCCGCGCTCGCGCCGTTTCGGCGGCCGCTGTTTACGCTCGGCCGCGAGCCGCTTGCGCATCTCGACGCGATCCCGCCGCACCAGTTCTGGCTCGTGCGCTGCCTCGACCCGCATCCGGGCAACGCGCGCGCGCAGATCGTCGCCGCACGCGGGCCGTTTACGCTCGACGGCGAACGCGCGCTGTTCGCGCTCGCGGGCATCGACGTCGTCGTCAGCAAGAACAGCGGCGGCGCCGCGACCGAAGCGAAGCTCGACGTCGCGCGCGAGCGCAGGCTGCCGGTCGTGATGCTGCGCCGGCCGACGCTGCCCGATGCCGACCGCACGTTCGACTCGGCCGCCGCGCTGCTCGACGCGCTCGATGCGGCCGCACGCGCGTGATGCGCGCGCACGGTCGCTCAACGAATTGACGGAGATTTCTCGATGACGGTGTACTTCATCGGCGCCGGCCCCGGCGACCCCGAGCTGATCACGGTGAAAGGCCAGCGCCTCGTGCGCACGTGCCCGGTGATCCTGTATGCGGGCTCGCTCGTGCCGGCCGCCGTGCTCGACGGCCATCGCGCGCAGCAGGTGGTCAATACGGCCGAGCTCGACCTCGACGCGATCGTCGCGCTGCTCGCCGACGCGCATGCGAAAGGGCAGGACGTCGCGCGCGTGCATTCGGGCGACCCGTCGCTGTACGGCGCGATCGGCGAGCAGATTCGCCGGCTGAACGCGCTCGGCATTCCGTACGAGATCGTGCCGGGCGTGACGGCGACGGCCGCGTGCGCGGCGTCGCTCGGCGTCGAGCTGACGCTGCCGGGCGTCGCGCAGACGGTGATCCTCACGCGCTATGCGGGCAAGACGACGATGCCGGCAGGCGAGGCGCTCGGCTCGCTCGCCGCGCATCGCGCGACGCTCGCGATCCATCTCGGCGTGCGGCATCTGGCACGCATCGTCGACGACGTGCTGCCGCATTACGGCGCCGACTGTCCGGTCGCCGTGATCTATCGCGCGAGCTGGCCCGACGAGGCGCGCGTGACCGGCACGCTCGCCGACATCGTCGACAAGGTGCGCGACACGCCTATCGAGCGAACCGCGCTGATCCTGATCGGGCGCGTGCTCGACGCCGAAGGATTCGCGGATTCGACGCTTTACGCGAGCGCGGACTGAGCGCCGACCGGCCGCGATCCGGGCATCCCGCAGCGCGCATGTCGTGCGTCGCGGCGCGCGTCACCGCCCGTCACGCGCGCGTCATTTGCCGCGCGACGTGCGGCCCGAAACCGGCCGCGAGCACGCTCAGCACGACGCACAGGCAGGCCATCGCGATCCACGCGGGCGCGAGATCCGCGAGACGCTCGCGCGCGACGCCGGCCGCAAACGGAAACAGCGCCGCGATCAGATAGCCGATGCCCTGCACGAAGCCGGTCAGCGACGCGGCCTCGGCCGGCGTCGCCGCATGATCGATCGTGACGATCAGCGACAGCGGAAACAGCGCGCCGATGCCGGCGCCGAGCAGCAGCGCGGCCGGCCACGCGAGCGCATCGGGCGCGCTCAGCAGCGCGACCAGCCCGGCGAACAACGATGCGATCGCCGCGTGCAGTGCGGGTCGCCGATCGGGCAGCCGGTCGATCGTCGCGGAGATCGTCAGGCCGGCGACGACTTCCGCGAGCGTCACGCCGCCGAGCAGACCGCCGGCCGCCGCCGGCGACCAGCCGAGCCGCATGTAGAACGGCGGCAGCCACGCGAGCACGAGCGTGTACGCGCCTGTCGCGATGCCGAAGAACGCCGCGAGCCGCCATGTGCGCGGCGACCGCGCGGGGCGCATCGTGTTCGTTGCCGTCGTCGCTGTCGTTGCTTTCGTCGCCTTCATCGGCTCCGTCGCACGCGATTCGGATGCGCTGCGCGCATCTCGGGCCGCCGCGCCGCGCGTGTCGCCGCCGCGGCTCGCGAGCGGCCACGCGAGCGCGGCGATCGCAGCCGGCAGCGCCCAGCCCGCGAGCGCGACGAGCCATCCGCAGCGGGCGGCGACGAGCGGCGCGATGACGCTCGCGAGCACCGCGCCGCCCATGATCGACGTCGAATAGACGCCCATCGCGGCGCCGGCGCGCGTCGCGAAATGCGCTTTCACGAAGCCGGGCAGCAGCGCCTGCACGATCGCGATCCCGACGCCCGCGCAGCCGGCGCTCGCGAGCAGCAGCCACGCGTGCTGCGCGCCGACGCGCGACCCGCATGCGAGCCCGATCAGCACGACGCCGACGCCGACGCCGCGTGCGAGGCCGGTTATGCGCTGCACGCGCGTCGCCCCCAGCGCGCCGAGCCCCATCAGCAGGATCGGGATCGTCGTCAGCAGACTTGCCGCGCCGTCGCCGATGCCGGTCGCGTGCTGAATCATGTCGAGCAGCGGACCGACGGCCGCGAGCGCCGGGCGCAGGTTCAGTCCGACGAGCACGATGGCGGCCAGCCGCCATCCGGGGGAAGAGAAGCGATTCATCGACGGCCCTCGTATCGGTGCGCGCCGCATCGGGATGCCGCACGCTTTTGCGGTAAAGTATCTCGCCGTCAAGATAAATGCCGATTTATCTCGACGTCAAGATAACTACCGGAGCGAGGAGGGTTAATGGATCGAGCCGCACATGCGGTCGAGCAATGGCGCGTCGAGCGTCCGGACCTCGATGCGTCGTCGATGCTGGTGATGGGGCGCCTGCAGGAAGCGGCGCTCGTGATCGCGCGCGACCGTCTGAATCCGCTGTTCGCGCGCTACGGGATGCAGCCGGGCGAATTCGACGTGCTGGCGACGCTGCGGCGCAGCGGCGCGCCGTTCGCGCTGACGCCGACCGCGCTGTACGACGCGCTGATGATGTCGTCGGGCGGGATGACCGCGCGCATCGACAGGTTGCAGAAGGCCGGCTGGGTCGAGCGCCGGCCGAATCCGGCGGACGGCCGCGGCACGCTGGTCGCGCTGACGGAAGCCGGGCGCGCGCTGATCGACGATGCGGTCGTCGCGCACGTCGACAATCAGCGCGCGATACTCGCCGCGCTGTCGGACGCGGAACAGGCGCAACTCGCGCAATTGCTGGAGAAGCTGCTCGCCGGGCTGGGCGCAAGCGAAGGCGAAGGCGACCGCGCGGCGCCGCAGCCGGAACGAACGTAGCGGCGGCGGAACGCGGCCGTCGCGCATAAACAGAAATGCCCGCCGCGCAATGCGGCGGGCTGTCGGCACGAGCGGCGGGCCGCACATGGCGCCCGCCGCATCGCTTACCCGCGCGCCGGGATGTTCAGCCCGCGCGCGACGGCCGGGCGCGCGACGAACGCGTCGAGCGCACGCGCGACGTGGCGGAAGTCGCCGAAGCCGACCAGATCGCCCGCTTCATAGAAGCCGACGAGGTTGCGCACCCACGGGAAGATCGCGATGTCCGCGATCGTGTACGTGTCGCCCATCATCCATTCGCGGTTCGCGAGATGCCGGTCGAGCACGCCGAGCAGGCGCTTCGATTCGTCGACGTAGCGGTCGCGCGGACGCTTGTCCTCGTACTCGCGGCCCGCGAACTTGTGGAAGAAGCCGAGCTGGCCGAACATCGGGCCGATCCCGCCCATCTGGAACATCACCCACTGGATCGTCTCGTAGCGGCCGGCCGGATCCTGCGGAATCAGCCGGCCGGTCTTGTCGGCCAGATAGATCAGGATCGCGCCGGATTCGAACAGCGCGAGCGGCTTGCCGCCGGGGCCGTCCGGATCGAGGATCGCCGGGATCTTGTTGTTCGGGTTCAGCGACAGGAACGCCGGCGAGAACTGGTCGTTCGTGTCGAAGCGCACGAGGTGCGGCTCGTACGGCAGGCCGGTTTCCTCGAGCATGATCGACACCTTGACGCCGTTCGGCGTCGGCAGCGAGTAGAGCTGGAGACGGTCGGGGTGCTGGGCCGGCCACTTTTGCGTAATCGGGAAGGCGGACAGATCGGACATGGCGAGTTCGCTGGTTGTCGGAAGAATCGTGTGCGGCCCGCGCAAGCCGACGTGCAAAACGCACGTCGGACATGGCTGGCCGCGTCAAGGCGCCCACTGTAGCCGATCTCGAAAAACGCTGCAGCGCGTGCCGGCGCGGCCGACGCGCATTCGATCGACGCGGATGCGCGCACGTCGCTGCTGTCCGGGAAAGGCCCGAATCGCGCCGGTTCGGGTTCCGGCGGATCATGCGGGCAGACGTTCGCGCGGGCGATGCGCAACGGTGTGTCGCGATCGCCGCGCTGTCGGCAGACTCGCTTCGAGCACCTGCGAGCCGGCCCGACATGCGGCGCGCAGAGATATGACGTCGCAACACGAAACCGGCAGACGGCCCGAATGCGCGACAGGCGGCGGATTCGAACGAAACGAGTCGCAACGGCAAGGAATTTGTCAGGGAAAGTCCCGCCCTCCGCGCGATGGTTTTTTGTTGACCGACATCGTATAACGCCGTCATGATTTCCCGAAAGAATGGTCCCATCCACTGACCGCAGAGAGGAGACATGAACACCACCACGATCGCACGCCGGGCTTCCCGCATTGCCGCCGCACTGGGCTTCGCGCTGTCGGCTGCCGCCGCCGTCGCGGCGCCCGTATCGCTGAACGTCGTCGACGTCGCGGGCAACCTGCAGCTCACGCAGAAGGCCATCGAAGCGTTCAGGGAAAAGAACCCGAACCTCGTGTCGAACGTCACGTTCACGAACGCGCCCGCGCCGCAGCTGCCGGGCAAGATCAAGGCGATGCAGGCGGCGGGGCGCTCGGACATCGATCTCGTGCTGACCGGCACCGACGCGCTGGCCGCCGGCATCGAACAGAACCTGTGGCTGAAGCTGCTGCCCGACAATGCGGGCGCGTTCCCCGGCGTGCTCGACAAGTACGCGCCGGGCCCGCGCAAGATGCAGGATCTCGCGCAGGGCTTCGGCCTCGAAGTCACGTACATGCCGGCCGGCCCGCTGCTCGAATACAACCCGGCGAAGGTCGACCATCCGCCGAAGACGCCCGAGCAGCTGCTCGCATGGTGCAAAGCGCATCCGAACAAGCTGATCTATGCGCGGCCGGCCAACTCGGGCCCCGGCCGCACGTTCCTGATGGGGCTGCCGTACGTGCTCGGCGACAAGAACCCGCAGGATCCGATCAACGGCTGGGACAAGACCTGGGCGTATCTGAAGCAGCTCAACGACTGCATTCCGTACTACCCGGGCGGCACGTCGGCGGTGATGAAGGAGCTCGGCGAAGGCACGCGCGACATGACCGTGACCGTCACCGGGTGGGACATCAATCCGCGCGCGCTCGGCATCGTGCCGGCCGACTTCCGGATCCAGGCGTTCGACAACATGACGTGGGTCAACGACGCGCACTACATGGTGATCCCGAAGGGCGTGCCGAAAGAGAAGCTCGACGTGCTGTTCAAGCTGATGAACTTCCTGCTCGAACCGCCGCAGCAGGCGATGACCTACGACGACGGCTACTTCTATCCGGGCCCGGCGGTCAAGGGCGTGACGCTCGAGATGGCGCCCGCGCACAGCCAGGAGGTGCTCCGCAAGTTCGGCCGCCCCGAATACGCGAAGCTGCTCGCGGATCGTCCGCACGTGCAGCCGCTCAGCGCGCAGGCGATGGTGGCCGCGTTTCAGAAGTGGGACCGCGAGATCGGCTCGCAGAAATCGAAGTGACGGTTGAACCCGCGGGCGCGTTCGCGCCCGCGTCGACGGAGTGCGCTGAATGAAGCACAGTTTCGAACGGTTGCGGCTCGACGGCGTGTGCCGCAGCTTCACCAACACGGAGGGCGCGCAGGTGGCCGCGCTCGACGGGCTCGATCTCGAAATCCGGCGCGGCGAATTCATCGCGCTGCTCGGCCCGTCGGGCTGCGGCAAGTCGACCGCGCTGAACTGCATCGCGGGGCTGCAGCCGCTCACGCGCGGCGGCATCTGGCTCGACGACACGCGCATCGACGTGCTGCCGCCCGAGCGCCGCGGCTTCGGGATGGTGTTCCAGAACTACGCGCTGTTTCCGCACATGTCGGTGCTCGACAACGTCGGCTTCGGGCTGAAGATGCGCGGCGTGTCGAAGCAGGAAACGCGGCGACGCGCGCAGCAGGCGCTCGAGCTCGTGCAGCTCGTCGGCCACGAGGGCAAGCTGCCGGGTCAGTTGTCGGGCGGCCAGCAGCAGCGCGTCGCGATCGCGCGCGCGATCGTGATCGAGCCGCCGCTCGTGCTGATGGACGAGCCGCTGTCGAACCTCGACACGAAGCTGCGCATCGAGATGCGCGCCGAGATCCGCCGCATCCACACGCAGCTCGAGCGCGCGACGATCTACGTGACGCACGATCAGGACGAGGCGCTGTCGATGGCCGACCGGATCGTCGTGATGAAGGAGGGCGTCGTTCAGCAGGTCGCATCGCCGAAGGACGTCTATACGCGTCCGCACAACCTGCACGTCGCGCGCTTCATGGGCTATCGCAACGTGCTGCCGTTCACGCTCGAAGGAACGGCCGGCGACTACGTGCGCGTCGCCGCCGGCGGCGTGCAGCTGACCGGCGTGCCGATGGCCGGCTTCGACGGCAAGGACGTGGTCGTCGCGCTGCGCCCCGACGACGTCGAGCGCGCGGACGACGGCGGCGACAACGCGTTCGACGCGACGGTCGACACGGTCGAATACGGCGGCCGCGATTCGCTGATCCGGGCGACCACGCCGTTCGGCGCGATCTGGGCGCGCGTGGCCGGCGAGTTCGTGCAACACGAACGGCTGCGGCTGCGCGTCGCGCCGTCGCGCACGCTCGTCTACGCGGGAGACGCGCAATGAGCCGCGGCGCGCTTCGCGCATCGCGCGCATGCCGGGAGGCCGCATGAGCACGCTCGCCGCCGCGCCGCGCGACGCGAAGGCGTGGCTCGTCACGCCCGCGCTCGCGTTCATCGTCGCGCTGTTCATCTATCCGTTCGCGTACGGCCTCGTGCTGTCGTTCCAGCCGACGAACGGCGGCGGCGCGCTCGCGAACTACGTGCAGTTCTTCACCGACGCGGCGATGTGGCCGACCGTGCTCGTCACGCTGAAGCTCGCGGTGCCGGCGACGCTGATCAACGTCGGCGTGTCGGTGCCGGTCGCGTTCGCGCTGCGCCGCAATTCGCCGTATCAGAAGTTCGTGACGACGCTGCTCGTGATTCCGGTCACGCTCGGCACCGTGCTCGTCGCGGACGGGATGCTCACGTACTTCGGCCCGAACGGCTGGTTTCCGCAGGCGCTTCAGGCGCTGCATCTGTATACGGACGAAGTGCGCCTCACGCACAACTACTGGGGCGTGCTGCTGTCGCTGATCGTGTCGGGCTTTCCGTTCGCGTTCCTGCTGATGCTGTCGTACATCAGCGGGATCGACCCGACGCTCGCGCGCGCGGCCGCGACGCTTGGCGCGAATCCGTGGCAGCAGTTCCGGCAGATCTATCTGCCGCTGCTCGTGCCGGGGCTCACGATGGCCGCGTGCCTGTCGTTCGTGCAGGCGTTCTCGGTGTTTCCGTCGGCCGTGCTGCTCGGCGCGCCGGCCGGGCCGACGCGCGTGATCTCGATCGCGGCGGCCGAAGCGGCGTTCGAGAGCTACGACTATTCGCTCGCGTCGGCGATCGCGATCGTGATGGGTTTCGTGCAGCTGCTGGTGGTCGCGTCGATGCTCGGCGCGCGCCGGTTCTTCTATACGGGTCCGGTGACGGGAGGCAAGGGCTGATGGCGACCGACAATCATGCCGCGCGTGCGTGGCCGCCGAAGCAGACGCCGCCCGATGCGCGGCCCGCGCACGCGATGAAGCCGCAGAAGATGCGCAGCGCGCTCGCCGGACGCGCATGGAAGGCGTTCGTGTGGGCGCTGATGGCGTTCTTCCTGCTGAACGTGATGCTGCTGATCGCGACGGTCGCGGTGAACTCGATCGCGACGCGCTGGTTCGGCACGCCGCTGCCGCAAGGCTTCACGCTGCACTGGTACGCGAAGGCATGGGAGGACTTCCAGCTCGCGAGCGTGCTGTGGGTGACCGTCGAAGTGGTCGGCGCGGTCGTGCTGCTGTCGGTCGCGCTCGGCGTGCCGGCCGCTTATGCGCTCGCGCGCGTGCAGTTTCGCGGCAAGCGCTTCGCGCTGCTGGTGTTTCTGCTGCCGCTGATGGTGCCGCCGGTCACGTACGGGATTCCGATGGCGACCGTGATGTACAAGGTCGGGCTCGCCGGCACGCTGTCGGGCGTGATCCTCGCGAATCTGGTGCCGGCGCTGCCGTTCGTGATCCTCGTGATGACGCCGTTCATCGAGCAGATCGACCCGAACCTCGAAGCCGCCGCGCGCATCTTCGGCGCGAACACGTGGCGCTATTTCCGCTACGTGCTGCTGCCGCTGCTCGTGCCCGGCATGCTCGCGGCCGGGCTGCTCGTGCTCGTGCGCACGATCGGGATGTTCGAGCTGACGTTCTTCACCGCGGGCCCGAGCACGCAGACGCTCGTCGTCGCGCTGTACTACGCGGTGTTCTCGACCGGCGTGCGCGCGCCGCAGTCGATCGACGCGATGGCGATGATCTACATGGCGATCACGCTCGTGTGGGTCGTGATCGCGCTGCAGTTCGTGAGCCCGACGCAGCTCGTCAGCCGCGTGAAGCAGGAGCGGCAGTAGACTCGGCCGACCGATGCAGCCGAACGCGCGGCGGCGCGAGGCCGCCATGCCGTTGCATCGGCTCGGCGGCGCGCGCCGCACGCATGCCGTGCAATTCGTTACAAATGGATACCGCGAACGCCGCGCGGACGTTGCAGACTACGCGGCGTACCGGCTCGGCGACGCGTTCGCGCATCGCCACTCGCCGTCCGACGTTCACCGATAGACGGATATCCATGAAGTTGCCCACGCTACTGACGCTCGGCTGTGCGTCGTCCCTGCTTGCCGCCTGCAATCTGCTCCACGACGGCCCCGGATCCACCGATGTCGACGCCGCGGTGCGCCGCGCGCTCGAAGCGGAAAATCACGGCGGGTTGAATGCGCTGTTCGGCCAGCCGCTGCCGGTGTCGGCCGACGTGATCTCCGCGAAGCCCGACGGCGACTGCCGAAAACTGCGCGAGCGCACGTATGCGTGCGACGTCGTCGTCACGTGGCGCAATACCGATTACGCGCCGTCGCGCGCGAACCTGACGTTCGTGCAGGCGGCCGACGGCTCGTGGCAGACGTCGGGCGTCGACGCCGCGCTCGCGACAGGCGCCGCGAAGTCGCTGATCGACAAGATCGGCAATGCGTGGCCGGGCAACGCGGCGAGTGGCGCGTCGGCGCGTCAGTGACGGGCAGGGCGCCGGCGCGCGTCGCACACCGCGGAGCCCGCCGGCGCGCGTTCACACAGCGCCTTTACCGCATCGCGCCGCCGATCACGAAAAACGGCCGCAACGTGCGGCATCCATCGCCTGAATTCATCTGACGTATAGGTGCGACGATATAGGGAAAACCCTTATTTTTGGCTATAATCGCGGGCTTGAAGAAAGGTCGAATCATGCCCGAACGTTTTCAAGCCCTCGAAAAATTCCTGTTTTCCGTCGTCGTGATGTCCGCGGTCGTGTGCTCGGCATTCCTCGCGTACGAGCGTCATCCGGAGATCAAGATCGCGCTGCGGCAAGGCGAAGCGCTGATGCGCGAAAGCGCGAAGTATTCGGTCGTCTGCTCGCCGTCGAAGGTCGACCCGTGCGTCGAGATGTCCGCTTACTGATGCTCGCGTGATCGCATGCCGGCCCGCGCGCGATCGCGTTCGCGCACGCGGCCGCGCCGCACGTCGCGGTGACCGCCCCGCGGCAGCCGCGCTTCATCCGTACGCAATGCGTCGTCCGTATCGTTTCCCCATACGCGCTACGTTCGGTGCGCGCCGTCCGTAGCGCTCGCCCCTCCGCGCCGTCCGCCACGCACCGAATTCACGGGTGCGAAATGCTTGCTCCGTATCGTTTCCGCACACGCGCCACGTTTGGAACGCCGACCGTAGCGATCGTCCGTCCGCGCCATCCGCCCCGCATCGAACCCAGATGACAGAAATGTCATCTTCGGGACCCGCATCCGTAAGGCGGCGCCCGCTACGCTGCTCGCATCCTCTCACCGAATCGGCTCGATCCCGACCCGTGCCGCGCGTCCCGGCGGCGCATGCCGCGCGCCCCGCGGCCGGCCGACCGCACGACGACCGCCGTCGTGCCCGATCGATCCGCATTCCCGACCCGGAGCGACAGATGAATCAGCTTGCATCCATTCGCGCATTCGTCAAGGTGGCCGACAACCGCAGCTTCGCGAAAGCCGCGAAGCAGCTCGGCGTGTCGGCGTCGGTCATCACGCGCAGCATCGCGCTGCTCGAAAATCATCTCGGCGCGCGGCTCGTCGACCGCACGACGCGCCGCGCGTCGCTGACGTCCACCGGCGAGCTGTACCGGCAGCACTGCGAGGAGCTGATCCGGCTGCTCGAATCGATGGACGCGTGCGTCGCGACGGCGGCCGGCATGCCGGCCGCGACGCTGAAGATCGCCGCGTCCGCGTCGTTCGCGGCGACCGGGCTGCCGGGTCTGCTCGCCGCGCACCGCGCGTTCGAGCCGCGCACGACGTTCGAGCTGACCGTGTTCGACAACATCGCCGACATCGCGGCGACCGACTTCGACGTGTGCTTCGGCACCGAACAGCGGCTGCGCGATTCGACGCGCGTCTGCCGCCCGCTCGGGCCGATGGTCGACGCGATCGTCGCGAGCCCCGACTATCTCGCACGGCGCGGCACGCCGCGCACGCCGCAGGAGCTCGCGTCGCACGACGCGCTGCCGAGCACCGACGCGCCGCGCTGCAACTGGGAGTTCGACGCCGACGGCGCGACGTATCGCACGGAACTGCGGCCGGTGCTGAACCCGCAGCCGCCGCTCGCGGTGAAGCGCGCGGCGCTCGCCGGGCTCGGCGTCGCACGCCTGCCGCGCGCGCTCGTCGACGCCGAGCTGGACAGCGGCGCGCTGCGCGCACTGCTGCCGGACGTCGCGTTGCGCGATGCCGAGCGCACGGTGTGGGCGCTGTATGCGAAGCAGCCGTCGCATACGTCCGCGGTGCGCAACTTCGTCGATTTCGCGGTCGCGCATTGCCGCGGCCACGCATCCGCGTATGCGCCGGCCGGCCGACACGGCGCAACGGACCGGCACGAACGGCAGCCGCGCCGCGCGCATGCCGAGCGGCTGGCCGCCGAATGCGCGTAGCAGCCGCGGCGCGAACCGGCCGGCCGTCGCGGGACGCCCG
>NZ_CABVPR010000106.1 GCF_902499135.1 Burkholderia dolosa
TCCCCACTACTTTGGTGGGGACTACTCTGGCAACTTCCTTTCACATCGTCGAGACGGTGCTGGGGACACGCTTACGGAGCAACTTCAGTCGTTCCGGTTCGTCTTGAAAGAGGAACTGGAAGTACACACCCACCCGTCTAGCAAGTCTCCGGCTGTCGGGAATCTCGCGCTCGGGCAGGTGGTTATGCTGCTCGAGAGGCAGAAAGCGTGGTCTTCGGTAGCGTGGACTGCCGATGACGAGTCACCCGCAGTCCACGGTTGGGTGTATTCGCGCTATGTGAGCAAGATCGTATAGAGTTATACGGAAGTCGCGTCGCTGATAGCAGCAGCCACTGCATCGCGCGCGTCGCTCTCGCGCAGGTTTTCCCTTTTGAGCGCACTCAAATCGGTGCGGGGCACGACGGTAACCCGCTTCAGCACACGAAATTCCTGCGACGTTCATGAACGCTTGCCGGCGCTCGCCTACAGGAGGTCCTCGATCTCGATAACCCCAAAGTTCTTGGGGTTCAACAATTGGGCGGACTTGCTCTTGATGTGCACGTCACCTTCAACCCGAACCATCTTCGAGTTGTCGTGCGCCACGACTGCCTGATGATAGTCATCGCCCATCAGCTCGACTTGCACCTTGCGCTCGACGTCACCAACGGTTGAGTCGATGGTGATCGTGCCTGAGGTTTCGTCCTTCGGCCTGCTCAGCTTCGTGATGTAGCCAGTCAGCCTGCGCTCGGGAAGGATGTAATCGCCCTTGTAGTAGCCCGTCGCCTTTTCCAATGCCTCTACGTACCTGCCATCGAACATAAATTTTGCTGGCTCGGTCTCGAAGAGTGGGCTTGGAGCTGCCGTCACTGTGATCTCGAAGTTCCGGTTGTGCTTTTCACCGCTGAAGCCTAGCAACGCATCGCACATGTTAGAACTTGCACCAGCGAGAACAGCCTCGTCAAAAGCGCCGAGGTCGCCCTTCTCTTCGTAGGTCGCAGTCGCCTTCTCTAGAGCACTTAGGCCGGCGACAAGGTTCGATGTGATTGCTTGCGCGAGCGGAATCGTGGTCACGTTATTTGACCCATCGGCAACCATCTGCACTGGAGCGATAACATTGACGACGTAACTACCAATCTCGGTCTGCCCTAGCAACAGCGTCTCAAGGTATTCCTTCGCCTCCTTTGGAGCACCTCGGGTGAATTGCTTCCGCTTCGCGTAAAGCGACCGCGCTGCAGCAGACAAAAGATCCTTAGCCTTCGCGATCAGGAGAACGCCGTCGTTGATGGGGATCGTCCCGTCATTCGTGTCGTCATGCACCACACGAATAGTGATGACATTCGCGAACAGCCGCTTGACTTCGTTCAGGACCTCATGGACTGCGCGTCCTTCAACGGACGCGATCGACACGAGAGCGTCTCGAATCCGCTGCCGATAGTCCTTGACGTACGAGAGCGGCAGGACCACCTCGGCGTCTTCGTTGTCCTGCCGGTGCCAGATCGTTGCGACGTTGCGAATCTTCCCGTCTTCGAACCACTGCTTGTGTTCTAGGTATGCCCTTAGCTGGTAGGCGGACACCTCACGGTCTAGGCGGCGATCGGAGTTAGTCATAGCCACTCCCCCTCGCTAGCGCGATCCATCATAGCCTTTAGGGTCTCGGTCGTTAGCCGTTGATTCAACGGAATCGAGACCGTCACCGTGTTCACGTTGTCGGTCGGCTCGTAGTCACGCAGCGAAAGCCAGTAGCAGTTTTTGTGAAGCTCGATGTGCTCGTCGTTGTGGCCGATCCAGTGCTCAACATCCTCAGGTACAAGCAGTACCGCTAGGTAGCGCGGGGAGGCGAAGTCAGAGCCCCGGAGGTCGTCGTAGTTCTTGCGGGGAAGTGGGAACTTGATCACTTCACCATCGACAAAATCTTGCGAGGTGCACTTGAGCTGAAACTCGATTTGCGGGCTGCGAACGAGATGCCCGTGGTACCCCTTACTCTTGAAAGCAACATCAATGCTGTCGTCGTCAACAGATGACGAGGTACGGTTCAGTCCTGCATGCGCGGCGAGCGCACACACGTAGGCGTAGTTGAACTCCTCCTTCTGCTTCTGCGGGTCCATGCGCGTGTGTATTCATTTTTTATATGGTCGCACAGTAGCATGGTTTCCCGCCGCCGAAACCCTCGGCATTCGTGACCGGCTTGAAGAAGTTCCCGACTGCGATCGCTGCAAAGCGGCTGATGGGTGTCACACCTCGAAGGACCGCAACGAATTGGTTGTTGTCGTTCGAATAGTGGCACCTTCCTGTCAATCCCAGCGACCGACCAGAAGGCAATCGACCTCCAATCCAATGCACCTGTCCAAAACCGATCCCTTGCGGACAGGGGCATTTTGCCCTGTCCGTAAATAAGGGTTGAAATGTTTTGGACATCGCCTTACATTCGGACATCTATTTCGTACAGATTGAGTGCCCGATATGTCCCGAACCTTTGCCTATGCCCGCGTCAGTACGTCCGACCAGACCACCGCGAACCAGTTACGAGAGATCGAGGCGGCCGGCTTCTCGGTCGATAAGCGCCGCGTGGTGTCGGAAAGCATTTCAGGGAGCGTAAGCGCCGATCAGCGGCCGGGGTTTGCACAGTTGCTCGTCAAGATGGAAGAAGGCGACGTGTTGATCGTGACGAAGCTCGACCGACTCGGCCGCAATGCGATGGACGTGCGGGCCACGGTCGAGGGATTGGCCGAACGCGGTATCCGGGTTCATTGTCTAGCCCTGGGCGGCGTCGATCTGACGAGCGCGGCCGGCCGGATGACGATGCAGGTGTTGAACGCGGTGGCCGAATTCGAGCGGGATCTGTTGATTGAGCGCACGCACGCTGGTATCGCTCGCGCGAAGGCGGAAGGCAAGGCGATGGGGCGGCCATCCGCCCTGTCGGACGAGCAGCGGGCGGACGTGCTGCGCGAGTTGGACGCGGGGGCAAGCGTGGCCGCGCTTGCTCGGCGATTTGGCACGAGCCGCCAGACGATCATGCGGGTACGCGACGCAGTCTAAGCGGCGCGCGCCGTTCAACTCACGCCCTGCTGGAGCCCGGCTCGCTGGGTGGTGGAGCGAGCAGCTTAAAGGCGCGCGGCGGCGCATGCGCGGTTCCGGGTTGGATATCGGTCCGCATTGCCCAAACGGCAGCACTCAAAAGTGCGCCGCGTCTCTCATCTGTATAAGACTGGACCAGACCAAGCAGACAGTGTCAGGTTGTCTGGCTCAGTTCGGCCAATATGAGTCTTTTGCGCGATCGCTCAAGTAGCCTGTCCAGTGACCGCTTCACCGGCAAGACCTGCCCGCCATGCTGTCCCGTGAACGTATTCACTCCTTCATTCAAGACGTGTGCGCCGCAATCACCCTAGCCACGGTCCCCAGCGATCGCTTGCGCTCCACCGCGCCGCACGGAGTGAAATTGCGTCGTTCGCTGTTATCATCGACGCGAAAGATGAGGGCGCTCGTCGCTTTTATGAGCGGGAGAGTCTCCTCGCATTGCCCAATCAGCCCATAAAGCTATTTCGGCCGATAACAGACATCCGGCGGCTCTTCTGATGATGCGCGACCTGACCGAGGAATGCCTTCGAATCCTGAACAAGGGCTTTTTCGAGATCACCGATCCCGGCCCACTCCATCAGCCAATTCGTAGCTTTTCGATCCGCCGAGACGAAAAGCTGAACCTTATCTTGGAGACTGAGGCCGCCCCCAATGCGACGTCGGCGGCGATCAATCTGCCGCCAGGCACGGTTCGTTTGACGAACGAGCGGGCGCTCCTCCGGAGCGTGGGTGGTCTCGAAGGGGAATTCTTTGGGCTGGTGCCCTACAGTCAGAATCGCCAGACCCTCGGTGTGACCGAGCAGCCCCTCAAGGAGCTGGCTCGGGTCCATGTCGCCAAGACAAACAACCCGTCCGGGGCACCCGCGGCATATGTCATCGACTGGCTCGAAAACCTGCCCACGAGCCCATACGTTTGGCCAGCGGCTTCCAACGTGGTTACCAGAACCATCACCACTCGAAGAATTTCTCTGAACGACGGCATCACTATCGCGAGCGATACCGACCGTTCCAGCACCTCGTGGAACTCCGCCAAGGTTACGGTGGATGGCGCGACCTTCTACGTTTGCGCGCTCGACAGAGAAGACCGCCCCGGCGCCATCAAGCCGGGGTGCATCGTCTACGATGGCGCCCCAGACGACCAGTTTCGAAAGAAGGTCCGAACAGGCCTTTCTTTCGCGATGGGCGTGTACTTGGTCGATCTCGGCACATCCCACTACGATGCCGAATGGAACGTCGTGTCCACGCTCGCACGGAGCGCCTACAGCCTGCGCCGCCATGCCTTCGACATTGAAACTCTCCAGCTCGCGCCGCTCGGCGACCGCTTCGTGAATGAGCTTGGTGCCCCACAACTGTCAAAGGCGATCCAGGCATTTGTGACGGCGTTCGACTCCCTAGATCTTGCGAACCTGCACTGGGCCTTCTGGCATGCGTGCGCCGCCACTCCGCACATCGCGCCCGCTCACTTCGGCGCGGCGATCGAGGGCTTGCAGAGTGCCTACACCAAAGCCAACCCCGGAAAGGTGCAAGAGGGCTGGGCCACCCGAGACGAATGGAAGATCCTCAAGACTGCACTCAGCGCCGTCATCGACGGCGGCAACATCTCCCTTGAGGCGAAGATGGCCTTGAAGAATAAGCTGCCTACCTTCAATGGCATCGATCAGCGTCAGCGGCTGAAAGACGTGATGGCTGCCTTGAACCTTGAGCTGGGCGATGACGAGGACGCCGCGTGGCGCCGACGGAACAAAGCCGCCCATGGCACGCCGATCCCACAGGGTCAGGAGGTGGCTGCGATCCGGGACATGAAGCTGCTGAGGGGGCTGTTCCAGCGCCTACTGCTACGGATGACCAACGCGGCTGATCAGTACATCGACTACGCCTCGCCCAACCACGAATACCGGCCTTTGCGTCAAGCGCCGCCGACCATCGGTTAAGCGTCGGTGAATTCGCTGTCGAAACCGATGTCCGCCACGGGCTGGGTCAGAGCGTGGTCTTCGAGCGCACTGTGGAAGTAAGTGCTCGGCGAGGCGCGGATGCGGCGGCAGCACTCCAGAAACGGCCGTTGCAGTCGGACAAGTGCGAGCGGCGGCTAAGGGTCGGAAGCAGCCGACCACATCGGGCTGCTTCTGGCCAGAAGCGCCCATTCGGGATGAAACAGCGGCAGGCCGCTTCGATTGATCGAGCGGCCTTTCATCGTCATCCCTTCAAATGGGCTGCGCCGTCGACAATGCGCGTGCCGCAGCCATTGTATCCAGTGCTTCGCGCAACAGCAGGATTTTGCCGTTGTTCGCCACCAGCCGCCCTGCGTACATCTGTCGATAGATTTTCCCCGTCGATGGCACGGGCGCTTCGACTTCATATTCGGCGAATACCTGCTCAGGCGTTTCGATCAGCAGCCGCACATTTCTGAACGAAAAATCCGGTACTTTCGCGAGCAGCGAGGCGATGAAGCCTTCGATCGCTTTTGGTCCCTGTGCTCGCCCGTCAATGCCAAGTGACTTCAGATAAGGGAGCTCCAGCACGCCATCGTCGGCAAACAGTGCGGCGGCCGCGCGTGGGTCACGAATCGATTCGAGATAAGCGGAAAGCAGTTGTTTAGCGTTGTTCATGATCGGCTCGATAAAGGCGTGAAAGGATGCGATTCATTGCAGATGCGTCTTCAACGCAGTCGCCATCTGCTGCATGGCTGCGCGCGTCGGTGCGTCCGCAGCAAGGGCGTTGAGCAGGCCGAAGTCGTGGATCGTGCCTTTGTACTGGGTCGTCGTCACGTCGTTGCCCGCCTGGTCGAGCCGATATCCATATGCCTCGCCTTCGTCGCGCAGCACGTCGAACTGCGCGGTCTGGATGAGCGCGGGCGGCAAGCCCTTCAATTCGTCGAGTGACGCGCGCAGCGGCGATGCGTAGCGTTCGTTGCGCTCGCCTTCGTCGATCGTGTAGGCATTCCAGAACCACTTCATCATGTCGCGGCTCAGGAAGTAGCCATTTGCAAAGGCGTCGTACGAGGCATTGTCGAACGCGTGGTCGGCCACCGGCCACATGAGGCCCTGGAAGCGGATTGCCGGGCCTTGACGGTCCTTCGCCATCTGGCTGACGACCGCGGCCATGTTGCCGCCTACGCTGTTGCCCACGACGGCCAGCCGCGCACCATCGACGCCGATCTCCGCGCCATGTGCGGCAACCCACTTCGTCGCGGCGTAGGCTTCGTTGATCGCGACCGGGTAGCGCGCTTCGGGCGAAGGCGTGTATTCGACGAACACCGCCGCCGAGCCCGACTGGACAACAAGATCCCGCACGAGACGCTCATGCGTCGGGTAGTCGCCGAGAACCCAGCCACCGCCGTGGAAGAACATGAAGACGGGCAGCACACCGCGCGAATCCTGCGGCTTGACGACGACAAGCGACACGACCAGGCCGTCCTGCTCGACCGTGCGGCGCGTGACGTCAATGCCCGAGACGTCGACCGGCACGCTGCGCTGGGCGCCTGCCAGGACTTCGCGCGCTTCGGCGGGCGTGAGCGTCTCGATTGCTGGGCCGGTGGCACTGTTCAGCGCATCGAGGAAGGTAACCGTCGCGGTATCGGGCGTGTTCGGTGTGGCTTGCGTATTCATCGTGATTCTCCTTTTGCTTGGTCCAGTGGCTTGCGACGTGATGTCGTGCAGCCGGTGGAAAGGAGAATACGGATCGGACAATATTTGCGAAATAGAATCGTTTGAAATCCATCATTGCATGAATGCAATGATGGACGCCGGCTGATCAACTGCGCCGATGGATCATTTCGGCCACCGCCATGTTGGCTCGGAAAGGTGCTCGGCAAAGTAATCCGACAGCGCCGCGACTTTCGCGGGCCGTGCGCGCGCCGACGGCGTAACGAAGTAAAGACCACCCTTCGTCAGCGACCAGTCGGTGAGGATCGCTTCAAGACGGCCATCGGCCAGATACTCGCCCGCGATGAATTCAGGCAGCTCGGCGATTGCAAGGCCATCGAGCAGGGTGGGCAACAGCGCATCGGAGTTCGTCACGCGCAGCGGGCCCGCCGGCATCACCGGCTCCTCCTCGCCTGCGTCGTTCGTGAAGCGCCATACAGCGCTACGCGCACGGTACGCATATGAGAGACAGGGGCGATCCACCAGCTCGCGCGGATGCGTGGGTCGTCCTTCACGTCTCAGATATTCTGGCGACGCCACCACGAATTGCGTCACCGCGCACAGCCGCCGCGCGACCAGGGATGAATCCGGAAGCGCGGCGATACGCAGGGCGGCGTCGAACCCATCGGCGACCAGATCGACCGACGCATCCGATAGATGCAGGTCGATCGACACCCCTGGATAAGCGCGAAAGAAGCCCGGCAGCAGCGGCGCAACCCAGCGCAGCCCGTACGACATCGGCACCGCCAGACGCACCAGCCCGCGTGGCTGCACCGACATTTCGCGTGCCGAGCTTTCCGCCTCCTCGGCCTGGCGATAGATCTCGCCGGCTTTCTCGCTGATCGTCCGGCCGAACTCGGTGAGCGAGAGCTGACGCGACGTGCGATTGAACAGCCGTGCGCCCAGCCGGTCCTCCAGGCGAGCCACGCCGCGCGAGACCGTGGCGACCGACACGCCGGTCGCGCGCGCCGCGGCTGCGAACGATCCGTGCTCGGCCACCTTCGCGAACATCGCGAGCCCTTCGAAATCGGGGAGTTGAGCCATGTCCTTGTCTTTTCATTTATGCAACGTTGGATTGCAATCAATTCTATTTCGAAAAGATCAGGCCGTCGATATTCTCCTTACATCGCAGCAAGCCACTGCGACGCAAACATCCACCGACTCATCGAAAGGAGCAATACCATGGCACGCAAACTCGACAACAAGATCGCACTCGTCACCGGCGCAACCAGCGGCATCGGCCTTGCCACCGCGCAACGTTTCGCGGCGGAAGGCGCGCACGTCTATCTCACGGGCCGCCGACAGGCAGAACTCGATGCCGCCGTGAAAGGCATTCGCGAAGCCGGCGGCAACGCGACCGGCGTCCGCTCGGATTCCACCCGGCTCGATGAACTCGACGCGCTGTATGCGCAAATCAAGGAAGAACAGGGGCGCCTCGACGTGCTGTTCGTGAACGCCGGTGGCGGCTCGATGCTGCCGCTTGGCAACATCACCGAAGCGCACTACGACGACACCTTCGACCGCAACGTGAAGGGCGTGCTGTTCACGGTGCAAAAAGCGCTGCCGCTGCTTGCCGAGGGCGCATCGGTGATTCTCACCGGCTCGACGGCCGGTAGCGCGGGCACTGCCGCGTTCAGCGTGTACTCGGCTTCGAAGGCGGCGGTGCGTGCGTTTGCGCGCAGCTGGATTCTCGACCTCAAGGAGCGCCGTGTGCGCGTGAACACGATCAGCCCGGGCGCGACCCGTACGCCGGGCCTGCTGGATCTTGCCGGGGACGACGCCACGCAACGGCAAGGGCTTGCCGATTACCTGGCTTCCCTGATTCCGATGGGGCGTCTCGGTGAACCGGAAGAGATCGCTGGCGCGGCGCTATTCCTGGCCTCGAACGACGCGAGCTTCGTGAACGGTATCGAATTGTTCGTCGACGGCGGCCAGCAGCAGATCTGAGCCAGGCTGAGCACGCGGGGTGTGGTGGACGCGGTCTTCGACGATCGCGATCCACGCCCGGCGCACTCGAATCGAGCACCGTCATGATTGAACATCGGCCTTTTCCTTCGCTTGACGCAATCCGGCACGGCGGCGTTGATGTCCGCCAACATTTCCGCGCGGGCGACTCCGGGCACGCCGACCATGCGCCGCTCGGTCCGCTCCATATGTGGAACGACATTGAATTCGCGCAGCACGCGGGCCTCGGGCTTCGTGCTCACCGCGACGTCGAGATCGTCACGTGGATACGTTCGGGGGCCATCACCTACGAAGACGATGCGGGCAATCGCGCGCGCCTGGTTGCCAATTCCGTCCACGTGATGAGTGCCGGCACGGCGATCCATCACGCCGAGCGCAACGATGAAAACATTCCCGCACGACAGTTCCGGATCTGGCTACGTCCGCGCACACCGGCCGGTACACCGCGCTGCTCGACGCGGGTCTGTTCGCCAGGGTGTCGAGAGGGCCAATTCGTCACACTGGCGAGCGGCGATCCGGAGGATGTCCGCACAGGTGCTTTGCCCCTCCATGCCGACGCGCGGGTGCGTATCGCGACGCTGCGCGAAGGCACGACGATGCTGCACGTTTTGCCGATGACCGGTTCCGCTTATTTGGTTGCGGATCATGGGCGACTGGACATAGGACCGATCAGGCTGACGCGACGCGATGGCATTGCCGTTCGAGATGAAGCGCGGCTCGTATTGAGGGCGCGAGACGACACTGATGTCGTGATTGTTGAGCTCTTGCGCTAGGACAAGGGCTCCATTAGGGCGTGCCGCAGCCCCATTCATTGCTGTTTCCAACTTCGAGAAAACGCGCCCGTGAGAGTTGGGTGGCTGTTTGGGGAGCGAACTGCAGACGGTGATACTGACGCTGCCTATGGCGGAGATGGGTCGGTCACCGTCCTTGATGAGGCGACGTCCAGGCAATCTCAGACCTGATCTGCCTCCGACTGAGAGGTTAGGTCCGGACTTGCACATCTCGGTCCCCGAATCCCCAATCTTGTCGCGATTATGCCGCGCTTGCTCGCGCCAATCACTGACGTGATGCGACGGTTGCAAAGTAACTTTTCATTGAACACAAGGCCAGCTTTTGCCGTTGCATCGGGGAGGGCTGCGGCACGGGAGTTTCTTTGCGCGCAGCGTTCCAGACCGCAGGGCGTTTCTCGACACGGCTGGCGTCATGCGACGTATTTGCCGGCTATCTCCAACTTTGTCTCCAAGTAAATGAGTGTTTTGGAGATAGACTTGGAGATAGTTGGACCCTTGACCAGTAAGGCTTCCGGGGTGAATAGAGCATATATCTCCAAATCTCCAGAAGTTTTCTGTTCGGGTGGCCGACGATCGGCGACTTACGCCACAATTATTCGCTCGATGGCCTCATCCGCATTGGCTCACTCGATTGGGGGTATGTTTGGGGGTTCATGTTCCAACCGTCGATTTAATTTTCGTTTTGAATCAATGGATTGGGTGTGAATTGTTGATCCTGCAGCCCACCAAACTGAAGAAGGGGTTACAGGCACTTTGCTTGTAACCCCTTTTCTATTCCGATCTGGCGTAAGCCCATAGGCATTCATGATCGACGCCGCTTCGCGTCCGAAATCGCTGACAACAGCCATTCCCAAAGAAGCACCAGCAGCGGTCCGGATCCCAAATCGACCACCAATCAACCGCTAAGTGTGCCCCTCAGCGAGATGGGTGCCGGCGTCGTCTGGTGCATGTCGAAAATCAGCACCTCGTTGTATCCGTTGCGCAGCCACGGGGCGGGGCAAAAGAGCCGGAACTGCGGCCCGACGTTCCAATACCGGCCCAAATTGCGGCCGTTCACCCACACGACTCCCTTGATCTGACCTTACCCCGCCGAGTACACCATTCGTAATTTAGTGGGCTCGCCGGTTTTCGGTTGATGCAGTTGCCGGAATT
>NZ_CABVPR010000107.1 GCF_902499135.1 Burkholderia dolosa
AGACGCCGCGCGCGTCGCGCGCTGGTTCGACGAGCCGCGCGTGCGCGACGGCTGGCCGGCCGCACAGCCCGGCGCGCACGGTACGGCGCCGGACGCCGATCCGCACGTGACGCCGCTCGTCGGCTGCTTCGACGGCGAGCCGTTCGCGTATTTCGAGGCGATCTGGCTGAAGGAGGACGCGCTCGCGCCGCACGTCGCCGCGCGCGACTACGACCGCGCGCTGCGGATGCTGGTCGGCGACGCGCGCTGGCGCGGCCCGCACTGCATCGCGGGCTGGCTGCCGTCCGTCGTCCATTACCTGTTTCTCGACGACCCGCGTACCGAAGCGGTCGGCTGTGCCGTTCCGGCCGGCCACGCGCGGGTCGCCGACATCCTCGCGCGGCACGGCTTCGCGCGGCAGCGCCGTCTCGCGCTCGCCGACGCGCAGCCGCTGTGGATGCGCACGCAGCGCGAGGCGTTCTTTTCCGGCCGTCACATCTGACGCGCCGGATTCACCGACAAGGGAGCTGAGAGACATGCAGAGAGAAACCGTATTCGACCTGATCGGCGTCGGCTTCGGGCCGTCGAATCTGGCGCTGGCCGTGCGCCTCGCCGAACGCAGCGGCGCGCGGCCGCTCGCGCATTGCTTCGTCGAGCGTCAGCCCGAGTTCGGCTGGCATCGCGGGATGCTGCTCGACGACTGCCGGATGCAGATCTCGTTTCTGAAGGATCTCGTCACGCTGCGCGATCCGAAAAGCCGCTACACGTTCATCAACTACCTGTTCGAGCGCGGCCGGCTGAACGAATTCGTGAACCTGAAGAACTTCTATCCGACCCGCGTCGAATTCCACGACTATCTGAGCTGGGTCGCCGACGCATTCGACGACCGCGTGCATTACGGCGAGACGGTCACCGCGATCGAGCCGGTGCACGGCGACGGCGCGCGGATCGACACGCTGCGCGTGCGGTCGCACGATGCGGCCGGCCGCGAGCGCGAGCGCGTGACGCGCGCGCTGTCGGTCGGCATTGGCGGCGCGCCGGCGATTCCGGAAACGTTCGCGGCGCTCGGCAGCGAGCGCGTGATTCATTCGTCGTCGTATCTGGCCGACATCGGCCGGCTCGTCGCGTCGCCCGACGGCGAGCGCCGCCGCGTCGCGGTGATCGGCGCGGGGCAGAGCGCGGCCGAAGTGTTCGTCGATCTCGCGCGCCGCTTCCCGCACGTCGACGCGAGCCTCGTGATGCGCGCCGGCGCGCTGAAACCGGCCGACGACAGCCCGTTCGTCAACGAGATCTTCAGCCCGGCGTTCACCGACGTCGTGTATGCGCAGCCGCAGGACGCGCGCCGCGCGTTGCTCGAGCGCTATCGCGACACGAACTACGCGGTGGTCGACCGGCCGCTGATCGAGCAGATCTACGAAATGCTGTACCTGCAGCGCGTCGGCGGCACGCCGCGCCATGCGCTGCTCGCGAACAGCGCGATCGAGGCCGCGGTGCGCAGCGCCGACGGCCGCATCGAGCTCACGCTGCGCGACGGGATGACCGGCGATACGCGCGTCGAGCGCTTCGACGCGCTCGTGCTCGCGACCGGCTATCGACGCGACACGCATTCGACGCTGCTCGCGGGACTCGAACCGCATCTGGGCGATGCGCTCGCGCGCGGCGACGTCGCGCGCGACTACCGGCTCGCGACGCCCGCGCATTTCGCGCCGCGCATCTATCTGCAAGGCTGCTGCGAAGACAGCCACGGCCTGTCCGACACGCTGCTGTCGGTACTGGCGCGCCGCGCGGACGAAATCTGCGCGTCGCTCGAAGAAGGCATCGCGCCGGCGCACGACGACGGCACGGCGCGCGGCCTGCACGAAAAACGACAGGAAAACGGGGCGGGCGCGGGCCGGATGGCCTTCGCCCTTTGACAAAGGCGCGGTCGGAGACCGCATGACAAGTGGAGCAGAGCAACATGGAGTGGGCAACAGGCACGCGTTTGCGTGCGATCGCAGCCGCGGCGAGCGTGGCGTTCGGGGCGGCGGCCGGGCAGGCCATCGCGCAGACCGCGCCGGCCGCCAACGCGGGCGCAGCGGTGTCGGCCGGCAGTGCGCAGAACGGCGCGTCGAGTGTGGCGCCGAACGGCACGCCGAACGGCACGCCGAATGGCTCGCCGAACGGCACGCTGCCGGCGATCACCGTGAACGCGGCCTCGGAAGGGGACGGGACGGTCGGACTCGTCGCGAAGCGCAGCCGGACCGGCACGAAGACCAATACGCCGATCGACGAGATCCCGCAGACGATCAACGTCGTCACCGCGCAGCAGATCGAAATGACCGGCGCGACCGACGTGAACTCGGCGCTGCGCTACGTGCCGGGTTTTTCGTCGTACGGCACGGATAACCGTTCCGACTGGTACGCGGCGCTGCGCGGCTTCACGCCCACTGCATACGTCAACGGGCTGCAGGTGCCGAACACGATCAACCTCGCGAGCTGGCGCGTCGATCCGTACATGATCGACAGCATCAGCGTGCTGCGCGGGCCGACGTCGGTGCTGTACGGCGCGGGCGATCCGGGCGCGATCGTCGACGTGCGCACGAAGCTCGCCGACGGCGAGCGCGTGCGCGAAGCGGGCGTGCAGATCGGCGACTACGCGCGCAAGCAGGTGATGATCGACGTCGGCGACAAGCTCGATCCGGACGGCAAGTACGCGTACCGGTTCGTCGGCGTCGCGCGCGACGGCAACGCGCTGATCGGCCCGAACAACGATCAGCGCGTGTCGCTCGCGCCATCGTTCCGCTGGCGCCCGAACGCGGACACGTCGCTGACGCTGTCCGCAACCTATCTGCAGGACTGGGGCGACATCTCGTCGAACTTCCTGCCCGCGGCAGGCACGGTACTGCCGAATCCGAACGGGCAGATCACGAAGGACATCTACGAGGGCGACGGCAACTTCAACTACTACCGCAAGAAGCAGTGGTCGCTCGGCTATCAGTTCGAGCACAACCTGAACTCGATGTGGACGTTCCGGCAGAACACGCGGTGGATGCATCTGTCGCTCGACAACGGATCGGTGTTCGCGAACGGCTTCGTCGGCGAAGACATGGCCGACGTGTCGCGCTGGGCCGGCGTGTTCCAGATGAACTACAGCCGCTTCGACATCGACAACAACCTCGAGGGCCGCTTCGCGACGGGCCCGCTCGAGCACACGCTGCTGCTCGGCTTCCAGTACAACCGGCAGACCGCGACCGACAGCGAATGGCTCGCCGCGGCGCCGCCGCTGAACCTGTACAACCCGGTCTATCTGCCGGTCACGACGAGCGTGTTCTCGGATCCGGATTCGACGTTCCGCACGAACACGTATACGACGCTGAATACGTTCGGCCTGTACGCGCAGGACCAGATCAAGTGGAACCGCTGGACGCTGACGCTCGGCGGTCGCGAGGACTGGGTCAACATGCGGCAGGACGATCGCGCGGCCGGCACGTCGACGAAGGCGGACGTCACGGCGTTCACCGGCCGCGTCGGTCTCACGTACCAGGGCGATTACGGGCTGTCGCCTTACGTCAGCTACGCGACGTCGTTCAATCCGCTGATCGGCGTGAATCTCGTCGGCGGCGGGCTGCCGCTGCCGACGCGCGGCAAGCAGATCGAAGCCGGCCTGCGCTGGCAGCCGCCCGGCAAGAACCTGATGCTGAACGCGGCGATCTACCAGATCAACCAGACCAACGTGCTCACGTCGGCGTTGCCGAGCCAGGATCCGACCGGCACGAAGTCCGTGCAGACCGGCGAAGTGCGCTCGCGCGGCATCGAGCTGAGCGCGACCGGCAAGGTCACGCCGAACCTGTCGGTGATCGCGGCGTACGTGTATCAGGACGTGAAGAACGTGAAGGCGAACGACGTGTCGCTGAACAACTGGCCGGTCGACATTCCGCGGCCGCGCCAGATGGCGTCGCTGTGGGCCGACTGGACATGGCACACGGGGCCGCTCGCGGGCTTCGGCCTCGGCGGCGGCGTGCGCTACCAGAGCGCGTCGGCCGGCGCGGCCGACAACTCGCTGACGGTGTCGAGCTACACGCTGTTCGACGCCGGCGTGCATTACGACATGCGCAACTGGCGCTTTGCGGTGAATGCGACGAACCTGTTCAACCGCCACTACATCAGCGGTTGCCAGTCGGCGAACGTCTGCATCTTCGGGACCGACCGCACGGTGATCGCGACCGCGAAATACAACTGGTGACGATGCGCGCCGCGGCCCGTCGGCCGCGGCGCGTTCGTCCGCTCTACACGACGCATCCATGCCGAAGAAAAATCTCGTCTACATCCAGTCGCTGCGCAACGGCGCGGCCGATCGCGCGGGCCAGCCGGTCGCGTACAAGAACGGCTCGCGCTACATGAAGGCGCCGCTCGAGTTTCTCGTCGAGCGGCTGAACGATTCGCCGCTCGGCGAGCGCTACACGCTCGTGGGCGTGATCGTCGACGACGACGAAGGCTCGCCCGCCGATCGCGCGAAGCTCGCCGACTACGGGTTCGCGCGCACGCCCGGCCGCCCGTGGATCCTGCCCGACGGGCTGACCGTGCAGGGCCGGCCGGTCGACGAGCTGTTCTGTTCGATTCCGTCGACGTACCGGCGGCTGCCGCGCGATGCGCGCGAGCGCGCGACCGGCAAGCAGGCGTTCGAGCGCAGGCTGCTCGAACGCCTGCTCGAACTCGAAGCGGACATCGTCGTGCTCGACGGGCTGCTCGTGATCCTCGACGAACTCGTGCGGCCGGGCGCGCGCTTTCACCGGCGCATCGCGAACATCCATCCGGGAATCACGGCCGACGGTTCGCCGTATCAGCGGCGCGGCGCATGGGCGACGCTCGATGCGCTGCACGGCGCGCGCGGCGAGCGGGTCGACTGGGCGACCGGCGCGACGTCGCGCGTCGAACCGGTGACGATGACCGGCGCGTCGTTCCACTACGTCGACAACGGCATCGATTCCGGCGAGGTGATCTTCGACGTGCTCGACACGCCGATCGCGCCGGACGACACGATCCTCGAACTGCGCTGGAACAACTTCCAGCGCAGCCTGTTTCCGGCGCTCGAGCGAGGGCTCCACATCCTCGCCGATCGCCACGACGCGGGAGCACTGTAATGGAACACACGCTGACGAAACCCGGCGACGATGCGCCGGCCGTCGCACGCGACGCGTCCGTCGCGGCGCAGGCCGCCGCCCCCGCGCATCCGGCGCCCGCCGCCGAACGCATGCTCGATGCGTGGCGGCCGGACGATCCGCCGCACGCGCTGCTCGACGCGTTCGTCGCGCTGTTCAATACCGATACGCGGCACGACACGGCGACGGTGTCGGTGCCGCTCGGCGGCGCCGATGCCGCGGCGGTCGAATCGTACGTCGCGCGTGCGGTGCGCGAAGGTGTGATCGACGGCGCCGAGGCGGTGGACGGGCGGCTGCGGCTGAGCGCGTCGCGCACGACGTTCTGGCAGAACCCGCGGCCGTGGCTGAAGGCGCCGGCATCGGGCGGGATGCCGCTGCGCTACACGATCACGAACGGCCATCGGCATCCGGTGCGCCCGCCGACGCCGGCCGGCGAGATCTATGCGCGCTACATGCCGCAGGTCGGCATGACGTTCAGCCTGCGCACCGTCGACGTCGACGTGCACGCGGATCTCTTCAGCGGCTGGATGAATCTCGATCGCGTCGCGCATTTCTGGGATCAGCGCGGCACGCGCGACGAGCATGCGGCCTATCTCGCCGAACGGCTCGCGGATCCGCACATGCATCCGATGATCGGCTATTTCGACGACACGCCGTTCGGCTATTTCGAGTTCTACTGGGCGAAGGAGGATCGCCTCGCGCCGTTCTACGACGCGCACGACTACGATCGCGGGCTGCACCTGCTGATCGGCGATTCGCGGTTCCAGAGCGCCGGCAAGCTGCACGCATGGTGGAGCGGCGTGCTGCACTACATGTTCGTCGACGAACCGCGCACGCAGCGGCTCGTCGGCGAGCCGCGCGTCGATCACGTGCGGCATATCGCGTACATGCACCGGCTCGGGTTCTACACGCTGAAGGAGTTCGATTTCCCGCACAAGCGCGCGGCGCTGACGGTGATCGAGCGCGATACGTTCTTCGATACGTTCCGGCTGCCGTGACGGGGAAGCGGCGCCGTGCGGCGGCGTGCGTGAAGGGCGACGCGCGGGTGGGCCGAGCGGCGCTGCGTCGAGGCCGCGCGTCAGATCGCCGGAGAAACTGGACCGGTGAGGAATTCGTCGCGGAACGCGTCGAGGTACGGGTGCGCATCGTCGACCAATTCTCCCGGCACCAGCGCGAACGCGCGCGCGAGCAGATCCCGGCCGAGCGTCGCGTAAGTCGCGTGGTCGGACAGCAGTGCGCGAACGGCATCGTACGTCGGCGGCGACGCGATCCGTTTAGCATCGCGCGCGAGCAGCGCGGCCGCCGCCAGTTCCGGCTGGAATTCGTGCGTCTGGAGCAAATCGGGCGCGGCGTCCCAGACGCGCTCGCGGTTGCCGGCGTCGTGGAAATGCGTGAGCAGGAACAGTAGATCGTACGCATCGTTGTTTTGCCGCGCGCGGCGGTCCTTCCATGCGAGCAGCTTTAGCAACGCGAGCGCCGGCAGACTCGCGACTGGTACCACGGTGCCGCCGCCGATTGCGACGGGCAGCGCCGTATCGACGGCTTCCTGGAAGCCGAGCACGTTCAGCACGAATTCGCCGCGCGGCGGCCACGCAATTTCGCCGGGCGGCGCCTCGAGCGGCCCGAACGGCACGAGGTCGAGCTCGGTGCGCCAGCCGGCGCCGCCGCTGTCGAACAGCAGCTTCTGCTGCTGCTTCGGCGCGCGCGCAAAGCGTCCGGTCGCGACCAGCGCGTCGACGAGCCCTGCGTGAAACGGCCAGCTCACTGCGCACACCGCGACGTCGACGTCGCGCGTCGCGCGCACCGGACGAATGCCGTACACATGCCACATCAAAATGTCGCGCGCGGTCGCGCCGGCGACGACGAAAGCCGCATCGACGCGCGCACACGCAGTGCCGACCGCCTGCAGCAACGCGAGCGCCGCCGGCTCGAGCGGCCGGTGCGGATCGACTTCAAGCGGGCGGGTGCGCGAGATAGCGTTCATGGATCCGCTCCGCGGCGGCAAGGTTGCGGCTGTCGCCGGACGACACGAGGTCGGCGTAGATGAGCAGCGGCGGTACGACCGGTGCATGTGCGTCGCGCCAGCCGGCTGCCGCGGCCGCCGGCCAGAACGCATTGAGGATCTCGACGTCGCCGCGCGGGTCCGGCCGCAGGCGCGCGCTGAGCAGCAGCCGGTTCGCGACGGCGCCGTGCGTATAGACCGTGACGGCGGCCGGCTTCAGGTCGTGCGTGAGCCAGTCGGCCGCCGGCTCGCCGCCGAGCCGCGCATCGAACGCGGCGAAATCGAAGCCGCGCCACCAGTCGGGTGCGACGGCCGAGAAGCGCCGCGCCGGCAGTTTCGCCCGCAGGCGGCTCGGGTACAGCGCGACCCATTCCTGCACGAAGCGCGGCCAATCGGGCAGCATGCGCTCGCCGTTGCGGCGCTGCGCGACGAGGCCGCGCGCGAGCAGGTCTTCCATCGCGAGATTGACGGTGCCGAGCGCGACGCCCGACGCGGCCGCGATCGCACGATACGGCTGTGCGGCGAGGCCTGGCAGCGTCGCGAGCGCGAACATCACGCGCAGGCCCTTCGGCGTCGTCGCCCGCGACGCCTGCACGCGTGGCGCGCGCGCCGGTTTCGGCCGGCCGGCGATCATCACGGCGGCTTCCGGCCGGTTCAGGAACGCGTTGCCGGCCGTGTCGAGAAACGGGATGTCCTGATCGATCAGCGCAGCAATCAGTTCAGCGGACAGATACGGCGCGATTAGCATCGGTGGTTGCGCGCCGCGCGGCGCGGCGCCGCCGTGGCGATGCAGTGCGGCGAACGCGTCAGCCGGAGATTCCGCGCGAAGGCTGACGACGGCCGGCATCTCGAACGTGTGCGCGCCGACGTCGAAGCGGATCAGCGCGTTTGCATGGCCGCGCGCCGCAGCGGGCACGCGTCCGGGCCGCGCTCGAAAGCGCCGCGTCGCGCGTTCGAAAGCGACGCAGGCCGCGTCGAGTACTTGCTGCTCGGACGTCGAAAGGAGGGCGTTTGCGGGCATCTCCGGCGGTCCTGTGTTCACTTTTCGTGCAGCGTACACAAAAAATGTACAGCCGTCAAAAAATGAACAAATCTTCGTAAATTATTGATGTGTTGGCGATTGGCGCAGATTTGGCGACGGCCGCAATGCGTCGCGCCGCTGCGCTCGCACGCCGAACGGCCACGTTCCGGCGCAGCGCCGTAACGATCAGCCGCCGAACAGCGTCCCGCTGAACAGCGCGACAACCGCATCCGGATTCGACGGCCAGTACATGTGCATGTACGTCGCGACGATCGCGCCGTGGCGATAGACCGCTTCGCCGCTGCCCGGCGCGCCGTCCGCGCGCATCGCGCAGGCGACCGGCTCGAGCGGCGTCGCGAGCCGCGAATAGTGGAACGTATGGCCGCGCAGCGGCCCGGCGCGCGTGTCGAGGTGCTGCATCCCGAGCGCCGCGAACCGCCGCAGCATCGTCGCGCGGCCCGGCAGCAGCGCGAGCATCGGCGTCGTCGCGCCGTCGGCGTCGGTCAGCGACTCGCACAGATACACCATCCCGCCGCATTCGGCGACGATCGGCCGGCCGGCGGCCGCATGCGCCCGAATCGTCCGCGCAGCCGTCGCGTTCGCGGCGAGCGTCGCCGCATGCAGTTCCGGATAACCGCCCGGCAGGAACAGCGCATCGCAATCGTCGGGCACCGGCTCGTCGGCGAGCGGCGAAAAGACGCGCACCTGCGCGCCGAGTGCGTCGAGCAGTGCGAGATTGGCCGGATAGATGAACGAGAACGCGGCGTCGCGCGCGACCGCGATCCGTGTACCGTCGAGCGCGCGCGGCAGCGGCGCGCGCGGCTCCGGTTCCGCGAACGCGACGGCGGGCGGCAATTCGGCGAGCGCGGTGCACGCGAGCGCGTCGGCCGCACGGTCGAGCCGCGCGTCGAGATCGGCGATGTCGCCGGGCTGATGCAGGCCCAGATGCCGTTCGGGCAGCGCGATGCCCGCATCGGCCGGCACGTGCCCGAGCCAGCGCAGATCGTCGGGCAGCGCCTGCTGCAGCAGCTGCGCATGCCGCGGCGAGCCGACGCGATTCGCGAGCACGCCGTGAAACGGCAGCCCGGGCCGGAAGCGCGCGAGCCCGAACGCGATCGCCGCGAAGGTCTGCGCCATCGCTTTCGCGGAAATCACCGCCACGACCGGCACGCCGAACGCGGCCGCGAGATCGGCGCTGCTCGGCGTGCCGTCGAACAGCCCCATCACGCCTTCGATCAGGATCAGATCCGCGTCGCGCGCCGCGTCCGCGAGCAGCGCGCGGCAGCCGGCTTCGCCGACCATCCCGAGATCGAGCGCATGCACCGGCGCGCCGCTCGCGCGTTCGAGCAGCATCGGATCGAGAAAATCCGGCCCGGTCTTGAACACGCGCACGCGACGGCCGAGCCGGCGGTGCAGCCGCGCGAGCCCGGCCGTCACCGACGTCTTGCCCTGGCCGGACGCGGGCGCGCCGACGAACAGCGCGGGGCAGGCCGGCATCGCCTAGAACTCCACGCCGGGCTGCGCCTTCACGCCCTGTTCCTTGTACGGATGCTTGACGAGGCGCATCTCGGTGACGAGATCGGCCGCGTCGATCAGTGCGTCGGGCGCGTGCCGCCCGGTGACGACGACGTGCACCGAAGCCGGCCGCGCGACGAGCGTCGCGAGCACTTCGTCGAGCGGCAGGTATTCGTACTTCAGCACCGTGTTCAGCTCGTCGAGGATCACCATCCGGTATTCGCCGCTGTCGATCATCCGGCGTGCCGCGTCCCAGCCTTTGCGCGCAGTCGCGATGTCGGCGTCGCGGTTCTGCGTGTTCCACGTATAGCCGTCGCCCATCGTCACGAAATCGCATTGCGCGACCGAGCCGAGGAAGTCGCGCTCGGACGTATGCAGCGCGCCCTTGATGAACTGCACGACGCCGAGCCGCATGCCATGGCCGAGCACGCGCACGGCCATCCCGAACGCGGCCGTGCTCTTGCCCTTGCCGTTGCCGGTATGGACGATCAGCAGTCCCTTTTCGTTGACGGCGGCAGCCTGTTTTTTCTCGTGGCCGGCGCGGCGGCGTTCGGCCATCCGCTGATGGGATTCGGCATCGGTCTTCATCGGGAGTCGTCCTGTCGAAAATGTCGGAAGCGAAACAAACGGTTCAAAGCGGGCCCGCGAGCGCGACCGTCACGCCGTCGTGCACGGATCGCGGGCCGAGCAGGCGGCCTTGCGGCGCCGCGAGCTGCGCGCAGGGCTCGGCCACGCCGGCGACGCCGAAGCGCGCGAGCGCGGCCGCCGACGGCCC
>NZ_CABVPR010000108.1 GCF_902499135.1 Burkholderia dolosa
CGACGTGCCGATGACGCCGTCGGCCGCCGCTGCCGCGCACCTGAACGCCGACGACGCCGACATCGACCTGCCGAGCCTGCCCGCGCACGAAGCGGCCGCCGGCCGCCGCACGTGGCGTCCGGGCCCGGGCGCCGCGCCGGCCAACGGCGGCGAAGCCGATTCGATGTACGAGCGCTCGAAGCTGAACCCCGTGCTCACGTTCGACAACTTCGTGACCGGCAAGGCGAACCAGCTCGCGCGCGCGGCCGCGATCCAGGTCGCCGACAACCCCGGCATCTCGTACAACCCGCTGTTCCTGTACGGCGGCGTCGGCCTCGGCAAGACGCACCTGATCCACGCGATCGGCAACCAGCTGCTGCTCGACAAGGCCGGCGCGCGGATCCGCTACATCCACGCGGAACAGTACGTGTCCGACGTCGTGAAGGCGTACCAGCGCAAGGCGTTCGACGATTTCAAGCGCTACTACCATTCGCTCGACCTGCTGCTGATCGACGACATCCAGTTCTTCTCCGGCAAGTCCCGCACGCAGGAGGAATTCTTCTACGCGTTCGAGGCGCTCGTCGCGAACAAGGCGCAGGTGATCATCACCAGCGATACGTATCCGAAGGAGATTTCGGGGATCGACGACCGCCTGATCTCGCGCTTCGATTCCGGGCTGACCGTCGCGATCGAGCCGCCCGAGCTCGAGATGCGCGTCGCGATCCTGATGCGCAAGGCGCAGTCCGAAGGCGTGAACCTGTCCGAGGACGTCGCGTTCTTCGTCGCGAAGCATCTGCGCTCGAACGTGCGCGAGCTCGAAGGCGCGCTGCGCAAGATCCTCGCGTATTCGAAGTTCCACGGCCGCGAGATCTCGATCGAGCTGACCAAGGAAGCGCTGAAGGACCTGCTGACCGTGCAGAACCGGCAGATTTCGGTCGAGAACATCCAGAAGACCGTCGCCGATTTCTACAACATCAAGGTCGCCGACATGTACTCGAAGAAGCGCCCCGCGAACATCGCGCGGCCGCGGCAGATCGCGATGTATCTGGCGAAGGAACTGACGCAGAAGAGCCTGCCGGAAATCGGCGAGCTGTTCGGCGGGCGCGATCACACGACCGTGCTGCACGCGGTGCGCAAGATCGCCGACGAACGCAGCAAGGACGCGCAGCTGAACCACGAGCTGCACGTGCTGGAACAGACGCTGAAGGGCTGAGCGCGCGGGCGCACTTGATGATTCGGCATCCGCCCCAAATTATCTGGGGCGGTTCGGTTTTGAGGCACAATACAGGTTTGACCGCTCCGGCGGCGGCGGGCCCGAGCCCGGCCGGCGGGGCGCTGCGAGGCTGCTGCGCTGCAGGCCGTTACTCAACGAAGGAACTCTATGCAACTGGTCAAGACCGAACGAGACACCCTCCTCAGGCCGCTGCAAACGGTCAGCGGCATCGTCGAACGCCGCCATACGTTGCCGATCCTCGCCAACCTGCTGATCACCAAGAACGGCCCGGACGTTTCATTCCTGTCGACCGACCTGGAGCTGCAGATCACCACGCGCGCCGATTTCGGCGTCGGCGGCGACCAGGTGGCGACCACCGTTGCGGCCCGCAAGCTGCTCGACATCCTGCGCGCGATGCCTGACGGCCAGGTCACGCTGTCGCTCGCCGACAAGCGCCTGACCGTTCAGTCCGGCAAGAGCCGCTTCGCGCTGCAGACGCTCGCGGCCGACGAGTTCCCGACCGTCGCGCAGGCGAAGGATTTCGGCGCGAGCCTGACCGTCCCGCAAAAGTCGTTCCGCCAGTTGCTCGGGATGGTCCACTTCGCGATGGCGCAGCAGGACATCCGCTACTACCTGAACGGGATGCTGCTCGTCGTCGACGGCGACCAGCTGATGGCCGTGGCCACCGACGGCCACCGCCTCGCGTTCTCGTCGATGAAGCTCGAAGGCGGCACGTTCGGCCGCCAGGAAGTGATCGTCCCGCGCAAGACGATTCTCGAACTGCAGCGCCTGCTCGAAGACATCGACGACACCGTCACGATCGACATCGCGCAGACGCAGGCGAAGTTCACGTTCGGCCAGGTCGAACTGGTGTCGAAGCTCGTCGAGGGCAAGTTTCCCGACTTCCAGCGCGTGATTCCGAAGGCGCACAAGAACACGTTCCAGATCGGCCGCGAAGAACTGCAGCGTTCGCTGCAGCGCGCGGCGATTCTCACGTCGGACAAGTTCAAGGGCGTGCGCTGCATCGTCGCGCCGGGCCAGCTGAAGATCATGTCGACCAACGCCGATCAGGAAGAGGCGCAGGAAGAACTGGAAATCGCGTATCAGGGCGATACCGTCGACATCGGCTTCAACGTCACGTATCTGCTCGACGTGCTCGCGAACCTGAAGGTCGACACCGTGCAGGTGAGCCTCGGCGACGCCAGCTCGAGCGCGTTGATCACCGTGCCCGAGAACGACGAGTTCAAGTATGTCGTGATGCCGATGCGCATCTGACGCGCACGACACACGACACATTCCAGGGGGCGGCAAGCCCCTTTGGCGTTTTTATGGCGATTCGACAACCCCTCCTTCCCGCGCCGGGCCGGCGCCCTGGAGGGGCCAGGAAAACTGGAGCGGCCCGGCGTTTTCTCGCGGAAACGCACAGCGCCGCCGCCTTGAGTGGCCTCGCAGAACCGGAAGATATCCATGAGTGAACAGCACAATTCGCAGCCCGATAACAGCAGCTACGGCGCCTCGTCGATCCAGATCCTCGAAGGCCTGGAAGCGGTGCGCAAGCGCCCCGGGATGTACATCGGCGACACGTCGGACGGCACCGGTCTGCATCACCTCGTGTTCGAGGTGCTCGACAACTCGATCGACGAGGCGTTGGCCGGGTACTGCAACGACATCCACGTGACCATTCACGCCGACAACTCGATTTCCGTCGTCGACAACGGCCGCGGGATTCCGACCGACGTGAAGATGAACGACAAGCACGAGCCGAAGCGCAGCGCCGCCGAGATCGTGATGACCGAGCTGCACGCCGGCGGCAAGTTCGACCAGAACAGCTACAAGGTGTCGGGCGGGCTGCACGGCGTCGGCGTGTCGTGCGTGAACGCGCTGTCGAGCTGGCTGCGCCTCACCGTGCGCCGCAACGGCAAGAAGCATTTCATGGAGTTCCATCGCGGCGTCGCGCAGAATCGGATTCTCGAGACCGTCGACGGCGAGGAAGTGTCGCCGATGCAGATCATCGGCGATACCGAGAACCGCGGCACCGAAGTGCACTTCATGGCCGATCCGACGATCTTCGGCACCGTCGAGTATCACTACGACATCCTCGCGAAGCGGATGCGCGAACTCTCGTTCCTGAACAACGGCGTGCGGATCCGTCTGACCGACCTGCGCTCGGGCAAGGAAGACGATTTCGCGTTCGCCGGCGGCGTGAAGGGCTTCGTCGAGTACATCAACAAGACGAAGAGCAACCTGCACCCGACGATCTTCCACGTGATCGGCGAGAAGGACGGCGTGGGCGTCGAAGTCGCGATGCAGTGGAACGACAGCTACAACGAGAACGTGCTGTGCTTCACGAACAACATTCCGCAGCGCGACGGCGGCACGCACCTGACCGGCCTGCGGGCCGCGATGACGCGCGTGATCAACAAGTACATCGCCGACAACGAAATCGCGAAGAAGGCGAAGGTCGAGACGACCGGCGACGACATGCGCGAAGGCTTGTCGTGCGTGCTCTCCGTGAAGGTGCCGGAGCCGAAGTTCAGCTCGCAGACCAAGGACAAGCTCGTGTCGTCCGAAGTGCGCGCGCCGGTCGAGGAAGTTGTCGCGAAGGCGCTCGAGGAGTTCCTGCTGGAAACGCCGAACGACGCGAAGATCATCTGCGGGAAGATCGTCGAAGCCGCGCGCGCGCGCGATGCCGCGCGCAAGGCGCGCGAGATGACGCGCCGCAAGGGCGTGCTTGACGGCGTCGGCCTGCCCGGCAAGCTCGCCGACTGCCAGGAGAAGGATCCGGCGAAGTGCGAAATCTACATCGTCGAGGGCGACTCCGCGGGCGGCTCGGCGAAGCAGGGGCGCGACCGCAAGTTCCAGGCGATCCTGCCGCTGCGCGGCAAGGTGCTGAACGTCGAGAAGGCGCGCTACGACAAGCTGCTGTCGTCCGAGCAGATCGTCACGCTCGTGACCGCGCTCGGCTGCGGGATCGGCAAGGACGATTACAACCTCGACAAGCTCCGCTATCACCGGATCATCATCATGACCGACGCGGACGTCGACGGTGCGCACATCCGCACGCTGCTGCTCACGTTCTTCTATCGGCAAATGCCGGAGATGGTCGAGCGCGGGTACGTGTACATCGCGCAGCCGCCGCTTTACAAGATCAAGGCGGGCAAGGACGAGCGGTATCTGAAGGACGACGCGGAGCTGAACGCGCATATGCTGCGCCTCGCGCTGCAAGGGTCGGAGCTCGTGCCGAGCGAGAATGCGGCGGCGATTTCGGGCGATGCGCTCGGCGAGCTGGCGCGGTCGTACCTGCTGTCGCAGAGCGTGATCGACCGGTTGAGCCGGTTGTACGATCCGGCGGCGCTCGAGGCGATCATGGACGGCGTGGCGATCGATCTGTCGAGCGAGGCGTCGACGGAGGCTTCGGCCAAGGCGCTGCACGCTGCGCTGCATGACGACGCGCTGAAGAACGAAGTGCGCGTGGTGCCTTCGTATGACGCGGTGCGCGAGCAGCGGTCGTTGCGCGTCGAGCGCGCGCATCACGGGAACGTGCGCGTGTCGGTGATCGACGAGGAGTTCCAGCATACGGCGGATTATCAGCAGCTCGTGACGACCGCGAATACGTTCAAGGGGCTTATCGGCGAAGGCGCGGTGATCAAGCGCGGCGAGCGCAGCATGGCCGTCAAGGACTTCAAGAGCGCGATGAAGTGGCTGCTGGCGGATGCCGAGCGGAACGTGTCGAAGCAGCGGTATAAGGGCTTGGGCGAGATGAACCCGGAGCAGCTGTGGGAAACGACGATGGATCCGAATGTGCGGCGTCTGCTGCGCGTGCAGATCGAGGATGCCATTGCGGCGGACGGGATCTTTACGACGCTGATGGGCGATGAGGTGGAGCCGCGGCGGGCGTTTATCGAGTCTAATGCGTTGAGGGCGGGGAATATTGATGTTTGAGGGTGTTGTGTAGACGGTCGCATATCCTGAGAAAAACGGACGCATAAACTGAGAATTTATGGGTTTCGCTTTTCAATAGCCGCCGATATTTGGTGGCATAGATAGCTCTGTACAGAGACCGCCGGGTCTGTAAGTCGAGATACTTACAGACCCATTTTTCTATAGGGGTTGGTTGAGTCGCAACTATATACATCGATATACCGGATGCCTATAGTTGACTCTAGGCCTATCGTTGCCGCAGGCAAGACAAAGGCCGGTCGATTTCATGCGTCCCGTCCATGTCGGGTCGTGACGGGCGCCCGTGGCCGTCTTGACCCACAGCGAAATCGCTGGCCCGAAAGGGGGTAGAGAAGGGTCGTGGGCGCACATCCGGCAGATTCCCATCGCCCGCGAAAATCACTAGAATTTGCTTACCTTAAGCGCAGTTTTTCGAAAACTGCCACGCGCGCGACCGCCAGTTCATTGACGGGGAGAGCCCGGTTCCGGGGGCTTCGACCACACCGCGTTTGACATGGCCTTGGTCAGAATTTCTCGACTTATGCGTCCGCTTTTCTCACGTTATGCATCCGCGCCGGCCGGGGAGCCTTATCTGGCAAGCGCTAGTTTCTCGCGATATGCGACCGTCTACACCGCTTGCGACTACGGGACATTGTTCGAGTCCTGACTCCCGATTGTATAAAACAAAGGGTTAGTTCCGGCTAGCCCTTTGTCATTTTTTGGGACCAGTCAGTCGTTGAGGATCCAAACGTATCAACCTCTAAGCTCTCGCGCAACGAACCTCTCAGCGGCGGCCCCATCGTCCCCCAACATGCAGCACACCTTTTGCGAGTCCGCCCTGTCAATCAAACTCGTCAACTCTAACAGATTCGAATTTTTGATAAAGCGACGCAATATCCCTGACGCCAATTCTAAATTGACTTCTCGCCTTTGTTCTGGAAATCGTCATACTGGCGCGCTCTAGTTTTGGAGCAGGATCATAGACAATCTTTCCTTCGGAAAGGACTTTCAAAAACATCTCGAACTCCGTTCCTTCGCCAAGCAAAACAGGGCTATTGTAATTATAATTTGCCGGCATAGTCAAAGTTTTTGTATATGGAACATACGCGGCGGCCGCGTGCTTTCGCGCCCATTGTTCTACAAGCCGGGTATACGTCCATTCGGCCGAAACCTCTCCATTCGCATCGATCAATTGAATTCCGCCATTTACGTCGACGATTTTTCTCGATTCTTTGTCAAATCCGACAGTAATAAGAGTATGACCTGACGATTTTGCTGGCAAGCCGATCTTATGCGACCCGGTGAAATAGATAACGTCGTTCGGCAGGCTCCGCCCGTACTTTCGAAGAAACGCCTCTACACCATTACGGCCATAATAGCCAGCATCCGGCTCCGGAGTCATCAAAGTGATTCTTGATCCACTATATGCCTTCAACTCCCACCCCATAAAGTCTGGTGCAGAGCGCCCATTTGGAACAATGCCAAATAAAGCCTCGAGTGTATATCCTCCCCCATTTCGAGCCGAGTAAACAGTTCGGTTACCCAAGCGATCAAGTTTCATGGAGCAATGTGGATTCAAACGATAAATCTCTCGCAGACGTTCCAGAAGAAGGCTGCGTGCGTCCGGCCCTTCTTGCAGAACAATCTCACGCAGTGTGCCAGGATCTGACTGGCCTGCTTTTTCCATACGCGCCCGTACGGCCGCCGCAATAGGCGACGAGGCTGTAGCCAAGTACGTGAATACGGAGTTATCCGAGACACCAAAGAACAGCACTCTTCCATCGGGACCGTTATTGCATTTTCGTTCGCTTTTCGGAATCGGCCGAAGCATTGTTGCCGGAGCCAACGGACAGCCCCTAAGAAAACCTGAAAGGCGAACCTCCGGATACTTGGGATACAAAATTAACTGTGCTCCCGGGGCAAGCGCCTTCCTTCCCTCGCCATCAATCCAGAACAGCGAAATATCCGCTTTGAAGTTAGGAACCTTGGTGCTCGCGTCAGAACGAATTGCTCCAAAAGCGAGCAACTGTAAAACTTCAAAGCTTTTCCCTAGATAAATCTGCTGCTTACTATTGTCATTTTCTGCAAGAAACTTGCAATAAATATGTCGTGCCCCATGCCCTAAAAGACTACGGACCAATGCATCGAGGGTCTCAAACTCTCGCAATCCCATTCCCCTTGTTTCTATATTAATCAAGTATCCGAGGATTTTTCATGAAAAACAAGGCCTTGGAAACCCGGATTTGTCGCCAGATACCCCGTTAAAACATATTCGATGGCTGATATGCCGGGACACGAAAAAGCGGCATTCCCTGTCGCGCGCAATTATATCGTGAAGCCGTCCACTTTTGTCTCAGTGGAGTCGACCATCTAACGGTGTTGGGCCGCGGTCAAGTCGACGACCACGATGCAAAGGATCGAAACCGTCCACGCGTCATGCATGCAAGGACAATTGGTGAAGGTGGCCATCAATCCCGATTTCCGAGCTCGGTGCCTCGCTGGTTATCCATTGCGCGACATTTTCGACGAGTGCATTGTTAGATTGGTTAATCCTGGACTCGCGCGTCGCGCATTCCCATATAACAAGTACGCGCCAACCCAAGGCTTGTACTGTTTCCAGAGCTCCCTCGTCTCTTTGCCTGTTCTTCGAGAGCTTTTGCCGCCAGAATTCTGTTCGGCTTCCGGGAAGCTTGAAGTATTTGCAGTCGTGCATGTGCCAAAAGCACCCATGCACGAATATGACAGCGCGATATTTCGGAAACACCATGTCCGGCCTTCCCGGCAGGTTAGGCGAATGCAAAAGGTAGCGAAAACCTTTCGCATGCAGAGCCCGCCGGACAAACAGTTCTGGCGCCGTGTCCTTTCCGCGAATTCCGGACATCATACGACTACGTGTCTCCTTGTCGACGACGTCCGTCATTAACTCCTCCGTCTTTGAAAAATTGCACCCGAGTAAACTCGAGCACAGTTTTCATCGTCAACTCGTTGCCACTCGGTGATCGTCGGATTCATCCGTGAATAGATCTCCAATAACCGGAACAAAACCATCCTCTACAATCCATGGCTTAACGACCCGGGCAACCTCCTTAAATACCGGCATAACGACAGAATTCCCAAACTGTTTGTACGCACGTGTGTCCGACACCGGAATTACAAAATTGTCCGGGTATCCCATTAACCTCGCGCATTCGCGAGGAGTCAGGCGCCGTGGATTTTTACCTTTCTGAGCAACAAGAATTTCGGAGCCATCCTTGTAGTAGCGTGCCGACAACGTGCGCGCGATGTCTTCCGGTCCCACGAGACCATAGCCAAAGCCGTTTCCTTTCGCTTTGTGTTTTGCCGCATAGTCTTGAAGGTACTTCCAGAGATTGGGCGTTAGTGTGTACTTGTCATTCACTTTCTGCTTTTCATGATCAAAGTACCGGTCTCCGTCGTGCTCGAGCCGCGGCTCACTGCCATCAAGCTTGTGCAAAATATCCTTCATCTTTATCCCGCCCTTCTCAGGCAATTGAAGCGATTCCCAACTAAACGGAGTCGGCTCCCTAAATCCGACGATCACGATGCGCTCGCGGTGCTGTGGTGTCCAGTGTTGACCATCGATGATGCGGTAGTGGACGTGATAGCCAAGCTGATGCCGAAGCGTCCTGATAATCACATCAAAAGTACGTCCCTTGTCATGGGACTGCAGGTTCTTAACGTTCTCGAGCACAAATGCTTTCGGGCGTTTTTCCTGGATGATCCTTGCGACGTCGAAGAACAATGTACCCTGCGTCTCGTCCTGGAAGCCGTGTGCGCGGCCGAGTGCGTTCTTCTTGGACACACCGGCAATGCTGAACGGCTGACAAGGGAAACCCGCGAGTAGCACGTCATGGGAGGGAATGCTCGTTTCGTCGACGTCAGTGATGTCACCATGAATCGGCATGCCGTCCGGGAAATTTACGTGGTACGTCTTCTGCGCATAACTGTCCCATTCGCTGGTAAACACACAGCGCCCGCCATTGAGCTCGAATGCCATACGTATGCCGCCAATGCCAGCAAACAAGTCGATGAAGGTGAAATCCGCCGTTGCCGCAGTCGTTCCGAACGGCTGGAGCATCGACCTCAGAGTGTCTACTACATATGGCTTCGGGGCAGTAGCTTTCGAGAGCCAGCGGCTCACAGTTGAAGACCCTACGCCGAGCCGCTCCGCAATTTCTGTTCGCGAGAAGTAGCGCACTGCTTCGTGCAGGTACTGAAGTGCCAAGGTGCTATCAGGAGATTTCATTGAGTCGCTGGGAATTTTTTGTGCATATTGCTCACTCTGATTCCCAGAGTCAAGCAGAGTTAACGAACCGCTCGGAGAGCCCCGAACGCCGAATGTGGCGACCGCGGGAACACATATCCGAGCATGTTTAAACCCACATGAACGGTACGCGGGCGCCGGATGCACCATGGTGTACATGGTGAAACCGCACGTTGATGAAGGCCATATGTCCGTTGGCCGACGTAGTCGCTTGGTCGCTGGTTCGGACAGGAGTCGCCAATCGGTGGGGTCTGCGCGAACACGGCGTCCGGTGATCGCGAAGCTCACCAGCCTGTAACGAGATAGGGCCTTGTCGCCAAGTGGCCGTCGACTCGCGAAGCCGACCCAAGACGTCCGGAATTACGTCGAAAAGTCACGCGCGGGCCTATCCGTGATTTCGTGGGCGGGGCATATCATGAGGTGTAAAAGTCATGGATATGCCAATGAAGAAGAAAA
>NZ_CABVPR010000109.1 GCF_902499135.1 Burkholderia dolosa
GTTGCTACGCATGGCTTCCAATCGTTGGGGAAACCGGTAACCCACGCCGTCAACAGGGTATCGGCTCCACGCTTACGCCTCTACCACCACTCGATCCTCTTCGGTGTATGTGGCATATCGCTTCGGGAGCAGGCGGAGCGGGTTAGTCGCCAATATCGGCGTGCCTGATCTCACTACCCAATCGAAGCAGCGGGCCAATGCGCCGACGTAGTGCCGAATCGTCGAAGGCGAAAGGTGATCGTGACGCTTCATGCTGGTGACCCGCTGCTCAACCCATTGGTAGTCGAGCGTTGCGAGCGACTTTGCCTTGATGGCGACTCTGCCGAGGAGCGCGTTCAGCACGCGGACGCCGGAGTCGGGCACCGATACGCGACGCAGGTACGCCCGGATCGCGTCGCCTGTTGTTGCAATTGCTTCCGCTGCTGAACAACCTCGTCCGGTACGATGCCGTCGTCCAGCAGCTGCTCCAATCGGGCGACGTACGCGTCGCCCTCCTCCTCGGTTTCAAACGTCAGGGAAAGTGGCTTTGTTAGCAGCTTCGCCTGCTTGATGGTGTATTCCCATCTGCCGACGGCCGCTGTCGTTTGTTGGCCATGCCTAGATAACTCGCGTCGATTGCCAACAAGCCGATCAACGGGCGGTTGGCGTCGGTTTTTAGTTGGTTAGATGCGACTTTTTACCACTCTAGGCAACTCGATTACAGCAATGAAAGCGCCGCAGAAAAAAGAAGAGCCCCGCCGAGTGCTCTCATGCACCGGCGAGTATCAAGGAGGGAGTTGGTTCCCTAAATTCGACCGGATGTTGGCATCGACGAAATCAGAACGGCCCCACATGACGTCCTGTGACCGTCGAAGGTTGCAGCCCGTCCGTCAATCCGAACATGCTCATCACCCTCAAGAATTTCGCATTCGCCAAGCCCCGACTGACAAGTACAGCGATCGCCGATCCGAGCAACTGCGCGCCCCATCACCACGGATCGTTCGCTACCAGTCTGGACCTGACAACCATGATCCGTCGAATCGCCCACTCGAATCACGCCTCTCATCGACCTACTCTCCGAAGTTACTCAAAACCATACCGAGGATCGAACGCCGCTGCGACTACTTCCGGTCCCGTCCAGACGAGAAAAACAATGCCTGCCATCAGCGCAACGCTATTGACAACATAGCCTCGGTATCCGGGACCGCGCTTTTCCCAAGGTGACGTGATAAAGGCATACACGCAGTGAAGCGCAAGCAACAACGCCGTGCTTCGAAAGGTCCATACCCACCACCAGTCGGCACCGTTGACACCGGCCATGCCATGAATGAGCGCCGCGCAAACTCCGAAGGGGTAGAACATCCAAAAGCCGATGAAGGTCGCCATAAACAAAACAGAGCGCACTGGCGAAGGCGGCATCCATTCACGAACGTCGTCAGGTTTCGCATCCGTGGATTGGATCTGATGGTCGCGTTCTTTCACGGAGTTCACGATATAGCTATCATTTGAACGGATTCGCGCCGTTGTTCGCTTGAGCCCATGCCGCTTTACTCGTAGCGTCGGGCGGGCTAATCATGATGATGCTCGCTGTACCATTAGGGCGCCGGTTGACGGTCGCACTTGCTCCGCCATCCTGATAGCCTGCAATCAGTGCCAAACCGATTTGTACAAGTGGCGAACTCACACCAGTGTTGCCAATGCGAGCGCCGATATCGTAACCATCCTTGACGTCGCTCAGGCTCGGGGCCGTCCCGCCTACTTGCGCGAGCGCCTGATTCAGCGGCACCGCCCACAGCCGATCGCCAGTCGTATCGTAAAACACGCGTTTCGGCTCCTTCCCGTCTGGCAACGTTGCGATGGCCTGCTCCCAACCCACTTTCAGCGCTGCTGCCTGAGCCGCAGTCTTGAGCGGTTGTCCGTGATCGTCGGTCAGCTTTACGTTTACCGGGCGATGGAGATAGCCGAGCAACGGTGCATCATCAAATTGCTTGACCTGCCACGTCGTCCAGCGCACTGGAATATATGGCGTCGGCGTGAACTGACCCGGCCCTTTGTTGTCGATGGTTTTCCAGAACGCCGGCAATTTCGCCTGCCACCAAGTAGACGACATGACGCCGATCGCTACCGGATACTGAACACCCGCCTGCTTTGCCTGTTCGATGAAGTGAGCAGTGAAGCTGTCGGGGCCGCGATCGTCATTCTGCTCCCAGAAGAAATTCCACAACTTAATGACGTCGTATTCGGTGTTGTTTCGATTGATCTGCGCAGTCTGCTCGACGGCGTACGGACGAATAAGCTTGTCGACCCGATCCGAACGGGAAACGAGGATGGCACCGACACTGTCCGGAAGCTCGGGAATGATGTGCCCCGCGCGTGGAGCACTGCCACTACCCGGCGCCCCGAGTAGCGAACGCGTCAAGGAGCCGTCTGCGCTAAATACAAGCGCAGCGGGAACATCCGGGTGTTCATCGAAGAATGCAAACAGCTTGTCGATCATCCCGGCACCGTCGGCGGTATTGGCATCCTCCTGCCATAAAAATAGCGTGACACCAAGACTTGCCTGCTGACGGAGACCGGCGATGTCTGCCGCTGCTCGAAATGCATTTCGCTTATCCTTGGGCGGTCCCCAAATGATTACAGGTACTGGCCAATACTCAACAGCACGACTAGCGCCTGCCTTAAAACCCGTCCCCGTCGATATCTCCAGATCTTGCTGCCTCGTATCCTCACTGTCCGGATAATCTTCCGGATTTTGTGAGAAATACGTTGCATGGTTGTCTGCCTTGGCCTCGATCTTCTTCCAGATCTCTTGATTGGTGTCCCATCCCGTCACGATGCCCAGTCCGCGCACTTCGAGCACGTACTTCTGTCCAGTCAGCGACAGCATCGTGGACGAACCGTTGAAGCCGTGCGATACAACTACCTCACTCCTTTGATCGGCCGGAATCGAACGATCGGACGCAGCAGTGGCCGGCACCTGAGATCGATGCAGCCACGCGACACTCGCGCCATACGCCAGAGCTACCAACGCCAAGATCACCAGCACCCCATTCCGAATACTACTTCCCATATGCGGCATCTCCTGCCCGGTCGTTTGCCAATAACTGTAGTGTCGCGCCATCACAAGAATGGTCCAGATTATCGCCACCACCACGAATGCAGAGGCGTACGGCCAAATTCGCGGTCTCGCGATCATCGCGGCATTCCCTGGAAGACTTCTCCGAGCGTCTTATTCCCATACATCATCTGGGCCTTCTGCGCTTCCTGCTTGTAGTACTCCGCCTCAGCCTGCTCCTGCGCAGCGACGGCCGACGGTGTCAACTCGCTGGTTACCAGTGGCGGCATGGTCATGGACACGTGCTCCTCCGGGAAGGTACCGGAGAGATAGTAATTGGAACAGGCCAGAATGAATTCTTGCGTCTTCGGCGAGAGACGGCCAAAGTTCGCATTGTTTTGAATCTTCTTAATCACATTGAGATTCATTTTCCAGTCCGCCATCAGAATCAGCAACTCACGCCACACCGGATCATCGAGCGTCACGGCCTGACCAATCGCGACATCCATCGCGGTCACCCACCGATGATTCTCCGTGCTGTGTAGCACGCCCGAATGATAGTTGTTGGCTTCTCGGGCGTCCGGGTCCTGCTGCATGCGCGCACGAGCTTCATTCGGGGTTTCTTCTCGTTGAATGAGGTGCTGGGGCGGAACGATCGGAAGCAATGCATTCTTGATGATCGAGGTCGCAGATGTATTCGGGGCCACCCGCCAGTTCTGCGATTGGTCGTCGATTGCTTTGCCCTGATTGAAGGCTGCTTTATAAGACTCAGTGCTGGCGAACGGATTACGTGTCGTATCGACGTCGATCCATTTGAACGACGCATATTGATTGCCCAACGCCACGTTTTTCGTCACATCATCAGGCGTCATCATCCCTGCCACGTCAGCATGACCGGGACGCTGCCCGCCCTTTTTGATTTCGCCTCCATACAGATCGGGCTCGCATGGCGGCTTGAGTTCTTCGCCATTGATGAATCGAATATCGTTGCGCTTAAATGACGACTGAAGTGCGATATTCGTGATCACGTCCGTATCGGGTCCGGGTGACAATCGCTGGAACTGCTCGCGTACGGGTACCCTCGCCGGAGCAGTTCCAACCAAAACCTTCTTGTATTTGCCATCGAAATTGTGATCTCGCTCCAGCCGCGTCCACATCCGCTGAAAGAAACGCTTGGGCGCAAGAGCTGTCATGGCCGGCATGGTCTTGCCATGCTTGGCGGCGGTTCCGTCAGCAGGCACTTCATCGGGTACACCAAACGTCCCGATTCCGTGCACTTTCTTGAGGCCGACCACGGTGTCTTCAGGGCAAAAGTACAGATACACTTTGCCGCGATTGTCGCGTTCGTCGAACGTAATCCAGTTCTTGCCGGTCCTGTCCAGCCGCTTTCCGCAAGTCTTGCTCCAGTTCGCGCCCGTTCGGCCACCCGACCGCTCCGCCGTGATCAGCAGGTCGGCCAAATCAGGAACGGTATGTGGTTCGCTCGTGACCACATTCACGATATCGATCAGTGTCTTCAGCTTCCCGTGGCCTGTCTGGTTGCCATCGTCTTCCGTTGCATAGAGGCTGTAGGGCGTATCGACCATGATGATGCAGTCGACGCAGCGCTGCCCCTGTTGTTTAAGTATCGCTTGCGCCAGCAGAGTAATGATCGTCCCCTGACTGTGACCCATCACCGTAATGGTTTCGTGCTGGGGGTCTATACCGTGTGCCAAGGCCAGCGCCTTTGGCTGGATCGTACGAATCGTCTTGATCAGGTTCGCCAATCGCGTCGCTGCCAGTACGAAATAGCGCCGGTCGGGCGCCTTCCCTGCATACACGCTGTTTCCAGCCAATGCGTTGTGCATTACACGACGCGTTTTCCAGTCCGGCTCGAAACCTCTACTGTACATCTGCGGGATGTTGTTGGTTGCGTTGGCAAAGAATCCGCCGGCCTTTGCGAAGTGCGCATCGAGCCGATTACCGTTGACATCCTGATACTGGCCGCGGGTCATGAGATTGCCGCGAACGTCTGCCACACGGCTTTCGATAATGCCGGGGTTATTCAATTTGGCAATGTCCCGGTTGTCAGCGCGTAACCCCCAATAGAACGGAATGAAAAAACTTTTTGTGGTGCCAGTTATTTCAGTTCGTTGATACAAATACGTGTCAGGATCGGACAGTACATCGCGCTGGCGCGTCGTCGGGCTCTTTGCAGCCTTCGCCTGCTGATATTGAGCGCCATAGCGTCCTTCCTTCAAATCAGCCCGCGACAAGCGCTCGTTGAGCCCCTGACACAGCCCTTGCTCGACAACGGAATACACGGCACCCGGATCGTTCACCCCGTGAATAAAGATCACGATGCCCGGCAGATCACCCGGCAACTGCACGTTGCGGGCATCGGGTCGATCCGAAATCGTGACGCCAGCGCCCTGCGCATGCACACGATAATCGTTGTTGGTCTCGGCCATAGAATTCTCCCCGGTCGCTTCAGAGCGACGGCTTCAAGATATCGATCTTGGCGATGCGCATCACGTCGTCCTTCACCAGATCCGTCAGCCCACTGGCATCTGACTTCCCTTCGATGATCCGACCGTCGTTGAGCGCAATGCGATATTGCTGGTTAGCCGCCAGCGCCGGCGTCTCCGGCGAATGCCCTGGAAAGTGCAAACGGAACTGCTGGTCGGTCGGCTGGTTCGTGAAGGACGTTTTCGAAGCCTGTTCCGTCGACGGCCCGCCCCACTGGTGCGACGCCGACAGCAACTTGATGTCGCCGTTCGTGCCGAGCGTCACGCCACCGCCGATCTTGATATAACTGCCGTCTTCGGCAACGAACCGGATCGTCGGTGCGGTGACAAGCACCTCGTTCTCATTCGTTGCGATCTTGACGCCCTTCTGCGCATTCGCCGTCAGGGTGTCGGCTTGTGCCTGCAGCAACATCGGCCCCTCACCGGCCACGGCCTGCACACCGGTGCCGCGCGCGAATAACTGCATTCCCTGTCCGGCAGTCGCATTAAAACGCTGACCGCTCATCAACTGAAGATGCTGCTGCGCGACCTGATCAATGTTCTCGCCCGCGTACGTCACGTGTGTCTTCGGCGTCACGTTCACCGAACCGGCCTGCGCACCAAACGCCATCAACGCCTGCGAACCGCCTGCGGCGCTACCCGATTCCGATGCGCCGCTCCCCGGCGTCCAGCCCTTGAACGCCTGCGCGATGGCCGTCTGCCCTGCCGCATCCGCAGCCTGCCCCCCATGCTGCCCTGCGTAGTCGCCGAGCGACTTGAAGAGTTCAGTGCACTCGCCGAGCAACTGCAGCAGCTCGTCGCGATCGAGTTGCCCGCCGCTCGCCTGCGAGCGCGCATAGGTCGTCAGCAAGATGCCCTGTGCGGCCCGCAGCGCCGCGGCCGCATCCGTGCGCAGTTCCACGCCTTCGCCACGATCCTGCCCGACGCCGTTATTGCGCGGCTGGGTCAGGTAACCCAAATTCAACTGCGAATGCGCGTGCTCGCTCGCGAGCTGGGCGCTTATTTGCTGCGGCGTATCGTCGAGCCGGAGCTGGTTATATTTCCGGCCCTTAATCTCCTGCGTCTTGATTCCGGACACGAAACGGTTGCCCGGCAGCGAGCCGGTATGGGTGAACGCCGCGGGGGTGTTCACGCCGTTTCCGAGCACACAGAGGATCACCAAACGGTCAGGGTCGCCAGCGATACAGCCCAGCAAGACCTCCATGCCAGCGCGCGGCAGGAACGATACGCCGAAGCCTGCCCCGGCCAGGCTGGACGCCACCCGAATCGGGGCGCTGTCGCCGACATTGCCGTTGGTGCCTGCGCCCTGCGCATGCGCGTGATCGCCCGAATCGAGTCCCGGTATCTGCACGTAGACCCGGCCAAGTTCGTCGCATACAACCTCCTCGCCGTCGCGCGTCACAATCACGCCCGTGAGCAGATGGACGGGCGGCAGGTCGATCTTCGGATCGTACGCGGGTGTGAGCGGAACACCGCGCCGTACGCAGGTGAACGCGTTCTCGTAGCGGGTATCTGACTCTGCGACGAGCGCGGCCGGTAATGCGGGTGCGGCCAGCGTCAGATTGCGGCTCGCGGCAAATAACGCGTGAGCTCGTTCCGTCAAGCCCTTCGGCAGATTGTTCCAGACCTCGTGATGCAAGGACGTGATCATGAACTGCCGTTTCTCGGCTGGCTGCATGTCGAGATCGACATCGCCGGCTAGCGTGAACCAGTGCCCGACCGGCATATCCCGCACACTACTTACGCCGTCGTAACGTTCGGCGTCGAATTGATGCGCGAGCATCCGATCGCGGGTAATGCGGTCGTGGTCGTCCCACGAATCGCCGACATGCGGAATGTCGATCGCCACGTCCGTTAGCAGGTTCGCAAGGTCGTTGCCGGCTTCGCCTTGGTCGATACTCGCGGTCGCGGCCGAATCGTGGATACGTCCCTGCTTGTAGTCCCACGATGGCCGACTCGCCTGCCCGGAAATCAGTTGCTGGTGCAATGCAAACAGCGTAATCGTGTCGCGCTGCTCGGTCGCGGCGTCGCGCGGGTGCAGGCGCACCGTGCCCGCCGGGGCCTCTGGCAATTGAAGCGGGTTGTCGCAAAACACGAGCGTATGGACGGGCGTCTCGCCATGAACGTTGCGCGGCGACTCCGCGGGACCGGCTTTCGCGAATATATTGATGCCCTCGCGGCGCAACAGCCGGCGCACAAACTTCGCGTCCGACTCATTGACCTGCCGGGTCAGCTCACGCGCCGGATAGCGGCTCCGATCAAGGCCGGACAGGTCGAACTCGAACGCCGCCGCGAGCGCGGGACTACGACGCCGCCATTCGTTCAACAGGACCGCCAGCACGTCGACGACACTCGTCTTGCGGAACACGCGCGAATTGGTGCGCTTGTCCATCAGCGACAGCGCGTCGCACACCGTGAGCTGGTATACGCACAGCTCGCCGTCGCTCTGGCCGATCTGCACGTCCTTGACGATCGCGTTGATGAAGCGAAGCTGGCCGCGATCGGTGACAAGCCGCAGAGAGACGGGCACCCCAAGGAATAGCCGGGGCGACAGATCATGACGCGTCGACACACAGGTCAAGTGCCCGTGGATACCGGTCATCAGCGCTTCGCGAATGCTCGCGTGCTGAAGGGCCAAGAGCGGCCCCAAGCTACTTTGCAGCCGACCGAAATTCAGCGCGACCGGCCGATTGTTCCAGTCGACGGCCCCCGCCGCGAAACTGCGTATTGTTTCATTTAATGACACAGCCGCCCTCTCGATTCTTATTGAATACGTATTGGATTCAGGCGATCGGGCCGCGTGTCGGGACCGGCAAACCGCCGATTTGTGGTCGGAGGATACCAAATTCGACGACTAGAACATGAAAATGACAGGGGGATGGCGCGCCGTACGGGGCATATTTAACCAAGATTGACATGCAGCGACCACCGATTTTGTCGCATCTTTCGCGGCGGAAGGATTTGTAACGTCTGGTCCTTCCGCACGCAGTAAATCGGCCCATGCAGTACCCGACCTGCCGCCTCCTGACGGCAGGCCGACCTCTATCGCGTCAGAACAATCCGACCGGCTGCACCGCGTCGCCCCGGCTATAGATGATCAGTTCGGTGCGTTCGACGCCCTTGCCGCCACCGACCGTATATTGAATCGGTACGGTGTCGATGTAGAACCCGTCAAACACGCGCCGGATGTCGGGATGATCGTTCAGGCTCACGATCGCCCGTCCTTTCAGCGATCGTAGACGCCACGCCATCTTCTCGTACTCACCGAACGGGAATGCCACGCCGTCCCCCTCTGTCTCGTAGTACGGAGATCGAGGTAGAAGAGCGTGTACGTCCGGTCGTATCGATCAATGCACGCGGCCCAATCCAGGGGGTTCACTTTGACGGCAAGCGACCAAGCGATGTGTTCAACACTTGGCGGTCAGAATCGGACACGGATACACGACGCAGATACTCGCGAATTGCATCCGGCGTCGTCGAGATCTCCCGTTGTTCAATGACATCCGTTGGGACAATGCCGCATGAGCAATTGCTCAAGACGAGCGACATACGCATCGCCGTCTTCTTCGGATTGAAACGTCAGGGAAAGTGGCTTTGGGAGGAACTTCGAACGTCGGATGATGTATTCCCACGTTCCGGAGGGTCGTAGTTGCTTGGTCGCCATACACTGATGTGCACTCGCCTATACGGCCAAAGAGCTGACTTAGCAGTGGTTACGCGTGTTTCAACAGTGGGCCACTTTGTACCGCTCTAGGCGACTTTCTTACCAGGATGAAAGCGGGTCCCGAAAAAGAAAAAGCCCTGACTTCTCAGGGCTTTTTCTCTTCTTACTTGGAGGCGCGAGCCGGAGTCGAACCGGCCTAAACGGCTTTGCAGGCCGCTGCATAACCGCTTTGCTATCGCGCCGAAAGCGGACTGTCGGAGCGTCGTAGGACGCGACTGACAGATTTTCATTCGAGGGCCGCAGGCCCATCAAATAAAAAGGGAAGCGTGGCTTCCCATGGCTTGGAGCGGGAGACGAGTCTCGAACTCGCGACCTCAACCTTGGCAAGGTTGCGCTCTACCAACTGAGCTACTCCCGCA
>NZ_CABVPR010000110.1 GCF_902499135.1 Burkholderia dolosa
CGCCGCGCCGCGCAAGCCGGCGGCGAAACGCGCAAAGCCGGCCGGCTCCGCCGCCGCGCGCGCGGCGGCCGCTTCGTCGCCGGAAACCCGTCCGCCGAAGCGTTCAACGTGACGCGGCTGCGCTAGCTGGTCGATCATGCGGCTCGCGCTCGTTCTGATGGGAGGCGGCGCCCGCGCCGCTTATCAGGTCGGCGTGCTGAAGGCGCTGGCCGAGATCGCGCGCGAGGCCGATCCGCAGCGGCACACGCTGCCGTTCGCGGTCGTGTGCGGCTCGTCGGCCGGTGCGATCAACGCGACGTCGATCGCGAGCCACGCGGACGATTTTTCTCATGGCGTGCGGCGCCTGCTCGAATTCTGGGAACATCTGCGCGCCGACTACGTGTATCGCACCGACTGGCTCGGCATCGCGGCGGCCGGCGCGCGCTGGCTCGCGACGATGACGTTCGGCTGGGCGGCGCGCCGCTCGCCGCGCGGACTGCTCGACAACACGCCGCTCGCGCACCTGCTGCAGCGCGAGCTGAGCTTCCACCGGATCGAGCAGATGCTCGAGGCACGGCTGCTGCACGCGCTCGCGGTGACCGCGCTCAGCTATTCGAGCGGCCGGCATCTGACGTTCTATCAGGCGGCCGAGCCGATCCAGGCGTGGCGGCGTGCACAGCGCACCGCGCGGCTCGTCGATCTGTCGGCGTCGCACCTGCTCGCGTCGTCGGCGATCCCGTTCGTGTTCCCGGCCGTGCCGCTCGTGCTCGACGGGCAGATCGAATACTTCGGCGACGGCTCGATCCGGCAGATCGCACCGCTGTCGCCGGCAATCCACTTCGGTGCGGACTGCATCGTCGTGGTGGGCGCGGCCGACCCGCGGCCCGAGATCCCGGCCGCGAACGGCGCGGGGCTCGTGCGCGGCTATCCGACGCTCGCGCAGATCGGCCAGCAGGTGCTCGCGAGCGTGTTCCTCGACTCGATCGGCTCGGACATCGAGCGCATCGAGCACATCAACCGGATGATCGAGCACCTGCCGCACCAGGTCGAAGTCGACAGCGGCTGGCGGCACGTCGACGTGCTCGCGATCGCGCCGTCCGAGCGCATCGAGCTGATCGCCGCGAAGCACCTGAAGCAAATGCCGGCGACGATGCGCGGGCTGCTCGGCGCGGTCGGCGGCAGCCAGCCGGCCGGCGCATCGTTCGCGAGCTATCTGCTGTTCGAGGAGGCGTTTACGCGCGAGCTGATCGAGCTCGGCTACCGCGATGGCCGCGCGCAGCGCGACACGCTCGCCGACTGGATCGCCCGCGCGGACGGCGGCGGCGCGACGGCTGCCGGCGGCGTATCGGACGACGGCCGCACGGCGGGGCAAATACGGGTCTGACGCGTTCCCATCATGCTTTCGGTCGCGCTTTCGGTTGTACTTTCGCGACGGCCGAGCGCGACGGATCGCCGCACGCCGATGCGCGGCGCCGAGGGGCGGGCAGTGTCTCGGAACCGACATGCACGCGTGCTATCATGGCCGCCGCCGAATAAACCATATCGAGCAGCCCGCCGATCCGGCATCCGCACGGGGACCCTGTCGGGACCCGCCTGGGGCAGGGGACGGGTTCGCCAGCGAGCCGGCCAGCGCCGGCCCCCACTCAGGCATGCGCGGCCGGTTCCGCTCGAGCGGAGCGCGGCCCCGCGTGCGTCACGGCGGCGGCGCGGCCGCCCGGCTGCGGACGTGGAATCTGCGTTCGCGGGCCGGTTTCCCGCGTAAAATTAGAGTCTTGGCTGCAAAACGCGCGCACGCGCGCGTGCGCGGCAACAGTCACGTTTAGAGAAGTCGCATTGCGCAGAACAGGGGCGGGACCATCATGAACACCATGCTTTATCCGGAACTTTACAAGTCGCTCGAAGCCGTCCGCTGGGACATGGAGAAGGACATCCCGTGGGACAAGTTCGACGCTTCGCTGCTCACAGACGAGCAGGCGCGGACGATCAAGATGAACGCGATCACCGAATGGTCCGCGCTCCCGGCCACCGAGATGTTCCTGCGCGACAACCAGCACGACAGCGACTTTTCCGCATTCATGAGCGTGTGGTTCTTCGAGGAGCAGAAGCACTCGCTGGTGCTGATGGAATACCTGCGCCGCTTCAAGCCGGAACTGGTGCCGACCGAAGAGGAACTGCACGCGGTGCGCTTCGAGTTCGACCCGGCGCCGCCGCTCGAGACGCTGATGCTGCACTTCTGCGGCGAAATCCGCCTGAATCACTGGTATCGCTGCGCAGCCGACTGGCACACCGAGCCGGTGATCAAGCACATCTACGAAACGATCTCGCGCGATGAAGCGCGCCATGGCGGTGCGTATCTGCGCTACATGAAGAAGGCGCTGAACAATTGCGGCGACGTCGCGCGCGCGGCGTTCGCGAAGATCGGCGTGCTGATGGCGTCGGCGCGCCGCACCGAGAAGCCGCTGCATCCGACGAACCTGCACGTGAACCAGGCGCTGTTCCCGCGCGATACCGTGCAGTCGCGCCTGCCGGATCCGGAGTGGCTCGAGCGCTGGCTCGACGAACAGATCCGCTTCGACGGCGAGTGGGAAAAGAAGGTCGTCGAACGCATTCTGCACAACCTGTCGATTCTGTTCGAGCGCACGTTCGCGACCGCGCAGGAACTGAACCGCTATCGGAAGGAAGTGACGAGCCGCTTGCAGGCGACCGAAGGCGGCCCGTCGTCGGCTGCGCAACCGGCCTGACGCTGTAACGCGCGCCGGCCCGCCGGCCGTAGCTTGCCGCTCGGCGTCCGTGCATGAAGCCCGCCTGCGTCGTCCGGCGGGCTTTTTTGTCTGACGCTGCGGCGTTCCCGTTTCGCGCATTGCGCGCTCCGTTCGTTTCGATTCACGCCGACTTTCATCATGCCCGCCACTTTCGAACGCAAATTGATCAGCCGCGACGCACTCGTCGCGATGCGCGCTTCGCTGCCGTCGCCCGTCGTGTTCACGAATGGTGTCTTCGATATCCTGCACCGCGGTCACGTCACGTATCTCGCCGATGCGAAGGCGCTCGGCGCATGCCTGATCGTCGGCGTGAACAGCGACGCGTCGGTACGCATGCTCGGCAAGGGGGACGACCGCCCGATCAACGGTGAAGACGACCGGATGGCGCTGCTTGCCGCGCTCGAGAGCGCCGACTGGGTCGTGAAGTTCGAGGAAAAGACGCCGGTGTCGCTGATCGAGGCCGTGCGTCCCGACATTCTCGTGAAGGGCGGCGACTACGATATGGACGCGCTCCCCGAATCGGCGATCGTGCGCGGCTGGGGCGGCCGCGCGCTCGCGATTCCGTTCGAGCACGATCGGTCGACTACGGCGTTGTTGAGGAAGGTGCGTGGGTAGGTAGGGGCTGTAAGGTTCTGGTTCTTGCCGTGCCGAAATCCCGCTATTTGTATCGGATGTATTCGATTGGCGGTGCGACCTTTATGGTCGCCGTCTGATGGGCTCGGTTGCCGAGGCGATACTTACGTGGGGCGACCGGTGTTCCACATCCGGCATTACACGGTCGACGACCACGGCAACGTCACGCGTGTGTTCTCGATCGGCCGGGAGTGGACCGGCAAACGGCAAGTCGAAATGGCGCTCGCGCAGTGGAACTGCTGGTGCATGTACATGAACGGCGGCCCGAACGGTTTGCCCAAACCGATGCTGTTTCACACGCAGCGCGAGACGCCGCGCGAGTCGTTCCTGTTTTCGCTGTACGGCTTCGGGATGCGTGCGCCGGTCTTCGTTCGCCTGCTGATGATGCCGCTGACTCTGGTTTTCACCGTGATGCGAATCGTTGCGAACGCAACGTGCCGCGATCCTGTCTGGCGCTGGCGCAATCGAGAAAATTTCCGCGGTGGCGCCCGACGACCTTTACGCGGAACCGCGCTCAGGGACGCCTGTCGGATGGGCGGATACCGTGCTGGCCCAGCAGCGCGGCGAGTACCCGAAAGATCCCAGAACGCGTGCGGAAGGCTGGACGGGCGAACCCGACGGCAGAATTCACGCGGCAGCCTGGCTCGAGAATCCTGGCGTCGACAGGCGTACTCGGCAGCACGTAGCCTAGAGAAGGTACGCGCACAACGGCTTCGACCCGAGCGGCACGCGCTGCGCGTTGCACAACGACTCGCGCCTGCCTTACTGCGCAGACGCCGCGAGCGGCTCGGCCGCAACCGCCGGCGGTGCGATCGGACCGCCGACCAGCGGCTGGTCGGTCGGCTGCGCGAGCGGCGTCGCGTGCAGTGCATCGGGCCGCACCTGACGCGACAGCACGTCCGGATCGCGCGCGCCGGCCGCCGGCAGCGGCCCGAACACGCCGCGCGCCGCCACGAACGCGAGCAGGTTGGCGAGAAAGAGAATAGCGATCAGCCAGCGCAGCATCGTCGACACTCCTCGTCGTCGTCATTCACTCAGTCATTCCGTCGCTCACTCCGGCCGCCCACAAGCCGATACGGCCGGTCTTTTCGTTGCCCTTGCAACGTCCATTCGCGCTTGCGGTGCCTTGCACGTACCGCTTCCGAACGTCGCTCGCCGTGCGCAGCCTGTCGGTGGCCTTGTTCCCGCCCTCGAGCAGCGCCACTTCACATTGCCGTCACCATGACGAACCGCTGCCGGCATGCGCCGATCCGACCACCGCACCACCGCACCACCGCACCACCGCACCACCGCACCACCGCACCACCGCACCACCGCCGCCTACAACCGGCCGTCAACCCGGCGCCGCCGCATCGGCGGCAATCAGCGCGAGCCCCGACAGAATCAGCGCATCGTGCCGCGTATGCGGCAGCGTCAGCACGCGCGCGACGTCGTCGGCCGCGCCGCCGGCCAGCACGAGCCGCACGGGCGCCTGCCACGCATCGGCGAGTTCGCGCCACGCGCGCTCGATCAGCCCGGCCTGCGCATACAGGCAGCCGGCCGACAGCGAGCGCGGCGTGTCGACCTGGAACGGGTCCGCCTGCGCGCCGGCGAGCAATCCGCTCGCGATGTCGGTGGTGAGCGTCGGCAATTGCGCGGTGTGCGTGCCGAGCGAGCGCATCATCAGCGCCCAGCCCGGCGCGATCAGTCCGCCGGTGAAACGGCCGTCCGCGCGCAGCGCTTCGAGCGTCGTCGCGGTGCCGAACGTCGCGATCAGCAGATGCTCGCCCGGAAACGCGGCGTGCGCGCCGATCAGGCCGGCCCAGCGGTCGCTGCCGAGCTGCTCGGGCAGCGTGTAGCCGTTCGTCACGCCGCATTGCGCATCCCGCGCGCGAATCGTGGTGCGCGGCAAGCCGGGCCAGCGCGCGTCGAGCAGCGCGTCGAGCCGCGCGGCCACGTCGGCGCCCGCGACGTTCGAGATCCACGCGCTGCGCGGACGCGGCAGCGTCGACCAGTCGGGATCGGCGCCGCCGTCGCGCACGTGGCCGAATGTGCCGGTGTCGACGAGCGCGCGTTGCGCGTCGGCAAGCGCCCATTTGATCCGGCTGTTGCCGGCGTCGATCAGCAGGTCCGTCACGCTCATTGCGCTTCGCGCAGCGATACGTCGCCGGCCGCGATCGCCTGTACGCCGTGCGGCGTATCGAGCAGCAACTGGCCGGCCGCATCGATGCCCGTCGCGATGCCGCGCGCGCGTTCGACGCCCTGTTCGAGCAGCACGACTTCGCGGCCCGCGTACGCGTGCAGTGCATGCCAGCGCGGCAGGAACGGCGCGAGTCCGTCCGCGGCGAACTGCGCGAGCGCGGGCGTGAGCGCGTTCAGCGACGCGGCGAGCGTATCGGTGAGGTTCGCGGACGCGCACGCAGCCGACAGCGCGGCCGGCGGCAGGCCGCTCGCGAGCGTCGCTTCGCGCGCACGCAGTGCGTCGACCTGCGCGGCCACGGCTTCCGCGCCGCGCACGTTGATGCCGAAGCCGATCACGACCGCGGTCGCATCGGCAGTGGTCCACACGGTTTCGATCAGAATCCCGGCAAGCTTGCCGACAATGCGCGGCGTGCCGTCGTCGGCCGCGGTCAGCAGCAGGTCGTTCGGCCATTTGAGCGCGACGCGCGCGCCGCTGTCGAGCGGCAGCGTCGCGAGCCCTTCGGCGAGCGCGACGCCGATCGCGATGCTGAGGCCGCCGAGCGCATCGACGGGGCGCGGCACGATGCAGCCGACCGAGCACAGCAGCGCATTGCCGGGCTGCGCGAACCACGGACGGCCCTGTCGGCCGCGGCCGGCGGTCTGCTCGAACGCGACGCGCACGAGCGGCGCGGGCAATGCGGTCGCGGTGCGCGGCAGCGCTTTCAGGCGGAGCGCGAGGTCCGCGTTGGTCGAGCCGGTGGCGGCGACGATGTCGAGCGGCCACGCGCGCGGCGCGGCGTCGAGGTGCGCGTCGAGCCGGCTGCGCGCGATGTGCGCGGCACCCGGCTCGGGCGTGTCGGGGGAGGTGAGCGTATTCATGCCGTGTATTTTTCCGGAACTATGGACTGGTTGCCAGTGCGATCTGCGCGGATCGCGGGCAGGGCGCCCGGCCGGATGCGATCGCTGGCTGTTCGTCGAATCGGCCGCCGGCACGGGAATGCTTGCCGGGCAGTGCCCATTCTCGCCCGAAATACCGGTCGACGCGATTCGCAGCGGCGAAAGCGCAGCGCAGATGGAGGACGTGAACGCGCGTTGAGCGATCTTTGAGAAAGGTGGGGCGGCCGCAGTCGCATAGGTACGATGGCTGCGCTGGCTCCCGGGCGGCACGAGCATCGTGCGTCGTTCCGTGCGGTGGCGGGCGGAAACGTCGAGCAACACGGCTTCTTGCAAAGGAGGGCACTATGAATATCGCAGTCTTCTCGTCGATCGTCACCCTGTTCGCGGTGTGGTCGATCAGCGCGATCGCCTACGTCGGAATTCGGGATGGTCCGAACGCCGTCCGCCTCGTGAAGGCCCGATCCAACGGCTGCGACGATCCCCGCGCTTTGCGCCGATCGTAGTCGCCTTCGCTACGCGATCGCCACCGGCGTCTCGTTTCGCCGGCACCCTCGCGTCCTTTGTCCGACGGCCGATTTACGCGCGGCCGTCGCCATCGATGTCGGCTGCGTGCGGCAGTCGCTGCACGCAGCCTCACTGACCCACACCGACATGCGAACAAAAATCGTGGTTGTATTCGCGTGCGCCGCAGCGATGCTCGGCGGCACGCCCGGATACGCAAAACTGCCTTGCGCCGGACAGCCGAAAGCCGGCTTCGAGGACACCGTCGCCTGTTATCGTCAAGCGATCGAGAGCCAGCCGCTGCAGTACACGGTGACCGGCATCGAGAATTTGCCGGGCCTCGAACGGCGCACGTACCGGTTCACGTCCCAATCGTGGTCTCCCGATCAGCTCGTGACGCCCGCCAGATGGGAACACGAGGCCACGCTGTACATCCCCGAAGGGGCGTTGCCGCATCGCGCGCTCGTGATTGCCAACAACGGCACGCGTTATCCGCAGGGGGGCGGCGATCCTGTCGCACCGAACGACTTCGATCCGGAAACGCTCGCGTCGGTCGCGAAGAATACGCGTACCGTCGTCGTGTCGGTCAGTGACATACCGAATCAGTTCCTGACATATGCGGACGATGGTCGCGCACGTGCGGAGGACGACAGCGTCGCGCACAGCTGGTCGCTCTTCATGCAGGCGCCGCAGCAGCGGGCGACACTGCCGCTGCACGTGCCGATGGCCGCCGCTGTGTGGCGTGCGATGACGCTCGCCGAACGCGAGCTCCGGACGCTGCAGGTCGACCGGTTCATCGTGTCCGGCATTTCGAAGCGAGCGTGGATCAGCTGGCTTGCCGCAATCGGCGATCCGCGCGTCGACGCGATCGCACCGTTCGCGGTCGACTTGCTGTCGACGCGCGATGCGTTGAAAAACATGTACAGGTCGTACGGAGGAAACTGGCCGCTCGCGTTTTATCCGTACTACGCGGAAGGCATCGACCGGACGATCGACACGCCGGCGTTCGGCTCGCTGCTGGAGATCGAAGATCCGCTCGCCTATCTGGGCACGCGTTACGGCAAGCGGCTGAAGATCCCGAAATACGTGATCAATGCGAGCGGCGACGATTTCTTCGTCCCCGACAACGCGGGCCTGTATTTCGACCGGCTGCCCGGTGCCAAGGCGCTGCGGATGGTGCCGAATTCGTCGCACGCCGGCATTCGCGGCGCGACGCTCGAATCGTTGACAGCCTTCGTCAACCGCATCCAGCGCGGCGCGACGCTGCCGGAGCTCGATACGAAATTGCAGCAGACGGGCCACGGCACGGCACTTAAGCTGAAGACGCGTGAGCGACCGAAGCGCGTGGTGTTATGGCAAGCGGACAATCCGGATGCGCGCGATTTCCGCTATGCGTGCGGCATCCGCTATACGGCGAAGCCGGTGGGAACGGCCGACGCGCCGCCGCTGCGCATCCCGGTCGAGAAGCCGGCATCGGGGTGGCGTGCGGTCTTCGTCGAGGCGACGTTCGACGACGGATTCGTTGCGACGAGCCAGGCCTATATCCTCGGCGACGGTTATCCGACCGTTGCGCCGCCGGTGCACGGCGACGCTTGCAAGACCCTGCCCGGACGCGGCTTCGCGCCCTGATCGCGGCAGCGATGCGGCCGATTGCGGGCCGTGACGCGGCGGCCGTCGATGCAACGATGTGCGCGGCCGTGCGTCACGGCGCGACGACCGGATGCTTCAGCGCATGCGCGGTTTCGATCCATTGCGCGTGGAACGCGTCCGCGTCGCGCGCGAGCCCCAGCTCGCCGTTGCGATACGCCATCGCGAGCGTCTGCACGGCTTCCGGCAATTCGTGCTCGGCCGCGCGGCGATACAGCGCGAGCGCGCGGGCTTCGTCGCGCGGCACGCCGCTGCCGTCGCGATAGGCGTTGGCCAGCATGAAGTCCGCGGCCGGAATGTCCGCCCGCGACGCGACGTCGAACCAGTGCGCGGCCTGCGCGGGATCGGCCGCGACGCCGTAGCCGCTGCGGTAGATCAGCCCGAGGTAGTACGCGGCGGCCGGATCGCCGTGCGCGGCCGCATCGGCGAGCAGCGCGCGGGCGCGCGCGTAATCCTTCGGCAGGTCGGCGCTGCCGAGCAGCAGCGCCTTGCCGAGCGCGAGCTGCGCGCGCCGCGCGGCCGACGTATCCGTATCGGCGCCCGGCGCGTGCGCGGCGGTTTCCAGCCAGCGCCGCCCCTCGTCGCGCAGCGCCGGCT
>NZ_CABVPR010000111.1 GCF_902499135.1 Burkholderia dolosa
GAGCGCTATGTCGACGACGATCTGAACCGGTTGTTCGGCGGCCGTCACGCGCAGGTGCCGGCGAGCCGCGAAGCGCCGCGCGCCGCGCAGCTCGAGGCGGCGGCCGCCGCGTTCTTCGCCGACGCGCCCGCCGGCGGCGCGCGCTGGCACGTCGACATGCACACGGCGATCCGCGCGTCGGTGTTCGAGCAGTTCGCGCTGCTGCCGTACACGGGCACGCCGCCCGCGCGCACGATGGTCGAATGGCTCGGCGACGCGCGCATCGCGGCCGTGCTGCTGCATACCGCGAAGGGCCACACGTATTCGCATTTCACGGCCGAGCAGTGCGGCGCGCTCGCGTGCACGCTGGAGCTCGGCAAGGTGCGGCCGTTCGGCCAGAACGACCTCGCGCGCTTCGCGGCGGCCGACCGCGCGGTGCGCCGGCTCGTGTCCGGCGCCGCGCGCGATGCCGATGCGCCGTTGCCGCGCGTATTTACCGTGATCGGCCAGATCACGAAGCGCAGCGACGCGCTCGAGTTGTTCGTCGCGGCCGACGTCGCGAACTTCACCGCGTTTCCGCGCGGCACGGTGCTCGCGCAGGACGGCGACTATCGCTACACGGTCACGCACGACGAAGAGCGGCTCGTGTTTCCGAATCCGTCGGTGAAGCCCGGGCTGCGCGCGGGCCTGCTCGTCGTCGACACGACGCGCGACACGCTCGCGGCGCTCGTCTGAGCGATGCACCGAGTACACCGTGCCGGCCGCGCGATTCGCGCCTCGTCTGCGGCCGTCCGGCTTGCGGATAGGCGACATCGTCTTGCCGGTGCGGCGAGCGGTTTTCGCGGCCACGGACGCGCAGCGCAGCATCGGTGGCCGCCACCCGCGTTGCCGTGCCGGGCCGCGCGGGTTGGTACAATCGCGGCCTTGCGGCGATTGCACCGCATCGCGGCGCGGCATCCGGATTGCCGTCGGCATTCGCCGCTGCAATGATGCGTGTGCCCGTCGTTCCGGAACATTCGAGTTATCGAGGAGAACATCTGATGAAGTTGGATTGGCGTAAAGTGGCCGCCCATGCAGTCGTGGCGGCGTCGGCGGTGGCGGCAGGCAGCGTGTGGGCCGCGGATCTGAAGGAGATCCGCTTCGGCGTCGAGGCGTCGTACGCACCGTTCGAATACAAGACGCCCGACGGCAAGCTGACCGGCTTCGACATCGACATCGGCAACGCGGTGTGCGCGAAGCTGAAGACGAAGTGCGTGTGGGTCGAGAACGACTTCGACGGCCTGATCCCTGCGCTGCAGGCGCGCAAGTTCGACGCGATCAATTCGGACATGACGATCACCGAGCAGCGCAAGCACGCGATCGCGTTTACCGATCCGATCTACACGATCCCGAACCAGCTGATCGCAAAACAGGGCAGCGGCCTGCTGCCGACCGCGCAGTCGCTGAAGGGCAAGCGCGTCGGCGTGCTGCAGGGGACGATCCAGGAAGCGTACGCGAAGAAGAAGTGGGCGCCGGCCGGCGTCGAAGTCGTGCCGTACCAGACGCAGGATCTCGCGTACGCGGACCTGAAGTCGGGGCGTCTGGACGCGACGTTCCAGGATTCCGAGGCGGGCGCGAAGGGCTTCCTGTCGAAGCCGCAAGGGCAGGGCTTCGCGTTCGCGGGCGGCACGGTCAGCGATGCGGAGATCCTCGGCTCGGGCGTCGGCTTCGGGCTGCGCAAGAACGACGCGGCGCTGAAGACCGCGCTCGATCAGGCGCTGAAGGAGCTGAAGGCCGACGGCACGATCGACAATCTCGCGAAGAAGTACTTCAGCGTGCCGGTCACGCTGAAGTGAGCGAAAGCGCGCGCGCTTTCCCGTCGCACGATGCAGCCGGCCGCTTTTGCGGCCGGTTTGCTTTTCAGCCGGCGCAAACGCCGGCGTGCCGCCGCCGCGTCATGCGGGGAAGAACCGCCCGAGTTCGCGCGCGAGCTCGTTGAGCACGCCCATCTCCGGCTGCGTGATCTTGCGCGCCGGCTGCGCGCCGGCCCAGTCGCCGTACAGCAGCGCGACCGTCGTCGTGCCGACGCGCACCGGCAGCAGCACGAATGCGCGCGTGTCGTCGAATGCGTCGAGATACCACGCGGGCAGCCGCTTGATCATCTTCGGTTCCTGCGCCTGTTCGATGAAGATGCCGACCGAATTGCTGATTGCCAGATGGAACACGTCCGGCTCGAAGCGTTCGTCGAAGCGCAGCCGTTCGAGCGACGCATCGACGCCCGGGCCGAAGCCGAGGCGCGCGGCGAACGTGCCGTCGTCGTGGCGCACGAACGTCACGGTGCGCGTGAACGCGAGACCCGCGAGCAGGCTTTCGGAGGCCAGCGCAAGCACCGGCGCGAGCACGTGCTCGGACGGCAGCGCGCGCAGGTCGGCGAGGCCGGCTTCCAGGCGCGCCTGCGGCAGCGCGTGCGTACGCGCGATCGCATCGGCGTTCGCGCGCAGCTCGACGATCTCGCGCATCACGACGTCGCTGGCTTCCTCGCGCGCGAGGCCCTCCGCAATCTCGACGAGCGCCGCCGGATCCATGTCGAGCGCCGGCGCGCAATGCTGCGCGAGCGCGGCGATGCGCGCGTCGCGCTGCGCGCTCGCCGGCATCGCGAGCGCCGTCGCGACGTCGGTCGAGCAGCGGCTCACCGCGCGCAGCCAGCGTATGCGGCCGGCCGGACCGTCGTCGGCCGCGCCGGCCGGGCAGCAGATGCCGCCGTTGTCGAGGCTTTCGCCGCACGTCGCATAGCCGTCGACGTTCGCCATTCCGGCGCGGATCGTGTCGGGCAGCCGCCAGCGCGCGGCGGCCTCGAGGCCGATTTCGTCGAAGCCGACGCCGAGCACGTCGATGCACGCGGCCACTTCGTCGCCGTTCAGTTCCGCCGCGCGGCTGCGGATGCGGTCCCATTCGCTGTCGAGGTAGCAGACCACGAGCAGCTTGCCGACCTGCCGCATCAGCGTGCAGACGACGGCTTCCTCGCCCGAGCGCAGCTCCGCGTGCTCGGTCAGCTTGCGCGCGACGCAGCCGGACAGCAGCGCGCGGTTCAGTTCGAGCTTCGCGTCGATGCGCCGCGGCGTGCTGTGATGGAAATGGTCGACGAGCTTCAGCCCGACGACCAGATGGCCGACCGCATCCATGCCGAGCACCATCAGCGCACGCGTGACGGTCGTGATGTTGCCGCCGAACGCCATGTACATCGCGGAGTTCGCGAGCCGCAGCACCTTCTGCGTCAGCGCGAAGTCCGACAGCACGACGCGCACGAGCGCGGTGAAGTCGAGGTCGTCGTTCTTCATCGCGGCCATCGTCGCGCGCAGCGATTCCGACAGCAGCGGGAAGTCGCCGCGTTCGTTCATCCGCGCCCACAGCTTGTCGAGCAGTGCCGTGTGCGGCGGGTGTTCGATAGTTGACATACGGATCCGTCCGGTTCGCCGCCCGCGTCAGGCGGCGTGCAGGCGCAGCTGCTGCGCCTCGAAGCGCCGCGCGAGTTCCTCGGACGGCAGCGCCTGGCACACGAGCCAGCCCTGGATATGGTTGCAGCCCATCTCGGTCAGCAGTTCGCGCTGCGCCTCGGTCTCGACGCCTTCGGCGACGAGCTCGAGTTCGAGCGTCTGCGCGAGCCCGACGACCGCGGACACGATCGCGCGGTCGTTGCGCGACGTCAGCAGGTTCTCGACGAAGCTGCGGTCGATCTTCAGCTTCGCGAGCGGGAAGCGCTGCAGGTACGCGAGGCTCGAGTAGCCGGTGCCGAAATCGTCGATCGCGAAGCGGATGCCGAGATCGGTCAGCTCCTCGAGCAGCGCCTTCGCGTGCACGGGATCGTGCATCAGCAGGCTTTCGGTGATTTCGAGCACGATGCGGCGCGCGTCGATGCCGGTCAGCGCGATCGCGTCGCGCACGCTCTGCGTGAAGCGCGGGTCGCGGAACTGCTGCGGCGACACGTTGACCGCCACGTATTGCAGCGCGAGTCCCTGGCGGTCCCACGCGACGAGCTGCATGCACGCGGCCTTCAGCACCCAGTTGCCGAGATAGTTGATCAGGCCGATCGATTCGGCGAGCGGGATGAACGTGGCCGGCGGCACGAGCCCGTGCACCGGATGGCGCCAGCGGATCAGCGCCTCGACGCCCACCACCGCGCCCGACTGGCTGCGCGTGATCGGCTGGAAGTGCAGCGAGAATTCGCCGTTGCGCACGCCGTCGTACAGATCGGCTTCGAGCTTCAGCCGCTCGGCGTCGGCCGGATCGTCGACCGGCGCATGGAACGCGAGCGCGTTGCCGCCCGACGCCTTGGCCTGCGCGAGCGCGTGATCGGCGCGGCGCAGCAGCGGGCTGTGATGCTGCGCACGATGCGGCGCCGCGCGCTCGTCCGGATAGAACGCGATGCCGATGCTCGCGGACAGGTGCACGGTCTGCCCCTGGTACACGTACGGTTCGCGTACGGCGGCCTGCAGACGGCGCGCGAGCGCATCGGCCGCGTCGCTCGCTTGCGCGCGGCCGGCCGCGTTCAGCACGATTGCGAACTTGTCGCTCGCGACGCGCGCGAGCCGCTCGCCCGGCGCGACGAGCGCCTGCAGCCGCTGCGCGGTCTCGCGCAGCAGCGTGTCGCCCGCGTCGTAGCCGAGCGCGCGGTTGATCCGCTGGTAGTCGTCGAGATCGAGCAGCAGCAGCGCCGCGCAGCCGCCCGATTCGTCGGCGGTCTGTTGCGCGCGCAGCAGCGCGGGCACGAGCGCCGACAGGTTGTCGAGCCCCGTCATCGGGTCGTGATGCATTTCGTACGTGAGGCGCGCTTCGAGCGCGCGCCACGACGACACGTCGAACGCGGCGATCGCAAAGCCGTCGACGCCGTGATGGCGGCTCTTGAACGCGCGGATCTCGACGTCGAGCGGATAGGTCAGCGACTTCACGATGCACATCGTCGCCTTTTCGACCTGACCGGAATGGGACGCGCGGGCGAGCAGCGCTTCGAGCGCCGCGGTATCCTGTTCGGCGATCAGGTCGCGCAGCGTCAGCGTATGCAGATAGTCGCGGTGATAGCCGATGAAGCGCAGGCTCGCATCGGAGATGTACAGAAAACGCAGTTCGCGATCGACATGAGCGAGGAAATCGACCGTGCCGACCGTCTGTTCCAGCCAGTCGCGCATGGTGTCGTCGCGGCGCGGCGCGACGGGCCGCGCGGGCATCAGCGCTCCGCCCGACCAGGCGAAGCGGCGCAGCGTATGCAAGGCACTGCGCCAGGAGCCCTTGCGTGGCGTCTGTTTCCTGTTGGCTTCCATGTATCTCGCTGACGTGAAGGGCTGGAACCGGTTGTCCGGGAGGAATAACGGCAAGTTGCGGCGAATCTTTAACGGCCGGCCGCGGCGGCGACGCCGCGGCAGCCGGATAGCACACGGCGGCGTTCGATACGCGAACGCCGCCGTGCGACATTGACGCTGACTGTATAAGAAATGAGGACGCAGATGAAGCGAAAACTATGGATGACGGGCGCCGCGATGATGCTGGCCGGCCACGCACTGATCGCGCATGCGCAACTGAAGCCGGGCGCCGCGGCGCCGGATTTCACGACGCAGGCGTCGCTCGGCGGCAAGACGTACACGTACTCGCTCGCCGACGCGCTGAAGCACGGGCCGGTCGTGCTGTATTTCTATCCGGCCGCGTTCACGAAAGGATGCACCATCGAAGCGCACGCGTTCGCGGATGCGGTCGACCGCTACAAGGCTTACGGCGCGACCGTGATCGGTGTATCGGCGGACAACATCGACACGCTGACGAAGTTCTCGGTGAGCGAGTGCCGCAGCAAGTTCCCGGTCGCGGCCGATCCGGACGCGAAGATCATCCGCGAATACGATGCGAAGCTGCCCGCGCTCGACCGCGCGAACCGCGTGTCCTACGTGATTTCGCCGGAAGGGAAGATCCTGTACGAGTACACGAGCCTGTCGCCGGACAAGCACGTCGAGAACACGCTGGCCGCGGTGAAGGCGTGGGCCGACGCGCATCCGCGGCAGTGACGGCGGGCGGCGCGCCGCGATGCGGCGGCCGCGCCCGCGGCGTGCGCCGCGCGCGTTACGCGCGCAGCGCCTGCTCGATCGGCACGCTGCCGCCGACGAAGCCGACGACCTTGCGCGAAATGCCAAGCTTGATCGCTTCGATCGCGGCCCATGCGACGTCCTGGCGCGACACCGGCGGTGCCGCGTCGAGCCGCTCCTCGGTCAGCGCGATCTTGCCGACGCCCGGCGTGTCGCTGAGCGGGCCGGGGCGCAGAATCACGTAGTCGATGCCCGACGCGATCACGCGTTCGTCGCCTTCGCGCTTCATCTGCGAGTAGTGGTGCAGCGCGCCGCTGCGTTCGGGCCAGTACGCGGACAGCGAGCTGATCACGACGAGCTTCTGCACGTTGTACGCGAGCGCGTGCTCGGCCGTGCGGGCGACCGCGTCGCGGTCGATCTGCTGCTCTTCGAGCGCGCCCTCGGATTCCGCCGAGCCGGCCGCATAGATCACGTGCGAGATGCCCTGGAACGCATGCGAGAAATCGCCGGTCAGATCGGCTTCGACGACCTTCGCGCCCGGCAGCGCATAACCGTGCCGGCGCACGAGCGCCGTCACCTCGAATTCCGGCTGCTCGAGCAGCAGATCCGCGCAGGCCCGGCCGGTGCGGCCGGTTGCGCCAATCAGCAGAACTTTCGTCGTCATGAAACGGCTCCTTGCTGGTGCGTCATCCGCCGAGATAGGGACGGACGACCGATACTCAAGTGTAATGTCGATTTGGCCCGACGGCGGACGGGTAATAAGGGGCGTACCGGCGTGGGCGTGCCGGCGTGGGCGTGCCGGCGCCGACGCACCGGTGTAGGCACGGCTCGACCGCGCGCGCCGTTTCGCCGTCGCGCACGCGAATGCCGGCGTCGGGCCGCCGACCGGCTATCATGTGCGCGATGGATTTTTCGCCGCTACGCATGACAACGCGTCGGCCAACCGGTTGGAGTACAGATGGCATTACCCCTGGACAACGTCAGCATGGCCGTGTTCTGCGACTTCGAGAACGTCGCGCTCGGCGTGCGCGACGCGAAGTACGAGAAATTCGACATCAAGCCCGTGCTCGAGCGGCTGCTGCTGAAGGGCAGCATCGTGGTGAAGAAGGCCTATTGCGACTGGGATCGCTACAAGGGCTTCAAGGCGGCGATGCACGAGGCGAGCTTCGAGCTGATCGAGATCCCGCACGTGCGCCAGTCGGGCAAGAACTCGGCCGACATCCGGCTCGTCGTCGACGCGCTCGACCTTTGCTATACGAAGTCGCACGTCGACACGTTCGTGATCATCAGCGGCGACTCCGATTTCTCGCCGCTCGTGTCGAAGCTGCGCGAGAACGCGAAGAAGGTGATCGGCGTCGGCGTGAAGAAATCGACGTCGGACCTGCTGGTCGCGAACTGCGACGAATTCATCTTCTACGACGATCTGGTGCGCGAGCAGCAGCGCGCGCTCGCGAAGCGCGAACAGCAGCACGCGGGCAACGGCGGCGCGAAGCGGCCCGACGAGCCGTCGCGCAAGCACGACATGGACGCACGCAAGGCCGAGGCGATCGCGCTCGCGGTCGAGACGTTCGATGCGCTCGCGTCGGAGCGTGACGATGTCGGCAAGATCTGGGCGTCGGTGCTCAAGAGCGCGATCAAGCGCCGCAAGCCGGACTTCAACGAGTCGTATTACGGCTTCCGCGCGTTCGGCAACCTGCTCGACGAAGCGCAGGCGCGTGGGCTGCTCGAAGTCGGGCGCGACGACAAGTCGGGCGCGTTCGTGTCGCGGGCGCGGCAGCCGGCCGCGGTCGAGCACGTGACGCCGGTGCGCGATGCCGGCAGCGCGCAGCCGGTCGAGCCGACCGCGGCCGCGCGCGACTCGCGCCGACGCGGGCGCGGGCAGCGGACTGAAACGGCCGGGCCGGATAGTGCGCACGGCGATGCGGGCGAGGCGGTCGCGGCGGAAGCCGTCGCTGCCGGTGCGGTCGACGAGGCGGTGCTCGTACGCGACGCGCCGTCGGACGCGTCGGCCGACGCGAACGACACGAACGATGCGAGCGACACGAACGTCGGCCGCAAGCGCGCGCGCAAGAGCGCGGCGAAGAAGGCCGGCGCGAAGAAGGGCGCGGCGCGGCGCCCGGCCGGCGCGGACGATGCAGCACACGACGGCGGCCCGCGCGGCGGCGACGAGCCGGCGAGCGGCGCGCCGGCCGATGCGCAATCTCGTGCCGATCGGCATGTCGGCGCGCAGCACGCCGAAGCGCGCGATGCGGGCGATTCGGGCAGCGACGATACGGCCGCGGCACAGCAGCCCGCCGATGCGGCAACGCCGTCCGACGCGGCTGCCGATGCGAAGCCGAAGAAATCGGCCCGCAAGACGGCGGCGCGCACGCGCCGGCCGCGCAAGACTGCGACGTCTGCAGAATGACGACCAGCGATAGACGGTAGGCGATAGGCGGTGGGGAATAGGCGATAGGTGGCAGGCGATAGCGATACGCGCCAGGCGGCACGCGGCACGCGTTAGGCGTTAGGTGTTAGGCGTTAGGCGTTAGGCGGCAGGCGGCAGGCGGCAGGCGGCACACGGCAGGCGATAGACGGCAGTCGACACGCGATACGCAGCGGCGCCATGCACCGGCACGACGCATCGGCGCTCGACACCGACACAATGCGTCGGCTCAGCCGAATGCACGCGCCGGCCGCCACAAGCAACCTTTGCATCATGCGCAAACCGGCGCCGCACCGCGCCGCACCGCGCCACGCCGGCCGCAGCCGCCGTTAGCGCTTCGCACCGCGCGGCCGCCGCACGTCGGCGTCGCTAGTCAGTATGACTCCCGCGGGGCAAAGGCTGGCCTGCCGTGAGGAATCAAGCGCGGGTTAGCATTGCTGCCAGAG
>NZ_CABVPR010000112.1 GCF_902499135.1 Burkholderia dolosa
GGCGAGCGCATCGTCGGCCGCTGCCGCGTCGGCTCCGGCCGCCGCGCCGGCGATGCCGAAGGCGCCCGCATTCGACCGGACGCTCGCCGACGCGAAGAGTGCGCTCGGCACACAGCAATCGCCCGCCCAAACCGCGACGCAGACGCCGTCGTCCAATCCCGCCGCGCAACCCGGCACGCAGCCGGCGCTGCCGACGTCCCGCGACGCCGCGGATCCGGCTGCCGCCGGCACGGCGCTCGCGGCCGCAACCGCAGCCGCGCAGTCGAACCTGCCGGTGCCGCCCGCGGCCGGCACGATCGCCGCGGCCAACGCGCACGTGCTCGCGCCGCACGTCGGCACCGCCGACTGGACGGACGCATTGAGCCAGAAGGTCGTGTTCCTGTCGAACGCGCATCAGCAAAGCGCCGAGCTGACGCTGAACCCGCCCGATCTCGGCCCGCTGCAGGTCGTGCTGCGCGTTGCCGACAATCACGCGCACGCGCTGTTCGTGTCGCAGCACCCGCAGGTGCGCGATGCGGTCGAAGCCGCGCTGCCGAAGCTGCGCGAAGCGATGGAAGCGGGCGGGCTCGGGCTCGGCAGCGCGACCGTCAGCGACGGTGGCTTCGCGTCGCAGCAGCAGAACCCGCAACAGACCTTCGCCGGCGGACAGCCGTCGCGACGCGCACGCGCCGGATCGTCAGCCGTCGACGCACCGGTCGACGCTTCGCAATCCGCATCGGCCGCGTCGACCGCGACCCGCACGGGCCTCGTCGATACCTTCGCCTGATCATCGCCGCCCCGGTGCGCGCGCCGCTCAGCGGCCGTGCACCGCTGCGGCCGCCGCAGCGCGCGGCATGCCGCCGTTGCGCGCCGCGACGATGAAGTCCGCCGCGCGCTCGCCGATCATCACCGACGGTGCATTCGTATTGCCGCCGATCAGCGTCGGCATCACCGACGCATCCACCACCCGCAGCCCGTCGACGCCGCGCACCCGAAGCTGCGGATCGACGACCGCGCGCGCATCCGAGCCCATCCGGCAGGTGCCGACCGGGTGATAGATCGTGTCCGCATGCGCGACGATCGCCGCGCGCAATTCGGCTTCCGTCTGGTCCGGCCGCGTGTACAGCTCGCGCCCGGCGTGCGACGCGAGCGGCGGCTGCGACAGGATGCGGCGCATCGCGTGCGCGCCGCGCACGAGCAGGTCGAGATCGCGCGCATCGCTGAAGAAGCGCGGATCGATCAGCGGCGCATCGCGCGCATCGCCGCTCGCGAGCGCCACCGTGCCGCGGCTGAACGGCCGCAGCGCGCACACGTGCAGCGAATAGCCGAAGCCCCAATGCATGTTGCGGTTGTGATCGTCGACGAGCGCCGTGCAGAAATGCAGCTGCAGGTCCGGACGGTCGAGCGACGGATCGCTCTTGATGAAGCCGCCCGCCTCCGCGACGTTGCTCGTCATCATCCCCGAGCGGCTCGAGAAATAGCGCGCGAGCGCCGGCGTCATCTTCGCGATGCCGCGCATGCAGATGCCGACCAGCTCCGACGAATTCACGCGCGTGTTGATGATGAAGTCGATGTGATCGATCAGGTTCGCGCCGACGTCCGGCGCATCGTGCACGACCGCAATCCCGTGCCGGCGCAGCTGGTCGGCCGGGCCGATGCCGGAGCACATCAGCAGCTGCGGCGAATTGAACGCGCCGGCCGACAGGATCACTTCCGCGCGCGCACCGAGCGTCTCGACGCGCCCGTTGCGCGCGACCGCGACGCCGACCGCGCGCTTGCCGTCGAAGCCGACGCGCAGCACCGTCGCATCGGTGATCACGTGCAGGTTCGGCCGGTTTCGACCGTAGATGTACGCCCGCGCGACGCTGCAGCGCGAGCCGTCGCGATGCGTGACCTGGTAGAAGCCGACGCCTTCCTGCGTCGCGCCGTTGAAGTCGTCGTTCAGCGGATAGCCGGCCGCATGCGCGGCCTGGACGAATCGTTCGGAGAACGGATTGCGAAAGCGCAAATCCGAGACGGTGAGCGGACCGTCCGCGCCGTGCCACGCGTCGGCGCCGCGCGTGTTGCCTTCCGCGCGACGGAAATACGGCAATACGTCCTGCCAGCCCCAGCCGGTCGCGCCGAGCCGCGCCCAGTCGTCGTAGTCGCTCGGATGGCCGCGCGTGTAGATCATCGCGTTGATCGCGCTCGAGCCGCCCATTCCGCGCCCGCGCGGCTGGTAGCCGCGCCGCCCGCCGAGGCCCGGCTGCGGCACCGTCTCGTAGCCGTAGTTCGTGCGGAGCTTGAACGGCACGAGCGCCGCGATGCCTACCGGCATGTTGACGAGCAGATTGCGCTCCGTATGCGGGCCGGCTTCGATCAGCGCGATCGTCGCGTCCGGGCACGCATCGGCGAGCCGGCCGGCGACGCTGGAACCGCCGGAACCGCCGCCGACGATGATGTAGTCGTATTGCATGTCACGTCTCCTTCGTGTCATGGGGCGGCGTCCGGCGCGACCGGCTCCCGCTTCTGGCTTCTAGGTCTGTTACCTGTGGAACGCGCATGCGTTGCCACGAGAACGGCCGCTCGCGACGCGCGTGATGCCGCGAATACTCGACGTATTCGCAAGGAGCGCAACGCGGCGAGCGGCCGTTCTCGCGGCAACCCCAAGTTAAAAAAACTCCGTCACGGGAATGCGCGAAATCGGTCGCAAGGCAGCGTCGCTCGTCGCCTGTTTGGCGTGGTTAAACGGCGCTCGTCACTTCTTGCGCTGCGAGCGATTTCGGGCATTCGCATGCGCGTTCCCATCTGTAGACAGACGTTAATGTCCGGGCATTGTAGGAACGGCCGCCGCATGCGCGACACGCGGATTCAAGAGCGATTCCTCTAAACGCGTGCGTGGACTAAATTTAAGATGTACTGATTCGATCGACGCGACGCATGCGGCCGCCAGAAGCCGATCTGTCGCGAAACCAGGGAGACGGCGATGCAGCGTCAGGTTCTGCAGGCCGCATGCGCACCGGATGATCCGGATGCGTCGCGTGCGGCCCGCATTTCATTTCAAACGACGACGTGCGCGGCAACGTACCGCATCGCATGCGTAACCGACGGAAATCGAACGGCGCGCCGCTGCGCCAACCGTTTGGACGGTCGTTCGCCGCCGCCCCGCGCGTCACGCGCGGCTGCACCGTCGCATGCATCATGCCGTGCCGCTTCGATGCTTGCGCAACCGGTCGCATCGCGCTGCTTGCCGCCGCGATGGAATCGCTCCCGACGTCATGCCGATCCCGCGCGAGCCCGCGTTGCGCTGCACGGACCGTCGCGCGGATGCGACGCATGCGCGCCGCTGCCGCCGCATTTTCAACGCGCCGCGCTTGCGGCCCCGCACCGCGCGAAGCGCGCCCATCCGAACCGCGTCGCCGCGCTCGTCGCGCGGGCGAGCGCGGCCTGACTGCTGGCCGACGCGCCACGCCCGACTGGAGAAGACGACATGAAGAACGACCTGCCCGAACTGGCCCCGCAAGCGCTGCCGTCGGTCGATGCACTGACGTCGCTGCTGCGCGATCAGCGCGCCGCGTATCTGCGGGCGCCGTACCCCGAGTGGGACACGCGTGCGCAGCACCTGCGCGCGCTGCGCACGATGCTGCTCGATCACGCGGATGAACTCGCCGACGCGATCAGCGCGGACTTCGGTCATCGCGCGAAGCAGGAAGTGCTGCTGTCGGAAATCTGGATGGCGAAGGAGGAGATCGACGATGCGCTGAAACACGGCAGGCGCTGGATGAAGCCGATGCGCAAGCCGATGAACAAGTGGCTGCGCCCGGCACGCGCGAAGGTGATGCCGCAGCCGCTCGGCGTCGTCGGGATCGTCGTGCCGTGGAACTACCCGGTGCTGCTCGCGGCCGGCCCGCTGATCTGCGCGCTGGCGGCCGGCAACCGCGCGATCGTCAAGATGTCCGAACTCACGCCGCGCACGTCCGCGCTGTTCGAGCAGCTGATCGCGAAGACGTTCGCGCGCGACCACGTCGCCGTGGTGAACGGCGACGCGGAAGTCGGCGCGGCGTTCAGCGCACTGCCGTTCGATCATCTGCTGTTTACCGGCTCCACGCACGTCGGCCGCCACGTGATGCGCGCGGCAGCCGACAACCTGACGCCGGTCACGCTCGAACTCGGCGGCAAGTCGCCGGCAATCATCGGACCGAACGCGCGCTTCGACGCGGCCGTCGACGCGATCGTCGCCGGCAAGACGCTGAACGCGGGCCAGACCTGCATCGCGCCCGACTACGTGCTGCTGCCGCGCGGCATGGAAGCCGCGTTCATCGAGCGTGCGCGTGCGCGGTTCGCGAAGCTGTATCCGAACCTGGCCACCAACGCCGACTACACGACGATCGTGTCGCCGCGCCATTTCGCGCGGCTGCAGCAGCTCGCGGCCGATGCGCAGGCAGCCGGCGCGCAGCTGCATCCGCTGTCGGACGCGCAGTCGGATCCGGCATCGCGCCGCTTCGTGCCGTGCGCGGTCACGCACGTGCCGGCCGCGTCGCCGCTGATGCAGGAAGAGATTTTCGGGCCGCTGTTGCCGCTCGTGCCGTACGAGCGGCTCGACGAGGCGATCGCTTACGTGAATGCGCGCCCGCGTCCGCTCGCGCTCTACCTGTTCGACGAAGACGCCGGCACGATCGATCGCGTGATGCGCGAAACGGTGTCGGGCGGCGTGTCGATCAACGAAACGCTGATGCACATCGCGTGCGGCAGCCTGCCGTTCGGCGGCGTCGGCGCAAGCGGGATGGGCGCCTATCACGGCTACGACGGCTTCGTGACGTTCTCGAAGATGAAGCCCGTGCTCACGCAGGCGCGCCTGAATGCGCGCAACCTGCTCGCGCCGCCGTACGGCCGGCGCTTCGCGGCACTGATCAAGCTGATGCTGAAGTTCTGAGCGACGCCGGCCGCCCGCATTGCGCGGCGGCCGGCACGAAACCACGACGCGACGCGGCCCGGACGCCGCGCGCGCTTACACGGGCCAGAGCGGCCCTTCCTGCATCGCGCCGATCTGCTCGCGCAGCTCGAGCACGCGCGCTTCCCAATAGCGATGTGTGTTGAACCACGGGAAGGCGGCCGGAAACGCGGGATCGTCCCAGCGCCGCGCCAGCCACGCGGCGTAGTGAATCAGCCGCAGCGTGCGCAGCGCTTCGATCAGATGAAGCTCGCGCGGCTCGAATTCGCAGAAATCCTCGTAACCGGCGAGCAGGTCGGCGAGTGCGCGCGACGCGCCGTCGCGATCGCCGGGCAGCAGCAGCCACAGATCCTGGACCGCCGGCGCCATCCGGCTGTCGTCGAAGTCGACGAAATGCGGACCGGCGTCGGTCCACAGCACGTTGCTCGGATGGCAGTCGCCATGCGCGCGCAGCATGCGGATCTCGCCGGCGCGCTCGAACGCGGCCTCGACGCCTTCGAGCGCAAGCGCGACCGCCGTCTCGTATGCAGGCCGCACGTCGTCCGGAATGAAGTCGTGCGCGAGCAGATAGTCGCGCGGCTCGTAGCCGAACGTGCGGATATCGAGCGCCGGACGCGCGACGTACGACTGCGTCGCGCCGACCGCATGGATGCGGCCGATGAAGCGCCCGAGCCATTCGAGCGTGTCGCTGCGATCGAGATCGGGTGCGCGGCCGCCGCGCCGCTCGAAGATCGAGAAACGGAAGCCGTCGAACGCGTGCAGCGTGCGGCCGTCGAACGTGCGCGCGGGTACGGCCGGAATCTCGCGTGCGACCAGTTCGGCGACGAACGCGTGTTCCTCGAGGATCGCGTCGTCGGACCAGCGTGCGGGCCGGTAGAACTTCGCGACGACCGGCGGACCGTCTTCGATGCCGACCTGGTACACGCGGTTTTCGTAGCTGTTGAGCGCGAGCAGGCGCCCGTCGGTGCGCAGGCCGGCCGGTATCAGCACGCTGTCGAGCGCGTCGAGCACGCATTCGGGCGTGAGGCCGGCGAACGGCGGACTGCCGGGAGCTGCGGGAGCGGAAGTGACTTCGTTCATGCTCCGCATTGTGCCGTCAGCCGCGCCGAAACACGAGCGCGCGCGTTCGCACGCGCGCTCAATGGAGCGCCGCGCCGGCCGGCAGCACGGATTCGCCGGTGTCGATCAGATCCTCGAGAAAGAACGGCTCGGTGTTGAGTTCCTTCGACTCGCCCGGCACGCCTGCGTACCAGGTCACCATGGCCATGTCGCCCAGGATGCGCTGAACGATGCCGCGCGCGCCCTTCGGCACTGCGATATGGGTAGTACAGACAATCGACCCGACATGCATGATGGTTCCCCACTCTTGAAACTTGAAACGCGGCCCGCTGGCGAGCCGGCAAATGCGCGATCCGCGCCGCCCTCGCCGGAGCGTTGCGCGTATCCCATTGTTCACGGTTTATCGAAGCGCGAAAAGAAGAAGAAGCACGCGAAGTGCCGCGAATTCGTCGGATGTCTCCAATCAACCACTGCGCCGCGCATGCGCTTGCACGCACGGATGCCCCCATCATACTCTGCCGGATGCGACCGTCCGCCGAATCCGGCCGGCGTCGCGGTATGGTTGCGGACGCACGCAGCGACGTCGCGTGACCGGCGCATAGCGCATGCGCATGACGTACGTCGTCGCAGTTGCGCACAATCGCAGCATTGCGGTACCTTTGAGCTTCGTCCGCGTTTGAACGCATTTCCTCACGACACGATGCATCCGCTCACGCCCACCCTCGCAAGATCACGGCCGCCGCTCGACGCGCGGCCGCGGGCGTGCACGCATCCATCGATTCTTCCGCCTCCTGTCGCACCGCCGCTCGTCGGCGCCGCGCCGCCGCCTCCGGCGGCCGCCGGCTGACCTGCCGGCTTTCGTTTCGTTTTCCATTCGCTCGCTTGCGTGCGCTCGTGCGTCGTGACGCACGGCTTGTGCGCGTGCACGCGAATGGCATCTTCCCTATCCGTTCGACAGGTGGATTCACATGGTTTCGTTCAAGCGCGCGCTCGCCGCGCATGGCGCGACGTCGCTCTTCGTGCTGCTGTGGAGCAGCGGCGCGATCTTCGCCGAACTCGGTCTGCATCACGCGTCCGCGTTCGTCTTTCTCACCGCGCGTTTCGCGCTTGCATCGCTCGTGCTGCTCCCGCTCGCGTTCGTGCGCGGACGCTGGCTGCCGCCGCGCGGCCAACGCCGCATGGCCGCGCTGACCGGCGTGCTGATGATGGGCGGCTATTCGATCTTCTATCTGCTCGCGCTCGAACGCGGGATCGCACCGGGTGTGCTCGCAACGATCCTCGGCGTGCAGCCGATCCTCACGCTCGCGATCGTCGAGCGGCGCTGGCAGCCGACGCGCATCGCCGGGCTTGCGCTGTCGCTGGCCGGCCTCGCGCTCGTCGTGTGCCGCGGCGTCGGCGACGCCGGCCTGCCGATTGCCGGCGTCGCGTGCGCGCTCACCGCGCTCGTCGCGCTGACCGTCGGCTCGCTGCTGCAAAAACGCGTACGCGCGGCACCCGCCGACGTGCTGCCGCTGCAGAACGCGATCGGGCTCGCACTATGCGCGGCGATCGTGCCGTTTCGCCCGATGTCGGTCGACGTCGGCTGGACGTTCGTCGTGCCGCTGCTGTGGCTCGGCATCGTGATTTCGGTGATCGCGCAACTGCTGTTCTATCGATTGATGCAGCGCGGCAATCTCGTGAACGTGACGAGTCTGTTCTATCTGGTGCCCATCGTGACCGCGGCGATGGATGCCGTATGGCTCGGCAATCGCCCCGCACCGCTCGCGCTCGCCGGCATGGGCGCGATCGTCGCGGGCCTCGCGCTCGTATTCCGCACGCCGGCGGACCGCGCGCAACCCGAGCGCGCGTAACCGGCAGCCGCCGCGCACGCACGCGCGGCGGCTGGCATCGAACGCGCTGCGCTACTTCGACGACGAACGAAAGGAATCGGAAAGACATGTGCAAGGCATTCGTCGCGTACCCGTGAAAAACGCGCGTTTTCTCGCGCTTTCCGCCGATTTTTAATGGTTCGGATAGCGAAAAACGCCGCCGCGTTGCCTATACTCGAATCGACCGCCCCGCTCGCAATCGGGACGCGCCAAGACAACATCCCGGCATGGGGCCGGAGTCGGCGCCACGCGTCCGCTCCGGCCGACACTGGAGACACGCATGACGACCTATTTCACGATCGGCGACTTCATCCTGCTGATTCCGATGGCGCTGGCGGGCGCACTGTTTCTCGGCGCGGTGCCGTGCGCAACCCAATTTCGACACAACCTGCTGCGCGCGCTCGGCGTGATCCTCGGGGTCGGCGTCGCCGTGCTGCTGGTCGAAGGCTTGCCTGCGCTGATCTAGTGTCCCGTTCCGTTGTTAACTGATCTATGTTCACGTAGCATGTTGACGTCAACGGAACGGGAGACATCAGCAT
>NZ_CABVPR010000113.1 GCF_902499135.1 Burkholderia dolosa
GGCGAGGCCGGCGCAGGCGTCGGCGCGCGCGACGCGAGCAATTCGTCGAGCACGTCCGCCGCATCGGCGAGCACCGCATCCGGCTGCGCCGGTGCCGGCGCGGCGGCGAGGCGCGCCTGCGGCTCGCGCATCAGCGCGGCGAGCGGCCGCTGGCCGGCCAGCCACTGTGCGAGATGGGATTCGTAGAAGAGGCCGCTGGCGCTGACCGCTTGGGCGAGCGCCGCGCGCAGCATGGCGACCGGCGGCAGCCCGGCGGCCTCGTGCGCAGCGGAAGTCGCGCGCGACGCCGACGCTTGCACATTCGAATCGGCCGAAGAGACGGCCGCACGTGGAGAAGAACCGGACGAATCGGCCGACGCACCCAGGCCGGCCGCCGGCGCGCGCGTCGGCGCCGCGAGATCGCTCAGCAGCACGGCCGGATCGGCCAGCAACGGTGTGCGCCCGGCGACGACGAGCGGCGCATCGCCGCCCGAGCGCGAGATCGCATCGAGCACGCGTCCGACGTCGGACAGCGCGGTTTGCGCGGAAGCGGGCGGCGCGGCGGGCGGACTGCCGGCCGTGGACGCGGACGACACGCCGGCGTCGGGCGTACCGACCTGTACGGCCGCACCGCCGCCGGCCGGCGGCGACACGGTGCCGGTCAGCAGGCTGTCGAGGCGGCTCGCCAGCAGCGCGGCCGCAACGGAATCGATACCGGTCATGATCGGAGCCTGCTCACCTTCGCCACATCGTTGCAAATCCGCTCACGCCGCGCTTCGGGCCTGCGCGCCGCAACCGGCCCGCGCGTCGGTCGACACGGGCGCGGGCGTTCGGCGGAACCCGCACTATCCGCGCTACCCGCGCGCGCCGTAGAGATCGGTCAATACCTGCGTCGAGCGCGTCGCGTCCAACAGCGCGGACAATCGCGCGACGTCCGGGCTCGCGAGATCGCGAATCGCGGCGTCGTCGGCGAGAATCCGGCGAATCAGGTCGAGCTTGCGGCCCAGATCCGATTCGTCGAGCGTGACGCCCGGATCGGCTTCCTTCAACCCGTCGACGAGCCGCAGGAATTCCGCCTGCAGCCCCGGCAGCGCGTTCCAGTCGGCGCCGCGCGCGGCGCGCAGCATCCGGCCCGACACGGCCGCGAGCGCTTCGTAGCGGGCGAAGTATTCGGCCTTCAGATTCATCGGGATGCGTCCGCCGCCTGTTGCGCGGCCATGCGCGCGGCTTCCGGCGCGATGCCCGTCCATGCTTCCTCGAGCGTCGCGAGCAGCCCGTCGACCTCGACCAGCATCGCGTCGCTCGCCTGCGCGTTCGCTTCCAGCAGGCGCCGGCCGATATACGTATAGAGCGCGTCGAGCCGCGCCGCGATCTCGCCGCCCGCGTCGCGGTTCAGCGCCGTCTGCAGGCCGCTCTCGACGATCCGGATCGCCTTGCCGATCGCGTCGCCGCGTGCGGGCACGTTGCCCTGCTGCAGATGCATGCGGGCGAGCGCGACCGCCTGCCGCGCACCCTGGTACAGCATCGCGATCAGCCGATGCGGGGACGCGCCCATCACCCCCGTCTCGACGCCGACACGCGCGTACGCACTGGCTCCAGCGTGTCCTGGGGAAAACATGCGCTTCTCCTCGTTATGGTGGCTATGCGGGAGCCGCTGCCGTGCATCGCACGGCGCGGCCTTCTCCGACGTTATCGGAAGGGAATTGAAAAGCTTTAGGCGGGCGGGCCGCGGTCGGAAGCCGCCGGGCCGTCCCGGCGGGCGCCGTCACACCGGCATCTGCATGATGTCGTTGTACGCGCTCACGAGCTTGTTGCGGACTTGCAGCCCGAACTGGAAGCCGATGTTGGCCTTCTGCATGTCGACCATCACGTCGTTCAGCGATACGTTCGGCGCGCCGACCTCGAACGCCTGCGCTTCGCCGAGCGCGCGCTGCTGGTCGCCGCTGATCTTGTCGAGCGACGCCTTCATCGCGCTCGCGAACGTGCCGGCCGTCGCCGCACCGGAGCCGGCGAGCGCCGCCGTCGGGCTCGCGACGCCGCCCGACGCCTGCGCGGCCATCGCCTGCATCTGTTGCAACACCGAACCGATTCCGCTGACGTTCGCCGTCATGCTGCCCCCGAGACCTGAACGAAGAGAAACCCGGACGCGCCGGGCGATCCGCCGGCGCCGCACCGCGCGCGCCATGCCGGATCGCGACAAAGAATAGCAGCGCGGGGCGCGGCAAAGCCGTGAAAGTACGGGGGAAACCCGGCTCTTTTCGGTCGATCGGCGCACGGCCGCGGTCCCGATAATCGCATCGTGTCATTGTCCGCCCGCTCGTCCGAGCGGCTCAGTCGTCCCGCTCCGGAGAAACTCGACGCATGGATTCGCAGGCCAACTCGCTGATCAACCCCGACGCCCGCGCGGGCCTCGCCAGCCCGGTGTCCGGCGGCGCCGCGGCCGCCGCGCTGCCGGGCGCGGGCGGCGCTGGTGCGGACTTCGGGCTCGGCGGCTTCGCGGAACGCATTCCCGGCATCTCGCGGATGAAGGGCAATCCGAAGCTGCCGTTCGTGATCGCCGTCGCGTTCGCGATCGCCGCGATCACCGCGCTCGTGCTGTGGAGCCGCGCGCCGGACTACCGCGTGCTGTACAGCAACCTGTCGGACCGCGACGGCGGCGCGATCATCGCCGCGCTGCAGCAGGCCAACGTGCCGTACAAGTTCGCCGATGCGGGCGGCGCGATCCTCGTGCCGTCGAGCCAGGTGCACGAAACGCGGCTGAAGCTCGCCGCGATGGGGCTGCCCAAGGGCGGCTCGGTCGGCTTCGAGCTGATGGACAACCAGAAATTCGGCATCAGCCAGTTCGCCGAACAGATCAACTACCAGCGCGCGCTCGAAGGCGAGCTGCAGCGCACGATCGAGTCGATCAACGCGGTGCGCGGCGCGCGCGTGCATCTCGCGATCCCGAAACCGTCGGTATTCGTGCGCGACAAGGAAGCGCCGAGCGCATCGGTGTTCGTCGACCTGTACCCGGGCCGCGTGCTCGACGAGGGGCAGGTGCAGGCGATCACGCGGATGGTGTCGTCCGGCGTGCCGGACATGCCCGCGAAGAACGTGACGATCGTCGACCAGGACGGCAACCTGCTGACGCAGACCGCGTCCGCGACCGGGCTCGACGCGAGCCAGCTGAAGTACGTGCAGCAGGTCGAGCGCAACACGCAGAAGCGCATCGACGCGATCCTCGCGCCGATCTTCGGCGCGGGCAATGCGCGCTCGCAGGTCAGCGCCGACATCGATTTCTCGAAGCTCGAGCAGACGTCCGAAAGCTACGCGCCGAACGGCACGCCGCAGCAGGCGGCGATCCGCAGCCAGCAGACCAGCACGTCGACCGAACTCGCGCAAAGCGGCGCGTCCGGCGTGCCGGGCGCGCTGTCGAACACGCCGCCGCAGCCGGCGTCCGCGCCGATCGTCGCCGGCAACGGCCAGAACGGGCCGCAGACCACGCCGGTCAGCGACCGCAAGGATCAGACGACCAACTACGAGCTCGACAAGACGATCCGCCACGTCGAGCAGCCGATGGGCAGCGTGAAGCGGCTGTCGGTCGCGGTCGTCGTCAACTACCAGCCGGTCGCCGACGCGAAGGGCCACGTGACGATGCAGCCGCTGCCGCCCGCGAAGCTCGCGCAGATCGAGCAGCTCGTGAAGGACGCGATGGGCTACGACCAGAAGCGCGGCGACTCGGTCAACGTCGTGAACAGCGCGTTCTCGACCGCGACCGATCCGTACGCCGACCTGCCGTGGTGGCGCCAGCCGGACATCATCGCGATCGCGAAGGAAGCCGCGAAGTGGCTCGGCATCGCGGCGGCCGCGGCGGCGCTGTACTTCATGTTCGTGCGCCCGGCGATGCGCCGCGCGTTCCCGCCGCCCGAGCCGGCCGCGCCCGCGCTCGCCGCGCCGGAGGACGTCGTCGCGCTCGACGGCCTGCCCGCGCCGGCCAGCGCCGACGACGAACCCGACACGCTGCTGCTCGGCTTCGAAAACGAGAAGAACCGCTACGAACGCAACCTCGACTATGCGCGCACGATCGCCCGCCAGGATCCGAAGATCGTCGCCACCGTCGTGAAGAACTGGGTGTCCGATGAACGCTGAAGGCCTGACCAAGAGCGCGCTGCTGCTGATGTCGATCGGCGAGGAAGAGGCCGCTGAAGTATTCAAGTTTCTTGCGCCGCGCGAGGTGCAGAAGATCGGCGCCGCGATGGCCGCGCTGAAGAACGTCACGCGCGAGCAGGTCGAGGACGTGCTGCAGGAGTTCGTGAAGGAAGCCGAGGAGCACACCGCGCTGTCGCTCGATTCGAGCGAATACATCCGCTCGGTGCTGACCAAGGCGCTCGGCGAGGACAAGGCCGGCGTGCTGATCGACCGGATCCTGCAGGGCAGCGACACGAGCGGGATCGAGGGGCTGAAGTGGATGGACTCGGCCGCGGTCGCCGAGCTGATCAAGAACGAGCATCCGCAGATCATCGCGACGATCCTCGTGCATCTGGACCGCGACCAGGCGTCCGAGATCGCGTCGTGCTTCACCGAGCGGCTGCGCAACGACGTGCTGCTGCGCATCGCGACGCTCGACGGGATTCAGCCGGCCGCGCTGCGCGAGCTCGACGACGTGCTGACCGGCCTGCTGTCCGGCAGCGACAACCTGAAGCGCAGCCCGATGGGCGGCATCCGGACCGCGGCCGAGATCCTGAACTTCATGACGAGCGTGCACGAGGAAGGCGTGCTCGAAAGCGTGCGCCAGTACGACGCCGATCTCGCGCAGAAGATCGTCGACCAGATGTTCGTGTTCGAGAACCTGCTCGATCTCGAGGATCGCGCGATCCAGATGGTGCTCAAGGAAGTCGAATCGGAGACGCTGATCATCGCGCTGAAGGGCGCGCCGCCCGCGCTGCGGCAGAAGTTCCTCGCGAACATGTCGCAACGCGCGGCCGAGCTGCTCGCCGAGGATCTCGACGCGCGCGGCCCGGTGCGCGTGTCCGAAGTCGAAACGCAGCAGCGCCGGATCCTGCAGATCGTGCGCAACCTCGCGGAGAGCGGCCAGATCGTGATCGGCGGCAAGGCGGAAGATGCGTATGTCTGATACGGCGAGCGACCGCGTCGGCACCCTCACCGCATACCAGCGGTGGGAGATGGCGTCGTTCGACCCGCCGCCGCCCGCACCGCCGCCCGACGACGCGGCAGCGGCCGCCGCCGCGCTCGCCGAGGAACTGCAGCGCGTGCGCGACGCCGCGCACGCCGAAGGCCACGCGGCCGGCCACGTCGAAGGCCAGGCGCGCGGCTATCAGGCCGGCTTCGAGCAAGGCCGCGAGCAGGGTTTCGAGGCCGGCCGCGCCGAAGCGCGCGAACAGGCCGCGCAGCTCGCGGCGCTCGCCGCGTCGTTCCGCGAAGCGGTGTCCGCCGCCGAGCACGATCTCGCCGCCGATCTCGCGCAGCTCGCGCTCGACATCGCGCAGCAGGTCGTGCGCCAGCACGTGAAGCACGATCCGGCCGCGCTGGTCGCCGCGGTGCGCGACGTGCTCGCGGCCGAGCCGGCGCTGTCCGGCGCACCGCATCTCGCGGTGAATCCGGCCGACCTGCCGGTCGTCGAAGCGTATCTGCAGGACGAACTCGATGCGCTCGGCTGGAGCGTGCGCACCGACGCGTCGATCGAGCGCGGCGGCTGCCGCGCGCATGCCGCCACCGGCGAAGTCGACGCGACGCTGCCCACGCGCTGGCAGCGCGTCGCGGCCGCGATCGGCAAGGTGGGCGCGTGGTGACGCGCACGCCCGAGTCGCTCGCGCACGATCGGCTGTCGCCGCTCGAGCGCGAACTCGCGCTCGCATCGTTCGGCCCCGAGGCCGCACCGGCCGCGCACGGCGCGTCCACTGTCGGTCACGCCGGCGCATCGGCCGTATCGGCCACGCCGCGCGCCCCGCACAATCCGCATCTCGCGCACTGGCGCTCGCATCTGAACGGGCTGTCCGCACGCAGCCATCGCGCGCTGCCGCTGCGGCCGTGCGGGCGCCTGACGCGCGCGGCGGGCCTCGTGCTCGAGGCGATCGGACTGCGGCTGTCGGTCGGCGCCGAATGCACGATCGAACTGCCGCCCGGCAGCGCGCTGCCGCACGCGCAAGCGGAAGTCGTCGGCTTCTCCGGCGATCGTCTGTTCCTGATGCCGACCACCGACGTCGCCGGCGTGTTGCCCGGCGCGCGCGTGTGGCCGCTCGAGAGCGCGCCCGTCGCCGATCCGCTCGCCGGCGCGAAGCGGCTGCCGGTCGGCTGGGAGATGCTCGGACGCGTCGTCGATGCGTCCGGCCGCCCGCTCGACGGGCTCGGCCCGCTCGCGTCGAAGGTCGACGCGCCGCTGTCGTCGCCGTCGATCAACCCGCTCGACCGCGAGCCGATCCACCATGTGCTCGACGTCGGCGTGCGCGCGATCAACGCGCTGCTCACCGTCGGCCGCGGGCAGCGAATGGGCCTGTTCGCGGGCTCGGGCGTCGGCAAGTCGGTGCTGCTCGGCACGATGGCGCGCTACACGAGCGCGGAAGTGATCGTGATCGGGCTGATCGGCGAGCGCGGCCGCGAAGTGAAGGAATTCATCGAGCAGATTCTCGGCGAGGACGGGCTCGCGCGCTCGGTCGTCGTCGCCGCGCCGGCCGACGTGTCGCCGCTGCTGCGGATGCAGGGCGCCGCGTATGCGACGTCGCTCGCCGAATACTTCCGCGACCAGGGCAAGCACGTGCTGCTGCTGATGGATTCGCTCACGCGCTACGCGATGGCGCAGCGCGAGATCGCGCTCGCGATCGGCGAGCCGCCCGCGACGAAGGGCTATCCGCCGTCGGTGTTCGCGAAGCTGCCCGCGCTCGTCGAGCGCACCGGCAACGGGCCCGAAGGCGGCGGCTCGATCACCGCGTTCTACACGGTGCTGACCGAAGGCGACGACCAGCAGGATCCGATCGCCGACTCCGCACGCGCGATCCTCGACGGTCACATCGTGCTGTCTCGCGCGCTCGCCGAGGCCGGCCACTATCCGGCGATCGACATCGAAGCGTCGATCAGCCGCGCGATGACCGCGCTGATCGACGACGCGCATCTCGACCACGTGCGGCAGTTCAAGCAGATGCTGTCGCGCTACCAGCGCAACCGCGATCTGATCGCGGTCGGCGCATACGCGCCCGGCCGCGACGCGCAGCTCGACCGCGCGATTGCGCTCTATCCGCGCATCGAGGCGTTCCTTCAGCAAGGCTTTCGCGAATGCGCGCCGTTCGGGTCGAGCCTCGCCGCGCTCGATGCGCTGTTCGACGATCACGGAGGCTGATTCCGATGGCTCACGGCTTTCCGCTCCAATTGCTGCTCGACCGCGCGCAGGACGACCTCGACACGGCCGCGAAGCAGCTCGGCGCCGCGCAGCGCGACCGCACCGCGGCCGCCGAACAGCTCGATGCGCTGCTGCGCTATCGCGACGAATACCACGCGCGCTTCGCGCAGTCCGCGCAGCACGGGATGCCGGCCGGCAACTGGCGCAACTTCCAGGCGTTCATCGACACGCTCGATGCGGCGATCGCGCAGCAGCGCAACGTGCTGGCCGCCGCGGAGCTCCGCATCGACGAAGCGCGCCCGAACTGGCAACAGAAGAAACGTACCGTCGGCTCGTACGAAATCCTGCAGGCGCGCGGCGTCGCGCAGGAAGCGCAGCGCGCCGCGAAGCGCGAACAGCGCGATGCCGACGAACACGCCGCGAAGATCCTGCGCATGCGGGCCGATGCGGCCCGATCGTCGTAACCGCTCACCGTATTCGAACGGGAGAACCGTCATGCCTTCCCTGCCCCTGCTCGGCGCACTGCTCGACACCGCCGGCGCCGCACTCAAGGCCGGCCGCGGCCAGGCTTCGTCCGCCGCGTCCGCGCCGTCCGCCGGCAACGACGACGCCGCTGCGGCCGCGCCGCTGCCGTTCGCGCAGACGCTGAAACAGAGCGTATCCGCGCGGCACGATCCGGCCGGCTCCGACGCCGGCTCGCCGGACACGCCGTCGACGCCCGTCGCGTCGACGCCGGCCGGCACGAAGCCGTCCGACACCGACGACGACCAGTCGACCGACGCCACGGCCGCACCGGTCAACCCCGATGCAGCCGCGCTCGCGGCCGCCGCGGCCGTGCAGGCACAGCTGCAGGCG
>NZ_CABVPR010000114.1 GCF_902499135.1 Burkholderia dolosa
ATGCCACCGCCCGCGCTGCTTTGATGTGCGCTGCTGACGGTCGTATCCTGCACGCTGCGCATGTTCAGATTGCCGCCGACATCCGCCGTAACCGTGCGACCGGATACCGTCGAGCCGATCACGTTCGTATCGCCACCGCTGACGAGCGTCACGCTATTCGCGCCCACGACGTGCGAATTGTTCTGCATCGCCGCGTCGCTGTTGCCATCACCGTGCGCACGCGACATCGATGCCGAAACGCCGATGCCGTTCGTGCCGATCGACACGCCAACGCTGCTGCCCGACGACGAATTCGAGCTGCGCGTCGAATCGGTGTTCGTCGTGTTCTGCAGGTCGATCTGGCTCTTGGCAGCGAGCAGCACGTCTTTGCCGGATACGTTCGAGCCAGCGACCGTAATGTTGCCGCTACCCGGCGTGCCGTTGCCCGTCGCAACCAACGAAGTCGTACCGCCTGCGCCGAGGCTCGAACCGCGCTGTGTCGTCTGGTTTTCCGACGTGTCCATCCGACTATGGCTCGATCCGACGCTTACCTGGACGCCGATGCTCGGCGTACCGCCGCCGGCAAGTGCACCACCGGTCAGGCCGGCGACGCCCATCGCAGCATTGCCTGCTGCCGCGATCGCGTGCAGCGCAGTCGCGCGGCTATCCCCGCTGCCGCTCTTGGCGGCTTGCGCTTGTTGGTAAGCACCATTGATCGCATCGCCGACGCTGCCCGACAAGCCGAGCGTGACGCCGCTGCTGCTCGTCTCTTGGCTATGCGTTTTGTTCGCGGTATCCGTCGCCGAGTCGATCACGATATTCGATGCCGCACCGGTCAGGTTCTTCCCGGCGATCAGATCGCTACCAGTCACGTGCAGCGTATCGCCGGCCGTGACATTAAGGTTACCGTTGAGCGATCCGACCGTGCTCGCGTTGTTCGTGACGGACGACGCATGATCCGTTTCCTTCCGCGACTGCGTGCCGATGCTGACAGTCAGTCCGCTCGTTCCCAAACCCGAATGCGTCTCACGGTAGTAGCTGTCTTGCGTGACCGTATCCTTGGACGTGGTGATATTGACGTTGTTCGTCGCGGCGAGATTCACGTCGTTCGTGCCGACGACCGTGCTGCCCTGGACGGTCAGGTCGTGCCCCGACTGAATGTTGACGGCGTTGCCCGACACAGTGCTGCCGACACCGACATTGGCGCGCGTATCTGTCATCCCGTCGGTCTTCGTGCTGCTGACGAAGCTGCCGCGTTGGACTTGCACCGACTGGTACTTGTCGTGTTCCTCGCGTGCCTCGTTGATCGCGACATTGCCCGTCGCACTGATGTTTGCCGAGCCGGTACCGTTCTCGACGCCGTTCGTCATACCCGCCGTCAGAGCGGAGCCGGTCAACGTCACGTTGCCCTTGGACTTGTCGGCACTCACGGCCGCGAGCGTCGCGTTTCCGCCCGCTGTGAATTGCGTGCCGACCACATGCTCGTCGTAGTTGTGATCCGTTTCCTTGCGCGTCTTGCTGTCCGCCGCGACGTTATCGAGCTTCGCCGTGTCTGTGACGGTCGTCGCCGTCAGATTGCCGCCCGCGAGCAGCGACAGATCCTTGCCGGACGAAACGGTGGCACCCTTGAGCGTCGTATCGTTGCCGCTTTGCATGGCTAAGCCGCCGCCAGCGGTGATGCCACTCGTCACGTTCTTCGTCGTCGACTCTTCCCAATGATGCTGATCGTTCAGATACATCGATTGGTTCGTGGTCGACTGAACCGTATCGACATTGATATTCCGGCCAGCCGTCACCAGCGCATCGCCACCGGCCGACAAATTCGCGCCGTGAAGCGTCAGATCGCGCCCGGCTTGTGCGGCTAGGTCGCCCGTCGCCGAAATCATCCCTTGCTGGCCGATCAAGCTCGTATTGACCTTGCTCGCACCCGATGCACCAGTCGCGCCCACGGCATCGACCAGCGTCGTGTTGACGATATCGCGGCCGGCCATCACCGCAACCCGGTTGCCGGAAATCTGGCCCGACGCGTTGACGACATCGTTGTTCGCCGACACGACCGTCGTGCCATTCTTGCTGCTGCTCGAAATCGTGCCGCCACGATTCAGGATATCCGTCGACGTCAGGACGGTCTTCGTGCCGCCCTTGATCACGCCCGAGTTCGTCGCGCTACCGGTCGCATGGATCTCGACATCGTCCGCGGCGATCAATGCACCAGTCGGTTGCAGGTCGTTCACGTGCGTCTGCGCCATGTAGACGACCGGGGCCAGCACGTGCGTCGTACTGCCATCGGGCAGCGTCACGGTCTGGTCAACCAGCCATACGATATCGCTGGTGAGCGCATCCATTTGTGCGGCCGTCAGCGCCATGCCCGGCACCAGACCGAACTCCTTCGCGTAGTTCACGCCGTTGGTCATCAACGCACGATATTCATCTTCGGCGCTCGCGTAACCCGGCAGGAACGTGCGTCCGGTCAACTGCGTGATCTGGTTGCGCACCATCTGCTGTTCGTACATCCCGTCGCCCAAGCGCTTTTCGATGCTCGCCGGATTGAGGTTCAACTGCCCGAGCATGTAGTCGCTCGAGATGAACTTGGTGTAGCTCGTCAGGCGCGGATCCGTCACGATCAGATACGGCTGCCCCGGCGCGGGATTGATCGAGTACATGCCGCTGGTCGGCAACGTAACTGACAATGCACCCGTGGCGCTCGAGACGGATTGCAGCGCGGGGACCGTAGTCGTGCCGCTTGCGGTACCGACCTTGGTCTGGTTGCCGCCCGACACGCCTTGATTGGCCGCGTTGCTGCCGAGGGTACCGCCCGTCGCACCGGTCGCTGAGTTTTGCGCAGCGACGTTCTGGTTATTGATGTTCTGCGCATTGATCGACACCGATTGGTTCGCGATGATCGTGCCGCCAGTGCCGCCGATCGCGACCGGCGCATACACGACCGGCGGCTCCGCTACCGTGCCACGATCGCGCGTCGGATCTTCGTTCCACGCATACATCGACACGATGTTGTCGGTCTGATACTGGTACAGTGTCCGACCAGTGTTATTAACCGTCGTGCCGCCGTAGCTTCCGCTACCGACGGAGCCGTTTTGCTGCGTGATGCCGATCTGAATCGACTTGCCGGCCGCGATAGCGCTGTAGTTGTTGTTGACCGTGCCGACGTTCGCCATCGTGATACTGCCGCCGGCCACAAGCTGCGCTTGCTGCGCCTGACTCGTCACCTTGTCCTGCTGGATTGTCGACGTCGTATCGCGCCAAATTTCGACACGCTGATACCCGTTATGAGCATCGCTACGCGTCGCGTATTCGGTATCCGGTACGTAATTGATGTGCGGATCGTATGCGTCCCAGTAGTTGACAGTGACCGTTCCGTTGCCGTTATCCGTCAGCGAGTTGTAGTAGATCGTCTTTTGCTGGCCATTGACATCGAGTACCAGCACGCGATCGGTAGCGTTCGAGCCCGTCGTTTCCGATACGATCTGTGAACTGCTGAAGGTATCGTTACGGGCGGTTTTGTAACCGTAGTCCCAAACGGCCTGCGTACATGACGAGTGCGAATCGGCGTTCGTCGTCGCGCAGGAAATGTATTTGTCTCGCTTTGTTTCGTGCTTGGTGGTCGTGCTCGTCGTTTCCGTCGTGACCGTCGGTGCGGGGCGCGTATTGGTGAACGTGCCGGCAGCCAGTTCAATGTTGCCCTGCGCTTCGATCGTGGACTGATCGTTGAGCACGTCTTGCGTTCGGTTCGCGAGGAAGCCATTTGCATCACGCTGACCGTTCGCCGCGATATTGATATCGCCGACACTGTACAGGTTTGCGCCACCTGTGTTCGACAACTGATTCGTCGCGTACAGATTGAGCTGGTTCGCAGCGGCGAAGACAGCGGCGGCGCCGGTGTTCGTGATCATGGCCGCACTCGACGTGACGTTGCCGCCGATCACGGTTCCAGTATTGTTGAACGCAGCGCTGTTGGTCGTGACCGCATCGCCTTCAATGCGGCCCGCGTTGTCGATCGTGCCGCCGTTGGCGTTGACCGTCGTGTTTGCCGAATTCAGGTCCGCACCGCTCTGGTTGTCGATGTTCGCGGCATTCAGCGTCAGCGCGCCGTTGGCATCCATCACGCCTCGGTTCGTCAGCCTGCCCGACGTGGAAAACGTCAGGTCGCCGTTCGCGTGGAGCCTGTTCGCCGCGGTCTGCGTATAGTCGCTGCCGATTGTCACCGCACCGTTGCGGCCGGCGACGATCGACCCGTCCCCGGTCAGTGTGCCACTCGTGACCGACAGATCCTGATCGCTACCAATCGCGCCGCCTTGGTTCGACAGAGCGCCGGTTTGAATCGACACGCTGCCACCGCTACCCGCGTCATTGCCGAGTTTGCCCGACGTATTGTCGACCGATGCGGCTTGCATCGAAAGGACACCGTTTGCGCGAACCGAGCCATTCTGGTTCGACAGCGCAGCATTCGGGCCCACGACGTTCAGGTTGTTCCCTGCCGACAGGACACCCGCATTATTGTTCGCGCTGCTGCCGACGTTCAGTGTCAGATCATGACCGGCGAGCGTTTGGCCGCCCTGCGCGTTGGTGAGAGCCTGCGTGGTCAGCGTAACGTCACCGTTGCCGCCGATCGTACCGGCACCCGCTGTACCGGACGCATTCGTGTTCGTAATCGATGCGCCGCCGTCTATCGTCGTCGCCCCGCTGCCGATGTTGGCGATGCGCGCGTCACTGTTGTCGATACTGGCACCAGACAGGTCGAGCGTCGACGTTGCGCCGTTCGCTTCGATTTGACCCGCATGGTTGTTCACCGCGCCTTGCGCGCGGACTTTCAGATTCCCGTTCGACTGGATCAACCCCGCCGCGTTGGCGAGCGCACCATTCGACTGCACCGACAACGACTGCGATGCGAGCAGCGAGCCGCCAGAATTGTCGACGCTGCCAGCGTTGACCGAGACGTCGCCGTTACCGCCGATCGTGCCGTTCGCCGTATTGGTCAACGCGTTCATCGCCGTGACCGACAACGCGGCTGAGCCGAGTTGCTTAATTGAGCCGCCGTCGTTCGACAGACTGTCACCGGACACTGTGAGACCGTTACTGGCTTCGACCGTGCCGGCGCGGTTGTTGATCGCGGATCGTGCTTTCAGCACAAGGCTGTCTGCGCCGATATAGCCGCCCGCACTGTTGTCGAGCGACTGCACATCGAGCGCAGCTTGCCGCTGAGCCGACAGCACACCCGCCTGGTTCGACACGGCGGCGGCCGCCAGCTTCATCGCGCCATTGGTCGCAATCATGCCGCCTTGGTTCGAGACAGCCCCCGCTCCGATCGTCAACGTGCCGCCGCCGGCGTGCGCAATCTTGCCGTGGTCGTTGATCAATGCGGCCGGCGTCAGGCTGAGATCGGTGCTGTTCGTCTGAACGGTTCCCGAACTATTGTCCAGCGTGCCCGAAACCGCGATCGTTGCCGGCCCCGTGCCGGTCTGCGTGATCGTGCCCGACTGATTCTTGAGACTGGTCGCCGTCAGCGACAACTGGCCGGCCTGAATTGCTCCTGCACTGTTGTCCAGACTGGCCGCGCGAACGTTTGCCAACGCGCCTGCGGAAATGCTGCCTGCTGCATTGGACAGCGAGGTGCCCGCATCGATGGCCGCGTTCTGACCGGCAGTCAGCGAACCATTGCCATTGTCGGCCGATTGCGCACCGACAGCCAAATCGGTGTTCGCGCTGATTGATCCATGATTTGCGAGGCTGCCCGCCTGAATCGTGACGGAGCCGTCACCGCCGATCACACCGCCTTGTGCGCCGTTCGCCGTCGTACCCGCAGCGTTCGTGAGCTGGCCGCTCGTTGTAATGAAAAGGCCGTCACCGTTGAGGGACGTCACGCGCCCGGCCGAATTATCCAAGGATGCACCGCCGACGCTCATCCGGCCCGCGCTCTGGATGATTCCCTGTCGGTTCAGGATCGCGCCGCCGCGTACGTCCGCCGTGCTTTGCGACACCAGCGTGCCGGCCTGATTCGAAATCTGTCCGGCCGACTGCACCGATAGCGGGCCCTGCGACGAAATCGTGCCGCCTTGGTTCGAAACGCCGGCTGCCGTCACCGTCGCGCTGCTCTGGCTCGAAAGATTGCCGTGGTCGTTGATGAGTGTCCCGGCAGCGCTCGCGTTGAGCGCGCCCTGCGCACTCGTCGTCGCGTTCGACAAATTGAGGTCGCCGGCATTGGCGTTCAGCGTCATGCCGCCATTAGCTGCCGTCCGGCTGCCTGCAACGTTCACGTTGCTGCCGGTGAGCGTTGCGTTGCCCCCGGCAAGATTCTGGCCCGTCGCATTCAGTTGGCCCGACGCGGTAACGCTCAGATCGCCGCTGCGGCTCACGGAGCCGTCGTTGTTCACCCCCGCGCCAAGCGCGCCGGTTGAACTGACGGTTGCGGCGCGGATCGTCGTACTTTGTTGCGCCGCGAGCGTGCCGCTATTAGACAGCGTCCCGCTGGACGCCACGTTTGCACTCTGCTGCGCGTACGTCGTCCCGGTGTTCTGAATGTCACTACCGGTTGCCGCAAGATTGCCGCTCGTCATCGTCTTCCCCGACAGCACGAGCTGTCCGTTCGACTGCAGCGTCAGATCACCGGCCTGCGCGGCGATCGTGCCAGCATTTGCCACGCCAACGCCATTCTGATTGGCAACGAGAAACACCCTGTTGGCATACATCCCGCCCAATTGACCGACGTCAATTGCGACGTCCGGTGCGGGACCACCGTCCTGAATCGGTGTTGTGGCGAGCGTATCGTGATTGACTTGATTCGGCCCGGCGACTACGTTCAGTTTTTTCGCGTAAATCGCCGCATTGGCCTGAACCGCACGCGCGATAATGTCAACCTGATCGACATTTTCCGCGTTCAAACCAGCGCCGGACACGGTGACGAGGCCGCGATTTACATTGAACCCGGCAACCGAACCATCGGGGCCGAAATACGGCACCCCGGTTGTCAAAACTGCGCGAGAGGTATTAATGAAGCCGCCGCCGTCGATCTGAAGGCCTGCGGAATTCGACAAGATAATCTCGGCTTTGGGGCCCGCTATCTCAACATATCCTCTAAGAATAGAGGGGTTATTGCTATTGACCTGATTAACAATAATCCGCGCAGCATCGTTGGGCCCGAAGTTCGGATTCCCGTTGATATATCCTGCTTGCTGCGTGTTGACGATCGTCGGCGAGTTATTGATTATCGCGCCGGGTTTCTGTACGTCGAATTGATTATAGGTATTTAAAGAGACGCCAGAGCCGCCCGGCTTATTAATATTGACTTGCGGCAGTCCATTTTGCGTCTGGATCACCGACGGCGCATGCGCACCGCCACCGACAATCTGCGCATTCGCCCAAATCGGCGTTGCGCCGACCGCGATCAGTGCAGCAAGCGCGATGCGGCGCACGGCGAATCGAACAATCGATTCGCGCTCAATGCCCGCGCCGCGCGTCTCGCCCCGGCCGGAATTGCCCGACGCACAGGCCGTCTCTTCGACGGCAATCAACATGCCGCGTACACGGCTATACACCAAACGGTAGTTGTTTTGATTCATTCTTTTTCTGGTCTACTCGCAACTTGAGTCACTGCACCCACGGAATATCGGATCGCGACATCTTCTCGCAACGCAGCGCTGCCGTGTCTCGCGGAGCCTGTGAACAATTGTCAAACGTAGGGTAAACGCGACAATAGTTAACGGCCGCACGAGTTTACGGCGAAGAACTGCTGCGATTCTGAGCGGCCAAGGCTCTGCCCTGTTTCGCTCAGTGCCCTGCTATTGATCGGGGCCATTGCGATCAACGCGTGATAACTGCGCTCGCACTGCTGGGCGAACCTGTCCGCATTTTTGTGGGCGAGGCGGTTGAACAGCACGTTATCCACGCGCCTGCATAAATCGCTCGCCGA
>NZ_CABVPR010000115.1 GCF_902499135.1 Burkholderia dolosa
CGCGCCCAGAAGCCTTCGTAATCGCGCTCGGCTTCCGCGACGAGCGCGCGATAGGCCGGCATGCCGGAAATGGTCGCGTGCTCGCGCGCGGCGGCCGTCGGTTCGAAGACCCGGCGTTCGTGAAGGATCGAGACGAGGGCGGTCAAGTTGCTCTCCATGAAAATCGTATCGGGTGGACCCGCTGTTCAAACGCAACTCGCATGCCAATTGCGACGGCATTCGACCGCAACAGCTTGCGTGCGCGACGTAGCGGGCGTCGGGCGTTCGATATCCGTCGTCGCGCGACGAGCGATCGAACGCTGCGTGTGCCTGTCGGCGCTGCACGCTGCGTCGGAATGCAGCAATCGGTGTTGCACGCGTCAACACGACGAACGGCGCGCGGCGCATGACGCTCGCCGCCGTCGTGCTACGCGATGAACGGCCTGAGCACGGCGAGCGCGTCGGATGCGCGAAGGCGCGCAAGGGCCGACGCCTCGATTTGCCGTACGCGTTCGGCGGACAGGTTCAGCTGCCGGCCGATGTCGCGCAGCGAGCAGCCTTCGTCCGCATGCAGCCCGTAGCGCAGCTTCAGCACCATCGCCTCGCGCTGCGGCAGCCGTTCGATCGCGGCCGCGATCGTGCGGCGCAGCTGCGTCGCGTCGGCCGCGTCTTCCGGCGAAGGCGTCGCGGTGTCCGGCGCGACGTCGATGAACGTCAGGTCGCCGTCCGGGGACACCGGCAGGTCGGCCGACACCGGCTCCTTCACGATCGCCAGCAGGTCGCGCACCTTGTCGACGGGTTCGCCGATGTGTGCCGCGAGCTGCGCGGGCGTCGCGGCGCTGCCTGCGCGTTGCCGATGCTCGCGCGCGAGCCGTGCGAGCTTGTTCAGCGCATCGACCGTATGCGTCGGCACGCGGATCGTGCGGCCGAGATCGGCGAGCGCATGCGTGACCGACTGCCGGATCCACCACGTCGCATAGGTCGAGAACCGGAAGCCGCGCCGGTAGTCGTAGCGCTCGATCGCTTTCAGCAGCCCGATGTTGCCTTCCTGGATCAGGTCGGCGAACGGCAGCCCGCGATCGCGATAGCGTTTCGCGATCGACACGACGAGCCGCAGGTTCGCATCGAACAGCGCGATCCTCGCCGGCTGCATCGCGCGTTCGATCGCGCCGACGCGTGCGTCGAGCGACGCGGTCGCGTCCGCCGGCAGCGCGGACGCAGCCGCGTCGCGCAGGATCGCCGCACGTGCGTCGACGAACTGCGCCGCGCGGCGTGTGAGTGTCGACGCGCAGCCCGGATGCGCGTCGACGCATGACGCGAGCCAGCCCGCGTGGTCGCCGTCGGCTGCGTGCGCGAATGACGGCGGAACGCCGACGTCGGCGAGCATTCGCTGCAGCCGGCCGCGCAGCGCGCGCTGCCGGCGTGCGCGGCTGCGCAACGGCTCGCCGATCCGCTCCAGTGCGCGCGCGGACAGCCGCACCGTGCGAAGCAATGCCGCCGCGTCGCGCACGTGCGACCGATAGGCGGCGCAACCGGTGCCGCCCGACGCCAGCGCGGCGCGCATGCCGTCTGCGAGTGCACCAACGCGTGCGAGCCGCGCGACGACCGCGTCGCGCCACGCGGCATCTTCCGGCCGTGCGTCCGCGGCGTCGTCGCGAGCGACGTGCGCAGCATCCTCGCTCGCGCGGTTGGACCGAGAAGCGTCGCGCGGCCCGTCGTCGACGAAGCTCACGTAGGCGGACGCGGCGGCCCGGCCTTCGGCGATCTCGTCGCGGATCGCGGCCAGCGCATCGAGCGCGTCCGGGTCGCCGCACAGCGCCGCGACGCACGCGGCGCGGCCGCGCTCGAGCCGCTGCGCGTACGCGAATTCCTCGTCGCGGGTCAGCAGCGGCGCCGTGCCCATTTCGCGCAGGTACAGCCGCACCGGATCGGTCGTGCGCGGCGCGGGCAGATCGACCGCGGCGCTGACGCCGTCGGCCCACGCGCGCACGGGCGGGAAATAGCGGTCGAGCGTCCAGCCGTTGTCGGCATCGGCGCTGTCACACACCGCGATGCCGAGTTCGTCGAGCATCGCGACGACCGCGTCGATGCCGCTTTCGGTCGCATCGTCGTCGGGCAGCGCGTCGAGGATGTCGCCGCGCGCGACGAAACCGCGCGACAGGCCGGCCGCGATCAGCGCATGCAGATCCGCGGCCGCGCGCTGCGGCACGCCGTCGCCGGTGCCGGCCGCCGGCGCCCGTGCATGTCGCACCGGCGTCGCGTCGCGCGACCCGTCACGCGCGCTTCGCATACACGTTGCACCAGCCGTCGGCGGCGACCAGCTTGCCGCCGAACATCGGGCACGTGCCGCTCGCATCGGCCGCTTCGCCCTTGTAGAAGCGGCAGTTCGCGCAGCGCTGGCCGGCCTGGTATTTCGGGAACTGCGCGGTATCGACGCTCGACGCGCGTGCGCGATAGCCGAGCGTTTTCGCCGCGGCGTCGTTTTCGTCGACGAGCGGCGGAGCAGCCGATGCGGTGCGTGCGGCGGCGAGCGCTGCGCACAGGCCGAGGGTTCGGACGATGAAGGTTCTGCGGGTGCGGCGGTGGGTCGCGTGCATGACGATGGTTTCCTGATGAAGATGAATTCGTGCGTAGTCGCCGCACGGCTCACGCTGCGTAAAGCGAGCCGTGCGACCCGTTCATTGACTGGCGTTCTTGTGTCCGGCGGGACCGACGACGAGCGGCGCGGCCGACGCGCGCGCCGCGTCGGCGCTCAGCTTGTCCTTGCCCGGCGCATAGCCGTTCGACGCGAGCAGGAACGCCATCAGGTCCGCGTACTCGTCGTCCTTCAGCTTGCCGGGCTGATCGGCCGGCATGTTGGTCGCCATGTAGCCGAACACGCCGCCGATCGTCAGATGCGAATGCGACAGCGGCGCGAACGACGGGCCGCTCAGCGCGGGCGCCGTGTTGCCTTCGAGATCGGCGCCGTGGCACTTCGCGCACGCGGTGCCGTACAGCGTCTTGCCGTGCTCGACCTGCGCGGCGTCGAATCCCGGCGCGGCGTCGCCGGTGCCGGCGGCGACGCGCACGAAGCCGCCGCCCGTGATGCTGCGCGCACGCAGCAGGCCGGCGCGAGCCGCGCCAGCAGCCGCCGTCGCGCCGTCGAGAAAGCGCGGCGTCGCGCGCGACTCGCGCGCTTCGGTCACGTTGCCCGGCAGCGCCCAGCGACGGGTCAGCGCGGCAAGACGGCCGTCCTGCTTCATCTGCGTGAGCGCCGCATCGATGCGCTGCTGCAGGTCGGCCGAGCGCGATGCGAATGCGAACGTGAGCTGCCAGTTCGCGTACGGGGATGCGGTCGGCTCGATGCGGAACGTCTGCTTCGGATGCGCGGCGCGATACGCGACGACGGCCGGATACCAGACGATCGCGCGATGCGCGCGGCCGTGCGCGACCGCGTCGACGGTTTGCTCGGACGTGTTCTCGAGATCGAAGCGCGCGTTCTTCTGCTGGACCGCGATCAGCTGCGCGGGGCTCGCGTAAGTGGCCGCGACGATTTCGCGATCGGCGGCCGATGCGCCGGCGTCGCGACGCGTGACGCTCACGTAGCCGGAGCGCAGGTAGCCCTGCGAGAACAGCAGCGTCGTGTCCGATGCGTCGGCGATCGCCGAGCGCGGAAACCCGGCGAGTACGTCGCAATCGTGCTCGAGCACCTTGACGAGCTCGTGTGCGGACACGCCGTCGTCGTCGCTGCCGTCGACGCTGCGCGCGGCGAACGTCGCGGCGATGCCTGCGGTGCGAAATGCCGCGCGCGCGACGGCCTTGTCGAGCGCCGCGGTCGGCGTGCCGGGAAGCGAGCACACGCGAACCGGCGCTGCGACGGCCGACGTCGCGGGCGCGAGCGTCGTGCCGGCCGCGAGCGCGCACGCCGCGGCGAAGTGGGGGAGTCGAATGTTCATGTCGTAGCCCGGATGGAGACGGAGGAGGGCGCACCCGCGCCGGCGGCGCGGGCGCGATACGCGCACATGCCGGTCAGCTGCGGTCGAGTGCGAACACGTACAGCGTGCCGCCGCGCGGCACGTCGTCGGCGGCCTTCGCCATCGGGCCGCCCCAGATCGGATTCGCGCCGCCGTAGCCGGCGAGTACGGCAACGTATTCCTTGCCGTCCACCTCGAACACGGACGGCTGCGCGATGATCCCGCTCGCGAGCTTCGGGCTTTCCCACAGCACCTTGCCGGTCGACACGTCGAACGCGTACAGATGACCGTCGAGCGAGCCGCTGAACGCGAGACCGCTTGCGGTCGTCGCGACGCCGCCGTTCCACGGCAGCTTGCTCCAGTGGCTCCACATCTTCTTGCCGGTGTTGACGTCGATCGCCTGCAGTTCGCCGTAGCCTTCGCTGCCCGGCTCCGGCTTGATCTCGAAGCCTTCGCCGAGATACGGCAGCCCCTCCATGTACGTGACCGACTTGCCCGACAGGCTCATGCACGCGTGCAGCGACGGCACGATCGCGATGTGGCGCTGCGGGTCGTACGACACCGACCACCAGTTCTTGCCGCCGAGGAAGCTCGGGCACGTGTCGATCGTCGTGCCGACCTTCGGATACTTCGCCGGGTCCTGGATCGGCGTGCCGTCTTCGGTATAGCCGGTGACCGACGTCGCCTTCACGAACGGCTCCGCATAGATCAGCTTGCCGGTGTCGCGGTCGATCGCGTGGAAGAAGCCGTTGCGGTCCGCATGGATGATCGCGTCGCGCTCCTTGCCCTTGTACTTGATCGTCGCGAGGATCGGCGTGTTCACGCCGTCATAGTCCCAGGTGTCGTGCTTCGTGTACTGGTAGTGCCATTTGAGTTCGCCGTTCTTCGGATCGAGCGCGAGCAGCGAATCGGAGTACAGGTTGTCGCCCGGGCGCAGATCCGCGAGCCACGGCCCCGGATTGCCGACGCCCCAGTACAGCGTGCGCGTCGCCGCGTCGTAGGTGCCGGTCAGCCACGCCGGCGCGCCGCCGTGCGACTGCATGCCGTCGGGCCAGGTGTCGCCGTGCTTCTCGCCCTGGCCCGGGATCGTGTAGCGCTTCCACAGCAGCGCCCCGTCGTTCGGATCGAGCGCCGCGATGAAGCCGCGCGCGCCGTATTCGCCGCCCGAGCTGCCGACGACGATCGCGCCGTCGATCGCGAGCGGTGCGAGCGAGAACGCGTAGCCGAGCCCCGGCTCGAACATCGACTTCTTCCATACGAGCGCGCCCGTCTTCGCGTCGAGCGCGGCCACTTCGCCGCTCAGCATCGCGACGTATACGTTTTTGCCGTAAAGCGCGACGCCGCGGTTCACCACGTCGCAGCATGCGGTCTTGAACGATTCGGCGCCGAGCTTCGGCTCGTACTTCCACAGCTGCGCGCCGGTCGCTGCGTCGAACGCATACACGTTGTCCTTCGGCGTCGTCACGAACAGATAGCGGCCGTTGACGATCGGCGTCGCTTCGAAACCCTGCTTCAGCTCGGCCGGAAACTTGTAGCTCCACGCCTGCGTGAGCCTCGACACGTTCGACGGATCGATCTGCTTGAGCGGCGAATGCGACTGGCCGTCGTACGTGCGGTAGTAAGTCAGCCAGCCGGGGTCGCGCTGCGCGTCGGTGAGCCGCTGATACGTGACCGCCGGATAGTCGGCGGCTGCATCGACGAGGCCGGGGTTCAGCGCGATCGCGGCTGCCGCCGCGATTCCGATCGTTGCCAGTCGGCGCATCGAGGCCGAAGGTTTCTTCATGGTCGTCTCCTGATTCGTTGTGGTCGCACCGCGGCGAAACAGCGGCCGGGCCGGCTGGGGGAAGGTCCGGGGCCAGTGCGCAGACCTTCATGCAAACCGCGTGCCATTGGCGCGGATCCGTTGTCGCGCAAAGCGGTCCGCGCGATCGCGTGCGATCGGCGGAGGTCGGTATCGGGCAGCACGCATCGCGCAACTGTTGCGTTCGGCAACAGCGCGGGCGCGACTGCTCCAAAACATCACAGCGGTGCGGCGGCTGCGCGCTCGACAGCGGTTGACGCGAACGGCGTTGCGCTGCGATGTCCGTGCGCACGAGCGATCGCGCGTCGCCGATCGATCGCGGCCGCGCGCGGCGACGAAAACAACCGGGACGAGAACGGGCACATTCCCGTCTAATTCGTGATCGACGTCGATACGACATGGCAGACGAGAAGCACCTGCAGCTGTTCGCATCGATCGGCACGCTGCTCGACAAGCGCCATGCGCGCTTCGGAACGCTCGGCCGGAACTTCTTCAACGGATCGGATCATGCGTTCGACGGCCGCCATCCGGTCGGCGAGCCGTTCGTCGGGCCCGGCGCGCCGCGCAACGCGTGGGACGGCGCACGCTATGCGCGGGATTGACCGCGGGCCGCGCGGGCGGATGCGATTGCCAGCATCTCGTGCACCGCGCGTGCGACGCCGCGCGCAAGCGCATCGTCGGTCGCGAGGTGCCCGGCGCGCACGCGCTCGATGAACGCGGCCGGCACCGCTCGCGCGAGACGATCGACGTTGCCGGCCGGACACACGGGGTCGTGCGTGCCGTGCACGGCCCACAGCGGCACGCCGGCCTGCGCGGCCCGGCGCGCGAGCGCGAGCAGGCGGCGCTCGCCGAGCCAGCACCGATGCTGCAGGTAGTGCGCCTGAATGCGGTACTTGTCGATCAGCCGCGCGACCGTGCGCGGCGTGGTGCGGCGCCGGCGCGGCGGCCGTCCGGTCAGCAGCGCGGCCTCGTACGCGTTCCACGCGAGTGCGACCGCGCGCTGGC
>NZ_CABVPR010000116.1 GCF_902499135.1 Burkholderia dolosa
AATTCCGGCAACTGCATCAACCGAAAACCGGCGAGCCCACTAAATTACGAATGGTGTACTCGGCGGGGTAAGGTCAGGGGAAGGTCAAATTTACGAAGCCGCCGACAAACCACCCACAAAACAGCCAACCTCGAACCACCCAAAAAAACCCAAAAAACCGCTTCCGACAGAACCCGTCGCAATTCTGCAAGACGCCACCCCCGCCCGTTACCTAAACTTGAACCTATCGCTTCAAGCCCCCTTACGAACCCGAAAGGAACGACCATGACGACCCCGACCGTGACCCGCCAGACTTTCGACGAAGTGATGGTGCCGGTGTTTTCTCCCGCACCGTTCGTGCCGGACCGCGCAGAAGGCTCCCGCGTATGGGACACGGCCGGCCGCGAGTACGTGGATTTCGCGTGCGGGATCGCGGTGACGTCGCTCGGCCACGGCCACCCGGAATTGCTGAAAGTCCTCGACGAGCAAGGCCGCAAGCTCTGGCACATCGGCAACGGCTACACGAACGAGCCGGTGCTGCGCCTCGCGAAGCGTCTCGAATCGCTGACCTTCGCCGATCGCGCATTCTTCGCGAACTCGGGCGCGGAAGCGAACGAAGCCGCACTGAAGCTCGCACGCCGCGTCGCGTTCGATCGGCACGGCGCCGACAAATTCGAAATCGTCTCGTTCGTGCAGTCGTTCCACGGCCGCACGTTCTTCACGGTCAGCGTCGGCGGCCAGCCGAAATACTCGGAAGGCTTCGGCCCGGTGCCGGCCGGCATCAAGCATCTGCCGTACAACGACATCGAAGCCGCGAAGGCGGCGATCGGCCCGCAAACCTGCGCGGTGATCGTCGAGCCCGTGCAGGGCGAAGGCGGCGTGATCCCGGCCGATCCGGCGTTCCTGAAAGCGCTGCGCGAAGCGTGCGACGCGAACGACGCACTGCTGATCTTCGACGAAGTGCAGACGGGCGTTGGCCGCACCGGCCAGTTCTACGCATACATGGACACGGGCGTCACGCCGGACATCCTCACGACCGCCAAGGCGCTCGGCAACGGCTTCCCGATCGGCGCGATGCTGACGACGAACGAACTCGCCGCGCACTTCAAGGTCGGCGTGCACGGCACGACGTACGGCGGCAACCCGCTCGCATCGGCGATCGCCGACAAGGTCGTCGAGCTGATCGGCGATCCGGCACTGCTCGCCGGCGTGCGTGAACGCAGCGTGCGCCTGAAGGGCGCGCTCGAGCGCATCAACGCGCGCTTCGGGATCTTCAAGGAAGTGCGCGGCAAAGGCCTGCTGATCGGCGCCGAACTCACGGCCGCGTTCGACGGCCGCGCGAAGGACTTCGTGAACGCGGCGGCCGAGCAAGGGCTGATCATGCTGATCGCCGGCCCGAACGTGCTGCGCTTCGTCCCGTCGCTCGTGATTCCGTTCGACCTGCTCGACGAAGGCGTGAAGCGCTTCGAGAAGGCGGTCGAACAGGTGCTCGCCGCGCAGGAAGCCACCGCGCGCTGATTCGCGCGTCCATCGCAGACAGGAACGACGATGCTATTTGTTCGCCCCGGCAAACTCACGGATCTCGATGCGCTCGCGCAGATGGCGCGCACCGCGCAGCCGGTCCTGCACTCGCTGCCGCACGATCGCGCAGCGCTCGAAGCGCGCGTCGCGCTGTCCGAGGATTCGTTTCGCGCGGACGTCGATTTCGCCGGCGAGGAGTTCTACCTGTTCGTGCTCGAGGATTCGACGACCGGCAAGCTGCTCGGTACCGCGAGCATCGTGGCTGCGGCCGGCTACTCGGAGCCGTTCTACGCGTTTCGCAACGACGCGCTGATCCACGCGTCGCGCGAACTGCACGTGAACCGCAAGATCCACGCGCTGACGATGTCGCACGAGCTGACCGGCAAGAGCCGTCTCGCCGGCTTCTACGTCGATCCGTCGCTGCGCGGCGACGCGGCCGCGCACCTGATCTCGCGCGCGCGGATGATGTACATCGCCGCGAACCGCCGGCGCTTCACGCCCGAAGTGTTCACGCTGCTGCTCGGCGTGAGCGACGCCAACGGCGCATCGCCGTTCTGGGAAGCGGTCGGCCGCAAGTTCTTCGGCCGCGACTTCACCGACGTCGACATCGCATCGGGCGGCCGCAGCCGCACGTTCATCGCGGAAGTGATGCCGGCCTATCCGCTGTACGTGCCGCTGCTGCCGGAAGCCGCGCAGCGCGTGCTCGGCGAGCCGAACGAGTCGGCGCTGCTCGCGTACGACATCCACCTCGAGGAAGGCTTCGAGCCCGACCGCTTCGTCGACATCTTCGACGCAGGCCCGGTGCTGACCGCGCAGGTCGACCGCACCGCGTGCGTGAAGGACGGCGCCGAGCGCGTCGTGCGCGAAGCGGCGCGCGAGCAGGGCGACGTCGCATACATGGTGTCGGCCGGCAGCGGCGAATCGTTCCGCTGCGTGCTCGCGGATCTGCCGGGCGACACGGCCGGCGCGCGCGGCGCGCCTGCGCCGCTCGCGGCCGACGTGCGCGCGGCGCTCGGCGTGAAGGATGGCGATGTCGTGCGCTGCGTGCCGCTGCATCGCCGCGACGATGAAGATTTGAAGGGAGACGCAGCATGATCGTCGTTCGGGTCGTACAAACGGGCGACGTCGACGCGCTCGTGTCGCTCGCGCAGGAAACCGGGCCGGGCCTGACCACGTTCAAGCCCGATCGCGACGCGCTCGCCGCGCGCATCGAGCGCTCGCGCCGCACGCTCGCCGGGCAGGCCGCACCCGCCGAAGCCGGCTACTTCTTCGTGATGGAAGACTCGAACACCGGCGACATCGCGGGCGTATGCGGGATCGAGACGCAGGTCGGCCTCGAGCAGCCGTTCTACAACTATCGCGTGAGCACCGTGGTGCACGCGAGCCAGGAGTTGGGCGTGTGGACGCGGATGTCCGCGCTGAACATCTCGCACGACCTGACCGGCTACGCGGAAGTGTGCTCGCTGTTCCTGAGCCCGCGCTATCGGACGGGCGGCGTCGGCGGGCTGCTGTCGCGCTCGCGGTTCATGTTCATTGCGCAGTTCCGCGACCGCTTCCCGGAACGCATCTGCGCGGAACTGCGCGGCCACTTCGACGAAGACGGCACGTCGCCGTTCTGGCGCGCGGTCGGCTCGCACTTCTACCAGATCGACTTCAACGCGGCCGATTACCTGAGCTCGCACGGCCGCAAGTCGTTCCTCGCGGAGCTGATGCCGCGCTATCCGGTGTACGTCGACCTGCTGCCGCAGGACGCGCAGGACGCGGTCGGCCTCACGCATCGCGACACGGCCCCCGCCCGCAAGATGCTCGAAGCGGAAGGGCTGCGCTATCAGAACCATGTCGACATCTTCGACGCGGGCCCCGTGCTCGAATGCCACATCAACGATCTGCGCACGGTGCGCGAGAGCGTCGTCGTGCCGGCCGCGATCGGCGTGCCGAACGCCGGCGACGATGCGCAGGACGCTCATGCGACGAAGTCGCTCGTGTCGAACACGTCGCTCGCGGATTTCCGCGTCGGCGTCGCGCCCGGCATCGTCGCGAACGGCTCGTTCGTGCTGTCGGCCGACGATGCCGCCGCGCTTCGCGTGAACGCCGGCGATCCGGTCCGCGTGCTGCCGCTCAAAGCCAAACAGGGATAAACGAATCATGACGGAACTCTTCATCGACGGCGCCTGGGTCGCAGGCTCGGGCCCCGTGTTCGCTTCGCGCAATCCGGGCACCGACGAGATCGCATGGCAGGGCGCGAGCGCGTCGGCGGCCGACGTCGACCGCGCGGTCGCGAGCGCGCGACGCGCGTTCGCCGGCTGGTCGGCGCTCGACTTCGACGCGCGCTGCGCGATCGTCAAGCGCTTCGCGGAGCTGCTCACCGAGCGCAAGGAAGCGCTCGCGATCGCGATCGGCCGCGAGACCGGCAAGCCGCTGTGGGAAGCGCGTACCGAAGTCGCGTCGATGGCCGCGAAGGTCGCGATCTCGATTCAGGCCTACCGCGAACGCACCGGCGAGAAGCGTCAGGAGATGGCCGACGGCGTCGCGGTGCTGCGTCATCGCCCGCACGGCGTCGTCGCGGTGTTCGGTCCGTACAATTTCCCCGGCCATTTGCCGAACGGCCATATCGTGCCCGCGCTGATCGCGGGGAACACGGTCGTGTTCAAGCCGTCCGAACTCGCGCCCGGCGTTGCGCGCGCAACGGTCGACGTCTGGAACGACGCGGGCCTGCCGGCCGGCGTGCTGAATCTCGTGCAGGGCGAGAAGGACACCGGCATCGCGCTCGCGAACCACCGGCAGATCGACGGGCTGTTCTTCACCGGCAGCTCGGACACCGGCACGCTGCTGCACCGGCAGTTCGGCGGCCGCCCGGAAATCGTGCTCGCGCTCGAGATGGGCGGTAACAATCCGCTCGTGATCGGCGAGGTCGACGATCTCGACGCGGCCGTGCATCACACGATCCAGTCGGCGTTCCTGTCGGCCGGCCAGCGCTGCACGTGCGCGCGGCGCATCTTCGTGCCGCGCGGCGCGTTCGGCGACCGTTTCGTCGCGCGCTTCGCCGACGTCACGTCGAAGATCACCGCCGACGTATTCGACGCCGATCCGCAGCCGTTCATGGGTGCGGTGATCTCCGCGCGCGCGGCCGCGAAGCTCGTCGACGCGCAATCGCGGCTGCTCGAGCGCGGCGCGAAGCCGATCGTCGCGATGGCGCAGCGCGATCCGCGGCTCGGCTTCGTGAACGCGGCGATCGTCGACGTGACGGACGTGGCCGATCTGCCCGACGAAGAGCATTTCGGCCCGCTCGCGCAGATCGTCCGCTATGCGGCGTTCGACGAAGCGATCGAGCGCGCGAACGACACCGCGTTCGGGCTGTCCGCGGGCCTGCTCGCCGACGATGCCGGCGCGTGGGAGCACTTCCGCCGCACGATCCGTGCGGGGATCGTGAACTGGAACCGGCCGACCAACGGCGCATCGTCGGCCGCGCCGTTCGGCGGTACCGGCCGCTCGGGCAACCATCGGCCGAGCGCGTACTACGCGGCCGACTATTGCGCGTATCCGATGGCGTCGGTGGAAAGCGCGCAGCTGACCTTGCCCGCGAGCCTGTCTCCGGGCCTGCATTTCTGATCGAGGGAACGACGATGAACGCACAAGAAGCCAATTTCGACGGACTCGTCGGGCCGACTCACAACTACGCGGGGCTGTCGTTCGGCAACGTCGCGTCGATCAACAACGAGAAGTCGGCCGCGAACCCGAAGGCCGCCGCGAAGCAAGGGCTGCGCAAGATGAAGCAGCTCGCGGATCTCGGCTTCGCGCAAGGCGTGCTGCCGCCGCAGGAGCGGCCGTCGCTGCGCCTGCTGCGCGAGCTCGGCTTTTCCGGCAAGGACGCCGACGTGATCGCGAAGGCCGCGAAGCAGGCGCCCGAACTGCTCGCGGCGGCCAGCTCGGCATCGGCGATGTGGACCGCCAATGCGGCGACCGTGAGCCCGTCGGCCGACACCAGCGACGGCCGCGTGCACTTCACGCCCGCGAACCTGTGCAGCAAGCTGCACCGCGCGATCGAGCACGAAGCGACGCGGCGCACGCTGTCGACGCTGTTCGCCGACCCCGCGCACTTCGTCGTGCACGACGCGCTGACCGGCACGCCGGCGCTCGGCGACGAAGGCGCGGCGAACCATACGCGTTTTTGCGCGGAGTACGGCAAGCCGGGCGTCGAGTTCTTCGTGTACGGCCGCGCGGAATACCGCCGCGGCCCTGAGCCGAAGCGCTTCCCGGCGCGCCAGACCTTCGAGGCGAGCCGCGCGGTTGCGCATCGCCACGGGCTCGCGGAAGAGGCGACCGTCTACGCGCAGCAGGACCCGGACGTGATCGACGCGGGCGTGTTCCACAACGACGTGATCTCGGTCGGCAACCGCGACACGCTGTTCACGCACGAGCGCGCGTTCGTCAACAAGCAGGCGATCTACGACGCGCTGACGGCCGCGCTCGACGCGCGCGGCGCGCGGCTGAACGTGATCGAGGTGCCGGACGCGGCGGTGAGCGTGAACGACGCCGTGACGTCGTATCTGTTCAACAGCCAGCTGCTGTCGCGCGCGGACGGCTCGCAGGTGCTCGTCGTGCCGCAGGAATGCCGCGAGAACGCGAACGTCGCCGCCTATCTCGACCGCCTCGCGGCGGGCAACGGCCCGATCCGCGACGTGCTCGTGTTCGACCTGCGCGAAAGCATGAAGAACGGCGGCGGCCCCGCATGCCTGCGGCTGCGCGTCGTGCTGAACGATGCGGAGCGCGCGGCGGTCAAGTCGAACGTGTGGATCGACGACGCGCTGTTCGCATCGCTCGACGCGTGGATCGACAGGCATTACCGCGATCGCCTCGCGCCGGAGGATCTCGCCGATCCGGCGCTGCTCGACGAATCGCGCACGGCGCTCGACGAGCTCACGCAGATCCTGCGCGTCGGTTCGCTGTATGACTTCCAGCGCTGACGTCCGGAGGTCCGACGCCGTGCCGCTCGACGATTTTCTCGCGTTCACGCTCGCCGGCGGGCAGCCGGCCGCGCATGACGGCACGTGCGCGGGCGGCGCGGTGCGCTGGCAATGGCTCGGCGACGGGCTGCTCGCGTTCGAGCCCGCGCAGCCGGCACGCGACGCGGCCGCGCGCGCGAGCGTGCTCGTGTCGGCCGGCGTGCACGGCGACGAGACGGCGCCGATCGAACTGCTGTCGATGCTCGTGCGCG
>NZ_CABVPR010000117.1 GCF_902499135.1 Burkholderia dolosa
GGGCGGCCCGGCCGGCGCAGCGTGCCCGTGCCGCCCGTCGCTCGCTCGCGCGACGTGTCCGACGACCAGCTCGAGCAGCCCGCAGAAGCCGATCGCGGTGCCGGCGAACAGCGCGACGTCGGTGATCATGTCGTGCACGTGCTTGATCACGACCAGCGTGCCGGCGCTCAGCACGACGGGGCCGAGCACGCGCAGATCGAACCAGTTTTCTGCGCGGCTCGCGACGCGCGCCGCGCGCGCGATGAAGCCGAACGCGAGCGCCGCGAACAGGGCGCTCGCGAGCCGTGCGGCGTCGTGCAGCGGCATCACGCGCTGCAGCAGCCACGCGACGCTCGTCGCGGTCCACGCGTAGAGCGGCGGCTTTTCCATGAACGGCTGGCCCGCGTTGGTCGGGACGATCCAATCGCCGGTTTCGAGCATGTGCTGAACGATGCCGAACGTATAGGTTTCGTCCTGCTTCCACGGATCGTGGCCGAGCACGCCCGGCAGCGTATACGCGCATGCGAACAACGCGACGAGCAGCCATGCCCGCCAGCCGAGCCGGATCGCACGGGCGTGAACCGGACTCGCCGCGGCCGCACCCGTGACCGCGGGCGTGGCGGCGGTATCGAGCGCCGATCCGGCGTCGGGACTGGCAGTGGAGCGGGCGTGCGAGGCCGAAGCGGGCACGGACGTGCGTCGCCGGCCGGATGCTGCGGTTCCGGGCATGGAAAAGATCTCGGTCGGTGAAGCGGCGCGGCGACGTGCGCCGGGCCGATAAGACGCGCATCGACGATGCGCATGTGACGTCGGATCGAGCCGACCGTCTGACTGGCCGCTAGTAGACCACGTATTTGTTACGGGACATTACAAAAAATGTCACCGAATTGTGGAGATTTGTGGTGTCGTGACGACCGGATGTGCCGGGCGATGCTTTGTGCACCGCAACGAGAGGCGTTATCGACCGCCGCCAACGTCGATCAGCGCGCCGGTCGTATAGGCGGCCGCATCGCTGAGCAGCCACACGATCGCTTCGGCGACTTCGCGCGCTTCGCCGGCGCGGCCGAGCGGCGTCTGCGCGCCGAGACGTGCGGCGCGGCCCGGCTGGCCGCCGCTTGCATGAATGTCGGTTTCGATGAGGCCGGGCCGCACGCCGTTGACGCGCACGCCGTGCGGGCCGAGTTCCTTCGACAGTCCGATCGTCAGCGAATCGACCGCGCCCTTCGAGCCCGCGTAGTCGACGTATTCGTTCGGCGAACCGAGCCGCGCCGCGATCGACGATACGTTCACGATCGCGCCGCCGCGGCCGCCGCGATCGGTGGACAGCCGGCGCGCGGCTTCGCGCGCGCACAGATACGCGCCGAGCACGTTCGTGTCGAACATCCGGCGCAGCCGGTCGACCGGCATGTCGGCGAGCGGCATCGACGGCGCGACGATGCCCGCGTTGTTGACGAGCGCATCGAGACGGCCGAATGCGGCCGCGACGGTGTCGAACATCGCGATCACGTCCGCCTCGTTCGCGACGTCGGCGGCCACGGTGCACGCGCGGCCGCCGGCGTCGCGCACCGCCTGCGCGGTGCGTTCGGCTGCCGCGGCGTCGCGCGCATAGTTGATCCCGACGTCCCAGCCGCGCTCGGCGGCGAGCACGGCCGTCGCGCGGCCGATGCCGCGGCTCCCGCCGGTGATGAGGACGGCCTTGCGCTCGGCGGATGCGGTCATCGTATGCGGTTCCGGAACGGGGTCATTTCGCCGCGTCGGGCGCCCACTTGTCGCGCGCGGGCGGCTGGTAGCGGCGCAGCCGCTCGAGCAGCCCGGCCGGCTGCGAGTCGATGCACAGCGCGTCGAAGTAGGTCGGCCGCATGAAGCCCTCGTCGACCGTATGGCGCAGCAGCGCGATCAGCGGATCGTAGAACGAATCGATGTTGTAGAGCGCGACCGGCTTGCGGTGATAGCCGAGCTGCGCCCACGTGTAGACCTCGAAGAATTCCTCGAGCGTGCCGGCGCCGCCCGGCATCGCGACGAACGCGTCGGCGAGATCGGCCATCATCTTCTTGCGGTGATGCATGTCGGGCACGACGTGCAGCTCCGACAATCCGGTGTGGCCGACTTCCTTGTCGACGAGCAGCTCCGGAATCACGCCGACCGCGCGGCCGCCGGCGGCCATCACTTCGTCGGCGATCACGCCCATCAGCCCGACCCGGCCGCCGCCGTAGACCAGCGTGAGTCCTGCATCGACGAGCGCGCGGCCGAACGCGCGCGCGGCGTCCGCATAGACGGGCCGCACGCCGGACGCCGAACCGCAGTAAACGCAGACGGCCTTCATTGCTTCGCGTCCTTCGTCTGGACCGGGCTGCCGGCCGGACGCGGCGAGCCGTCGCGCGGCGGCAGGTAGTCGGAGAACTGGCGCTTCGGCAGCTTGCCGGACACGAGATCGTCGAACAGCTGGCGCGACCGGCCGCGCAGGTACGGCGCCATCACGGAGATCACGTGCATGCTGACCTGGTGCAGCTCCTCGCGGATCGCGTCCTGATCGTTGTACTTGCGCGGGTGCATCACGTACTGATACGACAGCCAGTACGTCGAAATGACGGCCATGTTGGTTGCGATCACTTCGATCTCGGCGGGCGTCGCGACCATTTCGGCGTCGGATACGAGCAGCTCGCACATCTCGCGCGCGAAGCGCACCTTGTGGCTGATGATCTGCTTGAAGTGCGTCTCGAGCGTGCGGTTGCGCGCGAGCAGGTCGTTGAGGTCGCGATACAGGAACCGGTAGGTCCACATGAAATCGGCCATGTACTGCAGATACGACCAGGTCTCGTCGATCGTCGGACGGTGATCTTCGGGGAAGCGCAGCCGCCGTTCGATCTGCTGCTCGAACTGCGCGAAGATGCTGTTGATGATGTCGTCCTTGTTGCGGAAATGGTAGTACAGGTTGCCTGGACTGATTTCCATTTCCTCGGCGATCGTCGTCGTCGTGACGTTCGGCTCGCCGATCTCGTTGAAGAGTTTCAACGACAACTCGAGAATCCGTTCGCGGGTGCGGCGGGGAGGTTTCGCTTCCATGTCGTCCGGCCCTGTGTATGCCGGACTGGCGGGCGCTGCAATCGATGCTGCGAGATTCGTCCGGCGCGGGTTGCTGTTCTAAGTCTGGCGGACGATTATAAACCGCGGTTTCGCCACGTCGCGCGCATTTCGTGATCGCCGCGCGTTCGATCCGATGGTGCAGCGCCGCACGCATGCGGTGCGCGGCGCGAGCGGATCGCGGTGTGCGGGCTCAGAAGCCGAGCCAGCGCGCGACGACCGGGCCGAGCACGAAACCCCACGTCGTCACGCACGCGAACAGGGCGACCGTGACGGCCGCGCTGCCGAGATCCTTCGCGCGCTTGGACAGCTCGTGGCGCTCGAGCGAGATGCGGTCGATCGCCGCTTCGACGCTCGAGTTCAACAGCTCGACGATCAGCACCAGCAGCACCGACGCGATCAGCAGCGCGCGCGATGCGGCCGGCACCGGTGCGAATGCACCGATCGGGAGCATCAGTGCGGCGAGCGTCAGCTCCTGCCGAAACGCGCTTTCCTCGCGGATCGCGACGCGAAAGCCGTTCAGCGAATGCTTGAGCGCGTACCACGCGCGCGTGATGCCGCGATGGCGCTTGTACGGGTTCGGCGGCAGCGGCGTCAGCCGATCGTCGGGGCCGAGCGGCTCGTGCGCGTGCGGATCGGCGTCGGCGTGCGGCTCTTCCTCGTCGAACGGCCGATGCCGTTGCGGCGTCGTGGTAACGGGCGGGGCTTCGTGGTTCGGATCTCGTTTCAAACGGCAGCACCTTCGGCGGGCGAGTACGCGGTTTTCGGCAGCGGCTTCAGGTGCGACGCGAACTGCTCGGACGCCGCGCGCCACGAGAAGCGTTCCGCCCACGCGCGCGCGGTCGAGCGTTCGATCTTCAGCGCTTCGAGGCAGGCTTCCTGCAGATCCTCGTGCATCGCGCCGGCGTGGCCGTCGCCGAGCACGTCGATCGGGCCGGTGACCGGGTACGCGGCGACCGGCGTACCGCATGCGAGCGCCTCCAGCAGCACGAGGCCGAACGTGTCGGTGCGACTCGGGAACACGAACACGTCGGCCGCAGCATACACCTTCGCAAGCTCGGCCTGCGACAGCACGCCGAGATAGTTCGCCTCCGGATAGCGCGACTTCAGCTCCGCGAGCGCGGGCCCTTCGCCGGCGACCCACTTCGAGCCGGGCAGGTCGAGGCACAGGAATGCCTCGACGTTCTTCTCGATCGCGACGCGGCCCACGTACAGGAAGATCGGCCGCGCGGTGTTGAGCACCTTCGACTCCATCGGATGGAAGATGTCGAGATCGACGCCGCGCGTCCACAGCACGACGTTCGTGAAGCCGTACTTCTCGAGGTCCTGCTTGACGACCGGCGTCGGCGCCATCACCGCGAGCGACGGACGATGGAACCAGTGCAGGAAGCGGTAGGTCGCGGCAAGCGGAATCCCGAAGCGCGCCTGCACGTATTCCGGAAAGCGCGTGTGATACGCGGTCGTGTACGGCAGCTTGCGTGCGCGCGCATAGCGACGCGCGGCGAGGCCGAGCGGCCCTTCGGTCGCGATATGCAGCGCGTCGGGTGCGAATGCGTCGATCCGTGCGCGCAGTTTGCGATACGGCAGGATCGACAGCCGGATTTCCGGATAGGTCGGGCACGGCACGGTGCGGAATTCCAGCGGCGTCAGCAGCTCGACGCGGTGGCCGAGCGCGCCGAGTTCGCGCGCCGTGCTCTTCAGCGTGCGCACGACGCCGTTGACCTGCGGTTCCCACGCGTCGGTGACGATCATGATCTTCATCGCGGCATCTGTCCTGTAGGTAAGGGGTGTCACGCGGTGGCGCGGGCCTTGCGCGACGTCGCGGCGGACGGCGCGGTGCGCATCACCGTCCAGTAGACGATCTTCAGCTCGCCTTCCATCGTTTCGACGAGCGCGGACAGGCTTTCGACCCAGTCGCCGTCGTTGCAGTACAGCACGCCGTCGATGTCGCGGATCTCCGCCTTGTGGATGTGGCCGCACACGACGCCGTCGCAGCCGCGGCGGCGCGCTTCGTCGGTCATCACGGTCTCGAACTGCGAGATGAAGTTGACGGCATTCTTCACCTGGTGCTTCAGGTACTGCGACAGCGACCAGTACTGAAAGCCGAGCCGGCTGCGGATCCGGTTGAACCAGCGGTTCAGCACCAGGATCAGCGTGTACAGCGTATCGCCGAGGTACGCGAGCCATTTCGCGTGCTGGATCACGCCGTCGAACAGGTCGCCGTGCACGATCCACAAACGTTTACCTGCGAGCGTCGTGTGGAACGCTTCGCCGCGCACCTGGATGTCGCCGAACGCGAGGTCGCAGAACTGCCGCGCGGCTTCGTCGTGATTGCCGGGGATGTAGACGACCTGCGTGCCCTTGCGCGCCTTGCGCAGGATCTTCTGCACGACGTCGTTGTGCGCCTGCGGCCAGTACCAGCCTTTTTTCAGCTGCCAGCCGTCGATGATGTCGCCGACCAGATACAGGTATTCCGACTCGTTGTGGCGCAGAAAGTCGAGCAGGTAAGGCGCCTGGCAGCCGCTCGAGCCGAGATGGATGTCGGACAGCCAGATGGTGCGGTAGCGGTGGGCGGGCGGCTCGTGGTCGTCATGCTGCGCGGTGCGCGCGGCGGGCGGTTCGTGCGACGAGACGGCGTCGGCTGCGGCCGAGCCGGACAGGAAGGCGGTAGCGGCGCGGGCGCCGAGCGGTTGACGGAACAGGGAGGTCGCGGACGTTTTCTGGCCCATGCATGACTCGCGCCGGTTGACATTACCGGCATTGCGCCACGCGGGCGTGACTGTGCCGTGACAGTCACGAGACGTTCTTATTACGGCGGCGGCAGCCTGTTCGGCGACGAATGCGTCGTCGTCGCGCACGCTGCCGGGCGAACGTGCATTTCGCTATCGATGCGTTCGGCGGCGAGCAGCGGCGGCCGCGATTGCCGTGCGGTTTCGTCTGACGGATCGATCAAGCCGGGAGGCCGAGCGTGCGGATTGCGCGGCGCGGCGCGCGTCAGCGCGGAATCGCGACGATGCGCGTGCGCGCGAGGCGATCGTGCGGGAACTGACGACCGGCGTGCAGCCGGGCGGCGGCGGCCCAGACGACGATCCACGCGGCCGTGACGCCGAGCGTGACGGGCACCGACAGGCCGAGCAACGGATGCAGCGCGAGCGGCGGCAGGAACCACAGCCAGCCGAGCGCGTAGCGGACGAGCGCGTGGCCGGCAGTGAGCGGCCGGCCGCTCGTCGACTCGAGCCGCAGCCGCCACGTCTTCATCGGCAGCGTCTGGCCGCCATGCGTCCAGAACCAGACGAAGTACGCGCCGACCACGAGCGCGATCCATGCGGCCAGCAGGTTGTGGTGGACGAGGCCGTTGCGCTGCTGCATCGCGACGCTGAAAGCCAGTGCGGCGAAGAACACGACGCCGAACAGCAGCACGGCTTCGTAGAGCATCGCGGCGAGTCGCCGCCGCACGGACGGCGCGGAGACGATCGCGGACTCGGCGGGGCGGGCGGCGGCCACGATCGGTCAGGAACCCTTGAACAGCGACGGCGCGTCGGCCGGCGACACGGGCGTCGGCGCAGCCGGCACGACGGCCGGGCCCGGCACCGACGATGCGGGAACGGGCGGCGCGCCGGCGCCGAGCGATGCGGGCGCGGGCAGC
>NZ_CABVPR010000118.1 GCF_902499135.1 Burkholderia dolosa
GAGTCCTGTTCAATACAGAACCCAGCCCCGGCTGGCCTAGCATTCCTGAACCGTCCAACTTCTGGGGTTCAGTTCACCTGGCCGCCCGTTTTCCGTTCGTCGGCGATGCCGCAGCGAACGCCGCCGCATCGCGATCGCCCGATCGCGCCGAATCGCCCGCTAGAACTGCACTTCCGGCTTCGCCGCCGAACGCGTGCCCGGAATCGGCCGGTTGCTCGCGCCGTGATACGTGTACACGAGCGAAAACTTCACGTGGTTCGACCGGTTCTGGCCGGCCGAATGCAGTGTGTTGCAGTGGAAAAACACGACGTCGCCGGTCTGCAGCGGCGGGCACGTCGCCGCGTCGATCATCTTGCGGTTCTCCGGCAGGTCGCTGCGGAAAAACTTCGCGTCGTCGAACGCTTCCGGGCCGAATTCGGCAGTATGCGAGCCGGGCACGAGCCACAGCGCGCCGTTCTCGTTCGTTTCCGGTCCGAGCGCGAGCCATGCCGACACCATGTCCGCGCGCTCGAACGCCCAGTAGCGAAAATCGCGATGCCAGCCGGTCAGGCTCCCGTATGCGGGGTGCTTCGTCATCATGCAGTTGTGATGCGCGCGCGACAGCACGGGTTCTTCGCCGAAGTACGCGCGCATCCATGCGCCGATTTCGGGCGCAACCGCGCGCTGCGCGAACGCCGGATCGCGCGCATATGCGTCGAGCAGCCGCCGCACCGTATGCCCGCCCGGCGCGTGCTTCGACTCCGGCGCGCCCGGATAGCGCAGGTCCGCTTCGAATTCGATCGGCTCCGCCGCCTCCTGCAGCTGGCGCTCCGCAATGCGCTTGAGCGCCGCGCACTGCTGCTCGTCCACGAGGCCGCGTGCGATGACGAAGCCGCGTTCGCGCAACTCCGCGACTTGTGCGCGGATCGATTCCGACTGCAATGAAGACGACATGGGCTGCCAGATCTTGATGGTGTGAATGTGACGATTGTAAATCGGCACCGAATACGGCGAACAGCACCATTGTCGTGCGCAGGGGCATGCCAATCGTCGATTTGATCGCGCTCAACGGAACTCTGCGGCGCGGCGTCGGCCTCACCGACACGTGGCACGCGGCTTGCTCGTTGCACGAGGGTTTATCGCGACTTTTGCCGGTCACGAAAGCCCTGTAAGGTGGAGCAGCCTGTCAGTTCTGGCGGGCGCGGCGCGCAACGGGTTTCGGTAACATCCGTTGCGCCATCCGAGGCCGTTCATACCAGTGCGTTCTTCAAGGGCGCCATTTATTCAAGCGAAGCATCGTTCACATGCCATTCCGTCTGACTTCCCGTCTCAGCCGCGCTGCAAAGCGCGTGATGCCGTCCGCTCCCGTCCGCTCGCTGCGCCATCATCGCGCACGCACGCGTGCGCTCGCCGAGCGCACGGCCGCGCATGCGCGGCTGGACGGCATCCGCGCGTGGTTCCACGCGTTTTTCTCGATGATGAGCGCGCATGCGTTCGCGCGCCGTGCGGGCCTGCGCTCGCTGCTGCAGAAGCCGTCGTCGCTGCGCGCGCTCGCGCTGCGCCGCACGCTGGCGCCGCGACGCCGCATCAATCGCCCGCGCCGCCTTGCGGCAAGCAACGGCTGGTTCGGATTCGGCGCGCGTTGAACGCGCACGCCGGTGCGCGGAAGTCGCGCGCATGCCGGCGCTCGAACCCATAAAAAAACCCCGGCATAGCCGGGGTTTTTTGTTTCGGGCGAACGCTGCTTACGCGACGCGCGCCGTCGGCTCCACGCCGGCCGCTTCGGCCAGCGCGAGCGCCTTGTCGGTCGCTTCCCACGAGAATTCCGGCTCTTCGCGGCCGAAGTGGCCGTATGCGGCCGTCTTCTCGTAGATCGGACGCAGCAGGTCGAGCATCTTGATGATGCCCTTCGGACGCAGGTCGAAATGCTCGCGCACGAGCTTCGTGATCACCGCATCCGACACGCGGCCCGTGCCGAACGTGTTGACCATCACCGACGTCGGCTCGGCGACGCCGATCGCGTACGACACCTGGATCAGCGCGCGCGACGCGAGGCCCGCGGCGACGATGTTCTTCGCGACGTAACGGCCCGCATACGCGGCCGAACGGTCGACCTTCGACGGATCCTTGCCCGAGAACGCGCCGCCGCCGTGCGGCGCAGCGCCGCCGTACGTGTCGACGATGATCTTGCGGCCGGTCAGCCCGCAGTCGCCCTGCGGACCGCCGATCACGAACCGGCCCGTCGGGTTCACCAGGAACTTGATGTCGCCCTTGATCAGCTCGGCCGGCAGCGTCGGCTTGATGATTTCCTCGATCACGGCTTCGCGCAGCGCCGGCAGCTCGATGTCGGGCGCATGCTGCGTCGACAGCACGACGGTGTCGATCGAATCGGGCTTGCCGTCGACGTAGCGGATCGTGACCTGCGACTTCGCGTCCGGGCGCAGCCACGACAGACGGCCGTCGCGGCGCAGGCTCGCCTGGCGCTCGACGAGGCGGTGCGACAGGTAGATCGGCAGCGGCATCAGCTCGGGCGTTTCGTCGCACGCGTAGCCGAACATCAGGCCCTGGTCGCCGGCGCCCTGGTCGAGGTTGTCGTCGTGCGCGCGATCGACGCCCTGCGCGATGTCCGGCGACTGCTTGTCGTACGCGACCAGCACCGCGCAGCCCTTGTAGTCGATCCCGTAATCGGTGTTGTCGTAGCCGATGCGCTTGATCGTGTCGCGCGCGATCTGGATGTAATCGATGTTGGCCGTCGTGGTGATTTCACCGGCCAGAACGACGAGACCCGTGTTGCACAGCGTTTCGGCGGCAACACGCGAATATTTGTCCTGCTCGAGGATGGCGTCGAGAATCGCGTCCGAGATTTGGTCCGCGACTTTGTCCGGATGGCCTTCGGAGACGGATTCGGACGTGAAGAGATAATCGTTTGCCACTTTTTCAGGCTCCTTGGTTACGGTTGGTTTCACGTAGCCAGCTTCTTTCGGCCTGAAGCGGCGACGCTTTAGCGGATTACCAGTACCGGGCAGCGCGCTTCGCGCCAGCCGGCTTCGCCCCGCAAGTTGTCAGTTAACTCGGCGAAGCCCGTATTATAGCGGCTTTCATGAATTGTCACAGAGCGCCGCCCGTGCTGCATCCTCCGCTGTCCTTCCTCCCTGCTCGCGACGTGCCGGCATGCCGGCCCCACGGAGACTCCGCATGCTAGGCCGCATCGGCACGCACCTCGCCATCGGCTTGCTGAAGCTGCTCGCGCTGCTGCCGTACGGCATCACCGCGCGTCTCGGCGACGGCCTCGGCTGGCTGCTGTACCAGCTTCCCAGCCGGCGAAAGCGCATCGTACATATCAATCTGAAACTCTGCTTTCCCGACTGGAGCGACGCGCGCCGCGAAGCGGTCGCCGGGCAGCATTTCCGCCACGCGATCCGCAGCTACGTCGAGCGCAGCGTCCAGTGGTTCGGCTCCGAGCGCAAGCTCGAGAAGCTGATCGAGGTCGACAGCGCGATCGATCTCACCGATCCCGATCTGCCGCCGACGCTGTTCCTCGGCCTGCATTTCGTCGGCATCGAGGCCGGCTCGATCTGGCTGAACCGCTCGCTGCAGCGCCGCTGCGGCTCGCTGTACCAGCCGTTCTCCAACGCGGTGCTCGAAGAGGAGGCGAAGAAGGCGCGCGGACGCTTCGACGCCGAGATGGTCGGCCGCGCGGACAGCGCGCGCGTCGTGCTGCGCTGGCTGCGCGACCGCAAGCCGGTGATGCTGGGCGCCGACATGGACTACGGGCTGCGCAACTCGACGTTCGTCCCGTTCTTCGGCGTGCCCGCGTGCACGCTGACCGCCGTCGGCCGCCTCGCAAAAACGGGCCACGCGCAGGTCGTGCCGTTCATCGGCGAAGTGCTGCCGAACTACAAGGGCTACCGGCTGAAGGTGTTCAAGCCTTGGGATCACTATCCGACCGGCGACGACGATCTCGACGCGCGGCGGATGAACGCATTTCTCGAAGAACAGATTCCGCTGATGCCCGAGCAGTATTACTGGGTTCACAAGCGCTTCAAGACGCGTCCGCCGGGCGAGCCGAGCCTGTACTGAGGATCGCTTCGGGCGCGCCGCCGGCGACGGCGGAAATCCTCCGATCTTCGGCGGCCCGCGGCATCGGGCACCGGCTGCCGGCAAACGTCGCGCCGCCGCGCACCTTCATCGATGCCGCGCGCCCGGCCGCGCGGGACGCCCCGGTCGGCTGCATGTATCATTTGCGGTTGAGATCGGCCCGACGAACGCCGCCGTGCGCGAAGCGCGACGGCGGCCGCGTCGCGCCGGCCGCCTTGTTCGCCATGGAATTCCGGACCCAGTGAAACTCTCGTTCACCAAGATGCACGGCGCGGGCAACGACTTCGTCGTGCTCGACGGCTATTCGCGCGCGCTGCCGCCGCTCACCCAGGCGCAGGTACGCGCGCTCGCGAACCGGCACTTCGGCATCGGCGCCGACCAGCTGCTGGTGGTCGAGAAGCCGACCGTCGACGGCGCCGACTTCAAGTACCGGATCTTCAACTGCGACGGCGGCGAAGTCGAACACTGCGGCAACGGTGCGCGCTGCTTCGTGAAGTTCGTCAGCGACCGCGGGCTCACCGACAAGCGCAGCGTCCGCGTGCAGGTGATGAAGGGCCTGATTACGCTGACGATGCAGGACAACGGCGAAGTCGTCGTCGACATGGGCGCGCCGGTGTTCGAGCCCGCGCAGGTGCTGTTCGACGCGTCCGGCCTCGAAGGGCGCCCGGAAGGCCGCGACACGCTGTGGCCGCTCGACGTCGGCGGCGCGACGCGCTGGATCTCGACGGTGTCGATGGGCAATCCGCACGCGGTGCAGGTGGTCGACGATGCCGAAGCTTATCCGGTGCTCGACGAAGGTCCGCTGATCGAACGCCACGCGCGCTTTCCGCAGCGCGTGAACGCCGGCTTCATGCAGATCGTGTCGCGCCATGAGGTGAAACTGCGCGTGTACGAACGCAGCGCGGGCGAAACGCTCGCGTGCGGCACCGGTGCGTGCGCGGCGGTCGCGGCCGGCATCCGGCGCGGGCTGCTCGATTCGCCGGTCGCGGTGCACACGCACGGCGGCACGCTGACGATCGGCTGGGACGGCGCGCGCGACGAAACCGCCGCGCTGACGATGGCCGGGCCCGCCGAGACCGTGTTCGAAGGCGAGATCGACCTGAACGCGTAAGCGCCGTCACCTCGTCCGTCATCCCGTCAACGTCCTGATTCAACGCGCAACCCCATGAACGATCGCGAAGTCGCCGACTACCTGCTCGCCAACCCCGAATTCTTCGCGCAGCATGCCGAACTGCTCGCGACGATCCGTCTCGCGAATCCGCACGGCAAGGCGGCGATCTCGCTGCAGGAGCGGCAGATGGAGATGCTGCGCGACAAGAACAAGCATCTCGAGCGCCGCCTCGCGGAGCTCGTGCGCTATGGACACGAGAACGACAGCCTGTCCGCGAAGTTCAGCCGCTGGACCGCGCGCGTGATCGCGGAACGCGATCCGTACGCGCTGCCGCGCACGATCGCCGACGGCATCGCGGACGTGTTCGACGTGCCGCAAACCGCGCTGCGCGTATGGGACGTCGCCGAAACGTATGCGCAGGCCGAATTCGCACGGCAGGTCGGCGAAGAAGTGCGGCTGTTCGCAAACGGGCTGTCGACGCCGTACTGCGGCGCGAATACGGGCTTCGAAGCCGCGCAGTGGCTCGCGCCGGCGCTCGCCGCACCGGCCGCGACCGCCGCGGACGGCGGCGAAGCCCCGCCGG
>NZ_CABVPR010000119.1 GCF_902499135.1 Burkholderia dolosa
CTCCGGTCGACCGCGTTGCATGGGACCGAAGTAAGCGCTGAAGCGCTAACTCCGGTCGACCGCGTTGCATGGGACCGGAGTAAGCGCTGAAGCACTAACTCCGGTCGACCGCGTTGCATGGGACCGGAGTAAGTGCTGAAGCACTAACTCCGGTCGACACAGGAGAGACAGATGGGACTTTCGATCACCAGCAATTTCGACGCCGGCGCAATCGACGTCGTGTCGTGCGACCGCGCCGACGCGATTCGCCTGCGCGTGCGCGGCGACAGCCGATCGGAATTCGCGCAATGGTTTTACTACCGACTGACCGGCGCACGCGGCGAGCGGTGCGTGATGACGTTCGAGAACGCAGCCGAGTGCGCGTATCCGTCGGGATGGCGCAACTACAACGCCGTCGCCAGCTATGATCGTGTCGACTGGTTTCGCGTGCCGACGACGTTCGACGGCAAGACGATGACCATCGACCATACGCCCGAATTCGACAGCATCTACTACGCGTACTTCGAACCTTATTCCGAAGAACGGCATGCCGCGTTTCTCGGCGCGGTCCAGCAGCTGCCGCAGGCAAACGTCGTCGAGCTCGGCCGCACGGTCGAAGGTCGCCCGATGTCGCTGCTGACGCTCGGCACGCCGCCGGTCGACAGCGCTCCGAAAAAGAAAGTGTGGATCATCGCGCGGCAGCATCCCGGCGAGACAATGGCCGAGTGGTTCGTCGAAGGGCTCGTCAAACGACTGGCCGGATGGGGCGACTGGGCGGGCGACCCGGTCGCTCGCAAGCTCTACGACCGCGCGACGTTCTACATCGTGCCGAACATGAACCCGGACGGCAGTGTGCACGGCAATCTGCGCACCAACGCTGCGGGCGCGAATCTGAACCGCGAGTGGATGGAGCCCGACGCGCAGCGTAGCCCCGAGGTGCTGGTCGTGCGCGATGCGATTCATGAAATCGGCTGCGACATGTTCTTCGACATTCATGGCGACGAGGATCTGCCGTACGTGTTCGTCGCCGGCTCGGAAATGTTGCCGAGCTTCACCGAGCAGCAGCGCAACGAGCAGGCCGCGTTCATCGACGCGTTCAAGGTGGCGAGCCCGGACTTCCAGACCGAGCACGGCTACGCGGCCAGCAAGTACAAGGAGGACGCGCTCAAGCTCGCGTCCAAGTACATCGGACATCGGTTCGGCTGCCTGTCGCTGACGCTCGAGATGCCGTTCAAGGACAATGCAAATCTGCCCGACGAGCGTGTCGGCTGGAACGGCGAGCGTAGCGCTGCGCTGGGCGCTGCGATGCTGGCCGCAATCCTCGCGCACGTCGAGACGTTCGCATAAGCGGCTCGTCGAACGAAAAAAGCCGGGGCATCTCGCGATGTCCCGGCTTTTTGCCATTGTCGTTGCCGCTCCGTCGTATCAAGACTTCTTCACGGTTTTCTTTTTCACGACCTTCTTCTGAGTACCCGATTTTTTCGTCGTGACGGCTTTCTTGCCGGCGCGGCCGGAGGCCTTGGCCTTCGCTTTGCCGCGGTGCGACTTGCCCTTGAATTTCTTCGTCGACGACGTCGGACGTTCGACGCGCGGCTTCAGCGGCGGGACCGGATCGTTCCAGCTGAACGCAAGCATTTGCTGGCCGACGTAGCCGCACCGGAATTTCAGTGGCGTCGGATCGCCGCCGTCGGTGCGAATGCCGAGGCCGTCGACGGTGACGATGTTGTCGACCTTCACACGCTGCTTGCCTTGATCGAACGAATCGTTCCACGGCGTGATCGTTGCGTTGCCGCTATCGAATGCGTTCGGCGCGAAATCGACGCGATCGAATGCCGACGACGTACTCGCGATGAAGCTGCCGTGCGCTGCACAATCCGCGACGAGCGGATCGGCATGCATTTCGTTGACGAACTTGTTGATGAGTTCGGAGCGCTGATCGAGGAGGTCGGCGAATACCGGTGCCGGAAGCGCAAGCGACAGACCCGCGACACAGGCTGCCAGCTTGCCGAGCGCTCGGAGAACCCGGAGCGAGGCAGGAGAGCTGTCCATCTGGTTATTGGTGAGGAGCGAATGAGACATCGGGCACATATAGATGCCCGACGAAGAACAGGAGTTCAATCTTAGCGTAAAAAATTCGCGCGGCAGTAGACGGCGCACTCTCCCGTGCCGCGCCGGGAGTCAGCCGTGCAAGCGGATCGCGATTCCTTGGAGGGAGGTTCAGGCGCGCGGACCGCCGAGGCGATAGCGGCGGACGTCGAACGTCGTGACCCACGCCGGGCGATAGACGGCGATCAGCGTTGTCGCGATGCCGGTGAACCATGCTTCCCCGAGCGCGAGCAACGCGGTATTCAGCAGATAGCCGGCCGGAATCACGATTGGCACGCCGTCGGCCAGCGCAAGCTGAACGCCGGCTGCCGCAGCGGCGACCGAGACGATCGCGACGGCCGGCGACAGGAAACCCTGGCCGGCGATGAACGATGCGAGATTGTGCGGCAACCACGCGATCGCAGCGCGCTGCAGCAGCGCGGACACGCCGACGGGCAGCGCCCCGTAGACGAGGTACGTCAGCCCGACGCCCTGCCACGGCGCATCGAAGATGATCGCGGCGATCGCCGTGACGGCACCCATCGCGATCAATGCAAGCGTCCAGTCGAACAGCGTGACGAGCAGCGTTGCGCCGAGCAGATGCATGACGATCCCGTCCTCGAGCCATGCGTTCGATGCCCAGAGAACCGTGATCGCAGTGACGAGCGCGAGCCACACGTGCTGCAGCGTTGCGTCCTGCAGCCGGACGAACGGGCGCTTCCAGATCGCGAGCGCGAGCAGGGCTACGGCGGCGATCCAGCCACCGACGCCAACCCAGAGCGGAAGCGGTGTGAAAAGAAAACCCATGCGTTCATATTACTCGTTGACGATCAAAGGTGGGAATCCGCACATACTGGCCGTCGTAATATCGAGACTGTCGCTTAGCGGTCGCGCCGAAACCGCGCCGGTCGCTCTGCCGCTATCGGCAGCTCGTTCGCGCCGGTGTTTGCCGCCGGCAGCGGATACGGGCGATCCTTCCGTTGCGCACGCAGCGGGACGGGGCCCCGTTCGCCGAGGGCAGGCTTGCGTGCACGGTCGCGGTTGGCCAGCAGCACCTCGAGATGCGGCGACAGCCAGCCGTTGTAGATGGCGACTGCCGCGGCGCGGTTGGCCGCCCCGAGCTGCTGGAAGATGCTGGCGAGATGGATCTTCACGGTACCCTCGCTGATGCCGAGCGTGCGGGCGATCATCTTGTTCGTGCTGCCCATGTGGACGAAACGCATGATCTGCGCCTGCCGCGGCGACAGGAGGCCGCTCGGCGGCCGGCGGGGGAGCGACCCGGCGAGCGTCTGGAAGTGGGCGTCGTGGCGTGCCGTAGCGGTAGAGGGAAGCAGGCTGAGTGCGATCGGCGGAATGTAGTGCCCGCCCAGCAGCACCATCTCGAGTGCACGTACGATCAGATGCGGCCGAGTGGAGTGCGGAATCACGCCTGCGACGCCGTAGTTGAAGAAGCGCTGGATGGCCGCCGGCGTGGTTTCGTCGACCAATACGGCAGCGGGCGTCGGCGAACAGGCGCTACACAGCGCCTGAAGCTCGCTGAGGCGCCCGACGTCCTGCCAGTCGATCGCCACGAGATCGAAACGCTGCGAGCGCAGCAGCCGGCGCGCCTGGAAGCCGTCAGGCGCATCGTTGATGCTCGCCTGACGGTCGATCTGCCGCAACAGTGCCTTCAGTCCGTCGCGCCGCTCGGCGTCTGAATTGAGCACGAGGAACCGCATATTCAACCTCCAGTAAGGGTGAGTCATTGATCGCAGTGCATGTCAGTGGGATCGATAATGACAAAGACCTTACACGATGTCTGCTTGGCTGAAAGGCTTAGGAGAAGTTCGAAAATTTTGCCAACGGCAGAGCGCGCAAGAAAAAAGCCGCTCCCAACAGAGTCGGGAGCGGCTTCGGACTGCGACGCCGTTTGGCCGGCAGCGCAGGTCAGTGGAAGTGCGGCTGCGCAGGCGAAGCGTCTTCGGGCATTTCCGCGTGGACGATTTCGCCAAGCGGATCGGCGTACAGCGGAACGCCGCAGTCGTCGCAGTACTCCGGTTCGAAGCGGCCCGCGTGCCGGCGAATGTCCGTCACGCCGCATTCCTTCAAGAGGCTCACGATCTCCTCGAGCGGTCCCTCGATCGGGGCTTCGTCCTCGAGCGTCGCGTTGTCGACCGAGATGTCGCCGTTCTCGCGGCCGTAGAGCGGCCATACGACGCCATAAATCACATCGTTGCTGGCTCGTCGCGTGAACCCGACGCGATACTCGTCAATGCGGCGTTCGCCGAAACCGGCGACCACCGCGCGCAGCTCTTGCGGCGCTGCACCAAGTGTGTCGAAAAGATAACGGATGGCCGTTCGAACCGTGTGCGGGCGAATGCGCTCGTCCGCATCCCGACAGGCCGAATAGTACGCGTCCGGAAGCAGGCATTCGAATTCGCACCCTGGCAGCGCGATCGACAGGTTCGGACCGCCTTGGGTGGTCCACTGTTCGAGGCATTGGCCGCGTTCGATCCGGTTGCCATGCTCTTCTTCCTGCCAACGGAACAACGGCGTGCCGGCGGGAGCCGCGACGACGGCAAGCAGAAAGCGCGGGTCCGCGAGAATCGGCGACGTCTCGGGCAAGTCCGCGAAGTTCAGCTTGGCGGCGTGCTGGCCGGTTGCCGCATGCGCGAGCTGCTGGGCAAGCCGGTAGGTCTCGACGTGATGCCGCGGCAGCTGGTCGATGCTGTAGAGGAACGGCGCGAGTGCGACGAGCGTGCCGCTCGCGAGGACGTGCGCCTGCAGGTGCGTGCGCAGCGCGTCCGCGACGTCGCTCTTCAGCGGACCGGACGGAATCATGTAGCGGGTCCATGCCAGAACGGGCACGGCGACCAGCAAGGCATCGTGTGGTTTGCCATCGTGCTCGATCACCATCGACTCGCTATGGGTCTCGGCCATGTCGGCGAGCGCGCCATAGGCGTCCGGATGGTTTTGCTGCAGGTGGTCGAGCGCTGCGTCGAGCGTGGTCTGATTGCCGTTGCGCACGATCTTGGCGAGCAGCGCGTCGAGCTTTGCTTCCCAGAAGCGGTCCTCGACGCGGCTACCGGACGCGAAGAGCGCAAGCGACAAGCCGACCAGTTTGTCGGCATCAGGGGGAAGGCGTTTGGCGATTCGCTGGCGCATATTAAATACGTATAGAAAGAGGCGAAGAACCTCACATTCTAGTCCGTTCTGTGCGCTATAAGCGGTGTCGTGCTTCGGTACGGCCGGACGGCCGAAGCGCGGGCCGTGTGCGGGCAATGTAAAAAACTGCTTCAAAACCCCTTGCGCGGATGAGGGCGGGTGCTTAGAATCACGCCTCTTTCGCGCCACCGGCAACACGGCGGTGTGAGAGAGGGAAGCGAAGCTGAGCGGGGTCATGTAGTAGCGGCCACGCGGAGCCCCGAAGCCGACACGATGGTCACGACGCAGCGGTAAAAAAGTTGTTGACG
>NZ_CABVPR010000120.1 GCF_902499135.1 Burkholderia dolosa
CCGTGTTGCCGTGTTGCCGTGTTGCCGTGTTGCCGTGTTGCCGTGTTGCCGTGTTGCCGTGTTGCCGTGTTGCCGTGAGGCCGTGAGGCCGTGAGGCCGTGAGGCCGTGACGCCCTGACGCCCTGACGCCCTGATGCCGTGATGCCGTGATGCCGTGTGCCGTGATGCCGTGACGCCGCAACGGCGTGCCGGCGACGTCGTCGTCGCCGAACAACGAATCCGCACACAAACCGCCCGCTCGCATGCGCCGACGGGACGCGGCACACCGCCTTTGCTCGGCTTGCGTGCTGCCGCCCGCCCCAATCGGCCTTACGCGAGCGGCGTCTCGACAAAGGCCGGCAGCGCCTCCGCCCGCGCCGAATGTGCGGCGAGCGCCGGATAGCGGGCCGGATCGATCCGCGCGAGCGCCGGATAATCGGCCGCGACGAACTGCGTGAAGCGCCACGCGACCGCGACGGTCACGTCCGACTGCAGCAGCCGCGCGCCGCCGAACCAGCCGTCGGCAGCCGCGACGAGCGGCTCGAGCTCGCCATACGCGGCCTCGAGCTGGCTCAGCACGCGTTCGAGCCACGGCGCATGCTGTTTGTCGGCGGGCCGCAGCGCGTGCTCGTAGACGACCTGCACCGTCTTCTCCGCGGCCGCCAGCGCGAATCCGACCGGCACGAGCGTGCGCACGCGTGCGTCGGCCGAAGCCGGCAGCAGACGCCGCTGCGGCTCGACCAGATGGTCGAGGTAGTCGACGATCAGCGACGAATCGAGCAGCGTCGCGCCGTCGTCGGTCACGAGCGTCGGCGCCTTGACGACCGGATTGACGGCCTTGAACCGGTCGAAGTGACGGAACACCGACACCGACTCGTGCTCGAACGGCAAGTCCAGCAGTTTCGCCGAAATGGCGACCCGGCGAACGAACGGAGAATCCAGCATGCCGATCAGCTTCATTGCAAACGCTCCGGTAAGAATGGGACCGATGACTGTAGCAGCGCCGCGCCGCTACGCATAGCGCGCGCCGCCCCGCTCCGCGCCGCGTCAGGCACGCATGATGCGCATCGCGCGATCGCGAATTCGTGCCCCCGCCGCGCGGCGCAGTGACCATAATGCAGGTTCACCCGGTTCCGCCCGAAGGTCCGTCATGTGGTACGCCGTCGTCGAGCAGCAGCGGGAATGGATGCGCGCGTGGCGCGCGGCAACGCGGCACGCGTTCGACGTGTGGCCCGCCGCGACGCTGCCGCACGCCGCATCGACGTGCTACGACGATCTGTTCGACCCGCTGCTCGGCCAGCCGGCCGGACCGCCGCGCTTCGACATCGCGCAGCCGGGCGTGCGCGACGAGGTCGTCGCGCATACGCCGTTCTGCGAGCTGCGGCGCTTCACGCGCGCCGATGCGCACCGCACGGTGCTGCTGTGCGCGCCGCTCGCCGGGCACTCGGCGGTCATGATGCGGGAGACCGTCGACACGCTGCTCGCGGACGGCGACGTGTGCGTGACCGATTGGCTCAATGCGCGCGACGTTCCGGTCGCGCAGGGCCGCTTCGGGCTCGACGAATACGTCGCGATGCTCGACGGTTTCGTCGGCGCGCTCGTACACGACGATCGGCCGCTGCACGTCGTCGCGGTCTGTCAGGCGACCGTGCCGGCACTCGGCGCGCTCGCATTGCGCGCTACGCGCGGCATGCGGCAGCCGGCAAGCGTCACGCTGATCGGCGGGCCGCTCGACGCGCGGATCAACCCGAGCGTGCTCGGCGCAGCCGCCGCTTCGCACACGCTCGGCTGGTGCCGCCGCCATCTGATCGATGTCGTGCCGCCGGGCTTCTGCGGACACGGCCGGCACGTGTTCCCAACCTATCTGCAGCAGGGCGAGATCGCGCTGCTGTATCCGCAACGCTTCCTGTCGCTGATCGACGACTACGCGCGCGCCGCCGCGCGCTTCGACATGCCGGCGTTCGCCGATGCGCGGCGCGCGCTGCGCGAATACACGGCGCTGCTCGACATGCCGGCCGAATACTTCCTCGACACGGTCGACGTCGTGTTCCAGCGCATGTGCGTCGCGAACGGCACGTGGGCGCCGGGCGGCACGCGGGTCGAGCCGGCCGCGCTGCGCGACGTCGTGCTGCTGACCGTCGAAGGCGCGTGCGATACGGTCACGGGCGCCGGGCAGACACACGCGGCGCTCGACATGTGCAGCGGCCTCGCGGACGACCAGCGCGTGCGAATCGACATCGACGGCTGCGATCATTACGGGCTGTTCACCGGCGCGCATTGGCGCGGCGACGTTCATCCGGCGTTGCAGCAGGTGTTCGCGCAAGCCGAGCGTCGGCGCCCACGACGGCGCGCGCGCCGCGTCAGGCCGACGTGAGGTCGCCGCGCAGCGGACCGGCTGCGTCGAGCAGCGCGCGCACTTCATCGTCGCTCGTCTGCTCGAACGACGCGTAGAACTGGCTGATTCCGAAGAACGACGACGGCTGCGACACGGTGACGAACGCATCGGCGAGACCGTCGAACGCATGCCGCGCGCCGGACGGCGCGACCGGCACCGCCGCGACGACGCGTGCCGGATGGCGCTCGCGCAATGCCTGCAGCGCGACGCGCATCGATGCGCCGGTCGCGACGCCGTCGTCGACGACGATCGCGACGCGTCCGTCCACCGGCAACGGCGGCCTGGCGCCGCGATACAGCGCGTCGCGGCGCTGCAGCTCGGCCGTCTCGCGCGCGATCACGCCGGCGAGCTCGAGATCGTCGACGCCCATCGCGCGAAGGGCCGCACGCTGCAGATGAATCGCGCCGCCCGTCGCGATCGCGCCCAGCGCGAATTCCGGGTCGTACGGCGCGCCGAGCTTGCGCACGACGAGAACGTCGAGCGGCGCGCGCAGCGCGACGGCGACCTGAAACGCGACGGGTACGCCGCCGCGCGGCAACGCGAGCACGACGACGTCGCTGCGCGCCGCATAGTCGTGCAATGCATTGCCGAGCTGCCGGCCGGCGTCCGCGCGATCGGCGAAATACTCGGTCACGATCGACTCTCCGTGCTTTGCGCCGAATCGGCGGAATGCGCATCGACGCCTGTCCAACCAGCATGGTTCACCGGCCTTGCCGATGCAAGCAGGGTCACACCGATTCGCGGGATTCGCGGGATGCGGGGGATGCGAGGGATTCTGGGGATTCTGGGGATTCTGGGGATTCTGGGGATTCTGGGGATTCTGGGGATTCTGGGGATTCTGGGGATTCGAGGGATGCGGACAACGCGAACATCATCGTGATCGAACAGTCCGACGATCGCTGCAGCGATCGTCGCCTACGCCGCATCACCGCGCGGCGTCACAGCCCCGCCGCCTGCCGATACAGCCGCCAGAACGACTGCGCGTACGATTGCGCGAGTTCCGGCGCGCGCTGGAATACATTCACCGTTTCCGCATGAGCGGCCGCGCCGTCGGACAGCGTCGTCAGCGCGACGTTGTCGTCGACGATCACGAAGCGTGGGGCGGAATCGCCGCGCCGCGCGTCGATCGCCACGTCGACGCCCGCGGATTTCAGATACGCCGCACCGCTGTACTTGCCGGCGCGCGGCGGACGCACGAGCACGACCCGCACTTCGACGCCGCGTGCGCGCGCCGCGCGCAGCGCCGCGGCAACGGCCGGCGGCACGTGCGTGTAGCCGGCCAGCAGCACGCGCCGCTGCGCGTGTTCGATCAGGTCGACGGTCGCGTCGGCCGCTGCGTTGTCATACGAAAAGTACGCGCCGACCGATGCGGCGTCGGAAGGAATATGGCTGGCGTGAGCGCTCGCCGCGCAGCCGAGCGCGACGAGAAGAATGGCGGCGGATTTCATGGCGCGCGCCATTTTAGCGATGCCAGTTCGCGTGGCAAGCGCGTGCCGCCGCGTTGCTGCGCCGGCGCAACACCGCGCGCATGGCGAGCGCACCGCGCTGCGCCGGCGGGCCGCTTTCGCGCGCGACGATCAGTCTGCGGACACGCGCGCGAGCCAGTCCGTCACGCCGTCGACGGAGCGGAAATCCGCAAGACTGCGCGCCGGCATCGCGGGATACGCGGCGCTCGCCATGTCGGCGAGCGCGCGCCCCGGCCCGAGCTCGAGAAATGCGCTCGCGCCGGCCTCCACGCACGCCGCGATGCAAGCGGCCCACTCGACCGGCTCCGCGATCTGCCGCGCAAGCTTGTCGAGCCCCGCATCGACGTCGAGCACCGACGCGCCGTCGATACCGGAGAACAGCCGCGTACCCGGCAACGGGCGACGCACGCGCACCGCAGCGAGCGACGCGCGAAACGCCGGCACGGCCGACGCGAGCCGGCGCGTGTGCGACGCGATCCGCACGCACACGGGCGCGACGCGCGGTGCGCCGGCTCGCGATGCGTCGTCGGCCACCGCATCGACGTCGGCATGCCGGCCCGCGACGACGAACGCGTCGCCGGGGTTGGCGATCGCGATCGCCGCATCGCGGCCGTCGCACAGCCGCGCGAGCTGCGCGCGCGTGAGGCCGCGCACGAACGCCATCCGCTCGTCGCCGCCGCTCGCGGCATCCATCGCGCGCGCGCGCGCGTCGGCCAGCTCGAGCGCGTCGTGCGGATCGATCATCCCCGCGACGCTCCACGACGCGACCTCGCCGACGCTGTACCCGGCAACGCAGCGCCGACGCGGCCAGACGGCGTCGAGCAGCGCGGCAGCCGCGAGCGCCTGCACCGTGCACAGAATCTGCGCGGCGCGGTTCTCGCGCAGCGCGTCCGGCGCGGCGTGCCGCACCCATGTGCGCGGATCGTCGCCGAGCAGTCGCGCCGCATGCGCGAACAGCGCGTCGGCCTGCGGCGCGGCGCCGGTCAGCTCGAACATGTCGGCGCGCTGCGCGCCTTGTCCGGAACAGAGGATCGCCAGCGTCATCGTGCGTCCTCGCCGGTTTCGAACGCGTCGACGAACACGCTCATTGCGAGCAGATCGGCCGCGCCGCCCGGACTGAGCCGCCGCGCGACGAATGCGCGATGCACGGCCACGGCGCGTAGGCGCCAGTCGCGCGCGCGCACGCCGCCGCGCGCGACGAACGCGCGCGCGGCAGCCCGCGCGAAATCGAGCCCGGCCCGCCCGCCGCGATGCAGCAGGTTCGTGTCGTCGAGCGCGGCGATCAGCGCGAAACACGCGTCGACACGCGCGGCCTCGGCGTCGTGCGGCACGTCGCGCATCGCGCGGCGCAGCGCCGGCCATCCGACGCGGTACACGGTCGCGAAACCGCCGGCCGCCTC
>NZ_CABVPR010000121.1 GCF_902499135.1 Burkholderia dolosa
AGACGCAGGCCGCCGCCGCGCTGCTCGCGATCGGCATCGTGCCGCGCATCGACGCGCGTGCCGCGCAGCGCACGCAGGTCGCCGCGCAGCGTGCGCTGCCGGTATCCGTGATCATGCCGGGCGCGGCGCCGGCCGATCAGACGCTCACGCTGCCCGGCTCGGTCGCGCCGTACGCGGAGGCGTCGATCTATGCGCGCACCAGCGGCTATATCGCGCACTGGAGCGTCGATCTCGGCGCGCACGTGAAAGCCGGCCAGACGCTCGCGCAGATCGCCGCGCCCGATCTCGACGCGCAGCTGCGCCAGGCGCGCGCCGACGAGGCAAGCGCGCAGGCGAACTACGACTACGCGAAGTCGACCGCGCAGCGCTGGCAGGACATGCTGAAGACGCAATCGGTATCGCAGCAGGACACCGACACGAAGGTCGCGGACATGCACGCGAAGCGCGCGATGCTCGCGTCCGCGCAGGCGAACGTCGCGCATCTCGCGGATTTGGTGTCGTACGAGACGGTCACCGCGCCGTTCGACGGTGTGATCACCGCGCGCAACGTCGACGTCGGCACGCTCGTCACCGCGGGCGGCACGCCGGGCAGCCCCGGCCTGTCCGGCGAACTGTTCCATCTCGAGCAGACCGACACGCTGCGCGTGTTCGTCGACGTGCCGCAGGACAGCGCGGCCGGCGTGTCGACCGGCACGCCGGTCTACCTGACGACGCAGCAGTATCCGGGGCGGCGCTTTGCCGCGCACGTCGCGCGCGATGCGGGCGCGATCGATCCGGTCACGCGCACGCTGCGCGTCGAGATCGACGTCGACAACCGCGACGGCGCGCTGATGCCCGGCGCGTATGCGCAGGCGCACCTCGTGCTGCCGAGCGCGGCGCCCGCGCTCGAGCTGCCGGTCAGCGCGCTGCTGTTCCGGCCGAACGGCGTGACGGTCGCGACCGTCGGCGCGGACGGCCGCACCGCGCTGAAGACCGTGCAGATCGGACGCGACTTCGGCACGCGCGCCGAGATCGTCGCGGGGCTCGCGCCGACCAATCGCGTGATCGACAACCCCGGCGACGCGATCACGGCCGGCGAGATCGTGAAGGTCGTGTCCGTCGCGCACGATGCGGCGCCGGCTGCCGCTCAATCCGCTCGATCGGCAACGTCCGCCCAGCCCGCTCGCGTCGCGCAGGCCGCGCCCGCGGCCGGTACGCCGCCCGTCCCGTCCGTGCATCCGGCGAGCGCCGCGGCAGCGACATCGGCCGCATCGGCCGCGCTGCCGGCGTCCGCCCGCGGCTGACCATACGACAACCTACGAGGTGCCTGCCATGCGCTTGCCCGCTCCGCTCCCGTTCGCCCGCCGTCTCGCTGCGCTCGGCGTCGCCGCCGCGCTCGCCGGCTGTTCGACGCTGCCGCCTTATTCGCCGCCGTCGGTCGCGGTGCCCGCGCACTATGCGGGCGCGCCGGCCGATCAGGCCGGCTGGAACGTCGCCGCGCCGGCCGACGCCGCACCGCGCGGCGCGTGGTGGACCGTGTTCGGCGACGCCGACCTGAACGCGCTCGAAGCACGCGTCGACGTGTCGAACCAGACCGTGAAGAAAGCCGTCGCCGACCTCGAGCAGGCGCGCGCGCTGGTCGATTACCAGCATGCGGGGTTCCTGCCGACCGTCACGGCCGGCGTCGCGCAGAGCCGCGCGCGCGTGTCGCGCAACCGGCTCGGCTCGTCGCTCGCGGGCAAGACGACGTCCGACTATCAGGCCGGCGTCGCCGCGAGCTGGGAGCCCGACGTGTTCGGCCGCGTGCGCGATGCGGTGGCCGGCGCGCAGGCGGACGCCGCCGCGAGCGCGGCCGACCTGCAGGCCGTGAAGCTGTCGGTGACGGCGGAGCTCGCGACCGATTATTTCGCGCTGCGTTCGCTCGATACGCAGAAGCAGCTGCTCGACGACACGGTGCGCGCGTATGCGGACGCGCTGACGCTGCTCAGGCAGCAGCTCGCGGCCGGCGCGATCGACGCGTCGGCGGTCGCGCAGGCGCAGACGCAGCTCGAATCGACGCGCACGCAGGACACCGACATCGACGCATCGCGCGCGCAGCTGCAGCATGCGATCGCGACGCTCGTCGGCGAGAGTGCGTCGACGTTCACGCTGCCGCCGCGCGTTCAGCCGTTCGACGTGCCGCAGATTCCGACCGGCGTGCCGTCGCAGCTGCTCGAGCGGCGGCCCGACATCGCGGCCGCCGAGCGCCGCGTCGCGGCCGCGAACGCGCAGATCGGCGAGGCGCGCGCCGCGTTCTTCCCCGATCTCGTGCTGTCCGCGGCCGCGGGGCTCGAAAGCGGCTTCTTCGCGCCGTGGCTGTCCGCGCCGAGCCTGTTCTGGTCGCTCGGCCCGCAGCTTGCCGGCACGCTGTTCGACGGCGGCCGCCGCAGCGCGACGCTGCGCGGCGCGCATGCGCAGTACGACGGCGCGGTGGCCGACTATCGGCAGACGGTGCTGGTCGCGTTTCAGCAGGTGGAGGATCAGCTGTCGGCACTCGACGCGCTCGCGTCGGAAGCGCAAAGCCAGCAGCGCGCGACCGATGCGGCCGACCTGTCGCTGCGGCTGACGACGAACCGCTTCAACGCGGGCGCGGTCAGCTATCTGGACGTCGTCACCGCGCAGACAATCGCGCTGTCGAACCGGCGGCTCGCCGACCAGATCGCCGCGCGCCGGATGGAGGCCGCGGTCGCGCTGATCAAGGCGCTCGGCGGCGGCTGGCGGGCCGGCGCCGCCGCGCTTCCGGACGGCGCGGCCGCGACCGGCGTCACGAAGCCGGCTGCTTGACGAACGTGAGAACGAACCGCGTGCCGTTCATGTCGCTTTCGACGCGCGCGGTGCCGCCGTGCAGCTCCATCACCGAGCGCACGATCGCGAGACCGAGGCCCGCCGCGCCGCCCGGCACGCCGCCGCTGCGTGCCGGATCGCCGCGCACGAAGCGGTCGAAGATGCGCGGCAGCAGCGCGGGATCGATCGGCTCGCCGGGATTCGCGACCGTCACGCGCACCGCGTCGTCCGTTTCGTCGACGCCGAGCGTGATGACGCCGCCGGCCGGCGTATAGCGCAGCGCGTTCGCGAGCAGATTGCTGACCGCGCGGCGGAACAGCTCGAGATCGGCGGTCAGCTGACCTTGCCCTTCGACGCGCAGCGTCGAGCCCGCTTCGTCCGCGAGCCCTTCGAAATAGCCGGCGATGCGCGCAAGCTCGTCGTGCACGTCGAAGGCGCGCTGCCGTGTGACGAAGCCCGGATGCTCGGCGCGGGCGAGGAACAGCACGTTTTCGATCATCCGCGCGAGGCGGTCGTATTCCTCGAGATTCGATTCGAGCAGCGTCTGGTATTCGGCAACGGAGCGCGGGCGCGCGAGCGCGACTTCCGTCGCGCCGCGCATGTTGTTCAGCGGCGTGCGCAAATCGTGCGCGAGATCGGCGCTGAACTGCGACAGATGGCCGAACGCCTGCTGCAGCCGGCCGAGCATCGCGTTCTGCGCGTCGACGAGCGCGCGCAGCTCGCGCGGCGCACGCGACGCGTCGACCCGCATGTCGAGCTTGTCGACGGTGATCTTCCCGGTGTTCGCGACGATCTCGCGCAACGGCGCGAGCGCGGTCCGGATCAGCCACCCGCTGAGCAGCATCGCGAACAGCGCGCCGAGTCCGCCGGCGATTTCGAGCGTGTCGCGATAGCCGTGCAGCAGCGCCGCGCGATCGCTCATGTTGCGCGCGATGGCGATCCGGATCCGCGTGCCGTCGCGCAGCGCGGCATCGGCGACGACGCCGCGCACCGGCGTGCCGCCGTCGGCGGTCCACGCCGCGATCCGGTCGACCGTGATCCGCTCGCGCGCCGGCACCGGCGTCGCGTGCGGCGGAAACAGCCCGGCGTCGGGCAGCACGGACGACGATCCGGCCGCCGCCGGCGCCGCATCGCGCCGCTCGCCGAGCTGGGTGCGCTCGACGTTGTGGCGCGCGAGCACGTTGCCGCTCGCGTCGACGACGGCCATCGACAGCGCCTCGTTGCCGAGCACCTGGCTCGTCAGACGGTCCGCGTGTTCGCGCACCGCATCGAGCGATTCGAGTTCGCCCGCGAGCCGGCGCGCATGCCGCGCCGCGAGCACGATGTCGAGATCGTCCTGCGTGCTGACCTGCCGTTCGAGGCCCTTGTAGACGTATGTTCCGACGAGCGCGAACACGGCGAGCGTGATCGCGCCGAACGCGAGCGCGAGCGTCGCGGTCAGCGAGCGGCCGCGCGTCATGCGCCGTCCTTCGGTTCGAGCACGTAGCCGACGCCGCGGACGGTGTGAATCAGCTTGATCGGAAAATCGTCGTCGACTTTTGCGCGCAGCCGCCGGATCGCGACTTCGACGACGTTGGTGTCGCTGTCGAAATTCATGTCCCATACGTACGACGCGATCTGCGTGCGGCTGAGCACTTCGCCGTGCCGGCGCGCGAGCAGCTGCAGCAGCGAGAATTCGCGCGGCGTCAGATCGATGCGCACCGTGCCGCGCTTCACGCGGCGGCGCACGACGTCGATTTCGAGGTCGCCGACCGTGATGCGCTCGGTCTCGCGCGGCGGCCCGCGACGCGCGAGCGTGCGCACGCGCGCAAGGAGCTCGACGAACGCGAACGGCTTGACGAGATAGTCGTCCGCGCCGAGCTCGAGCCCGTGCACGCGGTCCTGCACGTCGTCGCGCGCGGTCAGGAACAGCACCGGCGTCGTATGCGTGTCGCGCAGCCGCTTCAGCACGCCCCAGCCGTCGAGCACGGGCAGCATCACGTCGAGCACGATCACGTCGTACGACTCTTCCTGCGCGAGCATCAGCCCTTCCGCGCCGTCCTTCGCGAGATCGACGCTGAAGCCGGACTCCTCGAGCCCTTTCTTCAGATATGCGCCGGTCTTCGGCTCGTCTTCGACTATCAGGATGCGCATGATCGACTCCATCGCACGCGGTTGCGGACATCCGGCGATGTTACCGGGAAACGCGGGATGCCGAGCGCACCGTGCGCGGGCGCCATGCGCCGGCGATCGCGCGGGTGCCGCGCGTGCGTCGCCGGCCGGGCGTCCCGCGACGGCC
>NZ_CABVPR010000122.1 GCF_902499135.1 Burkholderia dolosa
CTGATGTCTCCCGTTCCGTTGACGTCAACATGCTACGTGAACATAGATCAGTTAACAACGGAACGGGACACTAGCTCAGTCATCAGGGTTTTGGCTGCCACCGTAAAAGCGTGCCGGAAGCTATAGCAGTCTACCTGTCCCCACCTTTTCTCCGCCGTGTGATTTTCCGGCAGCTCGCTCTGCCACGATTTCGCATGCAGAGCCAGCCTTCCTTCGGGAATACCTAGCTCGCGGGCCACGTCGCCGACGCGCGTGCCCAGCCTGATCCTGTCGAAGGCTTCCCAGATCACTGCCTTTCGAAAGTGTTGCCTGAGTTCGGGGGCGTCGATGCCTAGGTGGGCTGCCACTGCATCGACATCGGAATAACGAGGAAGCGGGGCAGCGCTGCGAAGGTAACGGCCGATGGCGATTCGCTGCAGCGTCAGCCTCACGTCTTCGTTCTCGTCATTCAACACGATGTCGTTGCATGGCGTACCCGCGATGCACTGTTCGTAGGCGTCGGCCGGCAAATGCCGTTTCTCGAGCAGGCGGAGAACCTCATCATTGTCCTCTGCACCGTATTTGGCCAGCGCCGCTTGCCGCGACAGCCCGTGAGTGGCGATGGCGTCCCGTATCATCTTCGCCAGCAGGGCGTGGCCTGGCTTCCTCAGTAAGCTTTCAGCTTCCGCCGTCGCACGCCGCGTTGGGAAAGGGGCGAGCGCGGCCGCTGCAAGATAGTTTCGGGGGATGCCTCTCGATATCCATCCGACGCAACAGTTGACATACCGTTCCCGTAGCGGATCCAGCTCGCGGATTCCGTGACGTCGGGCGACCGCCTGATAGTCCGTGTCGGCATGAATATTTGAGAGGTTAAATTTTTTTGCGGTGGCATCGCCCGTACGTAGAGATCGGTACCGCATCTCATTACCGCGTGCTTTTCTGTAGCCCTTTCGCAGCGGATGGGCGTGTCGGTTGCCCGCTTCGAGCATATCCACGGCGACATGCGCAAGGAGGGTCTCGTCCATCTCGACGCCATGACGTTTTGCGAAGTAAATGGACGAAAGGAACCGCTTCGGGTCGTGGATCGACCCCAGCTGCTTTCTCGCGTACGCGACGTCATCCGGCGACGCGCCACGCAAGTAACCGGCGCTGCGCGAAGCGACGGCCACGATATGCTCGAGAATCGCCTTCGTCGGCATGGAGTGCGGTTCTGAACTGTCGCCGCGTATCGTGATGTGCCGGGTCGGACCGACGTCGCCGGTTCTGGTAATTGGCATGGTGTTTCCTGTCAATGGAGCGCCGATCATGCCCCGCCGATTGCCGCTGCGCTTCTAAATATTGATCGGATCGCCGCGCTTTCCCGATGCGAGGACCGACCCGGACGTCGCCAGCCCGCCCGATTCCCCGAAATACCCCCCTTTCCCGGCTTTGCTCGACCGATCGGCGTTTGACGCGCGCATGAATAATCGGTGTCACTGGAAAGCGGCATCCCGCCGTACCCGACTGGAGGCCCCGTGGCAGACGAGAGCGATCTCGACCGAACCGAAGCCGCCACTCCGAGACGCCGCGAGAAGGCGCGCGAGGAGGGGCAGGTCGCGCGCTCGCGCGAACTCGCTTCGTTCGCGCTGCTCGCGGCCGGGTTCTACGGCGCGTGGCTGCTCGCGGGTCCGTCGGGCACGCATCTGCAGACGATGCTTCGCGGCGCGTTCTCGTTCGATCGCGCGACCGCGTTCGACACGAACCGGATGCTGTCGGCGGCCGGCAGCGCGAGCGTCGAAGGCCTGGCCGCGCTGCTGCCGCTGCTCGCGCTCACCGGCCTCGCCGCGCTGCTCGCACCGATGGCGCTCGGCGGCTGGCTGCTGTCGCAGAAGACGTTCGAGCTGAAGTTCGACCGGCTGAACCCGATCGCCGGGCTCGGCCGCATCTTTTCGATCCAGGGGCCGATCCAGCTCGCGATGTCGGTCGCGAAGACGCTCGTCGTCGGCGGGATCGGCGGCATCGCGATCTGGCGCAGCAAGGACGAGCTGCTCGGCCTCGCGACGCGGCCGCTCGGCACCGCGCTCGCCGATGCGCTGCATCTCGTCGCCGTGTGCTGCGGCACGACGGTCGCCGGCATGCTCGTCGTCGCCGCGCTCGACGTTCCGTATCAGCTCTGGCAGTACAACAAGAAGTTGCGCATGACGAAGGAAGAAGTGAAGCGCGAGCATCGCGAGAACGAAGGCGATCCGCACGTGAAGGGGCGCATTCGCCAGCAGCAGCGCGCGATCGCGCGCCGCCGGATGATGGCGGCCGTGCCGAAGGCGGACGTGGTCGTCACGAACCCGACGCACTTCGCGGTCGCGCTGCAGTACACGGACGGCGAGATGCGCGCGCCGAAGGTCGTCGCGAAGGGCGTGAACCTGGTCGCCGCGCGCATCCGCGAACTCGCGGCCGAGCACAACGTGCCGCTGCTCGAGGCGCCGCCGCTCGCGCGCGCGCTGTATCACAACGTCGAACTCGAGCGCGAGATTCCCGGCTCGCTGTACTCGGCCGTCGCCGAAGTGCTCGCGTGGGTCTATCAGCTCAAGCGCTTCCGCTCGGAAGGCGGCGCGTTCCCGGCCGCGCCGGTCGATCTCGACGTGCCGGCCGAGCTCGACAAGGGCGCGTCGGTGGCCGCCGACGACGAGCGCGACGAAGCCGAAGACGTGCTCGGCACGGCCGGAGGCACGGCATGAGCACGCCGGGCAGCCTGTTCGCGAAGCGTCCGAACCTGCTCGCGGGCACCAACCTGCGCGCGCTCGCGGGCCCGGTCCTGATCTGCATGATCCTCGGGATGATGATCCTGCCGCTGCCGCCGCTGCTGCTGGATCTGCTGTTCACGTTCAACATCGCGCTGTCGGTGATGGTGCTGCTCGTCAGCATGTACACGATGAAGCCGCTCGACTTCGCGGCGTTCCCGAGCGTGCTGCTGTTCTCGACGCTGCTGCGGCTGTCGCTGAACGTCGCGTCGACGCGCGTCGTGCTGCTCGAAGGTCACACCGGCCCCGACGCGGCCGGCCAGGTGATCGAGGCGTTCGGCCACTTCCTCGTCGGCGGCAATTTCGCGGTCGGCATCGTCGTGTTCGTGATCCTGATGATCATCAACTTCATGGTGATCACGAAGGGCGCGGGGCGCATCGCCGAAGTGTCCGCGCGCTTCACGCTCGACGCGATGCCCGGCAAGCAGATGGCGATCGACGCGGACCTGAACGCCGGCCTCATCAACGAGGAAGTCGCGCGCAAGCGCCGTCAGGCCGTCGCACAGGAGGCGGAGTTCTACGGGTCGATGGACGGCGCGTCGAAGTTCGTGCGCGGCGACGCGATCGCCGGCCTGATCATCATGGCGATCAACGTGATCGGCGGGCTGATCGTCGGGATGGTCCAGCACGACATGACGTTCGCGGCCGCGGGCACGAACTACACGCTGCTGACGATCGGCGACGGCCTCGTCGCGCAGATTCCGTCGCTCGTGATCTCGACCGCGGCCGGCGTGATCGTGTCGCGCGTCGCGACCGACGAGGACATCGGCACGCAGATCACCGGCCAGCTGTTCACGAACCCGCGCGTGCTGACGATCACCGGCGCGATCATTGTGCTGATGGGGCTGATTCCCGGGATGCCGCACTTCGCGTTCCTGCTGCTCGGCGGCGGCGCGATCTGGCTTGCCCGCACGCAGACGAAGCGCGCGGCCGCGCGCAAGGCGGCCGGCGACGTGACCGAAATCGCGCCGCCCGCCGCGCTGCCGGCCGACAGCCACGAGGCGACGTGGGACGACGTGCAGCTGATCGACCCGCTCGGCCTCGAAGTCGGCTACCGGCTGATTCCGCTCGTCGACAAGAACAGCGACGGCGAGCTGCTCAAGCGGATCAAGAGCATCCGCAAGAAATTCGCGCAGGAAATCGGCTTCCTGCCGCCGGTGATCCATATCCGCGACAACCTCGAGCTGCGGCCGAACGCATACCGGATCGCGCTGAAGGGTGTCGAGATCGGCGCGGGCGAAGTGTTCCCCGGCCAGTGGCTCGCGATCAATCCCGGGCAGGTGACGGCCGCGCTGCCGGGCGCTGCCACGCAGGACCCGGCATTCGGGCTGCCGGCCGTGTGGATCGACGTCGCGATGCGCGAACAGGCGCAGGTGTACGGCTACACGGTCGTCGATGCGAGCACCGTCGTCGCGACGCACCTGAACCATCTCGTCGTCCAGCACGCGGCCGAGCTGCTCGGCCGCCAGGAAGTGCAGGCGCTCGTCGAGCGCACCGGCAAGGACGCGCCGTCGCTCGTCGAGGATCTCGTGCCGAAGACGATCTCGCTGACGACGCTGCAGAAGGTGCTGCAGAACCTGCTCGAGGAAGGCGTGCCGATCCGCGACATGCGCACGATCCTCGAAGCCGTGTCCGAACATGCGGGCCGCGGCGACGCATACGAGATCACGGCCGCCGTGCGGCTGTCGCTCGGCCGTGCGATCACGCAGCAGTGGTATCCGGGCTCGGGCGAGATGCAGGTGATGGGCCTCGACGCGAATCTCGAGCGCGTGCTGTCGCAGGCGCTCGCCACCGGCGCGAACCCGGGCCTCGAGCCCGGCCTCGCGCACAACCTTCTGACCGGCACGCAGCAAGCGCTGCTGCGTCAACAGAATCTCGGGCTGCCGCCCGTGCTGCTCGTGCAGCACGCGCTGCGCGCGATGCTCGCGCGCTTCCTGCGCCGCAGCCTGCCGCAATTGAAAGTGCTGTCGTACGCCGAAGTGCCGGACACACGCACGATCAAGGTCGTTAACGTCATCGGGGGTTCCGCTTGAACATTCGCAAATTCACCGGCGCGACGAGCCGCGACGCGCTTCGTCTTGTGCGCGAGGCACTCGGCGCCGACGCCGTCGTGCTGTCGAACCGCACGCTCGATGACGGCAGTGTCGAAATCGTCGCACTGGCCGACTCCGACCTCGCCGCGGTGACGCCCGCCGCTGCCGCGCGCGCGCGCATCGCGACGCCGCGCGTGCCGGAATCGGTGCCGGCCGCGGCCGTGCCGGGCAT
>NZ_CABVPR010000123.1 GCF_902499135.1 Burkholderia dolosa
GAGTTGTTCGGCGTGCGCGGCGCGGGCGCAGGCGGCGCGGGCCATGCGGGCGGTGCCGGCGGCGCACGGGCGGGCAGCCCGTACGCCGCGAATCTATCGAAAAAGCAGGAGGCATGACCGCAGTGCAGAAGATCAAAGTGTTGTGCGTCGACGATTCGGCGCTGATCCGCAGCCTGATGACGGAGATCATCAACAGCCAGCCCGACATGTCGGTATGCGCGACCGCGCCCGATCCGCTCGTCGCGCGCGAGCTCATCAAGCAGCACAACCCGGACGTGCTCACGCTCGACGTCGAAATGCCGCGCATGGACGGGCTCGACTTCCTCGAGAAGCTGATGCGGCTGCGCCCGATGCCGGTCGTGATGGTATCGTCGCTGACCGAGCGCGGCTCGGAGATCACGCTGCGCGCGCTCGAGCTCGGCGCGGTGGACTTCGTCACGAAGCCGCGCGTCGGGATTCGCGACGGGATGCTCGAATACGCGGAAAAGCTCGCGGACAAGATCCGCGCGGCGTCGCGCGCGCGCGTGCGTCAGGCGCCGCAGCCGCAGGCCGCCGCCCGCGCGGCCGACAGCGGCGCGGCCGCGCCGATGGTGAACAATCCGCTCGTCAGTACCGAGAAGCTGATCATCATCGGTGCGTCGACCGGCGGCACCGAGGCGATCCGCGAGGTGCTGACGCCGCTGCCGCCGGACGCGCCGGCCGTGCTGATCGCGCAGCACATGCCGCCCGGTTTCACGAAGTCGTTCGCGCAGCGGCTGAACGGGCTGTGCCGGATCGCGGTGAAGGAAGCCGAGCACGGCGAGCGCGTGCTGCCCGGCCATGCGTACATCGCGCCGGGCCACGCGCACCTGCTGCTCGCGCGAAGCGGCGCGAACTACATCGCGCAGCTGTCGGACGATCCGCCGGTGAACCGTCACCGGCCGTCGGTCGACGTGCTGTTCCGCTCGGCGGCCACGCATGCGGGGAAGAACGCGATCGGCGTGATCCTCACCGGGATGGGCCGCGACGGCGCGGCGGGGCTGCTGGACATGAAACGCGCGGGCGCTTATACGTTCGCGCAGGACGAGGCGAGCTGCATCGTGTTCGGGATGCCGCGCGAGGCGATCGCGCTCGGCGGCGCGGACGAGGTCGTGTCGCTCGCCGACATGAGCCGCCGCGTGATGGCGCGGCTCGCGACGATGGGCGAGCGCGTGCAGCGCGTGTGAATCGAATGTCACGGGGCGCGTGCGACGATGCGCGTCCCGACGGTAATGAATCTGGAAAGGAACGACGATGGACAAGAGCATGAAAATCCTGGTGGTGGACGACTTCCCGACGATGCGCCGGATCGTCCGCAACCTGCTCAAGGAACTGGGCTACACGAACGTCGACGAGGCCGAGGACGGCGCGGCCGGTCTCGCGCGGCTGCGCGGCGGCGGCTTCGACTTCGTGATTTCGGACTGGAACATGCCGAACCTCGACGGCCTCGCGATGCTGAAGGAAATCCGCGCGGATGCGTCGCTCGCGCACCTGCCGGTGCTGATGGTCACGGCCGAATCGAAGAAGGAGAACATCATCGCGGCCGCGCAGGCCGGCGCGAGCGGCTACGTCGTGAAACCGTTTACGGCCGCGACGCTCGACGAGAAGCTGAACAAGATCATCGACAAGATGGCGAAAGCCGGGAGCTGACGTGAACGAGCCGATCCATGCGGCGCTCGCCGGCGCGGGGTTCAATGCCGACAGCCACCCCGAAGGCGCCGATCTCGCGAGCGACCGCATCCTCGCGCGCATCGGTCAGGTCACACGTACGCTGCGCGATTCGATGCGCGAGCTCGGGCTCGACAAGCACGTCGAGCGCGCGGCGGAAGCGGTGCCCGACGCGCGCGACCGGCTGCGTTACGTCGCGACGATGACCGAGCAGGCGGCCGAGCGCGTGCTGAACGCGATCGAGATCGCGAAACCGGTGCAGGAGCGCATCCAGAACCAGGCGGAGGCGCTTGACGCCCGCTGGACGCAATGGTACGCGGCGCCGATCGAGCACGCGGAAGTGCGCGAGCTGATGGACGACACGCGCGCATTCCTGCGCACGCTGCCCGACGCGACCGCCGCGACCAGCGCGCAGCTGCTCGAGATCATGCTCGCGCAGGACTTCCAGGATCTCACCGGGCAGGTGATCAAGAAGATCATGGACATGGTGTACCTCATCGAGCAGCAGCTCCTTACCGTGCTCGTCGAGAACATCGCGCCCGAGCGGCGCGAGCAGTTCGCGGCGACCGCCGCGGCGCTCGCGGCCGAGCAGGTCAGCGCGACCGGCAGCCCCGCGTCGCTGCTGAACGGGCCGCAGATTTCGCCGGAAGGCAAGACCGACGTCGTGCAGGATCAGGCGCAGGTCGACGATTTGCTCGCGAGCCTCGGCTTCTGACCCGCGTTGCGCATCGGCGCCGCGCCGCCGCGCGGCCGCCGGATGCGCGTCCATGCCGTTCCCCCCGGCAATCGGCACCGCCGATTTGACACTTCGACACACTCCGCAGGCATACTACGAGTCAGCAGCAACGGAAGCGTCGTTCATACGACTTTTCACTGTTCGCAGGCGGTGCGTGCGCGACGCTGCATCGCCGACAACGAGGCCAGTCCCTGGGGGGGAACGTGAAGCTGAAACGCTTGGGCTGGGTCGCCGCGCACGCGGCGGCCGCCATCGGTGTGCTGTGGACCGTCCACGCACACGCGGAACTGGGCGGCGCGCCGATGTCGCCGCCGGCGGACGATCGCGCCGCGACCGTGCGCGCGCTGCAGCGCGCGATGCGTTCGGCGGACGGCGCGCAAACGAGCGCGGCCGCGTACACCGTACGCGAGATCACGCTCGGATCGGGCACCGTGATCCACGAATACGCGTCGGCGGCCGGCACCGTGTTCGGCCTCGCATGGCGCGGGCCGACGATGCCGGATCTCGCGTCGCTGCTCGGCAGCTATTTCCCGCAGTACACCGCCGGCGTGCAAGCCGCGCATGCAGCGCGCGGCTGGCGCGCGCCGGTGTCCGTCGATACGACCGGCCTGGTGATCCGCACCGGCGGCCACATGGGCGCGTTCGCGGGCCAGGCGTGGCTGCCGAACGCGCTGCCTGCCGGGCTGACCGGCACCGACATCCAGTGACAGCGGGAGAGCGATCTTGCGAATTCCTCGTACATTCAAGCGCTGGCTCGGCCTGCTGAGCGTCGCGGCCACGACGGCGCTGCTCGTAACCGCCTGCGGCGGCGGCGACGACAACAACGGCGGCAGCGGCGGCGACAATAGCGGCGGCGGCTCCAGCGTGTCCGACGGCAATACCGGGAACACGGCGGTGATCTCGGTCGGCACCGGCGTCGCGCACGTGATCAACATCCCGACCGTCAACCTGAAGATCTGCGCGCCCGGCACGTCGAATTGCCAGGTGGTGAACAACGTGCTGGTGGACACCGCGTCGTACGGGCTGCGGCTCGTCAGCAGCGCGTTGTCGTCCGGCGTGTTGAACGGTCTGCCGCAGACGACGAGCGGCGGCGCGCCGGTCGCCGAGTGCGGCAAGTTCGTGTCGAGCTACACGTGGGGGGCGGTGCGAACCGTCGACCTGTCGATCGGCAGCGAGCAGGCGAGCTCGCTGCCGGTGCAGATCATCGGCGATCTGGGCACGACCAACGTGCCGAGCTCGTGCTCGAACAACGGTGCGAGAACCTCGGCCAACACCGCGAGCGATCTCGGCGCGAACGGGATCCTCGGCATCGGGCCGGCGCCGCTCGACTGCGGCACCAATTGCGCGACGTCGACGTCGCCGACGTACAACAATTACTACGCGTGCCCGAACGGCAATTCGAGCTGCACGGTCGCGCTGGTGCCCGCCACGCAGCAGGTGGCCAATCCGGTCCACCGCTTCGCGACCGACAACAACGGCGTGATCGTGCAGATGCCGAACATCTCGAACAGCGGGCAGGGCAGCGCGACGGGCCTGTTGACCTTCGGGATCGGCACGCAGAGCAACAACGCGCTCGGCGCATCGACGGTGCTGACGTCGACGACGGCCGGCGACGTGAACGCGACGTTCCTCGGCAACAGCGTGACCGCGTTCTTCGATACCGGCTCGAACGCGTACTTCTTCAACGATCCGGCGCAGAAGACATGCACGACGAACACGCAGTTCTACTGCCCGTCGTCGCCGACCACCTACACGGCGACGCTGACCGGCAAGAACGGCACGACCGGCGGCGTGTCGATGCCGGTCGTCAACGCCGATTCGGTGTTCGCGAATTCGTCGACGTTCGCGTTCAACGACATCGCCGGCCCGTTCGGCCCGGACGGCTGGCTTGATCTCGGCATGCCGCATTTCTACGGCAAGACGATCTACTTCGGGATGGACAAGACGTCGAGCGGCGGCGCGCAGCCTTACGTCGCGTTCTGACGTGCGGGTTGCCCGCGGGCCGGGCCGCGCATTGAACGGCTACCCAGCGGCTGTCGGGTAGCCGGCTTGGGCACCTTGAAGAGCGGGGCCTCTAAGTATCGGCAGGCCTCCGTACTCGGCTAAGTCGGGCTAGTGTCCCGTTCCGCTGATTCGCGAACAAAGTCGGTGTAGCTTTTCGAGGATGGAATCGGCAGACGCGGTCCAG
>NZ_CABVPR010000124.1 GCF_902499135.1 Burkholderia dolosa
CGTCCGGCTGCGGGCGCGCGCCGGCGCCGGCCGGCTCGGCGGTGTCGACCGGGCGCCAGCGCATCGACTGCGCGTCGGCGCTGCGCCGGTTCGCGCGCGTGCTCTCGCTGCGTTGCGCATCGGCTTCGTCGTGCTGCTGCTGCACGCGTGCGCGCTCTTCGCTGGTGCGCCGCGTGCTGCGCGCGTTGGTGGACGCGCTGGCCGTTTCGCTTTCGGCGGCCGTTTGCGCGAGACGGCTCGGCGCCTGCTGCGCGGCCGTCGACCGGCGATACGCGTCGGTGGCCTGATCGAGCACGTGGTCGAGAATGTCGAGCGGCGTTTTCGCGACGATCTTCGGCGTCACGCTCAGCTCGCCGTCCGCGCCGAACGACATGCGCTCGCCGGTGACGGTGGTCTTGTCGATGCGCGTGCCGTTGGTCCATGCCTTCGGCGACACCGACACGACGGACAGCGTGCCGTCGTTGCCGAGCACGACCGATTCGCCGGGCGGCAGCCGCCGCGCCGACGCGCGGTCGAGCACGCGGATCGGCTTGTTTTCGTACGTGAGCACCTTGTCGCCGACGCGCAGCGTGCCGTCCGGCGACACCTTGACCGCCTGGCCGTCGAGCGTCACGCGCGTACGGCCGGCCGCGAGCGACGACGCGTCGCCCTGGTTCAGAATCCGGCCGATCGTCTGGTTGTCGACCGCGACGGTCTTGCCGTCGGTGCCGCGGATCGGCACCGGTCGGCCGGTGCGCGTGCGCACCGACGTCACCGCGCGCTCCTTCAGCCCGCCCGCGGCCATCAGTGCGACGTTCGTGAAGCCGGCCTTCAGCTCCTCGCCGGCCGCCTCGTGGTTGCCGCGAAGATAATCGACGCCGGCCTCGCCGAACGCCTCGACCGCACCGCCGACGCCCGTCACGACCGCGGTCGTTCGCGCGCCGGTCGCGAGCACCGACGCGACCTTCGGCGTGCGCGTGAGCGTGGTGACCGCGCGCGTGAACAGCTTGCTGCCCGCGAGCTTCGCGGCGCCGGCCGCGCCCATCGGCACGAGGTTGATGAAGTCGGCGCGTGCGCCGGCATCGGTGAACGGGTTGATGCTGCGTCCGTGCTGCGCGCGCGTCGCGAGATCGAGCCCCGCGCTCGTCATCGTCGCGCCGATCGCCGTGTACATCATCCCCGCGCCGAGGATGTTCAGCGGCACGCCGACGACCGCGCCGATGCCGGTGCCGTCGAGCAGCGTGCCGATCCCTTCGAGCGCCATCCCGCCGACCATCATGCCGATGTTCAGGCCGGTGCTCGTCAGCGTGTTCAGGAAGCGGTCGAAGCCGCTTTCGTGATGCGCGGTCTTCGATACCAGCTTCAGCGTGCCGTCCGCGTTGTGGCCGGTCGCGATGTCGACCGTGCCGTCCGACGACAGCTCGTTGTTGTCGAGGTAGTCGTCGATGTCGCTGTACGTGCTGCCGGTCTCGTCGACGTACTGCGTGCTGCCGTCCTTGCCGGTCACCTTGAACAGCGCGCTCGTGGTCATCCCGGCATCCTTCGCCGCGTACACCATCGGCAGCACGTTGACCCGCGTGTCGCCGCCGCCGCCGATCGACAGCAGCTTGTCGCGCAGGCTGTCGATGGTCTTGAGCTTGTCCTTGTCGGTGAAGCGCGCGACGTCGTCGTTCGCCGGCGAGACCGGGTCCGCGCCCGCCGACGACGGATCGCCCGGCACGTCCGGCGGTATCCCGAGCGCGACGCCGATCAGGTTGCGCTGCTCGTTGCCGGTCAGCTTGCCGAACGCGATCGTGTTGCCGTTCTGCGTGCTCGCGCTCGCCGCGTCGAGCAGCGAGTTCGACAGTTCGCCGCGATGCGCTTCGTAGAAATCGTGCAGCGCCTTCTTGTAGTCGTTCTCCGCATCGGAGCCCGGCGCCGCGTAGCGCAGCCGTTCGTCGAGGCCCGCGTCGAACCGGTCCATCAGCACCTGCTGGTGCGACGTCTCGCTCAGCAGCTGCAGCCGCTGCACCGCGTTGTCGGCTTGCGTGACGACCGCCTTCGCGTGGTCGAGCTGATCCTGGTACGGGTTGTGCGGGCGCACCGTCGGCAGCGGAATCATGTCGCCGTCGTGCATCGTGCGAAAGCGCGTCGGCGCCGGATGCGCGGCGGCCCAGTCGTCGTACTGCTGCTGCACCGACGCGAGCGTGCTCTTCGCCTGCGACTGCTGCGTGCGCGCCTGCGCGAGCGCGGCGTTGGTCGCGCGCTCGTTGACCGCATCGGACAGACGCGCATCGGCCGCGCGCACCGCGCCCGCGACCATCTGCATGCGCTTCACGTCGAGCATCGTCGGCCCCGTCGGCGCGGCCGGCGTGTGCGCCGACTGCGGCAGCAGGAACGGGCTCGACGCGAGCGGCGACGACAGCAGCGGCGATGAGCCGTTCGCGGACGTCGGCGAACCGGGCGTCAGCGTCGGCGTGCCGGCGGCATTGGACGGCAACGGCGTGAGCAGCAGCGGCTGGCCGCCCGACGGCTTGAGCAGCGGCGACTGCGCGTTCACCTGCGACTTGAGCTGCGAAGCCTGATCGTCGTACTGCTGCGCGAGCGTCGCGCCGTACGCGGCGACGAAGCCGTCGTGCGCGATGTCGGCCTGCTGCTGCGCCTGATAGAGCTTCGCGTACGCTTCGCCGAGATCGAGATCCACCTGTGGATCCTTGATCATCGCGTGCGGATTGGCCTTGTGCCACGCGTTCGACGCGTCCTGCTTCTTCGTATAGTCGGCCTGCAGCGTATCGACCTGCCGCTGCGCGGACAGCATCTGCAGATAGCCGCCGCTCGTGTTGGCCGCGGTCTGCGCGCGCGCGACCGCGGTCTTCGCATCGGCGACCGCGCCCGGCGAGATCACCGTCGGCCCCAGCTTGCCGCTCGCCGAGTCGTATTGCAGCTGCGCGTTCGCGAGCGTCAGGTTGTCGTTCGCGGCAGCGTAGGCGGCGTTCGCGTAGTTCGCGTCCTTCGCGGCCGACGTGACGGCCTGCTGCGCAGCATCGGCCGAATCGGGCCGCTCCGGCATCGTGACCTGCAGACTCAGCGGCTTCAGCGCATCGTTGAGCCGCCCGACGCCGGCGTCGAGCGCGGCCTTGTAGTCGGGATCGGCGAGATAGGACTGGAACTGCGTATACGCGAGGTTCGAGTTCGCGACGTCCGCGTAGTATTTCGACGCGCCGACCGCCGCCTTCGCGCTCGCGGCCTGCCAGTCGTCGTACAGGCGGATCTGCAGCGGGTTCTTGCAGTCGCTCGGCTGCGGCACCCACTTCGGATCGTTCGCATGATCGGGAAACGCGGCCAGCAGCGTCTTGAACTGCTGATCCGCCGCGTGCTGCGCGTCGCCCGCGTCCGTCACGTTGCCGGAATCGTCGATCTTCATGCCGGCCGGCATGTCGGCGTTCGCCTGCTCGCCGTACAGGATCATGTAGCCGGCGTCGGTCGTCACGTTCAGCTCGCGCTGCGCGGTGTCGGCCGCGGTGCGCGCCTTCGCGTAGTCCGCCTGCGCGGTCTTGCGGTCGTCGGCCGTCGATTCCGGGTCGCGGCTGACGAGATGCAGCACGTTCTGCGCGCCCTGCAGCGTCTGCGATGCGTGGTCGTACTTGGTTTGCGCGTCCTGGATCGCCTTTTGCACCGCGCGCGTCTTGTCGTTCTCGACCGTGATCTCGGGCGGCGGCGCCGTGTACTGCGCGGCCATGCTGCGGATCAGCGACGTCGCCGACGAAATCTCCGCGTTGGTCGGTTTCGACGGATCGCTGGCGAGCGACGCGTCGACCGGAATCGGCGGCGGCGACACGGCCGGGTTCGCGGGGCCGGCCGCCGGATCGTCCTTCTTCGGCGGCGGCGGGGGAGGCGGAGGCGGCGGCGCGACGACCGGATTCAGCGTTTCCGACAGGAAGCGCTGCCAGTTGACGCCCAGTCCCAATCCGTCGATCAACAGCATGCTCGTCTCCGTTGAACCGCGATGCGCGAGACGCACGTCGCGGCGCGATCCTCCGAGTGTACGGACGCGCGTCGACGCGGACGTGCCGCTGTTTCGTAGCGGCGCCGCGCCGCGCACGGGGGCGCGCCGCGCGCGCTACGAGGCGCGTGCGGCGAAACGGGGTGCGAGCGGGGCGTGCGCCACGCTGCCGGCGGCGCCGATGTCGCGACCCCT
>NZ_CABVPR010000125.1 GCF_902499135.1 Burkholderia dolosa
CACAGGTGCTGCATGGCTGTCGTCAGCTCGTGTCGTGAGATGTTGGGTTAAGTCCCGCAACGAGCGCAACCCTTGTCCTTAGTTGCTACGCAAGAGCACTCTAAGGAGACTGCCGGTGACAAACCGGAGGAAGGTGGGGATGACGTCAAGTCCTCATGGCCCTTATGGGTAGGGCTTCACACGTCATACAATGGTCGGAACAGAGGGTTGCCAACCCGCGAGGGGGAGCTAATCCCAGAAAACCGATCGTAGTCCGGATTGCACTCTGCAACTCGAGTGCATGAAGCTGGAATCGCTAGTAATCGCGGATCAGCATGCCGCGGTGAATACGTTCCCGGGTCTTGTACACACCGCCCGTCACACCATGGGAGTGGGTTTTACCAGAAGTGGCTAGTCTAACCGCAAGGAGGACGGTCACCACGGTAGGATTCATGACTGGGGTGAAGTCGTAACAAGGTAGCCGTATCGGAAGGTGCGGCTGGATCACCTCCTTTCCAGAGCTATTCGCGAAGTTGAGCGCTCACGCTTATCGGCTGTCAAATTAGACAGACTCAGGGGTCTGTAGCTCAGTCGGTTAGAGCACCGTCTTGATAAGGCGGGGGTCGTTGGTTCGAATCCAACCAGACCCACCAAGTTGTCTGGCGAGAGAAACCTGAGTGGTCTCTGTACATGGGGGCATAGCTCAGCTGGGAGAGCACCTGCTTTGCAAGCAGGGGGTCGTCGGTTCGATCCCGTCTGCCTCCACCAATTGCGATGATCGTTAGCGCTTCAGCGCTTACGAGCATCTCACTCCCGAAGGGAGCCCAATGGATAATGTTTGATGGAGTTCGAGAGAACGAATCGAATATTACTCATTGGCGATTGAGCCAGTCAGAGCGATATGAGTAACACCGTATCGGCTGTCGTTCTTTAACAATCAGGAAGAAGTAAGTAATTTGGATAGCGGAAGCGTCTAATGAGATGGGCGTGGAAGTTATCCGGGTTGTGATTGTATCGATGTATCTCAAGATGATTCGAACGTGATGTTCGACTCTAATTGGAATACGGCACAACGCGAGAACTCAACCTGTAGCGAGAGTCGTCCCCCATGCGGGGATGGGGCCCTCGTAAGCGCTAAAGCGCTAACGATGGCCGACAGAGACAGACTCGTTATAGGGTCAAGCGAACAAGTGCATGTGGTGGATGCCTTGGCGATCACAGGCGATGAAGGACGCGGTAGCCTGCGAAAAGCTACGGGGAGCTGGCAAACGAGCTTTGATCCGTAGATGTCCGAATGGGGAAACCCACTCCGTATGGAGTATCCATGGCTGAATACATAGGCCATGTGAGGCGAACGCGGTGAACTGAAACATCTAAGTAACCGCAGGAAAAGAAATCAACCGAGATTCCCAAAGTAGTGGCGAGCGAAATGGGATGAGCCTTGTACTCTTTATTTGTATTGTTAGCCGAACGCTCTGGAAAGTGCGGCCATAGCAGGTGATAGCCCTGTAGGCGAAAACAGTATGAAAGAACTAGGTGTACGACAAGTAGGGCGGGACACGTGAAATCCTGTCTGAAGATGGGGGGACCATCCTCCAAGGCTAAATACTCGTGATCGACCGATAGTGAACCAGTACCGTGAGGGAAAGGCGAAAAGAACCCCGGGAGGGGAGTGAAATAGATCCTGAAACCGCATGCATACAAACAGTCGGAGCCTCGAAAGGGGTGACGGCGTACCTTTTGTATAATGGGTCAGCGACTTACGTTCAGTAGCAAGCTTAACCGTATAGGGCAGGCGTAGCGAAAGCGAGTCCGAATAGGGCGTTCAGTTGCTGGGCGTAGACCCGAAACCAGGTGATCTATCCATGGCCAGGATGAAGGTGCGGTAACACGTACTGGAGGTCCGAACCCACTAACGTTGAAAAGTTAGGGGATGAGCTGTGGATAGGGGTGAAAGGCTAAACAAACCTGGAAATAGCTGGTTCTCTCCGAAAACTATTTAGGTAGTGCCTCGTGTCTCACCTTCGGGGGTAGAGCACTGTCATGGTTGGGGGGTCTATTGCAGATTACCCCGCCATAGCAAACTCCGAATACCGAAGAGTGCAATCACGGGAGACAGACATCGGGTGCTAACGTCCGGTGTCAAGAGGGAAACAACCCAGACCGCCAGCTAAGGTCCCCAAATATGGCTAAGTGGGAAACGAAGTGGGAAGGCTAAAACAGTCAGGAGGTTGGCTTAGAAGCAGCCACCCTTTAAAGAAAGCGTAATAGCTCACTGATCGAGTCGTCCTGCGCGGAAGATGTAACGGGGCTAAGCCATATACCGAAGCTGCGGATGCGAGCTTGCTCGCATGGTAGGAGAGCGTTCCGTAAGCCTGCGAAGGTGTCTTGTAAAGGATGCTGGAGGTATCGGAAGTGCGAATGCTGACATGAGTAGCGATAAAGGGGGTGAAAGGCCCCCTCGCCGTAAGCCCAAGGTTTCCTACGCAACGTTCATCGGCGTAGGGTGAGTCGGCCCCTAAGGCGAGGCAGAAATGCGTAGCTGATGGGAAGCAGGTCAATATTCCTGCACCATTGTTAGATGCGATGGGGGGACGGATCGCGGAAGGTTGTCCGGGTGTTGGATGTCCCGGTCGCTGCATTGGAGAAGGCGCTTAGGCAAATCCGGGCGCAGGATTCAAGGGTGTGGCGCGAGCGACTTCGGTCGCGAAGCAATTGGAAGTGGTTCCAAGAAAAGCCTCTAAGCTTCAGTCTAACGATGACCGTACCGCAAACCGACACAGGTGGGCGAGATGAGTATTCTAAGGCGCTTGAGAGAACTCGGGAGAAGGAACTCGGCAAATTGGTACCGTAACTTCGGGATAAGGTACGCCCTTGTAGCTTGACTGGCCTGCGCCAGAAGGGTGAAGGGGTTGCAATAAACTGGTGGCTGCGACTGTTTAATAAAAACACAGCACTCTGCAAACACGAAAGTGGACGTATAGGGTGTGACGCCTGCCCGGTGCCGGAAGATTAAATGATGGGGTGCAAGCTCTTGATTGAAGTCCCGGTAAACGGCGGCCGTAACTATAACGGTCCTAAGGTAGCGAAATTCCTTGTCGGGTAAGTTCCGACCTGCACGAATGGCGTAACGATGGCCACACTGTCTCCTCCCGAGACTCAGCGAAGTTGAAGTGTTTGTGATGATGCAATCTACCCGCGGCTAGACGGAAAGACCCCATGAACCTTTACTGTAGCTTTGCATTGGACTTTGAACCGATCTGTGTAGGATAGGTGGGAGGCTATGAAACCGGAACGCTAGTTTCGGTGGAGCCGTCCTTGAAATACCACCCTGGTTTGTTTGAGGTTCTAACCTTGGCCCGTGATCCGGGTCGGGGACAGTGCATGGTAGGCAGTTTGACTGGGGCGGTCTCCTCCCAAAGCGTAACGGAGGAGTACGAAGGTACGCTAGGTACGGTCGGAAATCGTGCTGATAGTGCAATGGCATAAGCGTGCTTAACTGCGAGACCGACAAGTCGAGCAGGTGCGAAAGCAGGTCATAGTGATCCGGTGGTTCTGTATGGAAGGGCCATCGCTCAACGGATAAAAGGTACTCTGGGGATAACAGGCTGATACCGCCCAAGAGTTCATATCGACGGCGGTGTTTGGCACCTCGATGTCGGCTCATCTCATCCTGGGGCTGTAGCCGGTCCCAAGGGTATGGCTGTTCGCCATTTAAAGAGGTACGTGAGCTGGGTTTAAAACGTCGTGAGACAGTTTGGTCCCTATCTGCCGTGGGCGTTGGATATTTGAAGGGGGCTGCTCCTAGTACGAGAGGACCGGAGTGGACGAACCTCTGGTGTACCGGTTGTGACGCCAGTCGCATCGCCGGGTAGCTATGTTCGGAAGAGATAACCGCTGAAAGCATCTAAGCGGGAAACTCGCCTTAAGATGAGATATCCCTGGAGGCTTGACCTCCTTGAAGGGTCGTTCGAGACCAGGACGTTGATAGGTCGGGTGTGTAAGCGCAGTAATGCGTTCAGCTAACCGATACTAATTGCCCGTAAGGCTTGATCCTATAACCAGTCTGTTTCGACA
>NZ_CABVPR010000126.1 GCF_902499135.1 Burkholderia dolosa
CGCCGCCGGCTGCTGCGCGCGGCCGGCGCCGCGGCGCTCGCCGCGCCGGCGATCGCGATCGCGCGCCATGCGTGGGCCGCACCGCCGCTGAAGAAGCTGACGTTCGCATGGAACCAGAACGCGTTCTGCCTGACGCCGATCGTCGTCGCACAGGAGCGCGGCTTCTTCGAAAAGAACGGACTGAAAGTCGAGCTGATCAACTACAGCGGCTCGACCGACCAGCTGCTCGAATCGATCGCGACCGGCAAGGCCGACGCGGCGGTCGGGATGATCCACCGCTGGCTGAAGCCGCTCGAAGCCGGCTTCGACGTGAAGATCATCGGCAGCTCGCACGGCGGCTGCGTGCGGCTGATCGGCGCGAAAGCGGCCGGCGTCACGACGCTGCAGGCGCTGAAGGGCAAGACGGTCGGCGTCAGCGATCTGGCCGCGCCCGGCAAGCACTTCTTCTCGATCCTGCTCGCGAAGAACGGCATCGATCCCGAGCGCGACGTCACGTGGCGGCAGTATCCGGCGGACCTGCTCGGCGTCGCGGTCGACAAGGGCGAGATCCACGCGATCGCGGACGGCGACCCGAACCTGTATCTGCTCGAAAAGCGCAGCGGCGGCGCATACACCGAGCTCGCGACGAATCTGTCCGGCGAATATGCGCGCAAGGTGTGCTGCGTGATCGGCGCGCGCGGCGATCTGGTGCGCAACGATCGGCCGGCCGCGGCCGCGCTCGCGCGCTCGATCGTGCAGGCGACCGAGTTCACGCACGACAATCCGAACGAGGCCGCGAAGGTGTTCGCGAAGTATTCGCCGAAGATCGATCCGGACGATCTGCGCAAGCTGTATGCGACGCTCACGTACACGCATCATCCGACGAGCGTCGACCTGCAGCAGGAAATCGCGTTCTATGCGGACGATTTCCGCCGCATCAGCGTGCTGAAGAAGAGCACGGACCCGCAGCGCTTCGCGCAGCAGGTCTACGCGAACGTGCTGGGGTGACGCGATGTCGACGCTCGAACACGCTTCCCCCGCACGCAGCGCGCCGGCGCCGGCCGGCGGCGCAGCCGCCGCGGCGTCCCGCATCGCGTGCAGCGCTTGCGAAGCGACCCAGGCCGCCGACGCGCGTCGTGCGCGCGTATGGCCCGCCGGCATCGCCGCCGCACTCGCATGGACGCTGCTCGCCGCGATCACGCAGTTGTGGCCGAACCGGATCGTCGGCTTCACCGACTGGGCGTACACCGACACGTTCGCGACGGCGGCCGGCACGCTCGCGCTGCTGCTGTTCGTCGCCGCGACGCTCGGCCAGCTGGTGCCGGCCGTGCGCACGCGCATCGCGCGCGTGCACCGCGCCGGCCCGTGGCTCGTCGCGCTGCCGCTCGTGCTCGCCGCGTGGGAGATCGCGACCGCGAAAACCGGCTGGCTGCCGACGCCGTTCTTCGCGCCGCCGCAGGCGCTGATCGAAGTCTACGTCGACGACTGGCCGCGCCTCGCCGGCAGCGCCGGCAACACGCTGAAGCTGCTCGCGCTCGGCTTCGCGTACGGCGTCGCCGCGGGGTTCGCGGTCGGCGTGTCGATCGGCTGGTCGCGCCGCGTCGGCTACTGGGTGCATCCGGTGCTGCGCGTGCTCGGCCCCGTGCCGGCCACCGCGCTGCTGCCGCTCACGTTCTACTTCTTCCCGTCGAGCTATTCGGCCGCCGCGTTCCTGATCGCGCTGTCGACCGGCTTCCCGGTCGCCGTGCTGACGTGGTCCGGCGTCGCGAGCGTGAACCGCCAGTACTACGACGTCGCGCGCACGCTGGGTGCGAACGCGCGCTTCCTCGTGCTGCGCGTCGCGATTCCGGCCGCGCTGCCGCATGTGTTCGTCGGAATCTTCATGGGTCTGAGCGCGTCGTTCACCGTGCTCGTCGTCGCCGAGATGATGGGCGTGAAGTCGGGGCTCGGCTGGTATCTCAGTTGGGCGCAGGGCTGGGCGTCGTACGTGAACATGTATGCGGCGCTGATCGTGATGGCGCTGCTGTTCTCCGGGTTGATCGCGCTGTTGTTCGCGGTGCGCGACCGTGTGCTCGCGTGGCAAAAGGGAACCGTCAAATGGTAGGCGCCGCCGTGCTCGAATCGTCCGTTTCCGCGACGCCTGCTGCGTCCGCTACATCCTCTGCATCGTCTGCGGCCGCACCGCGCGGTGCGCGTATCGACATCCGCCGCGTGAGCCATGCGTTCGACGGCCCCGGCGGCGCGCTGCCGGTGCTCGACGACGTCACGCTGTCCGTCGCGGCCGGCGAGTTCGTCGCGCTGCTCGGCCCGAGCGGCTGCGGAAAATCGACGCTGCTGCGGCTCGTCGCGGGGCTCGACACCGCGCGGCAAGGCACGATCGCGCAGGACGGCGTGCCGATCCGGCAGCCCGATCCGTCGCGCATCGTCGTGTTCCAGGATCCGACGCTGTACCCGTGGCGCCGTGTGCGCGCGAACGTCGCGCTCGGCCTCGAAGCGCGCGGCGTCGCACGCACCGCGCAGCATCGCGTCGACGATGCGCTCGCGCGCGTCGGGCTGCAGGAATTCTCGAACGTGTTTCCGCATCAGCTGTCCGGCGGAATGGCGCAGCGCGTCGCGCTCGCACGCGCGCTCGTCAACGATCCGCAGCTGCTGATTCTCGACGAGCCGCTCGGCAAGCTCGATTCGCTGACGCGGCTCACGATGCAGACCGAACTGACCGCGCTGTGGCAGCGCGACCGCTTCTCCGCGCTGCTCGTCACCCATGACGTCGAGGAAGCGCTGTTCCTCGCGCAGCGCGTGATCGTGTTCGGGCCGCGTCCTGCGCGGATCGTCGCCGAGCTGCGTGTCGACCTCCCGTATCCGCGCCATCGCGGCGACCCGCGGCTCGCCGAACTGCGCCACGATGCGCTGCGGCATCTCGGACTCGATGCGAGCTGGTAGATGCGCGGTTCGGTTCGCCGCCGGCGCGGCGCGCAGCGCGGACGCGGCCGATGAACGCGCCGCCGCTCGCCGACTGGGCGCTGCTGTTTCTGCAGTCGCTGTACCGCGCGCAGATCGCGATCGCGCACGCGCTGCATGCGCTCGGCCTGACGCGCGATGCCGACGGCCAAGCCGCGTGGCCGTGGGCGCAGCGCGTCGCGCTCGACACGCTGCGCATCGATGCGGCGCTGACGCGGCAGCTTGCATTCGCATGCGCGGCGACGGCGCTCGCCGCGATACTCGCGTGCGTCGCGATCGCGTCGCGCCGGCGACGCGTCGCATCCGCGGTCGCCGCGCTGGCCGCTGCATGGATTGCGCCGTGGCCGCCGTCGTCGCTGTGGCTGTCGGCGGCCGTGCCGACGAGCTTTCAACGCAACCCCGAGCCGTTCTCGGTCGCGGGCGTGATGCACGGCGCGCGCGTGTACACGCGCCATTGCGCGTCGTGCCACGGCGCGGACGGCCGCGGCGAAGGTCCGCTCGCGCCGTCGCTCGCGCACTGGCCGCCGACGTTCGCGGGCGCGCTGCTCGCGCGTCGGCTCGACGGCGAGCTGTACTGGCGCGTGCGGCACGGGATGCGCGACGAACGCGGCGCGCCGTCGATGCCCGGCTTCGCCACAACGCTCGATGCGCACGATACGTGGGCCGTGCTCGATTATCTGAAGGCGCTCGCGGCCGGCAGCGCTGCGCGGACGGAGCACGCGTGGCCGACTCCGCTTCCGTTGCCGGCGCTCGACGTGCGCTGCGGCGACGCCGCGCCGCAACCGCTCGACCGCTGGCGCGAAGGCCAGCGCGTGCGCATCGTCGCGCTCGCACCCGGCATGCCGGCGCCGGCCGAAGACGCGCGCTGGCAGACGCTGCTCGTCACGACCGGCGATCTGCGCATGCCCGTGGCGCCGGCGGCCGGCACGCGCGCGAATTGCGTCGCGGCGACGCCGGATGCATGGCGCGCGTTCGCGACGATCGCCGGCGTGCCGGCCGACGCGCTCGGCGGCACGCAACTGCTCGCCGACCGGCGCGGCTGGCTGCGCGCAC
>NZ_CABVPR010000127.1 GCF_902499135.1 Burkholderia dolosa
GGCCGCCGCGCACGGCGCGCCTTTCGCCGCGTCGGCCGGTGCGGCGCCCGCCGCGCATTGCGCGGCGCCGCCGGCCTGAAACGGCAGCCCGCCGATCGCCGACAGCTGGTTGCCGGCGACCCGGTACTGCGACACGTTCCCCCACACGCGAATGCCGCCGAAGCGCGCATGCGACACGCGGTTGCCGACCACGGCGACGCGCGTCACGGCTCCCGACCACGTGCTGACGTCGATCGCGGCCTGCTGCGTGAGCGGACGCGGATCGGTCCGGTTCGCGGCGGTCTGGATATCGGAGATCACGTTGTTCTCGACGAGCACGTCCGATGCGCCGTAGGTCCGGTAGCTGTCCTCCTGCGCGACGAGAATGCCGGCGCTCACCTGCACGTTGCGCACGATGTTGTTCGCGATCGTCACGTCCGCGCCGCCGACCACCGTGATGCCGCGCCCCCACGCATTGCCTTCGAGCGAGTTGCCGGTGATCAGCACGTTGCGGCTCAGCACGCCGTCGCCCTGGTAGCTGACGACGGCGATCATGTCGTCGCCCGTGCCGCGCACGACGTTGCCCTGCACCAGCACGTTGCGCGCGCCGTGCGTCAGATGGATGCCGTCGGCGAGCGTCGACAGCACCTCGTTGCCGACGATCGCGACGTCCGTTCCGCCGAACACGAAAATGCCGCCGCCGCCGCCGTCGATCACGTTGTCGAGCACCTGCACGTCGCGGCCGGTCACTTCGATCTTCGTCGACTTCGGCGTCTCCATCCGGATCGAGCCGGTTCCGTTCAGCCTGAAGCCGACGATCGCCGTGCCGTCGCCCTGCATCTCGATCGTCTGGTCGTCCGGCACGGTCGCGATCAGCGTCGCGCCGTAGCCGGACAGCACGACGTTCTGCTGCCGCACGACCAGCGAGCGGCCGACGACGTAGCGTCCCGGCGCGAATACGAGCCGCTGGCCGGGCTGCAGCGCGTCGAGCGCGCGTTGCAGCATGTCGGTCTGATCGGCGCCGTCGGGCGCCGGGCGCACGTGCGCGTCCGGCACGCTTGCGCGTGCGGCGGCCGGCGCATCGCCGGCGGCAGCGGACGCCGCTTCCGCCGCCGCCGGCAACGACGGGCTGCCGAGCGCGTAAAGGCCGAACAGCGGGGCCAGCAGCGCGGCACACAGGCCGGAGAGGCCGGGCAGGTTGCGGAATTTGCGCATGGCGGATCGCTTCGCCGACACTTACGCCGCCTGCGCGTGCGCGATCGCGCGGCGGCCGGGCCACGGCGGAAAACCGGCCGCCTGCGCGACGCCGACGCGCAGCGCGGCCAGATAGACGGCCATCGGAATCGCCACGCCGGCGAGCGTGCCGAGCGCGAGGTGCACGGCGAGGTTCGTGATGCCCGCACGCATCAGCACGATGCGCACGCCGGCCATCACGAGGATATGCATCAGATAGATCGGCATCGACGCACACCCGAGCGCGGCGAGCCAGCCCGCACGCGCCGACGACGCATGGCGGTGCGCAAGCTGCAGCGTCAGCGCGATGCCGGCGAACGCGGCGGGCACGGCCCACACGCTCGTCGCGCCGCCGAACGCGTGCGCGAGCGCGACCGCCGCGACGAACAGCGCAGCCGTCACCGCACAGGCGCGCGAACCGCTGTTGCGTTCGAGCCAGCGCGGCAGCGCGTCCGACGCGACGATGCCGGCCACGAAGAACGGCCAGTTCATCAGCGCGGTCGACAGAATCCCCCACTGCGTCGTCGCGCCGAGCGCAAGGCCGAGCGCCGCACCGCCGGCGAGCCAGCCGCGTACGGGCGGCGACATCGGCGTGCGCGCGAGCGCAGGCACGCGCTGCGCGAGCAGCCATACCGCGAGCATGCACAGCATCAGTGCATACAGGAACCAGAACTGCGCAAACGGCCGCCAGCCGATCGCGACCAGATCGGCCGCCGTAAACGGATGATTGGTGCCGTGCGACGCCATCGCGATCTGCGCGCCGCCCTGCAGCAGCGACCACAGCAGGTACGGATACGCGATCGTGCGGACCTTCGACCACAGGAAGCCGTGCGGCGCGCGGCGCAGCGAACTGCACACGTGCAGCCCGGACAGGAAGAAGAACAGCGGCATGTGGAACGTGTAGATCGCGTAGTCGTTCCATGCGAACAGCGCATCGGGCAGGCCCGCCGGCACGAGGCCGGACGAGACGACGCCGCGCAGCACGTGTCCGTAGACGACGAGGATGATGCCGGCGCCGCGGGCGACGTCGAGGCTGGTTTCGCGTGCAGTCATGAGAGATTCGACGCGGCGGGCTTCAGGGCCCGCGCGCGTTCCGGGTCGTGGCGAACCGCTTCACTGTATGCAAGCCGGCCGCGCGGAACTGTGCTCTGGACGACAGTTAGCCGATCTCGCGCGCACGCGCGACCCGTCCGATCCGCCCGAGCCGCGCAACGCGCGCGGCGGCCGCCGACGCGCGTGCCGGCCGCTGGTCGAACCACCGGAACACGACGATCAGCAGCACGACCGGCACGAAGTTGCGCCCGCTGAACAGGTTCGGGATCCGCAGGATCTCCATCAGCGACACGTACAGCACCGCGTGCGCGCAGCACCAGAAGCCGCTGCCGCTGCGCCAGCCCGCGTAACTGCGGCCGAACACCCAGCCGGCGAACGCCGCGTTCAGCAAGCCGAACCAGCCCCATTCGTAGAAGTGCACGAAGATGCCGGACGGATTGTTGAATTCCGGGTCCGCGTAGCCGTTCAGGAACAGGTCGAGGCTGCTGCCCGAGTCGAGCCACGGCTGGAACAGCGCGCCGATCACCGGAAAATGCAGCAGCCAGTCGAACGTGAACATCGGACGGCCGCCGTACCAGCCGAGCACGTCGAGAATCCCGGCGCCGTTGTTCAGCGACGTCGAGTAGTACAGGCCGAGGCGTTCGATCGCGAAGTCGAAGATGTTGTCGTAGAGGTTCACGTAGTACGTTTCCCACGACCGGTTGTATTCGTTCACGATGAACAGCGCGAGCAGCAGCGGAATCGCCGCGTACGGCCCGAGCGCGAGCGCCTTCCAGCGCCGGCCCGGGAACCGGAACCGGACGACCATCAGCGCGAACGGCAACACCACTTCGATGATCGCGAGGCGCTCCGCGAACACGAAGCTGCGCACGAGCGTGAGCACCGTCAGCACGACCAGATAGACCTTGTAGCGGTTCAACCCGCTGACCGGCGTGCGGAACACGTAGAAATACAGCGCGACGAACGGCGCGGTCGCCTGCGTAAACGTGCTGAGGCCGGTCACGCGCCCTTTCAGCTCGATCAGCTCGAACGTGTTCGCGGTCCCGTTCAGGAACGACAGCAGCACGGCCGGATGCGTGAGCAGGCCGCTCATCATCACCAGATAGCCGAACAGCGCGAGCGCGAACACGAAGTCGAGCACGCGCGGCGACAGCTCGGCCGGCCCGCGGTCCGGCGCATGCCGCACGCGGGCATCGGCGGTCGCGGCCCACGCGGCCGCCGCGAGCACCAGCAGGAACGTCGCGCCGACGAATGCGTAGTAGCCGTCGAAGTAGATCCGCGCGATCGACTTCTGGTTGCCGAGCAGCCCGATCGACAGCATCGCGTACAGCGGCAGGATGAAGATCAGCACGAGCCGCGCCGGATCCTCCCACCAGTAGCCTGCGTAATC
>NZ_CABVPR010000128.1 GCF_902499135.1 Burkholderia dolosa
CCGCAGCGCGCAGCCGCACCGCAGCCGGCCGCGCCCGCCGCGGCCGCCGAATCGAGCGCCGCGTCGCAATCGACGCAATCGGCGCAGCCGCCTTCGCAGCCTGCGCCCACCGCGCCGCAGCCGGCCGCCGCACATCACGACGACAAGCGCCCGCGCGCGGCTGCCGCCGGCGCGGCCGGTGCCGAAGGCAGCTCGATTCGCGTCGGCGTCGAGAAGGTCGACCAGCTGATCAACCTCGTCGGCGAGCTGGTGATCACGCAGGCGATGCTCGCGGAGACGGCGAGCGCGTTCGATCCGGCGCTGCACGACCGGCTGTTCAACGGGATGGCGCAGCTCGAGCGCAACGCGCGCGATTTGCAGGAAGCGGTGATGTCGATTCGCATGATGCCGATGGACTACGTGTTCAGCCGCTTCCCGCGCCTCGTGCGCGATCTGGCCGGCAAGCTCGGCAAGCAGGTCGAGCTCGTCACGTTCGGTCAGGCGACCGAGCTCGACAAGAGCCTGATCGAGCGGATCATCGATCCGCTCACGCACCTCGTGCGCAACAGCCTCGATCACGGGATCGAGACGGTCGACAAGCGGCTCGCGGCCGGCAAGGACGCGGTCGGCCAGCTCGTGCTGTCGGCCGCGCATCACGGCGGCAACATCGTGATCGAGGTGAGCGACGACGGCGCGGGGCTGAACCGCGAGCGGATCCTCGCGAAGGCCGCGAAGCAGGGCATGCAGGTGTCCGACAACATCAGCGACGAAGAAGTGTGGAACCTGATCTTCGCGCCCGGCTTCTCGACCGCCGAGACGGTGACCGACGTGTCGGGCCGCGGCGTCGGGATGGACGTCGTGAAGCGCAACATCCAGTCGATGGGCGGCCACGTCGAGATCACGTCGCAGGCGGGCCGCGGCACGACCACGCGGATCGTGCTGCCGCTCACGCTCGCGATCCTCGACGGGATGTCGGTGAAGGTCGGCAGCGAGATCTTCATCCTGCCGCTGAACTTCGTGATGGAGTCGCTGCAGCCGTCGAACGACGACATCTACACGGTCGGCAACGGCGAGCGCGTGGTGCGCGTACGCGGCGAATACCTGCCGCTCGTCGCGCTGCACGAGGTGTTCTCGGTCGAGGACGCGCGCACCGACCCGACGCAGGGCATCGTCACGATCATGGAAACGGAGGGCCGCCGCTTCGCGATGCTGATCGACGAGCTGGTCGGCCAGCAGCAGGTCGTCGTGAAGAACCTCGAAACGAACTACCGCAAGGTGCACGGCATTTCGGCGGCGACCATCCTCGGCGACGGCAGCGTCGCGCTGATCGTCGACGTCGCGGCGCTGAACCGCGAAACCCGTGCGGCGCACGGCGCCCGGGCGGGCGCCGAGCTCGCCGTCTTCTGACTCTCGCCATTCAACCGATTGGGGGCAAACGTGTCTGCTGAAGTCCAAATGATCAATCCGGCCGCGGCGAACGCGGCGACCAGCCGCCGCGATGCGGAACACGGCGACGCGACGGGCCAGGAATTCCTCGTGTTTACGCTCGGCGACGAGGAATACGGAATCGACATCCTGAAGGTGCAGGAAATCCGCGGCTACGACAGCGTCACGCGCATCGCGAACGCGCCCGATTTCATCAAGGGCGTGATCAACCTGCGCGGGATCATCGTGCCGATCGTCGACATGCGGATCAAGTTCCATCTCGGCCGCGTCGAGTACGACCATCAGACCGTCGTGATCATCCTGAACGTGTCGAACCGCGTGGTCGGGATGGTCGTCGACGGCGTGTCGGACGTGCTGACGCTGCAGACCGACCAGATCATGCCGGCGCCGGAATTCGGCGCGACGCTGACGACCGAGTACCTGACGGGCCTCGGTACGGTCGACGGCCGGATGCTGATCCTGATGGACATCGAGAAGCTGATGTCGAGCCGCGAAATGGCGCTGATCGAAACGCTCGGCGCGTGACCGCGCCGCGCGCAGCAACCCTGGGGAGAATCTGCAATGTTGCATAACTGGTCGATCCGCACGACGCTCACGGCGGTCGGACTCATCCTCGTGTGCCTGGCCGCCGCGGTCGGCGGGCTCGGCCTCTACGCGCTCAATCACGCGAGCCGGTCGCTCGACGAGATCGCGCACGTCGACCTGCCGGCGATCCACACGCTCGACGACACGTCCGCGCACCTGCTGCGCGCGCGCATCGCGCTCGACCGCTTCCGCACGCTGACCGAGGCCGGCAACGCGGCCGACGCGGCGAAGGTGCTCGATCGCGCGCAGGAGCTGTACGCGAAGTCGAACCAGAACTGGCAGGCGTTCCAGGCGACCGCGAAGCTCGGCATCGAGCAGTCGCTGCTCGACGAGCTGAGCGCCCGCTACACGACGATCGTGAAGGAAGGCGTCGAGCCCGAGTTCGCTGCCGCGCGCGCGGGCGACATGGCCGCGTACCACGCGATCGCCGACACGAAGATCAGCCCGATGTTCGTCGCGTACGACCAGACCGCGTCGGCCGTGGTCGCAGCGCTGCAGAAGCGCGCGGAAGAGCGCCAGGCCGCGACGCAGTCGCAGATCTCGATGATGATCGGCCTGATCGCGGCCGGCATCGCGCTCGCGTTCGTCGTCGTGATCGCGATCCGCTTCGCGATGCGCGGGCTGATCGTGAAGCCGCTCGAAGACGCGATCGCGCACTTCGAGCGCATCGCCGGCGGCGACCTCACGCAGCCGGTGAACGTGTTCAGCACGAACGAGATCGGCCGCCTGTTCGGCGGAATCAAGCGGATGCAGGACGCCGTTACCGCGATGGTGCAGGCCGTGCACCGCGGCGCCGAGTCGATCGACGTCGGCGCGCGCGAGATCGCGTCGGGCAACACCGACCTGTCGCAGCGCACCGAGCAGCAGGCCGCGTCGCTGCAGGAGACCGCGTCGAGCATGGAGCAGCTGACCGGCACCGTGCGGCAGAACGCGGAGAACGCGCGCCAGGCGAGCCAGCTCGCGGTGAACGCGTCGGACATCGCGACGCAGGGCGGCGAGGTGGTCGGCCAGGTCGTATCGACGATGCAGGACATCGCGACGAGCTCCGGCAAGATCGTCGACATCATCGGCACGATCGAAGGGATCGCGTTCCAGACCAACATCCTCGCGCTGAACGCGGCAGTCGAGGCCGCGCGCGCAGGCGAGCAGGGCCGCGGCTTCGCAGTGGTCGCCGGCGAAGTGCGCTCGCTCGCGCAGCGCAGCGCGAGCGCCGCGAAGGAGATCAAGCAGCTGATCGGCGATTCGGCCGAGAAGGTCGAAAGCGGCTCCGCGCTCGTCGCGCGCGCGGGCTCGACGATGGACGAGATCGTGCAGGCCGTGCGCCGCGTGACCGACATCATGGGCGAGATCAGCGCCGCATCCGACGAGCAGTCGACCGGCATCGAGCAGGTCAATCGCGCGGTCGGCCAGATGGATTCCGTCACGCAGCAGAACGCGGCGCTCGTCGAGCAGGCGGCGGCCGCGGCTGCGTCGCTCGAAGAGCAGACGCGCCAGATGAAGGCGATCGTGGCCGGCTGGCGCGTCGCGGGCGGCATTGCGCTCGCGCCGGCGCCGGCGCGCGCCGTGCGCGCGGTCGGGCACGAACCGGCC
>NZ_CABVPR010000129.1 GCF_902499135.1 Burkholderia dolosa
ATTTCTTCATGACAAGGTTTCTCCTGCGGCCTCGCCACTAACTTTACAGTGGGATACTTTGGAGGGGGAAGGTCACCCGGACCAGATCTAGAGCGAGTTTTCCAGCGTTTCGGGTCCAATCGGACCCGGCAAAAGCACCAGCTGACAAGCGAATTCAGCTGGCGCCAATTCCTTGAGAGCCGAGTGAGGACGGCTCTCGTTGTAGTCCCTGCGCCACGCCTCGGCGATTCAATGCAAGCACAGCCGGAGGCGAGTTACGCAGAATTTCCTTAGCGTTAAATATCAATCTCGATGATATCTCGACCCATATCGTATTCTTTTAATTTATCGATTTTATCCGTAAAAAGAATTCCTTGATAAGGGTCTCGCAAATAAAAACTATTCTCGTCCGCTCTTGATACAACGCAAAAATGTCCGTCGATGTTCGCGATACCCATCCATTCATTTTTACGCATCTTTTCCTGTATGTACGCCACAGGATCCTCAACATCAACAAGCCTGTTTGAAATGCCGTCTTCAGCCATCCTCTCGGACAGGGAAGTAGAAAAAACGCCAAAAGCCCCCTCATCTCTCAGACTAACATATCGACTGACAACATCGGGACTTATATTTTTGATGTGCTGTAGATCTTTGGCAACCATTGCCGCGCTTGTGTAACCACATGAGTGTATGGTCCCTTGTCTCATGACGTGCATGTCATATGGAGAACTGATGTATTTGAATTCAATATCATAATCTTCCGGGGAGACAAGAATCTTCCCGGACTGCCCAAAATTGACTGGTACGTCATTAAATAAAATGTCTGGGCTGGGGCAGCGGTTTTTACCGCGCGGGTAGTAGATGGATGCTTTATGGCCGTCTCTGTCGAGAGTGATTTTATTTATCGAAAACAAATCCGGCTTGTTTGATGCCCTGTTTTTCCAATAAATATATTCTCCGTCGTCAATGGGGCTGAAGTGGTCGAAAAGGTTTTCCGTAAGCGTTTTTGTTGAATCAACTTTGAACGCGGTAACATAACCATCGTTGCAATACGCCGTCACGACGGCTGACTCGCCGGGGAAATAATTGAGTTGCTCGGGGAAACCTGGGGCCGTGGCAGCCTTGTACCATTGATTTTTTCTATACTCAATCTTTATTTTTCTACTGCCTGCCACGATATAGTGACCATCACTCTGCGTCGATGGCGAAACTTCAAAGAAATTATCATGTGCTTTTATGTACGACCGCCCACCATTACTCCATCGCAATCCATTACCGTCGGGCGACGAAAGTTTTTTTGCCTCAATGTCCCGAGCAGGAGCATCGTGTTTTAAAGACGACGCCACCTCGTCTGACACATGAACTGACGTTTCACGCTCAAACAGCCAGCGATCTCCATCCCATTCGACCGGATATCCTTTGCTATCCGGATTGTTTAAATTATAAACCTCATACAATACCCCCGGTGCCTCGCGTTGCACATTCCTTACCGGAACCAGCTCCCCACTCATTTCAATATATCGCCCCCACGGGTAATGACCGAAATCGTCGATCTGCTCCTGCACGTATATCTTGCCGGCACCATAGTATTTTTCGTTATTGTTGCCTCTGGGGACATAACGAAATCCTGGCTCCATTTGTACTTTTGCTTGAGAAATTATTGCCGCCTGCTCACTATTAAATGCCGGGCGTCCATTACGCACGCGCAAATGCCACGTTCCTGACAGTGGTTCCATATAGACCGAAACATATTCCTTTACCCCGCCATCTTTTCTGACGACCGCCTCGAAATTCTGATCGCTATTTTTTACGACTTCATAATAGTCTCCGTGCAGTTTTATCTGATTCTTCCCCTCGAGCACTTCGACATTAAGCCCCGATGCATCGAAGTCGTCCGCATATCGCCACGACAGTGTTTCTGGATCCACAACAACCCGTCTTTCCAGTGTCTTAGGGTTTACGGCATCAGGATGATGCGTAATAAACTCATTCGGCTTATCTAGCGCTTTAAGGTATATTTTTTGACCATTATCGTTTATTGCTCCCTTGCCATTATTTAGGATAAAGAGAATTTCTTTTCTTATGTTTTTGGTCTGACTTTGTATGTAAAGAGCAGCTTTTTCACGGAAAGACGCTCCAACCAATTCGACAGGTTTTGCCCCCCTGGCGGTTCCGCGAGGCACCGCCCCCAAGCCGTCTATTTCAAGCGATGTCGCCAAATCTGCAATTATCAGCCTTCTGAATTTTTAAGCACATATTTCGTCGCCATTATTTTTGAAATATTCTGAGCGTTTGAAATTGGCAACCGCGCTTCCAGCTATTTTCTTTATATAGAGAGTCAAGAAATCCGTGACAATATTCAGGCCGTCGGCCAAGCCGCGCTGGAAGGGGGTTGGGCCCACATCCGCGTTATCGTAAATCATTCGGAAAGGGTTCTCTGCGCGCTGGGCTTCGAATAAAAGATCCTTCCCTGCATTCGGCCCCCAAGGGTACAGTATTTCATCTTCAAATGCACAGTGCTCTTCTATATGCTTCTCAATATGGGGATTCTGATCTGATAAAGCAGCTCGCTTTGTGCGGCGATGGTTATTGTCGTCGTTATCACGGTGCGCAACGGAGCCTGTCTTGGTATCGATGGAAGACGGCAGTGCTGATTCAATCTCCTTATCGCCACCTTGCCGAACTTTTCCACCAGATATCAAACGCTCCCTGGGCGCGATTATCGATTCGCTCTTCACATACGCATCAAAATCAGAATTTATGCGATGGGATTTTTTTTCATATGTGATAATGCCAGTGTCGCTCGCTTGTGCCATCGTAGCATCAATGCCCGGCGCCCGAAATGAACCCGTACGATCGTAGATGGCGTGATCTTCGCCTATCGTCATGTATGACCGGTCAGTCTGGCGGGCAGAGTAAGGACTAGCAGTACGACCGGCATCGGCAGTTCCCAACAATGCCCTACCGTCGACTGGAGATGAAGCAGCACTTACCGACTGAATTTGATTAAAAAGAAACATGAAACCAATGGCGGTGAAGATTGGATTATGTGGGAAGGAGCGCTGCTGCCAAGTTGGAATTTTCGGTATTTTGTCGGACTTTGCAGCATGCGTAATCTGAGAGCAAAATTCATATTTTGGCAGATTAGTATCGTGACCCGAATTCGTTTCGCGAAAAGATGTTTTTTTCGTTTTTGCATTTCTATAAATATTATTTTGATGCATTCCAACCGACTGCCTGTGCAACGATAGCGATACTGGCATATTTTCATCCTCGTCACCTGAAGGTTCTCACTATACAAACGCCGCTCTCCCTGACTATCAATAATCGGTCATGCGGTAGTCGGATTTCGCTCCATTTTCGTGTCTTGTTGAGGTAGACCGAAGCAAAGTTGTCAACGTTTGCGAAGTAAAAATGTCACTTCAGAGGTCGACAACGACATGGAATCGGAAAATTGTCAAGAAATCGTAGATTTGCGTACAGCTGACCTGCTCCACGCATTTAGCAGTGGTGAACTGTCCCCAACTCTTGAGAGTGATTTGACCTTCCCCCTCCAAAGTATCCCACTGTAAAGTTAGTGGCGAGGCCGCAGGAGAAACCTTGTCATGAAGAAATC
>NZ_CABVPR010000130.1 GCF_902499135.1 Burkholderia dolosa
CAATCGGCGGGGGTTTTTGCGTTTGCGCCACGAAAAAACATCCGGGCGCCCGCTACGCTCGCGGGGCGGCGTCGCGAGGGTCCGCGCCAACACCTACGACGCCCCCCTGAAGCCGACCGATCATGCCGCACATACAGAACGGCTCGGTTTGATGGCCCGGCGCGGGCACTTCCTCATGGCGCTGGATCGCAATCGGGAAACGACCGCGCTCCGTCGTTCGCCCACGTAAAGCGTGCCTTCCTCATGTCGGTGGATGCCGTCGCCGCGGTTGCGGGAACCCGGACCACCCGCAGCCTACCGACGGCTTGTGGTTCTCGGCCCGTCGCTTGGAGACCGGCTCTCGTTTCAGCCTCGGTCCGGCCCTTGAATGCGCCGCGATTCGGTGGGCATGCTTCGCGGCTCTTATTTCCCCGTCTGCGGCTCGGCCTCAAGCGCTTCCGATGCAACAAGAGAGCGCCTTCGCTCACTCCTTGCCGTCCACACACCAGTCACCCCTTCGACGAACGAGAATCCGGCCAAATACCAGACTCTGCGCAGACACAGCGCATCTGCCCGACGCGGATTACCGCAGCGAAGCATCGGCCCTTCAGGGTAATATCGCCATTCGTGCCGATCGCTGCGCGTTGCCTGCCGCATCGGATCGGCGTTGTCACGATTCCCGTCTACTGCAGCATTCATGACTTCCAGCCACGTTCAAAGTGATCGGACGACCGATCTCTTGCCGTATCTCGTCGCCGCCACCTTCTTCATGGAATACCTCGACACGACCGTGATCGCGACTGCTCTGCCGCAGATGGCGCGTTCGTTCGGCGTCGGGCCGAACGCGCTCAGCCTCGGGATGACGGCCTACATGCTCGCGCTCGCGGTATTCATCCCGATCAGCGGCTGGATCGCGGATCGATATGGGTCACGTACGGTGTTCGGCAGCGCGATCGTCGTCTTTACCGGTGCGTCCGTGCTGTGCGGACTCTCCAACGGCGTGGCGACGTTTACAGCCGCACGTCTGTTGCAAGGCGTCGGTGGCGCGATGATGGTGCCGGTCGGACGGATGATCGTCGTGCGCAGCACGGAAAAGGCGCGCCTGATGCGCGCGATCGCGACCATTACATGGCCCGGTATCGTGGCGCCCGTCGTCGGGCCTCCGATCGGCGGTTTCATTACAACGTATGCGTCGTGGCGGTGGATATTCCTGTTGAACGTGCCGTTCGGTGTCGCGGCGCTCGTTTGTACGTGGCTGATCGTCCGCAATACGCGGGCGACCGAGCAACGACCGCTCGACTGGATTGGCTTCGTGCTGGCGGGCGCCGCGCTCACGTGCCTGCTGATCGGTACCGAAGCGGCCGGGCAGCAGGACGCGCACTTCACGCGCGCCGTCGCGCTGGTGGGCGCCAGCGTCGTGTTCGGTGTGGCCGCGTGGCTGCATGCGCGACGTTGCGCGCATCCGCTGCTCGACTTCACGACGTTGAAGGTGCCGACATTTTCGGTGACGGTCGTCACCGGCTCGGTCACGCGGATCGCGATCAACGCCGTGCCTTATCTGCTGCCGCTGCTGTTCCAGATCGGCTTCGGACTTTCGCCGTTTCAGTCCGGCCTGCTGCTGCTCGCGAGCGCGCTCGGCAATCTCGGCATGAAGGCGGGAACGTCGTGGATTCTGGATCGCTTCGGCTTTCGGCGTGTCGCGCTCGTCGACGTGACGATCGTCGGCGTCTTCACGATCGCGTGCGGATGGCTGACCGCATCGACACCGCTTGCAATCACGTTGTTCGTCGTGTTCGTCTACGGACTGGCCCGGTCGATGCAGTTCACGACGCTCGCGACGCTGGCCTATGCGGATATCCCCGCGCAGCAGACGAGTGCGGCAAGCACGTTGTGGAGCGCGGCTCAGCAGATGACGATCGGGATGGGCATCGCGTTCGGCGCGTTGGCGTTGCGGCTCGCGGCGCTGATCCGTGGCGATGCGGCCGGTATTCATTACGTGCTCGACGATTTTCGCTGGGCATTCGTCGCCGCCGGCGTGCTCGCGCTGCTGACATTGCCCGGCTATGCGCGACTTGCTACCGACGCGGGCGACCGGCTGAGGGCGGGTGTCGCGCGAGGGTAGGCGGTAGTCGCATTTTCTGGGCACGGCGTTTCGGCTCGCGCAATCGCGGCTTCGGCTGCTGTATGAGCAGCGAAGCTTGCCGACCGCTCGGTCCTTTACGGCAAGCGCGCCGAACGCCGACGGGCTTTCCGCACTTGCGCCGTTCCACGCCATTACAGCGCGTCATGAAAGATGATGCCGACCGTATGTCGATGACCGGCCCGGACGCGGCTCACGCCATGACGCAGATTCACGCGATAGACGCCGCGCGTTCCTTGCACCGGTCTGCCATGCACGGCGAAGATCACCGCGTCGCCCTGCGCGAGCGGCACCACTTCCGCACGCGACTGCATGCGCGGCCGCTGCTCGGTCAGCACGAACTCTCCGCCGGTGAAGTCCCGGCCGGGCGCGGACAGCAGGATCGCGACCTGCAGCGGAAACACGTGCTCGCCGTACAGATCCTGATGCAGACAGTTGTAGTCGCCGTCGCCGTATTGCAGGATCAGCGGCGTCGGCCGAGTCTGACCGGCTGCGTGGCAGCGACGCAGGAATGCCGCGTGGTCTCGCGGATAGCGGACGTCGATGCCGAGCGCCTGGTTCCAGCGATTCGCGATCGGCGCGAGATGCGGATAGAGCGTTGCGCGCAGTTCGGCGACGATCGCAGGCAGCGGATAGGCGAAATACTTGTACTCGCCGCGGCCGAAGCCGTGCCGCGCCATCACGACGCGCGAGCGGTAAAGCGTGTCGTTCGGATAGAGCGACGCGAGCGCATCGCATTCGGTTGCGGACAGCAATCGAGATACGCGTGCGCATCCGTATTGATCCAGTTCGGCGCTGATGGCCGTCCAGTCGAGCATGTCGACACGCGGTGCGATATCCGTCGATTCGACGGCAGGGGGCAAGGCGGCAAGGTTCACGGGTATTCCTCGTTCGTCGGCGCGGTCATGTTGCGCGGCGTGCGCCGAAGCGCTCACGCCGAACCGCGACGCGCGCGTCGCCGTGCGAAAAAGCCTGCACGGCACAGAAGCGTCGCGCGCACAGCTGCGCTCACGGTGAAAGTCGATGAACCCAGTGTAGTGCCGTACGTGCGTGCCCGCGTTCCAGATCTTGCGCTGCAATTCGAAACAGGAACGGGGCGGCTCGATGCAGAACCCGCGTCTTTGCCGATACGGGTGCGTTGCGATATCGATGCACAGAGGAACCGGCGGCAACTCAGCAAAGGAACCAGGATGTGGCGCGTAACAGCCAAAGCGCGCTTCGTGCAGCAACTCGATACGAGCGCGCTAGAGACGGCGATGTCGACGCTCGGTACGGTTTCTGCAGCGCGCTGCGCGAGGCGCGATGAACCTGTCCGCATTTTTGTGGAACCTGTCCGCATTTTTGTGGGCGAGGCGGTTGAACAGCACGTTATCCACGCGCCTGCATAAATCGCTCGCCGAA
>NZ_CABVPR010000131.1 GCF_902499135.1 Burkholderia dolosa
AGCGCCGCCGGGCGCGCCCGCGACGCGCGTTGCGCGGCGCCCGCCCGCCGCGCAAACCCGTCGCCGCCTGCTGGTAAACACCGCCGCGCCGCGCCCGCGCGGCCGCGAAAGTTTTCCTGCCGACTGCCGTAAACCTGCTTAACGGCGGTCTCCCCGCCGGTCTTTCGTGAGGGACAGGCAGTGCTGATTATCGTGGGAACACTCGTGACGCTGTTGTCCGTCTTCGGCGGTTATGCGCTGGCAGGCGGGCATCTGGGCGCATTGATCCAGCCGGTCGAGATCCTGATGATCGCGGGCGCCGGCGTCGGCGCGTTCATCCTCGGCAACGGCATGAAGACCATCAAGGCGACGCTGCGCGTGCTGCCGACGCTCTTCAAGGGTTCGAAGTACACGAAGGACGTCTATATGGAGCTGATGGCGCTCCTGTACGTGCTGCTCGCGAAGGCCCGCAAGGAAGGCACGCTGACGCTCGAGGCCGACATCGACGATCCGGACAAGAGCCCGATCTTCACGCAGTACCCGAAGATCCTCGCCGATCGCCACATCGTCGAATTCCTGACCGACTACCTGCGGCTGATGGTTGGCGGCAACATGAACGCGTTCGAGATCGAAAGCCTGATGGACGAGGAGATCGAGACGCATCACGCGGAAGGCGAAGGCCCGGCGCATGCGCTGATGCGCGTCGGCGACGCGATGCCGGCGTTCGGCATCGTCGCGGCCGTGATGGGCGTCGTGCACACGATGGCGTCGGCCGACAAGCCGCCCGCGGTGCTCGGCGCGATGATCGCGCAGGCGCTGGTCGGCACGTTCCTCGGGATCCTGCTGTCGTACGGGCTGATCGGGCCGCTCGCGAGCCTCGCCGAGCAGCGCGTCGCCGAGTCGACGAAGATGTTCCAGTGCATCAAGGTGACGATCCTCGCGAGCCTGAACGGCTATGCGCCGGCGATCGCGGTCGAGTTCGGCCGCAAGGTGCTGTTCTCGACCGAGCGTCCGTCGTTCGCCGAGCTCGAAGAGCACGTGCGCCGCGTGAAGGCGAAGTGATGCGGAGCGCCCGATGAGCAAGAGCAAGGATCGCGCGATCGTCGTCAAGCGGGTGGCTCCGCAGAAGAAGGGCCACCACGGCGGCGCATGGAAGCTCGCGTACGCGGACTTCATGACCGCGATGATGGCGTTCTTCCTGCTGATGTGGCTGCTGAGCTCGGTCACGCCGGTTCAGCTGAAGGGGATCGCCGAGTACTTCAACACGCCGCTGAAGGCCGCGCTGTTCGGCAGCGGCGACCGCAGCTCGCAGGATTCCAGCATCATCGACGGCGGCGGCCGCGACCTGTCGAGCGTCGACGCCGGCACGCTGCGCCGTACCGACGGCACGACGAATCTCGCCGACCGCGTCGCGAAGAAGAACGACGAGGACGCGCAGGCGCAGGCGCAAGGCGCGCTCGAGCGCCGCGAGCAGGCGCGCCTGCACGATCTGCAGATCAAGCTGATGGCCGCGATCGAGGCGAACCCGACGCTGCGCCAGTTCAAGCAGCAGATCCGCATCGATTCGACGCTGATGGGGCTGCGCATCGAGATCGTCGATACGCAGAAGCGGCCGATGTTCGCGATGTCGAGCGACCATGTCGAGCCGTACATGCGCGACATCCTGCGCGAGATCGGCAAGACGCTGAACGACGTGCCGAACCGGATCATCGTCCAGGGCCACACCGACGCGGTGCCGTACGCGGGCGGCGAAGGCGGCTACAGCAACTGGGAGCTGTCGGCCGACCGCGCGAACGCGTCGCGCCGCGAGCTGATCGCGGGCGGCATGGACGAGGCGAAGGTGCTGCGCGTGCTCGGCCTCGCGTCGACGCAGAACCTGAACAAGGCCGATCCGCTCGACCCGGAGAACCGCCGGATCAGCGTGATCGTGCTGAACCGCAAATCCGAAGAGGCGCTGATGCGCGACGACGCGACGACGACGACGCTGTCGGCCGACGCGGCCGGCTCGAAGCTGCTCGCGCAGCAGCTCGCCGCGCCGGCGCCGGCCGTGCGTCCGGCGCTCGCGAGTGCCGCCGTCGCCGCGCCGAAACCCTGACGTTTCCATCCGATTCCGAGACAGAGATGATCCGAACGATTCTCGCCATCGACGACTCCGCGACCATGCGCGCGCTGCTGCAGACGACGCTCGAGCAGGCCGGCTACGACGTGACGGTCGCGCCGGACGGCGAAGCCGGCTTCGACATGGCGGCGACCGCGCCGTACGACCTGGTGCTGACCGATCAGAACATGCCGCGCAAGAGCGGGCTCGAAGTGATCGCGTCGCTGCGCCAGCTCGGCGCGTATGCGCAGACGCCGATCCTCGTGCTGACGACCGAAGGCAGCGATGCGTTCAAGGACGCCGCGCGCGACGCGGGCGCGACCGGCTGGATCGAAAAGCCGATCGATCCGGCCGTGCTGGTCGATCTGGTCGCGACGCTGTCCGAGCAGACGGCCTCCTGACATGAACGCGACGAATTCAACCGGTGACCGGGCATGACTCTCGACATCACTCAGTTCTATCAGACCTTCTTCGACGAAGCGGACGAACTGCTCGCGCAGATGGAGCAGCTGCTGCTGAACCTCGACGTCGGCTCGCCCGACCCCGAGGATCTCGCGGCGATCTTCCGCGCCGCGCATTCGATCAAGGGCGGCGCCGCGACGTTCGGCTTTTCCGCGCTGACCGAGACCACGCACATCCTCGAATCGCTGCTCGATCGCGCGCGCAACCACGAGCTGACGCTGACCAAGGAGATGGTCGACGCGTTCCTCGAGACGAAGGACGTGCTGTCCGACCAGCTCGCCGACTACCGTGCGAGCGCCGAACCGGATGCGGCGGCCGCCGCGGCGATCTGCGCGAAGCTCGAACGATTGAAGGCCGAAAGCGGCACGGATGCGCCGGCAGCGGCAGCGCCCGCCGTGCCCGCCGCTGCCCCCGCGCCTGCGGCGGAGCCTGCCGCCGCGACCGACCGCGCACCGGATCACGTCGTCGAACAGGCGGTCGCGGCTGCGCATCCGGCGCCCGCCGCCGGTGAGGGCGGCCCGCACCTGAAGATCACGCTCGCGGGCGTCGACGAGAAGGACCGCGCGCTGCTCACCGAGGAGCTCGGCAATCTCGGCCGGATCGTCGGCCGCGAAGAAGCCGGCGCCGACCTGACGCTGTGGCTCGAATCCGACGTGCCGTCCGACGACATCGTCGCGGTGTGCTGCTTCGTGATCGACGAAAGCCAGATCCGCGTCGCGCACGGCACGGCGCCGGCCGCGCACGCGGAATCGGCTGCCGCGCCGGCGGCGGCCGAGCCGGCCGACGTTGCGGC
>NZ_CABVPR010000132.1 GCF_902499135.1 Burkholderia dolosa
CGCCCGCGTGGCCGCCGCCGTCGCCCGCATGCGCGACATGACCGGCGTCGGCCGCCCAGACGCCGGCCGTCGCGAAGCGCCGCACCGCGTACGCGTCGGCGATCTCGTCCGCGTCGCGCTCGACGCGCGCCGCGCGCGCATGCAGCGCCTTTTCGCCGGCCTTGTCGAGCTTGTCCTCCGCGGCCTTCGCCTTGCGCGCCGCGCGCTGCAGCTCGGCAAGCGTCGCTTCGTGGCCGCGATGCATGTGCGCGGCTTCGCTCACCGACGCGTTCGCCGCGCCGATGTGCCGATCGAACGTGCGCGTGTCGGACGCCGCGTTCTGCAGCGCGCGCGCCTCGCGCACGTCGTCGGCGAGCCGCGTCTGGATCGCCGCCTTCGCGGCGAGCTGCTGCGCGAGCTGCGCGTGCGCGGCGTCGAGCGCGCGGCGGCTCTGCGCGGCGACGTGCTGCTGCCGCGCGGCCGCGACGCGCGCGATCTGGCTGCGCATCTCGCGCACGCGCTTCAGGCGCGCGAGCGTCGCGAGCACACGGCGGTCGTCGGCTTCAGACATGATCGTTCGCCAGCCTCGTCAGCTTCGCGAGCAGCGCGTCGAAGCGCACGTCCTCGTGCTGCGCCTGCGCGCAGAACGCGCCGATCGCGTCGCGCGCGCGCAGCGCGAGATCGCCGAGCCGGTCGCTGCCTTCGCGATACTCGCCGATCTGCACGAGCAGCTCGATTTCCTGATACTTCGCGATCAGCTCGCGCACGCGCGCGGCCGCCTGCTGATGCGCGCGGCTCGCGACGAGCGGCATCACGCGCGACAGGCTCGCGAGCACGTCGATCGCCGGATAGCGGTTCGCGAGCGCGATCTTGCGCGACAGCACGATATGGCCGTCGAGGATCGAGCGCACTTCCTCCGCGATCGGATCGGATTCCTCGTCGCCTTCGACGAGCACCGTGTACAGCGCGGTGATCGATCCGGTCGCGCCCTGCCCCGCGCGCTCGAGCAGCCTCGGCAGCACCGCGAACGTCGACGGCGGAAAGCTGCGGCGCGTCGGCGGCTCGCCGCTCGCGAGGCCGACTTCGCGCTGCGCGCGCGCGAAGCGCGTCAGCGAATCGACGAGCAGCAGCACGCGCTTGCCCGCATCGCGGAAATGCTCGGCGATCGCGGTCGCGACGAGCGCCGATTTCACGCGCTCCATCGCCGGCCGGTCCGACGTCGACACGACGACGATCGAGCGCGCGCGCACGTCCGGCGACAGCGAATGCTCGATGAACTCGCGCACTTCGCGCCCGCGTTCGCCGACGAGCGCGATCACGTTCACGTCGGCCTGCGCGCCGCGCGCGATCATCCCGAGCAGCGTGCTCTTGCCGACGCCGGACGGCGCGAAGATGCCGACGCGCTGCCCGACGCCGAGCGTCATCAGCCCGTCGATCACGCGCACGCCGGTCGGAAACGGCGTGTCGATCATCCGGCGCGCGAGCGGATTCGGCGGATCCTGCTGCGTCGATACCCAGGTCGCGCCGGTCACCGGCCCGCGATCGTCGAGCGGCCGGCCGAGGCCGTCGAGCACGCGGCCGAACAGCGCGTCGCCGACCGGAAACACGTGCTCGCGCCCGGACGGCACGACGGTCGTCTCCGGCGACAGGCCGGCCACGTCGCCGAGCGGCGTGAGCAGCGTCGTCTGCCGCGAGAAGCCCACCACTTCGGCGAGCAGCGTCGGCTGGTTCGGCGTGCGCAGCTCGCAGATCTCGCCGAGCCGCGCGCGGATGCCCGTCGCGTTCAGGATCTGCCCGACCGCGTGATTGACGCGGCCCTGCACGGACACCGGCGAGAAGAACGCGAGCCCCGCATCGAGATCGCCGACCAGACGGCCGCGGTCGAACGGCACGTCGTCGTCGCCGCCGCCGAACGGCTGCGGATCGTCGAGCGGCGCGTTCATCGTGCGGCGCCCTTCAGCGCGTCGCGGCGGATCGCCTGGCGCAGCGCGTCGATCTGCAGGTCGAGGCTCGCGTCGATGCGGCCGGACGGCGTCTCGACCGTGCACGCGTGGCGCTCGAGCTGCGCGTCCTCGACGATGCGGATCTTCTGCCGGTTCGACTGTCCGGCGAACGCGCCGTCGAGCGCATCGCGCATCTCGTCCTGGCGGCCCGGCGCGACGCGCACGATCAGGAACGCCTCGTCGCGCACGAGCGGCACGATCCGCGCGAGCGCGGCTTCGTACAGCTTCTGCGTGCTCATCTCGCCGACGATCGCGCGCACGGCCTTCACGACGATCTCGGCCATCGCGTCCTTCATCGATTCCATCGTGCGCGCGGCGGCGAGCGCGTGCGTGTAGGTCTGCGCCGCATGCTCGCGCTGCGCGCGGCGCATCCCTTCGTCGTAGCCGGCCGCCTGCCGCTTGTCGAATTCGCGCTGCGCATCGGCGACGATGCGGGCGGCCTCGTCGCGCGCGGTCGCGATCACCGCGGACGCATCGAGCAGCGCCGCGTATTCGCGCTCCTTGAGCACCTTGCGCTCGGACAGCAGCTGCAGGTTGTCGCTCGTGATCAGAAAAGCCAGTCCCATGACGCGAGCCTCTCGGGAATCAGAAACAGGAACAGCAGTTCGCCGAACTGGTCGCGCTGCGCGCGGTTCAGCCAGTACGGCGCTTCGTCGTCGATCGCGCGATTGAACTTCAGCCGCACGCGCCGCGCGACCGCGTCGCCCGCCACGCCGATGAAGTCGGCGAGCAGCCGCCCGCCGCGCGCGCGGATCACGACCGGCAGCGCGGCCGGATCGGCGCGCCACGGCTCGAGCGTTTCGGCGAGCGCGTCGAATTCCGGCGCACGTTCGAGCGCGAGCTCGAGCGCATCGCCGCCGAGCTTCGCGGCGACTTCCGCCCGCACGCGGCGCACGCCGAGCGCGTTGCGCAGCCAGCCGCGATGCAGCAGCAGCCCCGCATACGACGCGAGCTGCTCGAGCGCGGCGCCGGGCAGCAGCGCGAGCCGCGCGCACGGGCTCGCGACGTCGAAGTCGTGCCGGTCGCCCACGCCGTTCGCATCGAGCAGATATCGCGCGAGCAGCTTGCGGCCGGCCGCGCCGAACGCGTCCGGCGACCGGTAGCGCGCGGGCCAGTCGGCCGGCACGCGCGTCACGTGCAGATAGCGGTCGGGCCGCAGATTGAAATCGCAGACGAGCGCGTGGAACGCCGCGCGCCGCGCGGCCGGCGGCGGCGCGAGCGGCTGCAG
>NZ_CABVPR010000133.1 GCF_902499135.1 Burkholderia dolosa
GTAAGCGTGGAGCCGATACCCTGTTGACGGCGTGGGTTACCGGTTTCCCCAACGATTGGAAGCCATGCGTAGCAACGTGGCATTGGCAGCACGCAGATCGAACAGTTCGGCGTCGAAGCCGGGGCCGACCCAGTTTCGGTAATGGTCAGCTTCTTCGCTATTCGAATCGTTGCATAGCGCGCTCAGGAACGCTTCGTAGCCATGCGGGCCGCCCACATCCTCTGGCGGGCACGCGCGAGCACCATCAATGACCTGGGCCGCGCCCCACGGTTCGCTCTCAATGGTTTCCACTTTCTCAACGACGATGGCGTGATCCCAGCCGTCTCCGAAGTCGTACCGGTAGAGGAAGCGCGAGCCAGGTTTCAGGACCTTCTGCAGTCGGACCTTCCGGTCATCGGCGCTCGTGCCCGGGTCGGCGAAGTCCAGCACGTCGTCGATCTCGAACATGGCGTAGGTCATGCCGTCGATCAGGAAGTCGTGCAGGTGGGTGTCTTCCCAGCCGAAGGCCGCCTGCAGGATATGGTGCAGCTTGCGCAGCGACTCGGTTCCTTCGACCTCGATCCTGCGCCAGATGGGCGGCTCGATGTGTTGAAGCTGCACGTGCAGGGTAAAGCGCTGGAACGATTTCGCCATCTGATCTCCGGGTGAACGGGAAGCCAGCGGCATTATCGCCTTACGATGCCAGGGTGGTCATGTTCCATGGCAGCAGGTCTTCGACCCGGTTGATCGGATGGTCTGCAATGCGCGTGAGCACGGCACGCAGATACGCCTCGGGATCGATGCCGTTGAGCTTGGCCGTACCGATCAGACTGTAGATCGCCGCCGCACGCTCGCCACCTGAGTCAGCACCGGCGAACAGGTAGTTCCGGCGCCCGATCGCCACCCCGCGCAACGCGCGCTCAACTGGCAGGTTATCGATTTCCAGACGCCCGTCGTCACAGTAGCGCGTGAGCGCTTCCCACCGGTTCAGCGCATAGAGAATCGCCCGACTCGTGTCGGATTTGCGCGAGAGCGTTTCCAGCGTGGCACTCAGCCACGCATGGAACTGATCGAGCAAGGGCCTGCTATGTGTTTGCCGGTACGCCTGTCGCTCATCGGGCGGCTTGCCCCGGATCGCTTCCTCGATCTTGTACAACGCGCCGATACGCTCCAGCGCCTCGGTGTTCAAGGCATTCGGGCGTGCGGCGTGCAGTTCGTAGAACTGTCGCCGAGCATGTGCCCAGCAAGCTGCTTCGGCTACCCGCCCGGTTTCGTAAATCGCCTGATATCCGCCGTAGGCATCCGCCTGCAGCGTGCCGTTGAACGATTCGAGATGCTGCTGCGGATGGACGCCCTTGCGGTCGGCCGTATAGGCGAACCAGACGGCCGGCGGCGTCATGTCGCCCGAGTTCCGGTCGTCGCGCACGTAGACCCACAGCCGTCCGGTTTTCGTCTTGCCATTGCCCGGCGCGAGCACAGGCACTGGCGTATCGTCGGCATGCAGTTTGGTGGCTGCCATGACGTGCCGGCGTAAGGCGTCGACCAGCGGTTGCATCAGGCTCGCGCCATGACCCACCCATTTCGCCAGCAACGAGCGATCCAGATCGACACCCTCGCGCGCATAGATCGCCGACTGGCGGTACAGCGGCAGATGGTCTGCGAACTTCGAGACCAGCACATGGGCCAGCAAGCCCGGGCCAGCCAGGCCACGCTCGATGGGGCGGCTCGGCGCAGCAGCTTGTGTAATGTGGTCGCAGCACGTGCATGCCAGTTTCGGGCGCATATGGCGGATCACGCGGAAGCTGGCCGGTACATATTCCAACTGCTCGGAGATGTCCTCGCCGAGTTGCTTCATGGCACCGCCGCACGCCGTGCAGGTTTTGCCCGATTCCGGCCAGTACGTCAGGATCTCGCGTGGCAGATGCTCGGGGAGCGGTTTGCGCGGCGCTTGTTCCGGTGCGATACGCGGCGTCTTCGGAATCTCGATGGGGGCAGCGCCTTCGTCGGCCTCGAGCTCTTCCAGTCGCAACTCGAGCTGCTCGATCTGACGGTCGAGCTTCTCGGAGCTCCGGCCGAACTGCATGCGGCGCAGTTTCGCGATCAGCAGCTTCAGATGCTCGATCTCGGCCTTGGCAGTAGCGTTCGCCGCCTTGTGCGATTCGACAACATCTTCCAGATGTCCAATGCGTGCATCGCGCTCAAGCAGCATGGCCTTGAGCGCTTCGATGTCGTCCGGATAGACGTTTGCCGTGGTCATGCCGGCAGTCTACGCGGCGGCCGGCAGGTTTACAACGCCGATGTCGGCTCCGCCGTGCGTACAGGCTGCCGCCAGTCGATACCTTCGAGCAGCATCGACAGTTGCGCCTGGCTCAGGCACACCACGCCACCATCGGCACGTGGCCACACGAACCGACCGCGCTCCAGGCGTTTCATCAGCAGACACATGCCGTCGCCGCTCCACCACAACACTTTGACCAGATCGCCACGCTTGCCGCGGAACACGAACACGTGGCCGCTGAACGGGTCTCGCTCCAGCACGGTCTGGACCTTCGCGGCCAAGCTATTGAAGCCCGAGCGCATGTCGGTCACGCCGGCGGCCAGCCAGATCTTCGTGTGGCTGGGTAGTCCGATCATGCTGTCGGTCCCGACGTGCCGCGCAACATACGGAGCACCAGCAACAGCGTGGCTTCATGCGGCGAGCCTTCGATGCGCACTCGGGTGTTGCCTACGCTGATCTCGATGGCGCCCGCCGCAGCGGCACTGGCGACCGGCGCCGGGGCCGGTTGCTCGATCTCTTGCGCCGGTGCCTCCACGGTCACGGGCAGCAAATCCACCGGATCGTATTCGCCGGCACGCAATGCTCGACGCCATTTGAACACCAGGTTCGGATTCACCCCATGCTCCATCGCCAGACGCGCCACCGATACGTCCGGCTCACAGGCCAGCTTGGCCAAATGCCGTCGAAATTCGATCGGGTGATTCGGAATGCCTTTGCGTGAAGTTCTCTTCGGCGTATCTGTTGCCACTTTGGTCCCCACTACTTTGGTGGGGACTACTCTGGCAACTTCCTTTCACATCGTCGAGACGGTGCTGGGGACACGCTTAC
>NZ_CABVPR010000134.1 GCF_902499135.1 Burkholderia dolosa
CGACTGGATCGCCGCGCACCCGCGCGAGGCGGACGCGGACGTGCGGCTGCGCTACGGCGACCTGCTCGGCAGCGCGCGGCGCGACGACGTGCTCGCCGCATGGCTCGACGCACTGCGCCGCGAGCCGGCGCTGACGCCTGCGCAGCGCGCGCGGCTCGAGGACCAGTCGTTGCGGCTCGTGCTGCGCGAGACGGACGACGCGATCGACCGGCAGGACTATGCGCAGGCGCGCGCGCTGCTCGCGCACACGAGCGCGGCCGGCCGCGCGGACAAGCGCTATGCGCTCGAACTCGCCGATCTCGAACGCGCGCAGGGCCACTACGACGCGGCGCGTGCCGCGCTCGCGCCGATCGTCGCACGCACGCCGGACGATGCCGACACGCAGCTCGCGCTCGCACGGATCGACGAAGACAGCGGCAACCGCCGCGCGGCGCTCGCGCGCGTGCAGGCGGTGCTCGCGCGCACGCCGGAGGACGACGTCGATACGCAGCTGTCGGTCGTGCGCCGGCTGACCGCGCTGCGCCGCGCGGACGAAGCGGCGCCCGTGACCGCGCGGCTGCAGGCCGAGTATCCGGCGCGCGCGGACGTGACGGTGGCCGCGGGCCGCGTCGCCGAGGCGCAGGGCCGCTACGACGACGCGGCGTCGCTGTACCGGCTGTCGCTGTCTCAGGAGCGCGCGAGCGGCGTCGCCGCGGGCCGCGACGGCCGCACGCCCGCGCAGGCCGCGTTTGCCGAGCTCGAACAGCGGCGCGACCCCGAGATCGAGATCGGCTGGCTGCCCGCGTACAAATCGGGCGACGAGGGCGTGTCCGCGTACCGCGCGCAGCAGGTGCCGATCTATGCGCAGTGGCCGATCCGCTACGACGGGCACGCGTTCCTGCAGCTCGACACCGTGCACGTCGATCCCGGCACGCTCGACACGAGCGACCCGAACGCGTACGCGCTGAACACGTTCGGCACGTTGCCGGCGCTGAAGTCGCTGAGCGGGCTGCTTGCACCGCTCGGCACGAATCAGCCGGTCGGCGCGCTGATCGCGCATCCGCCGGGCTCGCTGCATCAATCGGCGACGGGCGTTGCGGTCGGCGTCGGCTACCGGACGGACGCATGGCGCTTCGACGTCGGCACGTCGCCGCTCGGCTTTCCGGTGCAATACGTGGTCGGCGGCGTGCGCTACCGCGTCGATGCCGGCCCGGCGAGCTTTACCGTCAACGCGTCGCGGCGCCCGGAAACGAGCAGCGTGCTGTCGTACGCGGGGATGCGCGATCCGTGGACCGGCGCGGTGTGGGGCGGCGTGCGGCGCGACGGCGTGAACCTGCGCGCGTCGGTCGACGTCGGCCGCACGAACGTGTTCGCCGAACTCGGCGCGGGCGTACTGACGGGCCGCAACGTCGAGCGCAACGCGGAAGTGACGCTGCGCACCGGCTTCACGGTGCCCGTGTACGAACGTGCGACGATGCGCGTCAGCACCGGGCTCGTCGGCAACGCGTGGCACTACGCGCAAAACCTGCGCTATTACACGTACGGGCAGGGCGGCTACTACAGTCCGCAGCGCTATCTGTCGCTCGGCGTGCCGATCGAATGGGCGGGGCGGCGCGATGCGCTGTCGTGGGACGTGACCGTCACCGGCGGCATCTCGAACAGCCGCGAGAAGGATTCGCTGTATTTCCCGACGTTCTCCGATCAGCGTGCCGCGCAGCAGGCGGCCGGCTTCGTCTATGCGGGCAGCTCGACGCGCGGCGTGTCGTTCTCGTACGGCGTGAACGGCATCGTCGAATATCGCGTGAACCCGCATCTGAGCGTCGGGGCGCAGCTGCATGTGGATCGGTCGCACGATTACGCGCCGAGCTCGGCGCTCGTCTATCTGCGTTACGCGTTCGACGCGCGCGCGCCGCGCAACTGGCTCGTCACGCCGACGCCCGTGCGGCTTTATTCGGATTACTAGGGGAAGCGAGTGAATACCGATATCGACGCCACGCGTCCCGCGCTCGGCGCTGCCGGTCTGCTCGGCCGCCTGCGCGCGCGGTTGCGCGCGGGGCCGGCCGGCGGCCGCGTCGGCGCGCTGAGCCGGCTCGCGATCGACGGGCTGCCCGACGCGTGGACGCAGCTCGAAGCGGGCGGCCTGTATACGGTCTACGCGGCGGCCGACACGCCGGCGTGCGATGCGCTCGTGTGGGAAAGCGCGCGGCAGGCGCGCACGCGCAACGTGACGGTCGTGCTCGCGCGCGACGCGGCGCGCGTCGCCGCACAGTTGCACGCGCGCGGTTTCGCGGGCGGCGCGCAACCGGACGGCTGGCCGCGCAACCTGAACGTGCTCGCGATGCCGCCTGAGTCGCAGCCGGACGACGGCGAT
>NZ_CABVPR010000135.1 GCF_902499135.1 Burkholderia dolosa
CCGCCCACGCGGGCCGCGCGGCCGGCGCAGCCGCGATGCGCCGCGTGCGCGCCGATACGCTGAACCGGCTGCTGAGCCTGTCCGGCGAATCGCTCGTCGAGTCGCGCTGGCTGAAGCCGTTCGCGGAGTCGATGCTGCGCGTGAAGCGCGCGCAGCACGACGCCGCGCACGCGCTCGACATGCTGTACGAGCAGTACGCGGACGATCTCGACGCACGCGTGCTCGCGTCGATGAACGAAGTGCGGCACATGCTGAACGACCTGCAGCGCTCGTTTGCCGAACGCATCGATGAGTTCGACCGCTTCGAGCGGCGCAGCACGCATATCGCCGAGCAGCTGTACGACGAGGCGCTGCAGTGCCGGATGCGGCCGTTCGGCGATGCGACGCGCGCGTATCCGCGCATCGTCCGCGACCTCGCGCGCTCGCTCGGCAAGCAGGTGCGCTTCGCGATCGTCGGCGAAGGCACGCAGGTCGATCGCGACATCCTCGACCTGCTCGACGCGCCGCTCGGCCATCTGCTGCGCAACGCGATCGATCACGGCGTCGAGCCGCCCGACGTGCGGCGCGCGCGCGGCAAGCCGGCCGAAGCGCACGTGACGCTCGAAGCGCGTCACAGCGCCGGCTCGCTGCTCGTCAGCGTGATCGACGACGGCCCGGGCGTCGACATGGATGCGCTGCGCGCAGCGGTCGTCCGGCAGCGGCTGACCGACGACGACACGGCCGCGCGGCTGTCCGATCCCGAACTGCTCGAATTCCTGCTGCTGCCGGGCTTTTCGATGCGCGATGCGGTGACCGACGTGTCGGGGCGCGGCGTCGGCCTCGACGCGGTGCAAGAGATGGTGCGCGGCGTGCGCGGCGCGGTGCGCATCTTCAACGAGCCGGGCGCCGGCATGCGCTTCGTGCTGCAGCTGCCGCTCACGCTGTCGGTGATCCGCAGCCTGCTCGTCGAAGTCGGCGGCGAGCCGTATGCGTTTCCGCTCGCACACGTGCGTCGCACGCTCGAACTCGCGCACGACGACATCGACGTGCTCGAAGGGCAGCCGCACTTTCCGTTCGACGGCCGGCGCGTCGGGCTCGTCGCCGCGCATCAGCTGCTCGACGCCGGCGAGCCGGACGCGGCGCGTACGCGCACGGCGGTCGTGGTCGTCGGCGGCGAGCCCGAACTGTACGGCGTCGCGGTCGACCGCTTTCTCGGCGAGCGGATGCTCGTCGTGCAGCCGCTCGACGCGCGTCTGCAGAAGATCCGGAACATCGCGGCCGGCGCGCTGCTCGAGAACGGCGATCCGGTGCTGATCGTCGACGTCGAGGATCTGATCCGCTCGGTCGACAAGCTCGTGCGCGGCGGGCAGCTCGCGAAGCTCGCGCGCGACCCGCGGCGCGCGCTCGCCGATCGGTGCCGCCGCGTGCTCGTCGTCGACGATTCGCTGACCGTGCGCGAGCTCGAACGCAAGCTGCTGGAAAAGCGCGGCTACGACGTGACCGTCGCGGTCGACGGCATGGACGGCTGGAATGCGGTGCGCAGCGACGCGTTCGATCTCGTCGTCACCGACGTCGACATGCCGCGGATGGACGGCATCGAGCTCGTCACGCTGATCAAGAACGACCCGCTGCTCAGGCGCGTGCCGGTGATGATCGTGTCGTACAAGGATCGCGACGAGGATCGTCGCCGCGGCCTCGATGCCGGCGCCGACTACTACCTCGCGAAGAGCAGCTTCCACGACGAGGCGCTGCTCGACGCCGTGCACGACCTGATCGGAGACGCGCGCGGATGAACATCGGCATCGTCAACGATCTGCCGCTCGCGGTGGAGGCGCTGCGCCGCGTGATCGCGCTGCGGCCCGATCATCGCGTGCTGTGGGTGGCGACCGACGGCGACGAGGCGGTGGATTTCTGCGTCGCGCATCCGCCGGACCTCGTGCTGATGGATCTCGTGATGCCGAAGCTCGACGGCGTGGCCGCGACGCGCCGGATCATGGCGCGCGCGCCGTGCGCGATCCTGATCGTGACGGCGAGCGTCAGCGCGAACACGTCGTCGGTGTACGAGGCGATGGGCGCGGGTGCGCTCGATGCGGTCGACACGCCGACGCTCGCGCTCGGCACCGCGACCGATGCGTCGCCGCAGCCGCTGCTCGCGAAGATCGACCAGATCGGCCGGCTGCTCGACAGCCGCGCGGCGTCGCCCGCGCCGGCGTGGCCGGCGCCCGCGCGCGGCCGGCCGACGCTCGT
>NZ_CABVPR010000136.1 GCF_902499135.1 Burkholderia dolosa
GCCGGCCGATTGCGCTGCGCCGAGCGCGAGGACCGCGAGCGCGGCGACCGGCGCGAGCAGCGCCCAGAACCCGACGTGACGGAAGCCGAGCGCGCCGGCCGCCGCGCCAAGCGCAAACGCGACGATCGCCGGCAGCATCTTGCCGAATCGCGCACGCGCCGCCGCGCGCGCACCGTCCGCGGTGCGCGCGGACAGCATGTCGACGACGTCGAGGATCGCCTGCGTGACGTTGCCCGTCATCACGGTGTTCGGCACGCCCGCGCGCGCGAGCACGCGCGGATGCGCGTTCTGCACGCCCATCGCGAACGTGCCGACGATGCCGGCGACGAGCGCCGGCACGCTGTCCGGCTGCGTGACCGGCGTCGCCCACAGGCCCGCCGCGCAAAAGCCGAGCAGCAGCACGGCCTGCACCGCATGCAGCACGCGCGTCGCCTGCCATGCGGGCCGCGCGGACAGCGATCGCGCGATCAGGCTGCTCGCGATCACGCCGCACACGAACGCGGGGAACACGCTGAGCTTCAGCACGACGCCCTGGCCGAAGCCCGCGATGCCTGCGCCGATCAGCACGAAGTTGCCGGTCACGTGCGCGGTGAACAGCCCGAACAGCGCGACGAAGCTGAGCGTGTCGACGAAGCCGGCGACCGCGGCAAGAATCGTGTCCTCGTGCTTCATCGCGCGGCGCTCGCGTGGATCTCGGCGACGTAGCCGCCCGGAAACTGCACGAGCGCCGCGTCGCGGCCGTCCGATGCGAACGGCGGCACGAGCACCGTCACGCCCGCGGCTTCGGCCTTCTTCAGCGTCGCGGCAAGATCGTCGACTTCGTAGCCGGTCATCTCGCGGCCGAACGGATACGGCAATTTGCCGTCGGTCGCGAGCACCGTCATCTTGCCGAAGCCCGATTCGATCCGGATCCGCCGATACGTATCGTTCGGCCGGCCGATCTCGATGCCCGGCGCGTTGCGCACGTCCGACACGATCCTGCCGTGCGAGAACGCAGCGAACTCGCGCGCGAGCTTGCCCGCGCTTTCCGGCGACACGTACACGCGGTTTTCCGGCACCGTCTGCAGCGGCTCGTAGCTCGGCGCCTGCGTGTGCCAGTACAGCTGCATGTTCACGCCGCCCGGCCAGCGGACGATCGCGTCACGGCCGATCGGGTCGGCAAACGTGTCGACGACGACGTCCGCGCCGTGCGCCCGCGCGGACTTCATCGCGACGTCGATGTCCGTGACCAGATAACCGGTGCGTTCGGAGCAGAACGGATACGGAATCGGCGTCTTGAAGCCGAACACCGAGATCGTGCCGACCGGCGTGAGCACGAGCTGCGACATCGTCCGGCTCGGCGTCGGCGTGACCTGGAACACGCCCTGCTTCGACTTCTTGCCGCCGAACGTCGCGACGAAGCTGTCGGTGAAGCGGTCGAAGTCGTCGGGCGCGACGCACACGTGCGTCGTGTCGTACTGCGGGCCGACCGCGACGCTCGGCGCCGCGACGACCTTCTCGACCGGCGTTTTCGCATACGTGGCCGGCGCGATCGCGAGGCCGCCGGCGATCATCGCGGCGACCAGCGCTGTACGGATGCATTTCATTGCAGGATTCCCTTGTGGTTCATCGTTGTAAATCGGCGAGGCCGGCGCGCTCGTCGCGCTTCGGATCGTCGAGCATCGTCGCGAGCGCGAGCGCCGCGATCAGCCCGAGATGCTCGAAAAAGCTGTTGAGTGCGATGAAGTGCTCGACACCCGCGCGATTCCAGAAATCGTTCGCGACGATCATCGCGACGAGCGTCAGCATCGCGAGACTGCCGGCGCCGAGCCACGTGAAGCGGCGCAATACCACGCACAGCGAGCCGCCGATCTCGACCGCGATCGCGAGCGTCGCCCACAGCGCGGCCGGCTGCAGCCCGAAATGCGCCTGTTCGGCCACCGCGCCGTCGAAGTCGAGTGCCTTCGCGACGCCGCCGATCAGGTACGCGGACACCAGCGCGATGCGCACGAGCGGCGCGACCCACGGCTGCGACAGCAGCGCGCGGACCCACGCGGGCGTGCCGTAGACGGTACGCGTCGTCATGTCAGACCGCCCAGCACGAGCAGCCGAGCGCGCCCCAGAAGGCGTTCGCGTCCGACGTCGGCAGCGCGCGGCGCCACGCAGCCGCATGCGCGTGACCGTGCACGTTGCACGCGCTCGCACAGCCGCACGCGGCGGCCGCTGCCGCCGCCGCGCGCTGCAG
>NZ_CABVPR010000137.1 GCF_902499135.1 Burkholderia dolosa
GGATTCCCGTGTGAAAGTAGGTAATCGTCAGGCTCCCCTTGCCGCGCAAACCCCCGCCAATCGGCGGGGGTTTTTGCATTTGCGCGACGAAAAAACATCCGTCGCCTGCTACGATCGCGGGGCCCCGTATTGAAGCCGGCGGGTCGTGCCGCACATACAAAACGACTCGGCTTGATGGCCCGGCGCGCGGCACTTCCTCATGGCGCTGGATCGCAAGTCACCGCTCCCCGACAGTCTTGCTCGGCGTGTCGACGGCGAACCTCCGTCAAAACATCGAGAATCAGCGGGAAATGACCGCGCTCCGGCGCTCGCCCACGTAAAGCGTCCCTTCCTCATTCATGTCGGTGGATGTCGCCGCTTCGCGCGGCAGCCAGGTGGTGCGCTACAGTCCCGTGACGCCCCTCCAAAGCCATTCCGAATAACGGACGGCAGTTTGCCGGACAGACTCAGCGCGCATGGAGTCGATTTCGTCCTACTTCACCTTCCCGGCAAAGTGGATGCTTCAGCCGCCGATCATTGCTCGAGCACCCCCGCGCAAGCAGTTCAGCGGCTGAGCCGAATGCGGTTCCTGGCCGCAGCAAAATCGAAGATAAGCGTCGCGCGTATAGGCTCTCTAAGGACACCAATCCGCAGGGACGCCAAAATCGCTTCGCGTTCTCGACCGAAGAGCCAGCTTGGTCGCTCAACATGTGCGCCTACGGCGCGCCCAGAATGCCGGCGCATCGGCCAATAAAAATCAGCCTCGATATGAGCTGATTGAGCCCGCAAAGAACAAGGGCCACCTGATGTGACCGTGCCGCACCGGATCAACTAGTAGGATCGCCGGACGTTGACCCAGTTGTGTCGCCCGCCGACGTTCGCAAACAAGAGCGGATGACAAAGCCCACGGTGCCGTCTGTTGCCCCAACTTCATAGCTGGTCCACTCGGGAACGTGATTCCGTGGGCGAAAGGCCGCAAAAGCGCAGGCCGCGGTGTATGCGCGTCAGGCTCGCCCATTCAGCAGTTTTGGTGCCAGAAGGCAAAAAATATTTCACTCGGAATCCAAGCGAGCTTCCGGTATTCGCAACACAAAACGGGGCGACCGTTTAAGAACGGCCACCGCGAGCTCCTGTCGAAAGCGGGGCGCTATGGAGCGAATTGCTAGCTTCGGAACCTCGCCCCAACCACATGGCGCCGCCGTTGGATCGTTAGCACATTGGCTGCGCCCTCCCGCGACTCCGAGTCATAAATCGGAACGATATGGCGCGCTTCTGAGCCGGTGGTCAAGCCACCTCAGAACGGACCCGTTGAGCAATCTCTATAGCGTGCGTGGGCGGCCCGTAAACGATCTCTGCCCAACGCGCTGAATTCACGGCCTGCATCAATCCGCGCCGGAGCCGGCGAAAATGGCAGTCGCGTCTGCCCGGCATGAAAATTGCCACAAATTTTCGTTTACCGCTTGGCATCGCCAATCAGAGGCCGTATCATGGCGGTCTTTCGTTTTCAGCGTTTAGGATCTCGCTGAAGACGGAGTCTGACGATGTGGGCGTCGATCAGCGAAGTCATGCTTGCCTCAGCCGCTAGAGGGAGCAGGACGTCGAGCGGCGCGAGCGGAAGAGAATGAAAATAATCTTCCCGACGTGCTTGACAAGAGTTCGATGCACCCCCATAATCGTCAGTTCTCTACGGAGGGGTGCCCGAGTGGCTAAAGGGGGCAGACTGTAAATCTGTTGGCTTACGCCTACGTTGGTTCGAATCCAACCTCCTCCACCAAGAACATCAACGCAGAGAGCGGTAGGGAAATCGTTAGTGGCCCGCGCGGGTGTAGCTCAATGGTAGAGCAGAAGCCTTCCAAGCTTACGACGAGGGTTCGATTCCCTTCACCCGCTCCAGTCCGCGAAGTTGAAGCGTAAAGCGCCCATGTGGCTCAGTGGTAGAGCACTCCCTTGGTAAGGGAGAGGTCGGCAGTTCGATCCTGCCCATGGGCACCAGCAGTAAAAGTCAGTGTCTGTTTGCGCGCGGCGCAACATGTGAAATTCCTTTCGGGAGTTGAAAATGGCCAAGGAAAAATTCGAGCGGACCAAGCCGCACGTGAACGTTGGTACGATTGGTCACGTTGACCACGGCAAGACGACGCTGACGGCGGCGAT
>NZ_CABVPR010000138.1 GCF_902499135.1 Burkholderia dolosa
TGGACCGCGTCTGCCGATTCCATCCTCGAAAAGCTACACCGACTTTGTTCGCGAATCAGCGGAACGGGACACTAGCTCGCGATGCGTCGCAGACGTCGCCGCACTGCGGCGACGCGGCGTATCGCGTGCGATGCGGGGCGCGACGGTGCGCCCCCGCATCCGTATCGACCGCCGGTCAGATCGCCTGATCGGTGGACGGCTTTTCCCAAAGATTGATCCCGCCTTCGGTCGCGTAGCGATCGATCTCCGCGAGTTCTTCCGCGGAAAATTCGAGGTTCTTCAGCGCGCCGACGTTCTCGCGCACCTGCTCCGCACGGCTCGCGCCGATCAGCGCGGACGTCACGCGTCCGTTACGCAGCACCCACGCGAGCGCCATCTGCGCGAGGCTCTGCCCGCGTCGTTCGGCGATCGCATTGAGCTTGCGCACATGCTCGAGGTTCTCCGCGCTCAGGTGATCCTGCTTCAGCGATCCGCCGCCCGGTTTGTTCACGCGCGCGTCGGCCGGCACGCCGTTCAGATATTTCGACGTGAGCAGCCCTTGCGCGAGCGGCGTGAACGCGATGCTGCCGGTGCCGATCTCGTCGAGCGTGTCGAGCAGTTCGTGCTCGACCCAGCGGTTCAGCAGGTTGTACGACGGCTGGTGGATCAGCAGCGGCACCTTGTATTGCGCGAGCAGCGCGGCCATCTCGCGCGTCTTCGCAGCCGAATACGACGAGATGCCGATGTACAGCGCCTTGCCCTGCTGCACTGCCGCCGCGAGCGCGCCGGCCGTTTCCTCGAGCGGCGTATGCGCGTCGAAGCGATGCGAATAGAAGATGTCGACGTAGTCGAGCCCCATGCGCTGCAGGCTCTGATCGAGGCTCGCGAGCACGTACTTGCGCGAGCCGCCGCCGCTGCCGTACGGGCCCGGCCACATGTCCCAGCCGGCCTTCGTCGAGATCAGCAGTTCGTCGCGGTACGGCCGGAAATCCTCCTTCAGCAACCGGCCGAAATTGATTTCGGCGCTGCCGTACGGCGGCCCGTAGTTGTTCGCGAGGTCGAAGTGGTTGATGCCGAGGTCGAACGCGGTGCGCAGGATTTCGCGCTGCGTCGCGATCGGCGTCGAGTCGCCGAAGTTGTGCCACAGGCCGAGCGACAGCGCAGGCAGTTTGAGCCCGGACTTGCCGCATGTGCGGTACTGCATGTCAGCGTAACGTTCGGAAGCTGCTTCGTAGGCCATGAGTCTATTCCGTCAGGACATCGGGGGAGGGACGCGCACCGGCCGCGATCGTGGTGGATCGCGCACCGGCGTCGAGGGGAACGTACGCCGGCTATGGTAGCGAAGGTCGCCGAAGCGCGCACGGCCATGGACGCGACCGCAGCCGTCGCCTACACTGCGGCGTCTCGAATCACCGTTTCAGCGAGGTTGGTCATGTCCCGCATCATCTCGGTCGCGCTGCTCGTCGGCGGCATCGTGCTGCTGTACTTCGGCGGCCAGTCGTTCCATTCGCTCAACGACAGCATGTCGCGCTTCTTCACCGGTTCGCCTGCGACGAAGACGATTCTGCTGATCGCAGGCGGCGCCGTCGCGTCGCTGGTCGGTCTGATCGGCCTCGCGATGCCGGGCGGCAAGCGCTGATCGTCCGATTGCGCGATCGCGCGATGACACGATCGCGCCGCGCCAAACGAAACGGGCGGCCTTGAACTGAACCCCAAGAGTTGGACATAGATCCGACCCTTGGGGTTTTTTCATGACGAAATACGACGAGCGGTTCAAG
>NZ_CABVPR010000139.1 GCF_902499135.1 Burkholderia dolosa
GCGCTCATGCGTGCTCGGGCTGCTGCGCACCGGCGCCGGCGGCCGCGGGCGCAGCGGCGCTGCCGCCGGACGCGTCGCCGATCAGCTTGCCGTCGGTCGGCGTCGCCGGCAGCGGCTTCACGTCCTTCGCGTTGCCTTCGGTGACGACCGGCTTCGTCGCGGCTTCCGTCAGAAAATCGATCACGCGCATCAGCGCCTCGGGCGGCGACTGGCGCTTCACCTGCGTATGGATCGAATACTTCGCGCGCGTGTCGGTGCTGCGCGTCTGCTCGGACTTGTGCGACACGCGGCCGGACAGGCTCACGCTGATCGGCCCCCAGCCGAGCTTCGCCTAGAATTCGCCGCCGGCTTCCGTCGACGACGACGCCTTCTCCGACTGCGTGATCTCCATCTCGAAGTCGATCGTGCCTTCCTCGATCGCGATGATCGGGTGGACGATCGCCGCGAGCAGCGGAATGCGCATCGTCTTCTGCACGACGCCTTTCGATACGCCGCTTTCGTCGACGAGCGTTTCGTCGTAGTCGAACTGCACCGCGACCGCCTTGCCGCCCTGGATGCATACCTGCATCAGGAAATCGGCATAACTTTTCGCGGCCTGCGTTTGCGCGCTGATCATCGCTTTTAACGGGCCGGCGATCATTTGGTCCATCGGTAATGCGTTAATCACCGAGCCGATGAAATTTGCGTCCATGAATAAACTCCTCTTCGCGTGGGAGACAACGGAAATTCGCTGTCTTATTCACGTTAGAAAACCGAACGCCTTTACCCAATATGACGTCCGTCACGGCCGGCGGCCCGGGCCGGCCCGGGGCGGGCCGCGTCATGGGCGCCGGGCCCGGCGCGGACGAATTAGGACATTCGTCACGGAGCGACGGGCCTAGTGCGCCGTGCGTAAAACAGCGGTAAAAAAAGCGCCGGGTAGGGAAACGAAAAAACCTAAACCGAGCATCCCGATTTCGAGGAAACCGCGCAAATGAACGTTCTGATGATCGACAGCCCGCCGTTATTCGTCGCGGGCGTGGCGGACGTATTGTGTAAACGCGATGTGAACTGGCATGTATGGTCGGCACGCCGTCCCGAGGACGTTCTGCGTCTGCGCGACGCGCTGCTGCCCGACACGGTGGAAGCCATCACGATCGAATGCGACGAGCATGCGGCTCGGCCGAGCTGGCCGAACCTGCTGCACGAGACGTTCGCCGGCACGCCGTGGCTGTGCGTGGCGGCCGCCGTGTGCCGGCGCACGATCGCCGATGCGCTGCTCGCGGGCGCGGCCGGCATCATCGATCGCCACGCGAGTGCCGACGAATTCGCGGATGCGCTCGGCCGCGTCGCGGCCGGCGCGATCTACGTGCCGCCGAACGACGGCGGCGCGACGCAGGCGCGTGCGGGCGGCGTGCCGCCCGGCGACGATCGCGCGTTCGAACGCCTGACGCCGCGTCAGCGCGAAGTGCTGCGGCTGCTCGCCGAAGGCAAGTCGAACAAGCAGATCTGCCGCGTGCTGAACGTCGCGGAGGGCACGATCAAGAACCATCTGTATGCGCTGTTTCGCCAGATCGGCGTCAGCAACCGGACCGAAGCCGCGCTGTGGCTCGCGCGCCACGTGCCGTCCGAGCCGGCGGCGTTTCCGTTCGCGCCGGCGTGCCAGGCATCCGGCTGATGCGCGGCCGCCGCCACGACGGCAGCGTGGCGGCG
>NZ_CABVPR010000140.1 GCF_902499135.1 Burkholderia dolosa
TGTAGTGGCTAGATAGTAATGTCCGCTTTTAGCTACATAGAAATGTCCGCTTTTGTGCCGCGTAAGCTATCCGACCGCCGGTGGTCCGGCGCCGGGAGCTTCGATGGCTGCGACAGAACGGATCACGATGACGATGCGCGAGCTGGACAGATTCAAGGTCATACAGGACGTGGCGGACGGCAAGCTCAAGCCGTGGCGCGCGGCCGAGCGACTGGAGCTGACGACACGGCAGATTCGGCGGCTGGTCTCCCGGCTACGTGAACACGGCCCGGCCGGCCTGGTGTCGGGACACCGTTCGAAGCCGGGCAATCGTCGTTTGGATGCAGGAACGGCGGACCGGGCGCTCTCGATCATCCGTGATCGCTACGCCGATTTCGGGCCGACGCTGGCCTGCGAGAAGCTGTGGGAGTGTCACGGCATCCGGCTGGCCAAGGAGACGGTCCGCAAGTTGATGACGGACGCCGGGTTATGGATTCCGCGCCGGCAGCGCCCACCGAAGGTCTACCAGCCGCGGGCACGGCGCGCGTGCCTGGGCGAGCTGGTCCAGATCGACGGCAGCGAGCATCGGTGGTTCGAGGAGCGGGCGCCGCAGTGCACGTTGCTGGTGTACGTGGACGACGCCACGAGCCGGCTGATGATGCTGCACTTCACGGCGACCGAATCGACGTTCAGCTACTTCGAGGCGACGCGCGCGTACATCGAACGCCACGGCAAGCCGGGTGCGTTGTATAGCGACAAGTACAGCGTGTTTCGCAACGTCAACCCGGGCAAGAGTGACAATCGGGTGACGCATTTCGGCCGCGCGATGTACGAGCTGAACATCGACACGTTCTGCGCGAACAGCAGTCCGGCCAAGGGGCGCGTCGAGCGTGCCCATCTGACGCTGCAGGACCGGTTGGTGAAGGAGTTGCGGCTGCGCGGCATCAGCACGGTGGCGGACGCGAATGCGTATGCGCCCTCCTTCATCGCGGCCTACAACGCCCGGTTCGCGAAGCCGCCGAAGAGCGACTTTGACGCGCACCGGCCGCTGCGGACTGACGAGAGCCTGGATCTGGTGCTCACGTGGCGTGAGCCGCGGAAAGTGACGAAGTCGCTGACAGTGCAATACGACCGCGTCATGTACCTGTTGGACGACACGCCGGAGAATCGGAAGCTGATCGATCGAGTTATAGAGGTCTGGGAGTATCCGGACGGACGCATCGAACTACGGGCCGATGGCCGTGTGTTGCCCTACAGGCAATACGACCGACTGGCCGAGATCGATCAAGCCGCAGTCGTCGAACACAAGCGCTTGAGTCACGTGCTGCAGGTCGCGCAGGCGATCCAGGCACAACGCGATAACAGTCGAATCGGTAAAGCCCCATCCCGAGCAAATCGGGGCGACTCGACCAAGACCGATCGAAATAAACCTCAGCCGGGCAAGAAGAAGCAACGCGAGTTCACGCAGGCTGATGTCGAACAGGTGATTGTGGATCTGGCTCAACGCAGACAGACACCGCAGCAACCGAACAAACCGGGCCGTCGGTCTGCGAAGGACCGTGGCTCGGACGTCAGCGCCCTGCCCGTTCAGACGCCGACCTTCGACACGGCGTAACGATCAAACCGAGGGAAAGCAGGCAGCCAAACCAACCGTAAAACCGGACATTTCTAAATAGCCAGAAAGCGGGCATTTGAGAATGGCTTTGACA
>NZ_CABVPR010000141.1 GCF_902499135.1 Burkholderia dolosa
GGCGAGCACCGCGAGCGGCAGCGGCTCGCCCGCGCGCGGCGCCCAGTCCGGTGCGGCGAGCCAGGCGAGCGGTTCGTCGAACAGCAGCGTGCCGTCGTCGCGCGGCGGGTCCTCGCCCGGCTCGTGCCGGACGATCGCCGCATCGAGCCGGCGTTCGTCGTATTGCGCGAGCAGGTTCGCGGACATGCCCAGATGCATTTCGAGCGACAGCCCCGGATCCTGCCGGTGCAGGCTCGTCAGCAGCGCCGGCAGGTCCGGCACCGCGACGTGTTCGCTGACGCCGAGCGACAGTCGGTGCGTGCCCGCCGAGATCGCGCCGAGCGCGGCGTCGTGCGCGTCGAGCAGCGCACGCGCGGCGGGCAGGAAGTTTTCGCCGTCGGCGGCGAGTTTGACGACGCGCGGCGTGCGCGCGAGCAGCGGCTTGCCGACGTGCGCCTCGAGCCGCTTCAGCTTCAGGCTGACTGCCGACTGCGTGATGCCGAGTGCGTCGGCGGCACGCGTGAAGCTCGCGAGATCGGCCACGAGCACGAACGCGCGGACGGCATCGAGATCGAGCACTTTCATTTCAGATGTAAATGGATGAAATATGTAGCGATGAATGTTCATTATAGATTCGTGCGTCTAACCTGACGTGGCGTTTTCGTTCTTCCACGTCACCGAAAGGAGCAGACCATGCCGTTCACCCGCATTGCAGTGCGCGAAGGAAAACCGGCCGCTTACCGTGCGGCGCTCGTCGACGGCGTGCATCGCGCGCTGATGCACACGTTCAACGTGCCGGAGGACGACATCTTCATGGTCGTCACCGAGCATTCGGCCGAGAACTTCGTGTTCGGCCGCCATTACCTCGATATCGAGCGCAGCGACGATCTGGTGATGATCCAGATCACCGCGAACAACACGCGCACGCTCGAGCAGAAAAAGGCGCTGTACCGGACGATCGCGGACAACCTGTCGCAGCAGCCGGGCGTGCGCCCGCAGGACGTGTTCATCAGTCTCGTCGAAGTGCTGAAGGAAGACTGGTCGTTCGGCAACGGCATCGCGCAATACATGGTTTGACGCGTGCCGGGCCACGGGGCCGGACCGCGGTCCGCGCGCCGACGTGCCGTGTACTATGGAAGCTGCTTCGCAGCCGACGCCGGCGCGCACCATGCGCCGGCGCCTCTTCATGTGCAGGAGCTTCCATGTCGCGCGTGCTGGAAATCGTGTTGTGTCTGTCGCTCGAAGGTTGGCCGGACCGGTCTGCGAGCCGCGCCCGCGGCGGGCAGCGCGACTTCGGCGCGGAGCTGGTGCGCGCATGGCGGATCTGTCCGCAGGTGCGGATGCGGCGCGGGCACGAGCGCGTGACGATCGAGCCGTGCCGGGTCGACGAGGCGGAGCCCGGTGCGGCCGGCAACTGGCGGACCTGGATCGAGTCGACCGCGCACGGACGGCGCGTCGTGGCATCGCGCACGCACGCGTTCGCGCCGGGCGTCACGCAGCGCGAGCTGTTCGACGCCGAGCATGCGGGGATCGCGGTCGCGATGCCGGAACGCGAGGCGGCGGCAGACGGCGAAGCCGCCGCACCGGCGCCCGACGCCGAAGCCGCGCCGGCC
>NZ_CABVPR010000142.1 GCF_902499135.1 Burkholderia dolosa
GAAGTCACCGAGCTGTTGGTCGAGCTGAGTCCAGTAGAGAGCGAGCCGATGCCGGTCGAGGTCGAAGTCGACAAGGACGCGATCGAGCTATTGGCCGAGGACAAGCCGGTCGATGTCGAGGTGGACAGCGAAGTCACCGAGCTGTTGGTCGAGCTGAGTCCAGTAGAGAGCGAGCCGATGCCGGTCGAGGTCGAAGTCGACAAGGATGCGATCGAGCTGTTGGCCGACGACAGACCGGTCGACGCCGAGGTCGACAGCGAAGTGACGGAGCTGTTGGTGGAGCTCAGGCCGGTAGAAAGCGAGCCGATGCCGGTCGAAGTCGAAGTCGACAAGGACGCGATCGAGCTATTCGCCGACGACAGCCCCGTCGATGCGGACGTCGACAGCGAAGTGACGGAGCTGTTGGTGGAGCTCAGGCCGGTAGAAAGCGAGCCGATGCCGGTCGAGGTCGACGTCGACAAGGATGCGATCGAACTATTGGCCGACGACAGACCCGTCGATGCGGACGTCGACAGCGAAGTGACGGAGCTGTTGGTGGAGCTCAGGCCGGTAGAAAGCGAGCCGATACCGGTCGACGTCGAAGTCGACAGGGAAGCGATCGAGCTGTTCGCCGACGAGAGGCCGGTCGAAGTCGATGTCGAAAGCGAGCCGATCGAGCTATTGGCCGACGACAGACCGGTCGACGCCGACGTCGACAGCGAAGTGACGGAGCTGTTGGTGGAGCTCAGGCCGGTAGAAAGCGAGCCGATGCCGGTCGAGGTCGAAGTCGACAAGGACGCGATCGAACTATTGGCGGACGACAGCCCTGTCGACGCCGACGTCGACAACGAAGTCACCGAACTGTTGGTCGAGCTCAGCCCCGTGGAAAGCGACGTAATGCCGGTCGACAGCGACGAGATCGCGCTGCTGGACGACGACACGGTCGTCGACAGCGAATCGACGACCGAATTGGTTGCGAACAGCTGCGAGCCGTTGATCGCGTCGGTGCTGGTCGCGGTGATCCGGCCGGCCGCGACGTTGGTGATCTGCCGCTCGGCGCCCGGCGCGCCGACGCTTACTACGCTCGCCGGATTGCCGCCAGCGAAGGTTTGCGTCGTACCGCCCAGCGTGCCGGTCGGCGTCGGGTTCGGTGCCGCGGTGACGGAATTGCTGCCGAGCGCCACGTCGTTCGTGTTGTTGGCGACCGCATTCTTGCCGAGCGCGATAGCGCCGTTCGCTTTCGCAGCCGCGCTGTCGCCGACGGCAACCGCGCTTGCGCCCGCGGCGCTCGCCTTCACGCCTGCGGCCAGCGAATTGACGCCGGTTGCGCCGTCGTTGTTGTAGTTGGCCTGCTGCGTGCCGCCGTCGTTGACGCTGTAGTAGTGCGTTTTCGCGGCTTGAATGGCGGTCGACGTCGACGTGGACAGCGACGAGATACCGGTCGAAGCGGAAGTCGAAAGCGACGCGATCGAACTATTGGCCGACGACAAGCCGGTCGATGCCGAGGTAGACAGCGAAGTCACCGAGCTGTTGGCGGAGCTCAGCCCGGTAGAAAGCGAGCCAATCCCGGTCGAAGCCGAAGTCGAAAGCGACGTGA
>NZ_CABVPR010000143.1 GCF_902499135.1 Burkholderia dolosa
CGCTGCTTTACCCGGAACGATTCAACATTGGAGTCTGAATCTCAACCCGCCTCACACACGGAATTCCGGATACCTCCCAACGGCACCCCGTCTTTGTCGAAATTCGGTCTTTCCTCACGGACGCGACGATTCAGGTTAGAGCGGCGTTCGACTCCCCTAGGGAGTGCCCCCCGCCCGACAACGGACGTTCCCAACTAGTGAGATGAGTGAGGTCTGCTCGCCTTTCGCCGGCCCCACGCGACATCGCGGATTGCTGAGAACGCTTATAACATTGTCTCATGTTCGACATCCGGACTGAAGATCGCAATTTTCGCATTCATACGCTGGGAAGGATCTGAGCTGTTTTTTTACCGGAACAGGGATTTGAGCATACTGATCACTGACCGTTTCGGATTACGTTCTGGTCCCGATGGGGGGCGCGGACGGGCCTTGAGAATTGCATCGACATAGGATTGCTCAGCTTCCTCCGCGCCTTGACGGGTGACGGCAATCAGCTCGAGGTTTGCGGTCTCCGCCCTCGCGGCACTTGCCTTATCAAGTACGAAGCCATGTGTCCGCGTCACCCAGCTATAGTCGCTCTTCCATTTATGTCGTGAGCGCTCCTCCCACTACGTCATTGCCTCGTCTGTGGCGTGTTCGGCCTGAGCCAGGGTCCAGCCGTTAATCGCCATGAGGTGACGAAGGGTCTCTTCTTCTCGACCATCGACCATAGATTTGCCCCAGTGGCGGATGTGATGACAGTCTGGGCAGAGCGCGATCACCCCCTTGAGGGTCTGAGTGTGCGTCGCATCGTCATAATCCCAGGCTTCGTCTGCCTAGACAGGCCATTGGGGGGCCACGGCCGCCGCAGACGCGGCAACGCTTTCCAGCCTGCTCATACGCTTGTCGCCGTAGCCGATCCGCTATTTCAATGACACAACCGGGACGTTGAAAACTTGATGAGAATATTAACTCGACGATTGGGGTTCCAACGGTCATTGTTTCACGATGTCGCGGACGTGTACCGCAGTCGCGGGCGCACCGCGCGCCTTCACCTTGTTGCAGAGGGTGCAGGTCATCAGCGCTGATTTCGTTGAGCTGTCGGTTCTGAAAGACCGGCAGGATGTCCCGATCCACGATGCTCTTGCGCATCTCCTTGGTGCTGTCAGCCATCCGGGCGCCGGCCAGCCATTTCTCGGTCACTTCGCCAAAGGTCTTGGCGGGGGTCAACCGGCGTTTCTCGCGCTGCTTCTCCAGCGCAGGGGACTTGCCCAGGGCGACGGCCTTCTTGGCATCGATCAGCTTTTCGCGCGCCAAGGCCAGCGACACGCCGGCAGGTCCATAGCGACCGATGGTCAACGTCTCCCGGCGTCCGTTAAGACGGCAATCGTAGCGGAAGGTGACGGTACCGACAGGCGATACCGTCACGTACATTCCGTCGCGGTCAAAAGCCTTGTAGTCTTCTGACCTTCCCCCTCCAAAGTATCCCACTGTAAAGTTAGTGGCGAGGCCGCAGGAGAAACCTTGTCATGAAGAAAT
>NZ_CABVPR010000144.1 GCF_902499135.1 Burkholderia dolosa
AATTCCGGCAACTGCATCAACCGAAAACCGGCGAGCCCACTAAATTACGAATGGTGTACTCGGCGGGGTAAGGTCACTTCCATTAAAGGTCGCTCTAGATCTGGGCGTGCAGCAAATCGCCGGGACGTTCGGCGGCACAATCGTCGGCCTGATGCTGTCGCCCGTCGCACATTTGAGTGCGACCATATTCGTTGTGTCGTTGGCCGGCTTGTCCGCTGCGGGTCTCTACCTCGCGACGAAGCGATCGATGGGCTACATGTGGATACTGTCAACGGCGTTGGCAATATTCGTCGTGACAATGGCCCACGCCAACCCAAATGTTGGGCTGCACGACGTCGCCTATTTTTTGTGGCTCAATGCGTCGATAGGAACGCTCGTCTACCTGGTGGTTGCAGCAGCGGGTTCGGCTGCGGCACTCCTTTGCCGCAAGTACGAGCCGAGTGTCCCGGAAAGCGGTCCGGTGATGGCGCACGTGCTGACGGGCGATGAACTCGGCCGCGTGCCACATGCGATGATCGGGGCGATTGCTCTGTCAGCGCTCGCCTATCTCGCATGGCGTTACCCTCTAGACGGTTTTCCACAGGCGATGACGACAGCATTGGTCGTCCTGATGGTTCCTGTCGACGCACAGGGAACGTGGTCGCCATACCGCGTCGTGCAGAGGATGTGTCACCGGCTTCTCGGCTGCGGACTCGGCTGCTTGGTGGTGCCGCCGTATTGCCGCTCACGGCTGGAAGTCGCACGCACAGTCTGATTGCCGTATGTATTCTGGTGTGGTTTGCTTGCTACATCCGCTTTGGGCATGCCGATATTAGCTATCTCGGCACGCAATTCGGAGCGGTAGTCATCCTGGCGTTCGTTCACGACAGCGTCTGGTTGAGCGACAGTGTCGCCGTTGCGTACCATCGGCTGGTCGGAATCGTGGCCGGTAACGTTGCACTGGCGCTTGTCTTTCTGCTGGTGGCGGCGGGGCCAAGGCTCCGCATCGGGTGTCGCGACCGGTAGCCCGATTGGCATACCAAAGAGATGCGAACAACACGCGTGAGGACATGCCCCTCGGCTCGTGGCTTGATGCCGGCGCGGGAACGGAATGCGCGCGCAATCTTGTTGTGGTCACGATCGGATCAGCCTGTCATGGATCTCGTTGCGATCAAACCGACGCGCGTTCCCGACGTCGGAGCCGGTATCGGAAGGGTTGCCGCGAGCTTTGGTGGGTGAGGCATAAATTGACGGCCAAGGAGCCACGCTATGCCGCGCAAACGTAAGGAAGACGCGACTGTAGAACCGGGAAAGGGCTTGCACTTGGACCGGCGCTCATCAAGCAACTGGTCCCCGGAATGCTGGATCGGGCTTCGATTGAGTCGTTAATCTTCCGACTGATTCTCATGAAGAACTGTCGGCCGCAAAGCCGTTTGGGCCGGTTGAACCTGTCCGCATTTTTGTGGGCGAGGCGGTTGAACAGCACGTTATCCACGCGCCTGCATAAATCGCTCGCCGAAC
>NZ_CABVPR010000145.1 GCF_902499135.1 Burkholderia dolosa
GGGTTCGGCGTCCGATCCGGCGCAGGTGCGCCAGTTCGATGCGCTGATGCAGCCGGGCGCCGCGACGGGCGCGGGTGCGTCGCCGTCGGCGGGCGCCGCGATGTCGCCCGCGGCCGCCGACGCGGCGCCGACGGTGCGGATGACGCCCGCGCAGGCGAACGAGTCGTCGCTCGTCGAGCGGCTGCGCGCGTACGGCAACGATCTGGACACGCGGTACGCGAACATCGACAAGCATCGCACCGAGATGCTGACGTCGATGGCCGACAACCGCAGCGATCCGCTGATGACGATGGTGCAGGCGATGGATTTCCAGTGGACGGCGACCACGACGATTTCGGAATACCAGTTGAGCCTGTCGGTCGCGCAGGCGGCGAACGGCTTCACGCACACGGTGCTGAAGACGCAGGAGTGACGTGGCGCGCGCGCCGCTCGTAACGGGGCGGTGTCGGCTGCCGGAGGCGCTGCGCGCGACGAACGGGACGACGCGGATACCGACGTATCCGCGACGGGCATGACGCGGCTGCGCGCGCCTCGCCGGGGCTGCGCGCGCCATGAAGCGGACAAACGATGACGACGATCGATTCGACGCCGCGCGCGCACGCGTGGCGCAACCGGGCGGCGCGTGCGCTGCTCGCGGGGCTGCTCGTGCTGCTGGCCGGCTGCCAGAAGGAGCTTTACTCGGGCCTGTCCGAGCGCGACGCGAACCAGATGATCGCGGTGCTCGGCGACGCGGGCATCAGCGCGTCGAAGGACAACGACGCGCGCGACGCGTCGGACCGCAACGCGTGGCAGGTGAGCGTCGCGGACGGCGACATGCAGTCCGCGCTCACCGTGCTGCAGGCGAACGGGCTGCCGAAGCCGAGCTACGCGAGCCTCGGCGAGCTGTTCCAGAAGCAGGGGCTCGTATCGACGCCGGCCGAGGAGCGCGTGCGCTATCTGTACGGCGTGTCGCAGGATCTGTCGCGCACGCTGCAGGACATCGAGGGCGTCGTGGTCGCGCGCGTGCAGGTCGTGATTCCGGAGAACGATCCGCTCGCGGACAAGATCAAGCCGTCGTCGGCCGCGGTGTACATCCGCTACCGGCCGGGCGTCGATCTGCGCGCGATGGCGCCGATGGTCAAGGATCTCGTCGCGCACAGCATCGAAGGGCTGCAGTACGACAACGTGTCGCTGTTCCTGCAGCCGGCCGCCGCGCGCCCCGCGCGCGTGGACGGCATCGGCAGCGCGGTGTCCGATATCGTGCGGCTGCGCTCGCCGCTCGGCTGGCTCGTGTTCGCGCTGATCCTGCTGACCTGCGCGGTGATCGCGCTGTCGGCCGCGCGCCGCGGAATGTTCGGCGCACGGCTCGCGGCGCTGCTCGGCGCGTCGCGCGGCGCGAACGCCGCGAACGGCACGGGCGGCAGCGCGCTGCG
>NZ_CABVPR010000146.1 GCF_902499135.1 Burkholderia dolosa
TCCTTGCGTTTGCGTGGCATAAAGTGGCTCCTTGGCCATCAGTTTATGCCTCACACACAAAAGATCGGATAGGCTCTATTTCCTTCGACAACCCGCACAAGTCGAGGCGATCAACGACGTGAACGGCGAGCCGGTGAATCTGTATCGCGTCGTTCAGCACCACCTCGAAGGGTTCATGCGCCGGTTCAAGTGGGCGCTGACGAGCCGACAGGTGTGATCGACGACGAGTCGACGACCACACGTGAGAAGTCGATCTGGTTTGCCGCGCGTAGTTTGGTCAGCAGCGACGCGTGCAATGCATCCCACACGCCAGCCTCTTGCCAGTCTCGCAGCCGCCGCCAGCAACTCACGCCCAAGCCACATCCCATTTCTGCAGGAAGATCGCGCCAGCGAATGCCGGTCTTCAGCACGAACACGATGCCCGTTAGCGCTGCGCGATTCGGCACAGGCCTGGGGCCCGGTACTTGAATCGCCGGGCTTGGCAGGTGGTAGAAGTGGCCCGATTAGTTTCCACAACTCGTCGTCAATGAACGGCTTGCCCATCTCCCTGATCCGGTTGTCCGCAGCATGAACGCTCCAGCGGTTCCACTTAGAAATCCCGGGACCCTGTCCGAACAAGCAAGGTCACCTCTAATCGACCAAGTACCAGGTTCTACACGAAGTGCCTAACACCCTCCAGTTAGCTGCAGTTCTGGTAAATTCCGAGTTCCGACGAAATTTGCAGCCATTTCCGCTCGCAAACTGGCGGCGTATGCAAGCGCCGTTAGATTCATCGGGCGCGACATGGTGCAATCAAACTCGATCTCGCCAAACGTCGCTCATTCGGTCAAGTGCATCGCTCGGTCGGGCAGTGGCCGCGGTAGCGTATCGCTGTGTGTTGGCATTCGTCACTTCGAAACCGCGTGCTAACGTTCGAAGGCCGGCGTCCGTGATCTAAATCCGATTGCTGTTTGTGACTAGCCAAGATGATCCGCAACAGCCTGGCACTTGCGATGCGCGCCACTTTCAGCGCCATGAAAGCGGAATTTTCCTGCCGCCGTTTCAGGGCACGATCTCGCAGTTGCGCGGAAGCGATTCTCGCTACAGCTCTGGCGATATGTGTAAGTCGATATCTTGGGCTGACCGAGATCTGGTGGGCAGCGATCTGCGCCTTTTCGTTAACAGGTCTTCTGACCTTCCCCCTCCAAAGTATCCCACTGTAAAGTTAGTGGCGAGGCCGCAGGAGAAACCTTGTCATGAAG
>NZ_CABVPR010000147.1 GCF_902499135.1 Burkholderia dolosa
CGGGCGCAGGCGCGCCGCGCGGCCGTGCGGCACGCGCGGGGTCGTGCGCCGACGCGTGGGTCGCTGCGCCGCCGGAATTGCCGGCCGGACGCGGCGTCTCCTTCGGCGCGCGCGTCAGCTCGTACACCGTCTGCCCGCGCAGCCGGAATGCCTGCGTCACGTACGTGAAGTTCTCCGAGTGGCCGGCGAACAGCAGCCCGCCCGGCTTCACGAGCGGCTCGAAGCGCGACAGCACCTGCGCCTGCGTCGGCTTGTCGAAATAGATCATCACGTTGCGGCAGAAGATTGCGTCGAACGGCTTCGCGATCCCGTAGTCGGCATCGGTCAGGTTCAGCTGCTCGAAGCGGATCATCGCGCGCAGCTCGGGCCGCACCTTCACGCGGCCCGCCTGCGCACCCGTGCCCTTCAGGAAGAAGCGCTTCAGCCGCTCCGGCGACAGATGCTTGACCTGGTCGTACGTATAGATGCCGGCGTCGGCCTTCGCGAGCACCTGCGTGTCGAGATCGGTCGCGAGAATCGACGCGCTGCGCGCCGCCGATTCGCCGAGCGCCTCGATCAGCGTGATCGCGATCGAGTACGGCTCCTCGCCCGTCGATGCGGCCGAGCACCACACCGATACCGGCGCCGGGCGCCCCTTCACGAAGTCCGCGAGGATCGGGAAGTGATGCGACTCGCGGAAGAACGCGGTGAGGTTCGTCGTCAGCGCGTTGACGAACGCCTCCCATTCGAGCGGATCGTCCTCCTGCTCGAGCAGGTCGAGATAGTCGCGGAACGCGTCGAGGCCGCGCGCGCGCAGCCGCCGCGCGAGGCGGCTGTATGCCATGTCGCGCTTGTGCTCGGACAGCGAGATCCCCGCGCGCTGATGGATCAGCGCTCGGATGCGCGCGAAATCCGCGCCCGTGAACGCGAAGTCGCGCCCGGGCTCGCCCGCGCGGGGCGACGCGTCGGGTGCATCGGATCGAAACGGTGCGCGCGCCGGCTGCATGGCTTAGAAGGTCTCCCAGTCGTCGTCGGACGCGCCGGCCAGCGCCGGGGCCGGCTTCTCGCCGTTCAGCGCGGGACGCACGAGCGCGGGCTTCGCGGCGGGCTTGTCCGCGGGCGCGGGCGCCGCCGGCTTCGCGAGCCGCGGGCCG
>NZ_CABVPR010000148.1 GCF_902499135.1 Burkholderia dolosa
GGCAAGTCGACGCTGCTGCGGATCATCGCCGGGCTGATCGAGCCGACCGGCGGCGAAGTCACGTATCTGGGCAAGCCGCTGCGCGGGCCGGCCGAAGGCGTCGCGATGGTGTTCCAGACGTTCGCGCTGTTTCCGTGGCTGACCGTGCTGCAGAACGTCGAAGCGGGGCTCGAGGCGCTCGGCGTCGGCGCGCGCGAGCGGCGCGAGCGTGCGCTGGCCGCGATCGACCTGATCGGCCTCGACGGCTTCGAGAACGCGTATCCACGCGAGCTGTCCGGCGGCATGCGGCAGCGCGTGGGCTTTGCGCGCGCGCTGGTCGTCGATCCAACGATCCTGCTGATGGACGAGCCGTTCTCCGCGCTCGACGTGCTGACTGCCGAGACGCTGCGTACCGACCTGCTCGACCTGTGGACGCAGGGCCGCATGCCGATCAAGTCGGTGCTGATCGTCACGCACAACATCGAGGAAGCGGTGTTCATGTGCGACCGCATTCTCGTGCTGTCGTCGAATCCGGGCCGCGTGATCGCGGAAATCAAGGTGCCGTTCAAGCATCCGCGCAACCGGCTCGATCCGACGTTCCGCAAGCTGGTCGACGACATCTACGCGAAGATGACCGCGCGCCAGATCGGCGAGACGACGAAGAAGGGGCTGGAGCTGGGCAGCTGGCTGCCGCGCGTGTCGACGAACCTGATGGCCGGCCTGATCGAGACGCTCGCGATGGCGCCGTATCACGGCCGAGCCGATATGCCGGAAATCGCGCGCACGCTGCACCTGGAAGTGGACGATCTGTTCCCGATCGCCGAAGTGCTGCAGTACCTGGGCTTTGCGGACGTGCGCGAAGGCGACGTGTTCCTGACGCCGCCGGGGCGCGTGTTCGCGGAGTTCGGCACGCAGGAGCGCAAGCTGATGTTCGCCGATCATCTGCTGAAGCACGTGCCGCTTGCCGCGCGGATCAAGAAGGTGCTGAACGAACGGCCGGGGCATCGCGCGCCGCGCGTGCGCTTCGAGCAGGAGCTCGAGGATTTCCTGTCGGACGGTGCGGCCGAGGAAACGCTCGATGCGGTGATCGATTGGGGGCGTTACGGCGAGATCTTCTCGTACAACGAC
>NZ_CABVPR010000149.1 GCF_902499135.1 Burkholderia dolosa
GCGGTCGCGCTCGTGACCGCCGACGAGCAGGCGCGCGGCGGCAAGACGCTGCCGCTCAAGAGTATCGCCGACGAAGCGCTCGCGATGGGCGGCTGCGACGCGGTGAAAAGCGTGATCGTCTATCGCCGCACCGGCGGCAAGATCGACTGGAACGCGCAGCGCGACCTGTGGATGCACGAGCTCACGGCCGCCGAGCCCGACACGTGCGAGCCCGAATGGGTCGGCGCCGAGCATCCGCTGTTCATCCTGTACACGTCGGGCTCGACCGGCAAGCCCAAGGGCGTGCAGCACAGCACCGGCGGCTACCTGCTGTGGGCCGCGCAGACGATGAAGTGGACCTTCGACTGGAAGCCGACCGACGTGTTCTGGTGCACGGCCGACATCGGCTGGGTCACCGGCCACACGTACATCACGTACGGTCCGCTCGCGTGCGGCGGCACGCAGGTCGTGTTCGAGGGCGTGCCGACCTGGCCGGACGCCGGCCGCTTCTGGAAGATGATCGGCGACCACAAGGTCACCGTGTTCTATACCGCGCCGACCGCGATCCGCTCGCTGATCAAGGCGGCCGAAGCCGACGACCACGTTCATCCGAAGAGCTACGACCTGTCGAGCCTGCGCATCATCGGCACGGTGGGCGAGCCGATCAATCCGGAAGCGTGGATGTGGTACCACAAGCACGTGGGCGGCGAGCGCTGTCCGATCGTCGATACGTGGTGGCAGACCGAAACCGGCGGCCACATGATCACGCCGCTGCCCGGCGCGACGCCGACCGTGCCCGGCTCGTGCACGCTGCCGCTGCCGGGGATCATGGCAGCGGTGGTCGACGAGACCGGACAGGACGTGCCGAACGGGCAGGGCGGCATTCTCGTCGTCAAGCGTCCGTGGCCGGCGATGATCCGCACGATCTGGGGCGACCGCGAGCGCTTCAGGAAGAGCTACTACCCGGACGAGCTCGGCGGCCGGCTGTACCTGGCCGGCGACGGCACCGTGCGCGACAAGGACACCGGCTACTTCACGATCATGGGCCGCATCGACGACGTGCTGAACGTGTCGGGTCACCGCCTGGGCACGATGGAGATCGA
>NZ_CABVPR010000150.1 GCF_902499135.1 Burkholderia dolosa
CAATTGATGTCGATAGCACGTTCTCGTTCGATTTCGGCTGCGCTGGTCGCGCGGGCGCGCATCGTGCTGGCGGCTGCTGACGGCGAACCCAACAGCGCAATCGCACAACGCCTGCAACTCACGCGCGCCACGGTGGGCAAGTGGCGTCTGCGGTTTCTGGAGCAGCGAATCAACGGACTCTATGACGAAGTTCGTCCCGGCAAACCACGCACGATCGACGACGAGCGGCTGGCTCAACTGATTCATAAGACCCTGCATACGAAGCCGGCAGATGGATCCACTCACTGGAGCGTGCGCACGATTGCCGCCGAAACTGCCATCTCGCCAACGAGTGTGCACCGTTACTTCAAGCTGCTGGGGCTGCAGCCGCATCGCAGCGAAAGCTTCAAGCTCTCGACCGATCAGTTCTTCATCGAGAAGCTGCGCGATGTGATCGGCTTGTACTTGAGCCCTCCGGAGAACGCCCTGGTGCTGTGCGTGGACGAGAAGAGCCAGTGTCAGGCGCTCGAGCGCACGCAACCTATGCTGCCGATGGGTTTCGGTTACGTCGAAGGCGTCACTCATGATTACGTCCGTCACGGCACCACTACGTTGTTTGCCGCCCTGAATGTGCTCAATGGCGCCGTGCTCGCTACCTGCAAGCCACGTCATCGCCATCAGGAATTCCTTTCGTTCCTGCGCGAAATCGACAAAGCCGTGCCGGCCGAACTCGACGTGCACTGCATCGTCGACAACTATGGCAGTCACAAGCATCCGAAGGTCAAGGCGTGGCTGGCTGCACGCCCCCGCTGGCACATGCATTTCATTCCCACCTACAGTTCGTGGCTCAATCAGGTCGAACGCTTCTTTGCGTTGATCACCGATAAGGCGATCCGCAGAGGCTCGTTCGGCTCGGTCAAACAACTGATCAAGCGCATTGACCAATTCGTCTCCCACTACAACGAAAACTGCAAGCCATTCGTCTGGACCGCGTCTGCCGATTCCATCCTCGAAAAGCTACACCGACTTTGTTCGCGAATCAGCGGAACGGGACACTAG
>NZ_CABVPR010000151.1 GCF_902499135.1 Burkholderia dolosa
TTACTCGATGATCTTGGCGACGACGCCTGCGCCGACGGTACGGCCGCCTTCGCGGATTGCGAAGCGCAGACCTTCTTCCATCGCGATCGGCGCGATCAGCTTCACCGTGATCGACACGTTGTCGCCCGGCATCACCATTTCCTTGTCCTTCGGCAGCTCGATCGAGCCCGTCACGTCCGTCGTACGGAAGTAGAACTGCGGACGGTAGTTGTTGAAGAACGGCGTGTGACGGCCGCCTTCGTCCTTGCTCAGCACGTACACTTCAGCCGTGAAGTGCGTGTGCGGCGTGATCGAACCCGGCTTGGCCAGAACCTGGCCGCGCTCCACGTCTTCACGCTTCGTGCCGCGCAGCAGGATACCGACGTTGTCGCCTGCCTGACCCTGGTCCAGCAGCTTGCGGAACATCTCAACGCCCGTGCACGTCGTCTTCACCGTCGGCTTGATACCGACGATTTCGATTTCTTCACCGACCTTGATCACGCCGCGCTCGACACGACCCGTCACCACCGTACCGCGGCCCGAGATCGAGAACACGTCTTCCACCGGCATCAGGAACGTACCGTCCACCGCGCGCTCCGGCGTCGGGATGTACGTGTCCAGCGCGTCGGCCAGGTTCATGATCGCCACTTCGCCCAGCTCGCCCTTGTCGCCTTCCAGCGCCAGCTTCGCCGAACCCTTGATGATCGGCGTGTCGTCGCCCGGGAAGTCGTACTTCGACAGCAGTTCGCGAACTTCCATCTCGACCAGCTCGAGCAGTTCCGCGTCGTCCACCATGTCGCACTTGTTCAGGAACACGATGATGTACGGAACGCCAACCTGACGCGCCAGCAGAATGTGCTCACGCGTTTGCGGCATCGGGCCGTCCGCTGCCGAGCACACCAGGATCGCGCCGTCCATCTGCGCTGCACCCGTGATCATGTTCTTCACGTAGTCCGCGTGGCCCGGGCAGTCAACGTGCGCGTAGTGACGGTTTGCCGTCTCGTACTCGATGTGCGCGGTGTTGATCGTGATGCCGCG
>NZ_CABVPR010000152.1 GCF_902499135.1 Burkholderia dolosa
TCTGGACCGCGTCTGCCGATTCCATCCTCGAAAAGCTACACCGACTTTGTTCGCGAATCAGCGGAACGGGACACTAGGCAGCTGTTGAAGAACGCCGCGCTTTAACGGTCGGCGGCTTCGTTCAAGAGGTTGTCGTATGCGATCGGCCGCGGAGTTTCGGACGGATCGTGCCGATGCTTCGCTGTCGAGCGAGCGGGCCGGTGCATTGCCACGCAACGGTCGGGTTCGAAGGCTTCAGCGCGCCGTTCACGTCGGCACCACTTCTTGGTGTGATGGCCAGGCACGCAATCGGGCTGGCGAGCGCGCTTGTGCGTTCGGCGAAGCCGTCGGCTGGCTGACTACGGTGTCGACCAAGGCGCGTGCCTCCGCGCGCGAGGGCCTCGATTACGGTGAATTGCTCGTTCCGCTGAACGATAGAAGGGATTCAATTCCTTGTAGCAACTCGGACAAGAAGGACTGATCCAGCCCGCAATGCCCCGTGATACATGCTCCATCGGGAGGGGTCGGCTGAAAGCGCCAGTCGCCTATGATTGCGCGTCGATCGAGTGTTCGCAATGTCAGTTCAAACCCCGGCTCGACGCCGGTTAAATCCGCTCGTTGCCCGGATTGAAGCTGCGTTTGCATGGATCGAATCTGTTGCCGAAATTGTCGCAACTCGTCGGGCATCACACTCCATTGCCCTTCCGCCTGAATGCCCGGTACCGTCAATTGGATTCGTACATCGATCCATTCAAGATACGGGCCTCCCGGTTCCTCGCGTCTCGCAGCAACGGGCTCCATTTGAAGTCGAAAGTCATCTGTTTCAATGATCAGCATGTGTCAATAGTACATAAAGTGAAGTATTGTCCAATCGGACTGTAGTGGCTAGATAGTAATGTCCGCTTTTAGCTACATAGAAATGTCCGCTTTTGTGCCGCGTAAGCTATCCGACCG
>NZ_CABVPR010000153.1 GCF_902499135.1 Burkholderia dolosa
ACGGCTGATATGACTCCCGCTGTCAATCGGGATTGGTGTTCGGGTTTTCCACGCGTTATTGTTCAAATTTCCTGAGGGCGGCGCAGCAGTACGTCTCGACGGTGGATCACGCTGATATCCGCGGGTTGGCTACCGCATTACAGAGGTCCGCCTGATGAGCCTGCCGCTATCTAGGGACGCAAATCGAATTGGATCCGTTGCGTAGCCGTGGCGCGGGTTACTCGTGTGCCGGGCTACGCCGCCCTCAGGAAACTCCTTGATTGATGGGTAAAGACTCTCGCTCGCCTGCTCAAGCCGCGTGCTTCTGCGGTTGCAACGCAAGTGACATGGCGAGTTGGCTAATGTCCCAGATAAACCCGCTTAGTTCGCGGGCGACCGCGACCACGGCGATGTTCTTCTGTTTACCGCGTGCCACAAGCGTTCGATAGCGTCGACACAGGCGCACCTGCGCATCCCAAGATCGATCCACGATGGGTTTAGGAATCCCTTCGTGGCGGCGCTGAATCTCGGGACTCACCCGCGCCGGATGCCGATAACTCCATGCCGATTCGACGAGCAGCTTTCTCGCGTAACTGTTGCCGTTCTTGGTGATGCTGCCCTGACGGCGTTTCTCGCCCGACGAGTGTTCGCTCGGTGTTACCCCCAGCCACGCCATCAACTGGCGCGGATGAGTGAAGCGTGACAGATCACCCAACTCAGCAAGCATGCCGACCGCCGTGGTGAACTGCATGCCGCGCATCGTTTGCAGACCCAGTACTGCCGGATAAAAACGCCAGGCAACCACGGCCTCGCGCAGCGCAGCTTCCAGTCGATCGCATTGCGCAAGACGATCCTCGATCGTGCGTCGATGCTCTTCGAATGCCAACTGCTGCCATGTGCTGTCGAACGCAAACGTGCTCAGCCAG
>NZ_CABVPR010000154.1 GCF_902499135.1 Burkholderia dolosa
AAATTCCCAACAATCCCCACCGGATGAAAATGCCAAGGATTGGGCTCCTTCGGGAAGCCTTCGACGCTCGTCACCTGCTCCCACCACTGTAATTTGCCGATGCGCTCGATCTCGGCCTTCCACAGCCACAGCAGTTTCTTCATCAGCGGCGACAGCGCTTCCCACTTACCCAGGCCGCCGCCCCATTCGCTCTCGCAGCGCACGACGATATGGGACAGCGCTTGCGCTGTCCAGCGGGTTTCCTGCGCGCGCTTCAGTTCCTGCGCGGTGACCTTCCCGTCATGGTTCGCGTCAATCGCCTTCTCCAGCTTCGTGATCAGCGCGCTGCCGTTGACGGTCGCCGCACTCGTCTCGAATTCGGTTCTGTCTTCGTCGACCAGGAACTGCTCGGCCACGTAGATGTAGCGCTTGAGCATATCGAGCGGCTTGATGCTGCTGTTGTCGACGAGTTCGAAGCCCGGCCAGTCCCACGGCCCGCACGTGCGCACGAGCGGATGGTCCTGCTCGCACACCCAGCCTTCGCGCGTGCCGCCGTCCTTGGTGCCGATCGTCACGTAATACCAGCGCCGACCCTTGTCGTCCTTTGCGCTGTTCTTGTTCAGTTCGGCAATGCGGAACACGTCGCGGAAGTCCGCGCCCGGCCCTTTCGCATTCGAGACGTTCAGCGGGAAATCCTTCCAGCCCGACACGATTGCATGGGTCGTCGTATTGGCGAGACTCGCATCGACCCATACCGGTGTGCCGGCGTCGTTGAATACCGGCTTCGCGTGGCGGCTGCCATGGACGGGTGCCGCCGTTTTGGGCTG
>NZ_CABVPR010000155.1 GCF_902499135.1 Burkholderia dolosa
GGTCATGTAGTAGCGGCCACGCGGAGCCCCGAAGCCGACACGATGGTCACGACGCAGCGGTAAAAAAGTTGTTGACGAGTTGTGAAACGGGGTTCATAATCTCGCTTCTCTGCTGCTGAAAACGCAGCGCTGCGAAGACAAGGTCTTGCGCGGACATGCTCTTTAAAAACTAACAGCCGATAAGTGTGGGCGCTTGATGGAAGCGAACCGGTTTTCGAATCGGATAGCAAAAGTATCAAGAGTCTCACACTAAAGTAAGTCAGGTTTATGAAGAGATTCATATACCTGTCAGCTTTGAGTGAGCGACCGGTTCTACGGAACCGAAAACAGTAACAGGTTTGAACTGAAGAGTTTGATCCTGGCTCAGATTGAACGCTGGCGGCATGCCTTACACATGCAAGTCGAACGGCAGCACGGGTGCTTGCACCTGGTGGCGAGTGGCGAACGGGTGAGTAATACATCGGAACATGTCCTGTAGTGGGGGATAGCCCGGCGAAAGCCGGATTAATACCGCATACGATCCACGGATGAAAGCGGGGGACCTTCGGGCCTCGCGCTATAGGGTTGGCCGATGGCTGATTAGCTAGTTGGTGGGGTAAAGGCCTACCAAGGCGACGATCAGTAGCTGGTCTGAGAGGACGACCAGCCACACTGGGACTGAGACACGGCCCAGACTCCTACGGGAGGCAGCAGTGGGGAATTTTGGACAATGGGCGCAAGCCTGATCCAGCAATGCCGCGTGTGTGAAGAAGGCCTTCGGGTTGTAAAGCACTTTTGTCCGGAAAGAAAACC
>NZ_CABVPR010000156.1 GCF_902499135.1 Burkholderia dolosa
GCATCCGGACGATCTATGAATGTCACCGGGGCCGTTATGGCTACCGGCGCATCACGGCGGTCATCCGGCAAGCGGGGGCACCGGTCAACCACAAGCTGGTCCGGCGCCTGATGCTTCAACTCGGCTTGAAGTCGCTGGTGCGAGCGAAGAAGTACCGTTCCTGGCGGGGAATGGTGGGTTGTGTCGCGCCGAACTTGCTCAACCGGCAGTTCAAGGCGGAACGCCTCAACCAGAAATGGGTGACCGACGTCACGGAATTCAACGTGAAAGGCCAGAAGCTTTACCTGTCACCGGTGATGGACTTGTATAACGGCGAAATCATCGCCTGGCACAGTGCTACCCGAGCGAGCTTCGATTTGATCAGCAGCATGCTCAAGAAGGCCTTCTCAAGGCTGACGCGCGGCGAACGTCCGTTGCTGCACTCCGATCAGGGCTGGCAGTATCAGATGCCAGCCTATCGTCGCTTGCTGGATCAGCGCGCCGTTCGCCAGAGCATGTCACGCAAAGGCAACTGCCTGGACAACGCCGCCATAGAGAGCTTCTTTGGTACCCTCAAGGCCGAGTTCTTCTACCTGAACGAGTTCGACAGCGTCGAACAATTGCAGGCTGGAATCCAGCACTACAACCACGAACGTATCCGGCTGAAGCTAAAAGGGCTGAGTCCTGTTCAATACAGAACCCAGCCCCGGCTGGCC
>NZ_CABVPR010000157.1 GCF_902499135.1 Burkholderia dolosa
TTGTCCCCTTCGTCTAGAGGCCTAGGACATCACCCTTTCACGGTGAGTACAGGGGTTCGAATCCCCTAGGGGACGCCAGATTCAGCGGCGTTTCATTGCAGCAGGAAGTGTCGCGACGCTTGCAGGACGAAACCGACGTTCTGCAGGTAACGGTGCAGAAAGTTGGAGCGGTAGTTCAGTCGGTTAGAATACCGGCCTGTCACGCCGGGGGTCGCGGGTTCGAGTCCCGTCCGCTCCGCCAGAACGAAGCCCGTTCAAGACGTCTTTGAGCGGGCTTTTGTATTAAAGGTGTAAGCAGTACGTTGTCCCCTTCGTCTAGAGGCCTAGGACATCACCCTTTCACGGTGAGTACAGGGGTTCGAATCCCCTAGGGGACGCCAGATTCAGCGGCGTTTCATTGCAGTACGAAGTGTCGCGACACTTGCAGACGTGAACGATGTCCTGCAAGTGACGGTGCAGAAAGCTGGAGCGGTAGTTCAGTTGGTTAGAATACCGGCCTGTCACGCCGGGGGTCGCGGGTTCGAGCCCCGTCCGCTCCGCCAGAACGAAGCCCGTTCAAAACGTTTTGAACGGGCTTTTGCATTAAAGATGTAAGCAGTACGTTGTCCCCTTCGTCTAGAGGCCTAGGACATCACCCTTTCACGGTGAGTACAGGGGTTCGAATCCCCTAGGGGACGCCAGATT
>NZ_CABVPR010000158.1 GCF_902499135.1 Burkholderia dolosa
CGGCCGTTTCGCCGGAAACAGCTCGACGTGCGCGCGCGGCCGCGCCGCACGCTCGGCCTCGCGCGCGAGCGCGGCTTCGCGCTCGGCGACGCCCGGCACCTGCAGCCGCAGCTTCTTCACCATCGCGCGCCCGGTGTGCGGCATGAACGCGACCTTGCGCGGATGCACGCCCTGCAGGTCCTCCGCGGTGATGCGGATGCGCTCGAGCGCGAGATAGCGGCGCACGAAATCCGCGTTGCGGTCGCCGATGTTGATCGTCGTCATCCCGGCCAGCACCGCCGCGCCGCCGAACACCTTCGCCTCGAAGCGCTCGCGCCGCCCGCCCGCCTTGATCAGTTCGTTGATCAGCACTTCCATTGCATATGCGCCGTAGCGCATCGACTCCGACGCGGCCGCGCCCGGATCGGCGCCGTCGTCGGGCAGCATGAAGTGGTTCATCCCGCCGATGCCCGCGAACGGATCGTGCAGGCATGCGGCGACGCACGAGCCGAGCACGGTCATCAGCACCATGTCCTCGGACGTCGTGTAGAACTCGTTCGGCAGCAGCTTCACGCCGGGGCGTTCGAAGTGGTTGTCGAAGTAGCGGTTGGCCGCGATCGGCAGGGCGCTCATCCGCGGTCTCCGTAGGCGGGCACGGCCCGCGCGGGCGCGCGCGGCGACGCGGCCGCGGCGGGCGCAGGCGC
>NZ_CABVPR010000159.1 GCF_902499135.1 Burkholderia dolosa
TCGTGATCGCGCGCTTCAACCTGAATGCGGACATCTGGCTGTCGCCGCTGATCGTGCTCGGTACGCAGTGGTATATCCTGTTCAACGTGATCGCGGGCGCGACGTCCTATCCGAACGACTATCGCGAAGCGGCGACGAACTTCCGGATCCGCGGCTGGCAGTGGTGGCGCCAGGCGATCCTGCCCGGCATCTTCCCGTATTACGTGACCGGCGCGATCACCGCGTCGGGCGGCGCATGGAACGCGAGCATCGTGTCCGAAGCCGTTCAATGGGGCACGACCCGGATCGAAGCGCACGGCCTCGGCGCGTATATCGCGCAGACCACGGCGGCCGGCGACTTTCCGAAGATCATCCTGGGCATCGCGGTGATGTCCCTGTTCGTGACCCTGTTCAACCGCCTGCTGTGGCGCCCGCTGTATGCCTTCGCCGAAGCGAAGCTGCGGCTCGACTGAGACCGATCGAGAGCGAAACGCGATGCACAATCCGAATGCTGTAAACGCCCCCATCCAGACGTCCCAGCCGCCGCGCGTCGGCGACGAAATCCTGCGTGTCGAGCACGTGAGCCGCGGCTTCAACAAGACGCAGGGCGAACTGCTCGTGCTCGACGATGCGAACCTGTCGCTGCGCGAAGGCGAGATCGTCGGGCTGCTCGGCCGCTCGGGCTC
>NZ_CABVPR010000160.1 GCF_902499135.1 Burkholderia dolosa
GCCGGTGTGCTGCCCTCCAGTCGGCGCGGCCGGTATAGCTGACCCCATGCGAAAGCAGAAAGGACTTCAGCCGCTGCCGCGCACGCTTCAGATCATCCTTGGCACTCACCCATGCCCGTGCCAGATCGCGAAAGGCTTCGTCTTCGACGGTAGGGACAAAGACCTCCGACAGGTCGCCAGCCCTGAGAGAACGCACCAGTTTGATCGCGTCACGCCGATCGGTCTTTACGCGTTCCCCCGGCTTCCTTGGAATCAGAGACGGTGCACACACCATGCAGTCGATTCCCTTCTGCTGAAGTTGACGGTAAAGTCCGTAACCACATGGGCCCGCCTCATAGACAATACAGATACGCGACGCCTTCGATTGCAGGCGCTTGCATAAGCGATCGATATCCGTCTTCGTGGTGCCAACCTTGCCGAGCAGTTCAACCTCGCCCATGCCGAACGCATAGGCGGCCGTGATCGACTCCTTATGGACATCGAGCCCGACGTACAGCGTGCTATCGTGTTCCATGCTGGCCTCCGTGCCGGAAATCGCCAGGTGCGGCCCTGTCCGCACCGTGCGGCTCTGGCAGCAATGCTAACCCGCGCTTGATTCCTCACGGCAGGCCAGCCTTTGCCCCGCGGGAGTCATACTGACTAG
>NZ_CABVPR010000161.1 GCF_902499135.1 Burkholderia dolosa
TGGCTCTAATACAGCCGGGGGATGACGGTACCGGAAGAATAAGCACCGGCTAACTACGTGCCAGCAGCCGCGGTAATACGTAGGGTGCGAGCGTTAATCGGAATTACTGGGCGTAAAGCGTGCGCAGGCGGTTCGCTAAGACCGATGTGAAATCCCCGGGCTCAACCTGGGAACTGCATTGGTGACTGGCGGGCTAGAGTATGGCAGAGGGGGGTAGAATTCCACGTGTAGCAGTGAAATGCGTAGAGATGTGGAGGAATACCGATGGCGAAGGCAGCCCCCTGGGCCAATACTGACGCTCATGCACGAAAGCGTGGGGAGCAAACAGGATTAGATACCCTGGTAGTCCACGCCCTAAACGATGTCAACTAGTTGTTGGGGATTCATTTCCTTAGTAACGTAGCTAACGCGTGAAGTTGACCGCCTGGGGAGTACGGTCGCAAGATTAAAACTCAAAGGAATTGACGGGGACCCGCACAAGCGGTGGATGATGTGGATTAATTCGATGCAACGCGAAAAACCTTACCTACCCTTGACATGGTCGGAATCCTGAAGAGATTCGGGAGTGCTCGAAAGAGAACCGGC
>NZ_CABVPR010000162.1 GCF_902499135.1 Burkholderia dolosa
GCAAGACATGCAGGCGGGGTGAGCCAAACCGTGGCCGCTCCTGTGCCAGCTCGCGCAGCCGTTGCCGCACTTCGTAGTCGGCGTCAGGCGGCGCCGTCCGCCAGAACGTTCGGCGATTCAGGCCAATGAGCGCGCACGCCCGGCGCTCCGAATAGTCGTGCTGGTCAATCACCTGCTGCACAACTTCTCGGCGCTGCGCGGGCGAACTCACTTTTTTCCGAGAACGTCCTTCAGAACCTGGATGTCCAGCGCCTGGTCGGCCACCAGCCGCTTGAGCCGCTGATTTTCTTCCTCCAGTTGTCGCAATCGTCGCGCTTCCGACACATCCATGCCGCCGTAACGGCTACGCCAGTTATAGAACGTCGCATCCGATATGCCGTGCTTGCGGCACAGGTCCGCGACCTTCATGCCTGCGTCGGCCTCCTTCAGCACGCCGATAATCTGCTCTTCGCTGAACCGCGATTTCTTCATGACAAGGTTTCTCCTGCGGCCTCGCCACTAACTTTACAGTGGGATACTTTGGAGGGGGAAGGTCA
>NZ_CABVPR010000163.1 GCF_902499135.1 Burkholderia dolosa
GTCCCCACTACTTTGGTGGGGACTACTCTGGCAACTTCCTTTCACATCGTCGAGACGGTGCTGGGGACACGCTTACGTAGAGGCACAGGACGTCGACGCGAAAGACGACGTCCACCGCGATCGGCGACCGAGCGAAGTCGAGCTGGCCGAGATTCGACGGCTGATGGCGGCGGGAAGCCGAACGGCCGCGAGCGTGCATTCGATCTTCCGTATCGGCCGGCGCTGGTGTTCCTCTTCGAGCTCGGCATCGAGTCCGCCATGCGGATGCGGGAAATGTACACGTTGGAGATAGGCCAGTTCGACGCCGGTCGACGGGCGGTGGCGCTTGAGAAGACGAAGAACGGCAGCAAGCGCTCGGTACCCTTGACTACGATAGCGATAGGACCATCTCATCCCGCGCTTTCCGGCGCATGACTGCTACGTGGAGGGGGGCGCCGGCGGGGCAGCACTGTATTTCCTGGAGGTATCCGGAATTCCGTGTGTGAGGCGGGTTGAGATTCAGACTCCAATGTTGAATCGTTCCGGGTAAAGCAGCG
>NZ_CABVPR010000164.1 GCF_902499135.1 Burkholderia dolosa
CTGAAGCTGCGCGGCGTGCAGGACATCCTGATCGCCGTGGTCGACGGCCTGAAGGGCTTCCCGGAAGCGATCAACACGGTGTTCCCGGAAACGACGGTCCAGACCTGCATCGTGCATCTGATCCGGAACTCGCTGGACTTCGCGAGCTGGAAAGACCGGAAACCGGTCGCGGCGGCGCTCAAGGAGGTCTATCGGGCACCGTCGGCCGAAGCGGCTGCCGTGGCGCTGGATGCGTTCGATACGAGCCCGTGGGGTACGAAATATCCCCCGATTGCCGCACTCTGGCGCCGAGCCTGGGACCAGGTGATTCCGTTCTATGCCTTCGCGCCCGACATCCGGAAAATCGTCTATACGACCAACGCGATCGAATCGCTGCACATGCAGCTTCGGAAGATCATCAAGGCGCGCGGCCACTTCCCGTCGGACGAGGCCGCGCTCAAACTGATCTGGCTGGCGTTGCGCAACGTCGTGGCCAAGTGGACCGGTTCCCGGCACGATTGGAAGAGCGCCATGACTCAGTTCGCGCTGCTTTAC
>NZ_CABVPR010000165.1 GCF_902499135.1 Burkholderia dolosa
TCGCCCGCCAGCTTGGCCGCATCGGCCGCGTGTTGGGCTTCCTTCTGCTTCATATCTGCGTAAGCGCCGATGCCTTGCGCGACCACCTGACCGGCCGCTTGCGCCGCATTCATCGTGTCAGCTTGCTTATCCAGCAGATTCTGTACGTCCGGCGTTTTCGATACTGTTCCGTTCAGGTTCGACGTATCGCGATTCAGGTTCGCCAAGTCCTGCGTCTGGCCGGTTGGATTCGTGATGTTGATCGTGCCTGCGCTCACGCCGCTTCGTGTAGTCGCGTTCTCACTACCGCTATCCGACTGCGAAATCATCGGCGTCACGCCGCCTGCACCGCTGACCGACCCCGGTCCGATTGCCTTGCCGGTTACGCCGACGCCAGCGCCCGCGCTAAAGCCGCTGCTATCCGCGCTGTACGTCGAATGGTTCTCGATATCGCGATAGGTCAGCGTCCCGGTCGTCAATGAGTTTTTCGACGGATCGGCTGTGCTGGCAATCACCGCGCCCGTCAGGTC